>NZ_CADIJR010000104.1 GCF_902859645.1 Achromobacter insuavis | reverse complement strand
GGCGGACTGCGCCGCGGCGCCCGCGCACAGCGCCGCGCCCAGGACGGCGGCGCGCAGGGTTTGCGACAGGAATGCGTGCATGGAATTCTCCTCGTGATGCCTGCACTCGATACGTGCAGGCGAAGCGTTCATCAGTACTTGACGCGCATGCTCAGCATGACGCTGCGCGGCTCGCCATAGGCGTTGCCCATGTCGGCGTTGCCCAGGCGCTGGTAATAGACCTTGTCGAACAGGTTGTTGACGTTCAACCCCAGCGAGACGTGCTCGTTGACGCGATAGCCGACGCGCGCGTTCCAGATGGCGTAGCCGCCCTGCGACACGCGCACGGAGCTGCCGCTGACCGGCCCCTGCGCCGCGCTTTCGGTGTAGATGCCGCTCTTGACGTTGACGCCGCCGCCCACGCTCCAGCGGTTCCATTGGCCCGGCAGCTGATAGGTGGTCCACAGCTGGAAGATGTGGCGGGGCGTGAAGGTGCGGAAGGCCGCGCCGCCGTTGGTGTTGTCCTTCAGGTAGCGGGTGGTGTTGAAGGTGTAGCCGCCCGCCACTTCCCAGCCCGGCGCGAGCCGGCCCGACACCTCGGTTTCGACCCCCTGGCTGCGCACCTGGCCGCTGGCCTCGTAGCAGCAATCGCCGACCTCGGGGTAGTTCGGGTCGCGCTGCGCGCGGTTGCGCTCGGTGATGCGGAACAGCGCGAACGAGGCGTTCAGCTTGCCGTCCAGCCATTCGCTTTTCAGGCCCGCCTCGTAGTTGGAGCCGACCACCGGCGGCAGCGATCCGCCGCTGGCCGAACGCAGGTCGCTCTGCACGCGGAAGATGTCGGCGTAACTGGCGTAGGCGGTCCAGTGGCTGTCGATGTCGTAGACCAGCCCGGCATACGGCGTCATGCGGCCATGCTCGCTGATGGCAGGGTCGCCGCGGCCGCTGATCAGGTTGGTGCTCTGCGTGCGCCACCAGCTCATGCGCGAGCCCAGCACCAGCGTCAACGGATCGGCCACCTTCAGGCGCGCCATCGCGTAGAGGCCCGACTGGCGCGTCTTGACGTCGCTCTTGCTGCCCCATTGCGGGTCGGCCGGTTCCGGATGGTCGTGGACGTCGTAATGGAAGACGTCCACCGGCCGCGCCGCGAAGCCCGGCAGCGAATAGGCGTTGTAGGCGCGCGCGCTGCGGTCGTACCAGTTGCCGCCGAACACCAGTTCGTGGCGGCGGCCCAGCGCCTCGAACGCGCCGGTCACCATCAGGTCCACGCCCAGCTGCTCATTGCGATACTGGTTGCCGCCGCCATACAGGCGCGGCCCCAGGCCGGTCTGGCGGTCGACGGCGCCGCGCACGTAGGCGTACTTGAGCTTGCTGGTTTCCTCGGCCTGGTTGACGTTGAGCTTGACGGTCCAGTCCGACGAAAACTGGTGCGCCAGCTCGGCGAACACCTGCGTGTTCTCGAAGTCCCAGCGGTTCCAGTCGGCGCCCAGGTAGGTGCCGCGCGTCAGCCCGAGATCGCCGCCGTCCTTGTAGCGCGGCAGCTGCATCATGTAGGGCAGCCAATCGCGCTTCTGGTAGCTGCCGCCCACGGTCAGCAGCGTGCGCTCGCCCAGGTCGGCCTCGACGATGCCGTAGTAGGCCTGCTTCTGCGAATGGGCCACGTCGTAGAAATACTTGCGGTCCTCCTGCGCGGTGGCGATGCGGCCACGCACCGAGCCCGACGCGTTCAGCGGCGTCGACAGGTCGAGTTCGCCGCGGTAGTTGTCCCATGATCCGGCGCTGGCCGAGCCGCTGAATTGCAGCGTGCGCGCGGGACGCTTGCGCACCAGGTTGATGACGCCGCCCGGCTGGCCCGCGCCGTTGAACAGGCCGGCCGCGCCCCGCAACAGCTCGACGTGGTCGAACATGAACAGGTCGGGCTGCGCCCACGATGCGCCGCCGGTCTGCATCGGCACGCCGTCGTACTGGAAGTACTCGATCTGGAAGCCGCGCGAATAGAACTGCGGAACCGCGGCGGTGCCCATCAGGTCGATGGTGATGCCCGGGGTCTGCGCCATGGCGTCCTCCAGCGACGCCAGGTTCTGGTCCTCGATGCGCTGGCGCGTGATGACCGACACCGACTGCGGAATCTCGCGCAGCGACAGCGGCAGCTTGCCGCCGATGGTGACGCTGGGCGCGGTGTAGGACGCGCTGCCTTCGGTGACGCCGACCTGCTCGCCCTGCACTGTCACCGGCGCCAGCGTGGCCGTGCCGCCCGGTTCAGCCGTTTGCGCGCCAGCGTGCGCGCCCGCCGCCAGGCCCATCATCATGGCGCCGCGCCGCAGCCATGCGGCGCGCGTTCCACCTGTCTCGATACCCACCATTGCCTCCGCTTCCAGCCCGTTCAACAAGATTGATAATCATCTTCAACGGCGCCGCGGCGGGCAATGCAAAAGGCTTTCGAATTCCGGATTAAGGCTTTCGTTTTTTCACCGGCGACACGGCCTGGCGGATCGCCGGCGCGTGCGCGCGCAGGGCGTCCCACAGGCGCGCCATGACCGGCCCCTGCGGCCGGTCGGCGCGGCGCGCGGCGGCCAGCGTCTCGGTGCTGCCCGGCAGGTGGCGGGTGGCCAGCGACAGCAGGCGGCCGTCGCGCAACTCGTCCTCGACCAGGAAGCGCGGCATGTGGCCCCAGCCCAGGCCCTGCAGGATGATTTCCTTCTTCATCAACGGGTCGGCCACGGTGCACCGGCGCGCGCCCTCGATCATGAAGTAGTCGCGCGCCGGCGTGTGGCGGGCGGTGTCGCGCATGACGCATTGGGTGTAGTCGCGCAGGTGCTCGGGTCGCAACGCGCGCGGGGCCGGCGCCAGATAGCCGGGCGCGGCCACCGGCACGAACGGCACGCTGCCCAGTTCCAGCCATTCGACGCGCGCGTCGCCCGGCTCCACGCGGTGCAGGATCAGGTCGGCGTCGCCATCCAGCAGCCGTTCCCACGGACCGGTCACGGCCTCGAAGTGCAGGTTCAGGCGCGTGGCCGGCCACTGCGCGAAGAACTGGCCCAGCAGCCCCAGCAGCAGCGGACGCGGACAGAAGTCGCCGACCACCACGTTCAATTCGCTTTCCTGGCCCATCGCCAACTGCTCGGCGTGGGCGCGCAGGCCGGCCAGTTCGCGCAGCAGCGCCTGGGCCCGCGCATGGAACGATTGCCCGGCGGCAGTGGGCCGCACCCGATAGCCGCTGCGGTCCAGCAGCGCCAGGTCCAGTTGCCGCTCCAGCTTGGCCACGGCCGCGAACACCGCCGGATGCGAACGGTGCAGCGTCTCGGCCGCGGCCTGGAAGCCGCCGGCCCGCACCACCGCGTCAAAGCATTGCAGGTCGTGCAGCGTGAATTCGCTCATGTCAGGTTTTCCTACAGTGACTGTGCGATCTTTGTAATTTCTTTCAAGATGGGCCGCAACTACGATCCGTCTCACGGTCGACACCGTTGCCCGGCCCGGCGGATGAGCGCGACATCCGCCCCGAGCCCCGCATCCCCCTCATACATGACAGGACGCTCATCATGCCTACCGACACGACTTTCATCACCACGGGCGACGGCGCCCGCATCGCCTACCGCTGGGACGGCGACGCCGGCCTGCCGGTGCTGGCCCTGTCCAACTCCATCGGCACCACGCTGCACATGTGGGACGACCTGGCGCCGGCGCTGGCGCGGCACTTCCGCGTGCTGCGCTTCGACACCCGCGGTCATGGCGCGTCCAGCGTGCCGCCCGGCGCCTACTCGCTGGACCGGCTCGGCCGCGACGTGCTGGAACTGTTCGACGCGCTGGGCGTGGACCGCGCCCACTTCCTCGGCCTGTCGCTGGGCGGCATCGTCGGCCAATGGCTGGGCGTGCATGCGCCGGACCGCATCGACCGGCTGATCCTGGCCAACACCTCGCCCTATCTCGGCCCCACGCCGCAATGGGACGAGCGCATCGCCGCCACCCTGCGGGCGCCGGACATGACGGAGACCGCCGAGACGTTCCTGGCGAACTGGTTCCCGGCCGCGATGCTGCGCGCCGGCGGGCCGGTCATCGACACCTTCCGCGACATGCTGCTGAACACCGACCCGCACGGCCTGGCGGGCGCGTTCGCGGCGGTGCGCGACACCGACCTGCGCCGCACCATCGCGTTGATTCCGCGGCCGACGCTGGTGATCGCGGGCCGCGACGACACCGTCACCGCCGCCAGCCACGGCGAACAGATCGCCGCGACCGTGCCCGGCGCGCAATGGCGCCTGCTGGAGGCGGTGCACCTGTCCAACATCGAACGCCCTGCGGAATTCCGCGAGGCGGTGCTGGGGTTCCTGCTGGCGCATTGATGCCCGCGTCCGCCATGTCGGACGGGGCCGGCGCGGGTTCAGCGCAAGCTGCTGGGCGCGGCGCCGAAACGGCGCCGGAAGGCCACCGAGAAATGCGCGGGCGCGTAGCCCACGTGCCAGGCCGCCTCAGACACGCTCAGGCCGCCGTTCAGGATCAATTCGCGGCCGCGCGTCAGGCGCGTTTCCTGCAGATGGCGCGCCATGCTGACGCCGAAGGCGCGCTTGAACGCCAGGTCCAGCTGACGCGCGTTGAGCCCGAGTTCACGCGCCAGCGCCGCCGTCGACGGCGCCTCGCGCAGGTCGGTGGCAAGGCGGCGATGCGCCTCGTGCGCCGCGTCCAGTTCGCGGGCCGCGGCCACCGGCGACGCCGCGCGGCCGGCCGGCAACGCCTGCCCGGCCTGGGCCAGCGCCACCGCCGCCAGCTCCAGGCTCTTGGCCGCCAGATACAGCGCGCGCGCCGCGCCCTCGTAGCGGCAGACTCGCACCTGGGCGGCGATGCGCCGCGCCTCGCGGCCCGCCGCGCCGTGCCAGACGACCGGGCCGTCGGCGCCCGCGGCGGGGTCCAGGCCGCGCAGGAAATCGGGATCGATGCCCAGTTCGTCGCGCAGTTGCGCCGCCGGCAGCGTGGCCAGCGTGAACTGCTGGTCGACGCCGGCCTCGAACGCGTCCGCGCCGCTGGCCTGCCCCGGCGCCCAGGCCAGGCACAGCACCGGGCCGCGCAGAGCCAGCGGCGGGCGGTCCTCGACCCGGCTGCTGACGCGCCCATCGAGCAGGATGACCTTGAGGCCGGGGTACAGCGCCTCTTCGCGCCATTCGGTGCGGCCGCGGCGGAACACGCCGGCGCGCAGGCCGCGGCCGTTGGCGAGGTCGAAGGCCGCGTCGACGCGGTGATAGTCGGCGGCGGCCGTGGCGCGGCCGGCGCGGGAATGGAACATGGGAAACGATCCGGGAGGAACGGATGGGTTTATTTGAGAATAATTATTATTACCCGCTCGCTACCGGAACTCAAACCGGACAGGTATCCGCCCGCCAACGCGCCCGGCGTTATTCCCCGGCGCGCTCCCAGCGCCGCTGGATCGCCTTGGCGGCCACCACGCCGTCCGCCATCGACGTGACCACGCAGGGATGCATGCGGTGGGCCACTTCGCCGATGGCATAGATGTCCGGCACGCTGGTCTCGGCGGTGGCGAAATCGGTGCGGATATACCCGCGCGCATCGCGCGCCAGTTGCAGGCCGTCGGCGAACGCGGCCTGCGGCTCCCAGCCGTAGAACACCAGGATCAGGTCGTAGCGCTGGCCGTCGACGCTGCGCGTGGCCGGATCGACCTGGTACGGGCCGATGCGCACGCCTTCCTTGCCGGCGCGCTGCACCCATTGCTGCTGGGCCCGCACGCTGCGGGCGTACAGGTGCACGGCGCGAGCGCCGCGGTTGCGCACATAGACGTAGTTCTCGAAGGCGTTGTCGCCGCCCCCCAGCACCGCCACCGACAGGCCGGAGTAATCCTGCGCCACGATCGGCGAGCCCGGTCCGATCAGCACCCCCGGCCATTGCGAGCCCGGCGGATGTTCCGGAAAGCCCTTGGCGCGCACGCCCGAGGCGATCACCAGGGTGCGGCCGCGCGCCTGCGATACGTCCCCATTGGCGTCGGCCAGGGTCGCCTCGATGCCGCCCTTGCACGGGCGCACCGCGGTCACCCGGGTGTCCAGGCGCAGCGGCACGCCGGCGGCGCGCACGCTGGTATCGATATTGGCGGCCACCTGCTGGCCGGTCATGCCGGGCAGCACCGCGATCCAGTCATCGGCGAACGGGTTGTCCACGCTCAGGCCGCCCAGGCGGCCGCTGGCCTCGACCAGCAGCGGCGCCAGGCCCAGCCGGGCCAGCCAGAGGGCGCAGGAGGCGCCGGCCGGGCCGCCGCCTACAATGACCGCATCGTGCATCTGTTGCATTTCATCCCTTGTTCGCCGTCCCCGCGCGGGCGTCCGGCCATGGCCGAATTGTAGCCAGCGCGCCGGCCCGGTCCGCCGCCGCCTTACAATTCCGGGATTCCACCCAGGTTTTCATCATGCCCACTCGCCGCATCATCCTATCCGGGCTCGCGCTCGACGCCCGCATCGGCATCCTCGAACACGAACGCCGCGCCACCCAGCCGCTGCACGTCGATGCCGAGTTCGACGTCGACATCCAGCGCTCGGTCGACGACCACGATATCCACAGCGTGCTGGACTATCGCCGCCTGCGCGAGGCCATCGTCGAGGAATGCACCCAGGCGCACGTGAACCTGATCGAAACCCTGGTGGAACAAGTCGCCGCGCGCCTGTTGGCCGACTTCCATGAAATCCGCTCGCTGCGCCTGCGCATCAGCAAGCCCATGGCCTTTTCCGACTGTGCGGCGGTGGGCGTGGAAATCCAGATCTCGCGTTGACCATGAACGACATCGCCACTCCCCCCGAAGTCCGCTTTCGCACCGAAGCGGAAGAAAAAGCCCGCCACGAAGGCAACAAGCTCACCAAGCGCCTGGCGCGCGAGACCACCCGCGCCCTGTCCGACTACAACATGATCGAGGCGGGCGACCGCGTCATGGTGTGCCTGTCGGGCGGCAAGGACTCCTACGCCATGCTGGACATCCTGCTCCAGCTGCAAAAGCGCGCGCCGTTCCCGTTCGAGCTGGTCGCGGTCAACCTGGACCAGAAGCAGCCCGGCTTTCCCGCCGACATCCTGCCGCGCTACCTGACCGAACTGGGCGTGCCGTTCCACATCGAGACGCAGGATACCTATTCGATCGTCACGCGCGTGCTCGAAGAGGGCAAGACGATGTGCTCGCTCTGTTCGCGCCTGCGCCGCGGCATCCTGTACCGCGTGGCCTCGGAACTGGGCGCCACCAAGATCGCGCTCGGCCACCACCGCGACGACATCCTGGGCACGTTCTTCCTGAACCTGTTCTATGGCGGCAAGGCCAAGGGCATGCCGCCCAAGCTGGTGTCCGACGACGGCCGCCACACCGTCATCCGCCCGCTCGCCTACGTGCCGGAAACCGACCTGATCGCCTACGCCGAACTCAAGCAGTTCCCGATCATTCCCTGCAACCTGTGCGGCTCCCAGGAAAACCTGAAGCGCAAGGAAGTCGGCCGCATGATCAAGGAATGGGACAAGCAGCACCCGGGCCGCTCGTGGAACGTCTTCAACGCGCTGTCGCGCGTGGTGCCGTCGCACCTGATGGACCGCGACCTGTTCGATTTCGTCGGCCTCAAGCCGACCGGCGTGCCGGACGCCAACGGCGACACCGCGTTCGACGCGGTCGATCCGTCGGATGAGGCGGACGAAGCCTGCGGCGATACGCCCGCCACGCCCGACGCGGCCGGCATCGTCGAAAAGAAAGTGACCTTCACGCGTGGCTGAACGCCGCCCTGTCCGCGCGCGGCGTGGATAGCAAAAGGCCCCGATGTTCCGACCCACTAGGGGCGAAATACCGGGGCCTTTTCCATAGTGGCGTTCAGGCGTTCAGCACCCGCACCGGCTGGCCGGCGCGCCAGGCCTTCACGGCCTCCAGCGCGTTGCGGTAGAAGGCCTCGAAGTTCTCGCGGCTGACATAGCCCAGGTGCGGCGTCAGGATGACGTTGTCCAGGTCGCGCACATTGTCGGTCGGCGACAGCGGCTCTTCCGGGTACACGTCCAGGCCGGCGCCGGCGATGCGGAATTTCACCAGCGCGTCCATCAGCGCCGCCTGGTCCACCAGGCCGGCGCGCGAGGTGTTCACCAGATAGGCCGTCGGCTTCATCGCGGCCAGCGCCGCGGCGTCGACGATGTGGCGGCTGCGATCGGACAGGATCAGGTGCAGGCTGACCACGTCGGACGTGGCGAACAGCTCGTGCTTGTCGACCCGCTTGACGCCCGCCTCGGCGGCGCGCTCGTCGGTCAGGTTGGGACTCCAGGCCACCACGTCCATGCCGAACGCCAGGCCCACCTTGGCCACCGCGACGCCCAGCTTGCCCAGCCCCAGCACGCCCAGGCGCTTGCCGGCCAGCGGCTCGGGCATGGCGGTCTGCCACATGCCGCGGCGCATGGCGGCGTCCTCGGCGGGCAGGTGCTTGAACAGGCCCAGGATGTGGGCCCAGGCCAGTTCGGCGGTGGCGGTGTTGGCGTCGGCGCTGCCGGGCGCGCCGCTGACCACGATACCCTGCGCGGCGCAGGCCGGCATGTCGATGGCGTTGTTGCGCATGCCGGTGGTGACCAGCAGGCGCAGGTTGGGCAGCGCACGGATGCGGTCGGCGGGGAACGGCGTGCGCTCGCGCATGGCCACGATCACGTCGAAGGGTTCGAGCGTGGCCTCGACCTGCTCGTCGGGGATGAAGTTGTTGAAGATCCGCACGTCGGCGTCGCCGCCCAGGGAACCCCAGTCCGCGTAGCGTTTGGCAACGTCGTGGTAATCGTCGAGTATTGCGATTTTCAAGTCTGTCTCCGGGTGGCGTGGCGCTTGCCGCGCCAGCCGCCCGGCCGACGCGACCCGCGCCGGTCAGTTCAGTCGTGCCTTGAGCTGGTCCAGCGGCAGCGCGCCGCTGATGCGCGTGCCGTCGGCGAAAAACAAGGTGGGGGTGCCGCGCACCATCAGCTGCTTGCCCAGCGCCAGCAGCTTGTCCTCGGGCACGCTGCAATTGGCGGTGGCCGGCTTCTGGCCGCGCAGCATCCAGTCGTCCCAGGCCTTGCCCGGGTCCGGCGCGCACCAGACGTCGCGGACCTTGGTGTTCGAGTCCGGCGACAGGATCGGGTACAGGAAGGTGTAGACGGTCAGGTTGTCCACGTCTTCGAGCGTCTTGCGCAGCTGCTTGCAGTAGCCGCAGTTGGGATCTTCGAAAATGGCGACCTTGCGCGAGCCGTCGCCCTTGACCTGCTTGATGGCCAGGTCCAGCGGCAACTGGTCGAACGGGATGGAGCCGAGCTTTTCCTGCGCCTCGCGGGTGACGTCGCGGCGCGTCATGGCGTCGATCAACGGCCCTTCCATGACCCAGGTCACCTTTTCATCGGTGTACAGCAGGTCCATGCCCAGCTGCACCTCGAACAGGCCGTAGGGCGTGCGGCGCACGGCGGTCACGTCCATGCCGGTGAAGCGCTGCTTGAAACGTTCCTTGACCGCGTCCGCCACGGGGTCCGCCGGCGCCACCTGGGTGGTGGAATAGCTCTTGCCGCCCTTGTCCGCCTTGCCGACCGAATTGGTGGAGACGGACTTGTCGCCGCTGGCCTGCGCCTGGGCGCCGGCCGACAGGCCCAGCCCGGCGGCCATGAAGCAGGCCGCCAACACGGCGGAAAAACGGAAATTCATGGGGACTCCTGTATTTGTGACGTCTCGCCTTCGATGGCCGAAAGCGTAACCGATCCGGCGCCCGGCCCGGGCCGGCCTCCTGGGAATCAGACACGCCCGCCGCGGGCGGGTTCCGTCCCGGAACCGGTCCCTAATTCGTCGATGCCCCGGCGATCAGGCGCCGCTTGACCAGCGGCGCGCGCTCGACCCAGTGCATGCCGGCATTGCGCAGCCACACCAGCGGCGTGGCGCGCGAGCCGAACAGCTTGTGCAGGCCGTCGGTGGCCAGCCGCAACGCCAGCACCGGCTCGGCGCGGGCGCGCTGGTAGCGGTGCAGCACGCGCAGGTCGCCGGCCTGGCGGTAGGGTTCGCGTCCGGCCACGGTGCGGGCCAGCGCCTCGACGTCGCCCAGGCCCAGGTTCAGGCCCTGCCCGGCCAGCGGATGCAGGCGGTGCGCGGCGTCGCCGGCCAGCGCGATGCCGGGCGCCACCATCTGGGCGCGCTCCAGCGTCAGCGGAAAGCCGTGCAGCTTGCTGCGCACCTTCAGGCGGCCCAGGCGGCCCTGCGCCGCGTGTTCCAGCATCGATTCGAGCCGCGCGGCCTGTTCCTCGGGCGGCAAGGCCAGCAATTCCCGGGCCTGCTCGCTGCGCATCGACCAGACCATCGACACCTGCGGACCATCCGCGGTGTCGGGCAGCGGCAGCAGCGCCAGCACGCCATCGTCGCGGAACCACTGGAAGGCGGTGCCCTGGTGGGCGCGCTCGGCGTCCAGGTTCACCACCAGCCCGGTGTCGTTGTAGGACACGGCATCATGCTTGAGGCCGGCGGCGGTGCGCAGCGGCGAGGCCGCGCCATCGGCGCCGACGAACAATTCGGCCTGGATGCGGGCGCCGCTCTCGGTGTCCACCGCGCCGGCCTGGTAGCCGGTGCAGCGGTCTTCCAGCCACGGAATGCCGAACATGCGCACCGCCTGGATCAGCACCCGCTCGATCTCGCCGGATTCGACGATCCAGGCCAGTTGCGGCAGGGCCGCCTGCCAGGCGTTCAGGTGCACCAGGCCGTCGGCGTCGCCATGGATCTCCATGGCCTGCACCGGCGTCAGGCGGGCCGACGGCATCGCGTCCCACACGCCCAGCTCGGCCAGGAAACGCTGGCTGGCGGGCGAGATGGCGTAGACGCGCGCATGGTAATGATTGGGATCGGCCGGCGGCACGCTCACGCGCGGCGCCAGCAGGGCCACGCGCTGGCCGCGGCGGGCCAGCGCCAGGGCCGAGGACAGGCCGACGATGCCGGCCCCGCAAACCACGATCTGGTGTGTCATCTTGCGCTCGGCTCCCCGGCCTGTTTCGGCCACAGCAACCACATCTGGCCGCGCTGTTTCATGCGCCCGGCCTGCTGGCCGGCCTCGTCGCCGTAGCCCCAATAGAAGTCGGCGCGCGCCGCGCCGCGGATGGCGGTGCCGGTGTCCTGCGCGAACACCAGGCGCTGCAGCGGCCGGTCGGAGGCCGGGAAAGTGGTGGCCAGGAACACCGGCGTGCCCAGCGGCACGAAGCCGGCGTCCACCGCGATCGCGCGTTTCGGCGCCAAGTTGACGCCATAGGCGCCCTTGGGGCCGAGTTCGGGATCGATCACCGGCTCTTCGCGGAAGAACACCACCGCCGGGTTGGCGTTGAGCATCTCGGGCACGCGCTTGGGATTGCGCTGCGCCCAGGCGCGGATGTTCTGCATCGAGGCCTGGTCGGCCGACAGCTCGCCGCGGTCCGCCAGCCAGCGGCCGATGGACACGTAGGGCTGGCCGTTGTGGTCGGCGTAGGCCACGCGGATGGTCTTGCCGCTGTCGGGGCCGTCGGTCAGCAGCACGCGGCCCGAGCCCTGCACCTGCAGGAAGAAGTTGTCGACCGGATCATCGACCCACACCACCACCGGCGGGCGGCGGCCGGAGGCTTCGATCGCGGCGCGGGTGTCGTAGGGCACCACGCGCTTGCCTTCGAGCTTGCCGCGCACGCGCTTGCCGGCCAGGTCCGGGTAGACCGAGCCCAGGTCGATGGTCAGCAGGTCGGCCGGCACCGCGTACAGCGGCCATTGGTAGTTGCCGCCCTGGCGGCGCGAGCCGCGCACCAGCGGCTCGTAGTAACCGGTGACGGTATTGGCGGCCGGCTTGCCGTCGGCCGCGTTCAGGCGCCACGGCTGCAGATAGGTCTGCAGGAAGCGGCGCACGCCCTCGGGATCGTTGGCGGCGGGCGCCCGGGCCGGGTCCGCCGCGGCGGCACAGACCGGCTGCCAGGCGCGCGGCGTGGCGCGCGCCGGCGCGGCCAGGTTGCCGCTGGTCGGGCGCATCAGCCCCTTGCAGTTGCGCAGGAACAGGGGCCAGAACTGGGCCAGGTCGTCGCTGGTCCAGCCCGGCATCTCGGCCCAGGTGCCGGGCTTGTACTTGCCGGCCAGGGCGCGCGGCGGCGTCTCGGGCAGGGCCGACAGCGCCGGCACCACCAGCGGGCCATCGGCGGCCGCGGGGCGCGCGCCGGTGGCGCCGGGTTCGCCGGATTCGGGCGGGATCTCTGAGGTGGTGGTACATGCCGCCAGCAGAACCGACAGCACGGACAGGCTAAGAATGCGCTTCATGAGCAGATGGAAAACCGTACAACGTGTGGCCGCGCCCCGCGTCAGTGCAGGGTGCGCGGCATGGCCAGGACGAATTCGGAAATCGGCACTTCGAACGGAATACCGTTCTCGCCGACGCAATGGTAGGTGCCGCGCATCGTCCCGACCGGCGTGGGGAGGGGACAGCCGCTGGTGTATTCGAAGGTCTCGCCGGGCGCCAGCAGGGGCTGCTGGCCGACCACGCCCAGCCCGCGCACTTCCTGCACGCGCTGGTTGCCATCGGTGATAATCCAGTGGCGGCTGATCACCTGGGCCGGATGCTCGCCGGTATTGGTGATGCGGACGGTATAGGCGAACACGAACTGCTGCTCACCCGGATCGGACTGTTCTGGCACGAAGCGCGGCGAGACGGAGACGCTCAGGTCGTAGGGTTTCACAGTCCTTTCCTGTGTGGCACGAGCAAGCTGCAATAATGGCACATTATGCCTTCACCCACCCCGAACGCCATGCCTACCACCACCCGCATCACCCCCAGCATCCTGTCCGCCGACTTCGCCCGCCTGGGCGAGGAAGTGCGTGACGTCGTCGCCGCCGGCGCCGACTGGATCCATTTCGATGTGATGGACAACCACTACGTGCCCAACCTGACCATCGGCCCGATGGTCTGCGCGGCGATCCGTCCCCATGTTTCCGTGCCGATCGACGTGCACCTCATGGTCGAGCCGGTGGACGCCCTGGTGCCGATGTTCGCCAAGGCCGGCGCCAACTACATCAGCTTCCACCCGGAAGCCAGCCGCCACGTCGACCGCACCCTGTCGCTGATCCGCGAGAACGGCTGTAAGGCCGGCCTGGTGTTCAATCCCGCCACGCCCCTGTCGTACCTCGACCACGTCATGGACAAGGTCGACCTGGTGCTGATCATGTCGGTCAACCCCGGCTTCGGCGGCCAGAGCTTCATCCCCGGCGCGCTGACCAAGCTGCGCGAGGCCCGCGCCCGCATCGACGCCTGGACCCAGGCCGGCGGCCAGGAAATCGTGCTGCAGGTGGACGGCGGCGTGAAGATCGACAACATCGCCGAAATCCGCCGCGCCGGCGCCGACACCTTCGTGGCCGGCTCGGCCATCTTCGGCAAGCCCGACTACCCCGGCATCATCAAGTCCATGCGCGAACAGATCGCCATCGGCGAAACCACCGCTGTCTGAGGAACCCCGCCATGACTCCCTTCCGCGCCGCGCTGCTGGACCTGGACGGCACCCTGCTCGACTCCATCCCCGACCTGGCCTTCGCGGCCAACGCCATGCGCGTGGAACTCGGCATGATCGCGCTGCGCGAGGATGTCGTGGCCACCTTCGTCGGCAAGGGGGTGGACAACCTGGTGCGCCGCAGCCTGGCCGGCAGCCTGGACGCCGCCGATCCCTCGCCCGAGGACTTCGCCCGGGCGCGCGAGGCCTTCTACCGCCACTACCACCTGGTCAATGGCGAGCGCGCCCAGGTCTACCCCGGCGTCATCGAGGGCCTCAAGCACATGCGCGAGCAGGGCCTGAAGCTGGCCGTGGTCACCAACAAGCCCACCGAATTCACCCTGCCGCTGTTGCAACGCACCGGCCTGGCCGGGTTTTTCGACGCGGTGGTGTGCGGCGACACCTGCGCCCGCCGCAAGCCCGACCCGGACCAGGTGCTGCACGCCTGCGAACTGCTGGGCGTGACGGTGGCCGAGGCCGTCACCATCGGCGATTCCATCAACGACGCCCAGGCCGGCCGCAGCGCCGGCACCCAGGTGCTGGTGGTGCCGTATGGTTACAACGAAGGCCGTGACGTGCGCGAGCTCGATGTCGATGGTATAGTGGACACGCTCGTCAACGCCGCCCAGTGGGTGGAGCTCTGGAATCAGAACCAGAACGCCGCGAAAGCCCAGGCCTGAAGCCGGGGTCCGCGCCTTTGACGGCATACCTGACTATCGAACCGATATCCTCCTGATGAACGTTTCCATCCAGAACCAAATGCTCGGCGCCTCGTGGCGCTGGTGGCGTTTGTCTTCCGGGTGGCGATGATTCCCTTCCCGGCCCTAGACGCGTACCGCACCGCCTAGCGCCGATACTGTGTAGAACACAGAGCCAAGCCCGGAACCAGTAACCTGGACCGGGCTTTTTGTTGTGTGCCTGGTCCCAAGCAGATACCCATCGCCCACGAGACCCGACATGACCGAAATCGAATTCAAAGCCCTCGCCGCCCAAGGCTACAACCGCATCCCGCTGGTGGCCGAGACCTACGCCGACCTGGACACCCCGCTGGGCATCTACCTGAAGCTGGCCCATGCCGGCCCGCAGGCCGGCCGCATGACTTGCCTGATGGAATCGGTGGTGGGCGGCGAGCGCTTCGGCCGCTACTCGTTCATCGGCCTGCCGGCCCGCACGGTGATCCGCGCCAGCGGCACCCGCACCGAAGTGCTGCACGACGGCAAGGTCGTGGAAACCCATGACGGCGACCCGCTGGCCTTCATCGAGCAGTACCAGGCCCGCTTCAAGGTGGCCCTGCGCCCCGGCATGCCGCGCTTCTGCGGCGGCCTGGCCGGCTACTTCGGCTACGACACCGTGCGCCACATCGAACCGTGCCTGGGCCCCGCCGTGAAGCCGTTCCCGGCCGGCATGGAAGGCGGCACGCCCGACCTGATGCTGATGCACGTGGACGAGCTGGTCATCGTCGACAACCTGGCCGGCCGCATCTACCTGATGGTCTACGCCGACCCGGGCCAGCCCGAGAGCTACAGCCGCGCCCAGCAACGCCTGCACGACCTGCGCGCGCGCCTGCGACGCCCGGTGGAAATCCCCTACAGCCACGCCAGCATGCAGACCGAAGAGCGGCGCGACTTCAAGAAGGAAGACTATCTGGCGGCCGTGCACCGCGCCAAGGAACACATCGCCGCCGGCGACCTGATGCAGGTGCAGATCGGCCAGGTCATCGCCAAGCCGTTCCGCGACTCCCCCCTCTCGCTGTACCGCGCCCTGCGGTCGCTCAATCCCTCCCCCTACATGTACTTCTGGAACTTCGGCGACTTCCAGGTGGTGGGCGCGTCGCCCGAGATCCTGGTGCGCCAGGAGCGCACCGTCGTCGACGGCGCGCCGAAGTCGCAGATCACCATCCGCCCGCTGGCCGGCACCCGCAAGCGCGGCGCCACGCCCGAGGAAGACGCCGCCCTGGCCGCCGAGCTCAAGGCCGACCCCAAGGAAGTGGCCGAGCACGTGATGCTGATCGACCTGGCCCGCAACGACGTCGGCCGCGTCGCCGAGGTGGGTTCGGTCAAGGTCAGCGACACCATGGTGATCGAGCGCTATTCGCACGTGATGCACCTGGTGTCCAACGTCACCGGCAACCTGAACCCGGGCATGAGCAGCATGGACGTGCTGCGCGCCTCGTTCCCGGCCGGCACGCTGACCGGCGCGCCGAAGGTCGAAGCCATGAAGATCATCGACGAGCTCGAGCCCGTGCGCCGCGGCATCTACGGCGGCGCGGCCGGCTACCTCAGCTACGGCGGCGAAATGGACGTGGCCATCGCCATCCGCACGGGTGTCATCAAGGACGGCACGCTGTACGTGCAGGCCGCCGCCGGCATCGTCGCCGACTCCAACCCCGAAGCCGAATGGGCCGAGACCGAGGCCAAGGCCCGCGCCGTGCTGCGCGCCGCCGACCAGGTCCAGCACGGCCTGGACGAGCCCATCTGAGACGCCCGCCGCCCCCATGACCGCCCCGGGCCGCAAATCGGCCCGCCTGGAGAAAAAAATGCTGTTGATGATCGACAACTACGACTCGTTTACCTACAACCTGGTCCAGTATTTCGGTGAACTGGGCGAGGACGTGCGCGTGGCGCGCAACGACCAGATCACCCTGGAAGAGATCGCCGCGCTCAACCCCGACCGCATCTGCGTGTCGCCCGGCCCGTGCTCGCCGGCCGAGGCCGGCATCTCGGTGCCCGTCATCCAGGCCTTCGCCGGCAAAAAGCCGATCCTGGGCGTGTGCCTGGGCCACCAGGCCATCGGCGCCGCCTATGGCGGCGACATCGTCCGCGCCCAGCAGATCATGCACGGCAAGACCGTCCAGATCTCGCATACCGGGACGGACATCTTCACCGACCTGCCGACGCCGTACACTGTCATCCGCTACAACTCGCTGACCATCGACCCGGCGACGCTGCCCGAGTGCCTGGCCGTGACGGCCACGGCGCCAGACGGCGACATCATGGGCGTGCGCCACAAGACGCTGCCCCTGTACGGCGTGCAGTTCCACCCCGAATCCGTGCTCAGCGAACACGGCCACGCCCTGCTGCGCAATTTCCTGAACCTCGCCTAAGAAGGACGCACCGTGACGATCTCCCCCTCCGAAGCGCTGACGCGCTGTATCGAGCACCGCGAAATTTTCCACGACGAAATGCTGCACCTGATGCGCATGCTGATGCGCGGCGAAATGTCGCCGCAGATCGCCAGCGCGCTGCTGATGGGCCTGCGCGTGAAAAAGGAAACGGTTGGTGAAATCACCGCGGCCGCGCAGGTCATGCGCGAATTCGCCACGCCGGTGGTGACGCCCAACCCCGAAGACCTGCTCGACATGTGCGGCACCGGCGGCGACGGCAGCCACACCTTCAACATCTCCACCACCGCCATGTTCGTGGCGGCGGCGGCCGGCGTGCCGATCGCCAAGCACGGCAACCGCAGCGCTTCCTCGTCGAGCGGCAGCGCCGACGTGCTCGAAGCGCTGGGCGCCAACCTGGTGCTGACGCCCGAACAGGTGGCCGAGTGCATCCAGGCCACCGGCATCGGCTTCATGTTCGCGCCGGCCCATCACGGCGCCATGAAGAACGTGGCCGCGGTCCGCAAGGAACTGGCCGTGCGCACCATCTTCAACATCCTCGGCCCGCTGACCAACCCGGCCGGCGCCGCCAACCAGCTGATGGGCGTGTTCCACCCCGACCTGGTGGGCATCCAGGTGCGCGTGCTGGAACGCCTGGGCTCGCGCCACGTGCTGGTGGTGCACGGCAAGGACGGCATGGACGAAGCCTCGCTGGGCGGCGCCACCCTGGTGGGCGAGCTCAAGGACGGCAAGGTCAGCGAATACGAGATCCACCCCGAGGACTACGGGCTATCCATGATGTCCAATCGCAGCATCAAGGTGTCCAATCGCGAACAGTCGCGCGAGCTTGTCATAGAGGCGCTGGACAATGTCGAGGGCACCGCCCGCGACATCGTCGCGCTGAATGCGGGTCTCGCCATCTACGCAGGCAATAAAGCCGATTCCATTCCCGCAGCGTTAGCGCTAGCATTTGAACTGATTTCCACCGGCGCGGCGCGAGCCAAGCTGGAAGATTTCTGCGCATATACCCGGAAATTCCAGAAATGAACGATATTCTCGCGAAGATCCTCGCCGTCAAGGTCGAGGAAGTCGCCGCCGCGCGCCAGATGCGCAGCGAAGCCGAAGTCCTGCGCGAGGCGCAGGCGCGCCAGGACGTGCGCGGCTTCGCCCAGGCCATCGAAGACAAGATCTCGCAGGGCAAGGCCGGCGTGATCGCCGAAATCAAGAAAGCGTCGCCGTCCAAGGGCGTGCTGCGCGAGACCTTTCAACCGGCTGAAATCGCGGCCTCGTATGCCGTGCACGGCGCGGCCTGCCTGTCGGTGCTGACCGACGTGCAGTTCTTCCAGGGCTCGCACGACCACCTGCGCCAGGCGCGCGCCGCGTGCTCGCTGCCGGTGCTGCGCAAGGACTTCGTGATCGATCCGTACCAGATCATCGCCGCCCGCGCGATGGGCGCCGACTGCGTGCTGCTGATCGTCGCCGCGCTCACGCCCACGCAACTGCGCGAGATGGAAACGCTGGCGATGGAGCTGGGCATGGACGTGCTGGTGGAAGTGCACGACGCCCAGGAACTGGACATCGCGCTGACGCTCAAGACGCCGCTGCTGGGCATCAACAACCGCAACCTGCGCACCTTCGAGACCAGCCTGCGGACCACGCTGGACCTGCTGCCGCGCATTCCCGCCGGCAAGCGCGTGGTCACCGAAAGCGGCATCCTCAAGCCGGAAGACGTGAAGCTGATGCGCGAGCACAAGGTCGACGCCTTCCTGGTGGGCGAGGCCTTCATGCGCGCCGCGGACCCGGGCGCCGAACTGGCGCGCGTGGTCGGCTGAGCCGGCGCCGCGCCCTTCCCCTTCTCACGCAACGCGCGTCCGGCGACGCGGCCCGTTCCGGCCGCGCCGGGCGGGCGTTCGCGCGCTCAGCGCGGCCGCGCCAGGCC
>NZ_CADIJR010000103.1 GCF_902859645.1 Achromobacter insuavis | reverse complement strand
CGGCCCCGCCCCTGCCGCCGGACACGCTGCGCGCCGCCGCCGCGCCCTGGATCGCGCGCTTGCTCGGTGGCGATGAGCCGGACGCGGCCTCGCCCAACCACGCCGCCCTGATCGATGCGTTGCAGGCGCTGATGCAGCAGCACGTCGGCCCGTTCCGCAACGAGGCGGGCCTGCGGCAGGCCCTGCGGGACATCGACGCGCTCAGGCGCCGGGCCGGCGCCGCGCTGCCCGGCGGCGGTCCGCAGGACCCGCTGCGCCTGGACGCGCTGGACCTGGGCAACATGCTGCTGGTGGCCGAGGCCGTGACGCGCAGCGCGCTGGCGCGCCAGGAAAGCCGCGGCGCGCATCAGCGCGAGGACTACCCGCTGCAGGACGACGCCTGGACCCGCAACCAGACCATTGCCTGGCACGACGGCGCCTGGACGCTCGACAGCCAGCCCGTGCAACGCGAACCCCTGGCTCAGGAGACCACGCCATGACCCGCCCCGCCCCAATCGTCCAGCTGCGCGTCCAGCGCAGCGATCCTCCCGGCCGCGTCGATGCCTTCGAGGTGCCGGCCGACGCCGCCGCCTCGTTGCTCGACGGCCTGCGCTGGGTGCGCAGCCATTGCGACAACTCGCTCGGTATCCGCTATGCCTGCATCAATGCCAATGCCTGCAAGGAATGCATGATGCGGCTGGACGGCAAGACGGTCTACGCCTGTACCGCCCGCCTCGAGCCCGGCCGCAGCTACGAGGTGGGCCCCCTGCTCAACAAGCCCCTGCTGCGGGACCTGATTACCGACATTTCGCCCGGCAAGGAACGCCTGTTTCCCGACGCCGGCGGCGAAGACGATTGATCCCGCCCTGCCCGGAACCCCGCCATGACCCCCACCCTCCCCGATGCCGCCGGCAACCCTGCCCTGGAACCGGTGCGCATCCTGTCCTCGGCCCATCTGGCCAACGGCCCGCATGCCGAATTGTCCGAGCTGGAGTTCGGCCTCATCATCGCCCACAACGCCTTCAGCCGCTGGGTGGCGCGCTGCATGGCCGCGGCCGGCGAGCCGGACCTGGGCTTCAACGACATCCTGGTGCTGCACCACGTGCACCACCGCCAGCGCGGCAAGAAGCTGGCCGACATCTGCTTCACCCTCAATTTCGAAGATACCCATGTCATCAGCTATGCGCTGAAGAAGCTCGCCGCGCTGGGCCTGGTGCAGGGCGAGAAAGCGGGCAAGGAAGTGCTCTATGGCACCACGGCCAAGGGGTCGGCGTTGATCGAGGCCTTCCGCGTGGTGCGCGGACGCTGCCTGCTGGCCGCCATCGATGGCGACCTGGCCGACGGCGCGGCCCATGCCGACGCCGCGCGCCGCCTGCGCAGCGTCTCGGGCCTGTACGACCAGGCCGCCCGCGCCGCGTCGTCGCTGTAGGCGCGGCGCGCGCCTTCCGGCCGGACCGGCGTGGATGTCGACGGCCCCGGCGCGCGGGGCCGGGCGCTGCTCAGCCCGTGCGCAACCAGCGCCACAGCGTGGTCGGGCTGATCCCCAGCTGCTCGCAGGCCTTGCGCCGATCGCCGCCGCAGCGCGCCAGCACTTCGCGCACGTGGGCCGCCTGCTGGCGCCGGCCGTGCGTCGCCAGGTCGCCCGGTTCGAGTTCGGCGGCGCGTCGCGTCAGTTCCGGCGCCACATCGGCCACGATGCGCCGCACCTGCTCGTCCGGCGGCGTGTCGGGCATCTCCGCCAGGAACACCGCCAGGCGTTCCAGCACGTTTTCCAGTTCGCGGATGTTGCCGGGCCAGCCGTAGGCCAGCAACGCGTCGCGCAAGGCGTCGGGCAACGGCGGCTCGCCGGCCAGGCCCAGGTTCTGCCGCACCCGCTGGTACAGGTTCTGCGCCAGCAGCCAGATGTCGTCGCGCCGCTCGCGCAGCGTCGGCATGTCGATGCGCAGGATGTTCAGGCGGAAGAACAGGTCCTGGCGGAAGGCGCCGGCCGCGACCATGGCCGCCAGGTCGCGATGGGTGGCGGCCATGATGCGCACGTTGACGGGCACCGGTTCGCTGCCGCCCACGGGCATCACCTGCCGTTCCTGCAGCACGCGCAGCAGGCGGATCTGCAGCGCCGGCGGCATGTCGCCGATCTCGTCCAGGAACAGCGTGCCGTTGTGGGCCGCCTCGAACAGCCCGGGCTTGCCGCCGCGGCGCGCGCCGCTGAAGGCGCCGTCCTCGTAGCCGAACAGTTCGCTTTCCAGCAGGGTTTCGGGCAGCGAGGCGCAGTTGACCGCGATGAAGGGGAAATGATGGCGCGCGCTGGCCTGGTGGATGCCCTGGGCCATGACTTCCTTGCCGGTGCCGCTCTCGCCGCCGATGAGCACCGTCGAATCGACGCGGGCGTAGCGCAGGCCGAGCATGCGGGCCTTCGCCAGCGGCTCGGACTGGCCGTGCAGGTCGTCGAGCGTGTAGCGCACGGTGCGCACGCGGGTGCGGGCCCGGGTGCGCAGGCTGCGGTCGGCGCGGTGGATGGCGCCGGCTTCCTGCAGGGTCAGCACCGCGCCCGACAGGCCGGCCCCGGTCGCCAGCGGAATCCGGTTCACCACCACCATCTTGCCGCCGAGCCGGTGCACCGATTCGGCTTCGCGCTTGCCGCTGCGCAGCACCTCGTCCAGCGACAGCGCCGGCGATATCTCCTCCAGCCGTCGTCCGGCCAGGCCGGCGGCGGTGATGCCCAGCAGGCGTTCGACGGCGGGATTGAGCGCCTGCACGCGGCCGGCGGCGTCGACCGCGGCCACGCCCTCGTCGAGATTGGCCAGCACCGCGTTCAGGTAGTCGCGCCGGCCCGACTCGACGCGCTGCAGGCGGGTGATTTCGATGGCGTCCTCGATGCACGCGGCCACCGTGGCCAGTGAATACACCAGCACGCCGGCCAGCCCCATGCGCTCGGCGTAGTCGACGATCAGGCCCGAACCGACCAGGACCTCGATGCCTTCGTCCTTGAGCTGCTTGGCCTGGGCCAGCGCGTCGTCCTGGTCGCGGTAGGTGCGCACCAGGATGTCGACGGCGAAGGTCTGCATGAAGGTCTGCAGCTCGGGATACTGCGCGTGCTGGCCCAGCAGGGCCACGCGCGGCGAGATCCGGCGCGCCGTGGCCAGCGCGTTCATGACCTCGAAACCGCTGATCTTGACCTGCACCACCGGCACCGTGACGTGGCGGCGCAGATAGCTGCCGTTCAGGCCGGCCGCCACCACCACGTCGACGCGGCCCTGGCGCGCGGCCTCGTTGATGACGCTGGCGGCGGCGTCGAAACCGGCTTCGATCAGCTTGAATTCGCCGCGCTGGGCGTAACTGGGCAGGATCTGGGCGAAGGTGCGGGCGATGCGCGCCACGCCCACGGCCCAGATGCGCGGCAGCGCCGCCAGGTCGGATTCCACGGGTGTCGGGACAGTCAGCATGGCGGCATCGGGAGCGAAGGTCGAAGTGGGGATTTCATCATTGCGATGGCCGCATTTCAATTATGAAAACCCTACCCCGCCGCGCCGCCGCCCGTCCCAGGGAAGGCGCGATTGGCATGCATCTTGCTTGATGGAAAGTCATCACTCCCCTGCCCTTTCCCACCCCGGAGCCTCCCCATGATGACTTCCCCCGAACCCGACCTGCCGGCCAGCGCCGGCCTGCGGCTGCGCAAGGCGATGCAGGCCGAGCAGCCCCTGCAGGTGGTCGGCGCCATCAACGCCAACCATGCGCTGTTGGCGCGGCAGGCCGGCTTTCGCGCCATCTACCTGTCGGGCGGCGGCGTGGCCGCGGGGTCGCTGGGCATGCCCGACCTGGGCATTGTCGGCCTGGAGGACGTGCTGACGGACGTGCGCCGCATCACCGAAGTCTGCCCCCTGCCCCTGGTGGTCGATGTCGACACCGGCTTTGGCGCGTCGGCCTTCAATGTGGCGCGCACCACCCGTTCGATGATCGCCGCGGGCGCCGCCGCCATGCAGATCGAGGACCAGGCCGGCGCCAAGCGTTGCGGCCATCGCCCCAACAAGGAGGTGGTGACCCTGCCGGAGATGGTCGACCGCATCAAGGCGGCCGTCGACGCCCGCACCGATCCGCACTTCGTCATCATCGCCCGCACCGATGCGCTGGCCAGCGAAGGCCGCCAGAGCGCGCTGGACCGGCTGTCCGCCTGCGTCGAGGCCGGCGCCGACATCGCCTTTCCCGAAGCGGTGCATGACCTGGAGGGCTTTCGCGATTTCGCCCGCGCGCTGCCGGCGCCCATCCTGGCCAACATCACCGAATTCGGCCAGACGCCGCTGCTGACGGTGCAGGAGCTGGCCGCCGCGCAGGTCGGCATGGTGCTCTACCCGCTGTCGGCCTTCCGCGCCATGAACCGCGCGGCCCAGCGCACCTACGAGGCGATCCGCCGCGACGGCACCCAGCGCGGCGTGCTCGACCAGATGCAGACGCGCATGGAACTCTATGAAAGCATTGGCTATTTCGCCTATGAAGAGCGGCTGGACGCGCTGTACGCTGACAAGGCCGCCTGACACGCCATGAAGACAGCCGGGCCACCGACCCGGCGACAACGGAACGGAGACAGACGTATCGTGCAGCCCCCCGAGCAAGATCCCTATCTGCAGGCCTACGACCCGGACGCGGAGTATGGCCGCCATTTCAGCGTGCCGGCCTTCGCCGCCGAGCACGGCCTGCAGGCCGGCCGCCTGCCCTACGTGGCGCGCGTGCTGATCGAGAACGCGTTGCGGCATGAAAGCGCCATCCACGGCCACCGGCCGCATGCGCTGGCCCTGCTGCGGGCCTATCACCCCGACGCACCGGCGCCGGATGCGCCCGCCGATGTCTGGCTGCATCCGACGCGGGTGCTGGCGCAGGACGTCAGCGGCATTCCCAGCCTGATCGACCTGGCCGCCATGCGCGATGCGCTGCAGGCGCGCGGCGGCGATCCGCGCCGCATCAATCCGCTGATTCCCACCGACCTGATCGTCGATCATTCGCTGATCGCCGAGGAAGGCGGCCATGCCGGCGCGCGCCAGGCCAACGAGGCGCGCGAATACCGCCAGAACCGCGAGCGCTACACCTTCCTGAAATGGGCCCAGGGCGCGTTCGACAACCTGCGGCTGGTGCCGCCCGGCAAGGGCATCCTGCACCAGATCAACATCGAATACCTGGCCGAGGTGGCGACCACGCGCCGCACCGCGCAGGGCGCGGCGGTGACCTGTCCGGACACCCTGGTCGGCACCGACAGCCATACCACCATGGTCAACGCCCTGGGCGTGCTGGGCTGGGGCGTCGGCGGCATCGAAGCCGAGGCCGCGATGCTGGGTGACGCGCTGGTGCTGCGCGCGCCCGAGGTCATCGGCGTGCGGCTGTACAACCGGCCCGCGCCGGGTGTCACCGCCACCGATCTGGTGCTCAACCTGACCCGCATCCTGCGCGAGGCCAAGGTGGTGGCGCAGTTCGTCGAGTTCACCGGCGAGGCGCTGGATGGCGTGCTGTCGCTGGAAGACCGCGCCACGCTGGCGAACATGGCGCCCGAGTACGGCTCGACCTGCGCCTACTTTCCGGTCGACGAGGAGACCCTGGCCTATCTGGCCCGCACCGGCCGTGACGCGGCACATATCGCACGCGTGCGGCGCTATGCGCAGGCCGCCGGGCTCTGGCGCACGCAGGAGCGGCCCGGCTACAGCCGGCTGGTCGAGGTCGACCTGGCGCAGTTCACGCGCGTGGCCGCCGGGCCCAGCCGGCCGCAGGACCGCATGGCGCTGGAGGAAGTGCCGCTGACCTTCGCCAAGGCCACCGCCGCGCTGCCCCGCCATGAGCATGCCGACCTGCCGCAGGGCGCGGTGGTGCTGGCGGCGATCACCAGTTGCACCAACACGTCCAATCCGCGCCTGCTGGTGGCCGCCGGGCTGCTGGCGCGCAAGGCGCAGGCGCTGGGGTTGCGGCCCGCGGCGTGGACCAAGACGTCGTTCACGCCCGGCTCGCGCGTGGTGACGGACTACTTGCGCGCCAGCGGGCTGCAGGCCGCGCTGGACGCGGTGGGCTTTCACACCGCCGGCTACGGCTGCGCCACCTGCGCCGGTCTGTCCGGTTCATTGTCGCCGGCGGTGGAGCAGCGCATCGCCGACGGCTCGCCGCGCGTGGCGGCGGTGCTGTCGGGCAACCGCAACTTCCCCGGCCGCGTCCATCCGCTGGCGCGCGCCAATTACCTGGTGTCGCCGCCGATGGTGGTGGCCTACGCGCTGGCCGGCACGGTCATGCGCGATCTGCAGCGCGAAGCGGTCGGCTGGCGCGCCGACGGCGCGGCGGTGATGCTGTCGGACCTGTGGCCCAGCGACGCCGAGATCGACGCCGTGGTGGCCGACTACGTGCGGCCCATGATGTTCACCGAGCGCTACCGCGACGTGTTCGAGGGCGATCCGGCCTGGCAGGCCCTGCCTGGCGGCAGCGGCGCCTGCTATCCGTGGGACGCCGACAGCCTCTACCTGCGCCGGCCGCCCTATCTGGACGTGCAGCCGCAGACCGGCACGGTGCGCATCGAGGGCGCGCGCGCCCTGCTCATCCTGGGCGACTCGGTCACCACCGACCATATCTCGCCCGCCAACGAGATCCCGCCCGAGTCGAGCGCCGGGCGTTACCTGCTGTCGCTGGGCGTGCCGGCCGATGCGCTGCACACCTACCTGGCGCGCCGCGGCAACCACCGCGTGATGATGCGCGCCACCTTCGCGCAGCCGACCCTGGTCAACGAACTGCTGCCGCAAGGCCCGGCCGGCCTGACCCGCCACCAGCCCGACGGCGAGATCCAGCCGATCTACGACGCGGCCATGCGCTACCGCGACGCGGGCGTGCCGGTGGTGGTGGTGGCGGGCAAGGACTACGGCAACGGCTCGTCGCGCGACTGGGCCGCCAAAGGCACGCGGCTGCTGGGCGTGCGCGCGGTGATCGCCGAGAGCTTCGAGCGCATCCACCGTTCCAACCTGGTGAACATGGGCGTCCTGCCGTTGCAGCTGCCCGCGGGCGTCACGCGCCTGACGCTGGGCCTGGACGGCAGCGAGACGTTCGACCTTGAAATTCCGGCCGACCTGGCGCCGCGGGGCGAGGCGCGGTGCCTGATCCGCGGCGCCGGCGCGCCGCGGACGCTGACCCTGCTCTGCCGCCTGGACAACGCGCACGAGATGGAGATCTGGCGCGCCGGGGGCATCCTGCCCGCGGTCCTGCGCCAGGCGCTGGAGGATTCGCAGCACGCTTCACAACCATAAAGATGAGGCAGCGCCTCACGCCCTACCAAGGAGACAACATGAAGTTCGACCGACTCAAGTATCCCCTGTACGCCCTCGCGCTCGCGGCGGGCGTGATGACGGCGTCCGCCGCGAGCGCCGCCGCCTGGCCCGAGAAGCCGGTGCGCCTGGTGGTGCCGTTTTCGGCGGGCGGCCAGCTCGACAACATGACGCGGATCTTCGCCACCGGGCTGTCCGACCATCTCAAGCAGCCCGTCATCATCGACAACCGCCCCGGCGCGGGCGGCATCATCGGCTCGGACATGGTGGCCAAGGCGCCGGCCGACGGCTACACCTTCCTGGTGGCCGGCAATGGCGCCATCACCAACAAGCTGCTGCGCAGCAAGATGCCCTATGACGACAGCGACCTGGTGCCGGTCGGGCTGCTGTTCGAATCGTCCTCGGTCATCGTCGTCAGCGCCAACAGCAAGATCCATTCGCTCAAGGACTGGCAGCAGCAGGCCGGCAAGGAGAAGCGCCCGATCCTGTTCGCCACCGCCGGCACCGGCAGCACCGGCCATTTCGTCGCGGAAATGCTGGGCCAGGCGCTCAAGGTGCCGGTCACGGTCGTGCCCTACAAGAGCGGTTCCGAGAGTTCCACCGCGCTGATGGGCGGCCAGGTCGACGCGGCCTCGGAGGCGGCGGTGTCGGTGCGCAGCTACATCGCGTCCGGCCGGGTGCGCGCGCTGGCGGCCACGGCGGACCACCGCTCGCCGCTGTTGCCGGACACGCCCACCACGGCGGAACAGGGCTTTGCCCAGATCAACATCACCCACTGGGGCGGCATGTATGCGCCCAAGGGCACGCCGCAGGACGTCATCAAGGCGATGAACCAGGCCATCGCCGACGTCATGGCCACGCCCAAGGTCAGGCAGCAGCTGGTCGACGCGGGCTACGAGGCGATTCCCGGGTCGGTGGAGAAGTTCGGCAGCTTCATCGCCGCCGAGGACAAGCGGCTGGGCGGGATCGTCAAGAGCGCCAACATGAAGGCGGAATGAGCGGACGCGGGATGGGTGGCGCCGCGGCCGCCCTCCCGCGCGCGGCGCCGGCCTGTCGACAAAGGGAGGCAAGCGCCTTGCCTCGTGTTCGTCTCAGCGGTCCAGGCCGGCCGCCAGCACGTACTTGACCTCGACGTACTCTTCGATGCCGTAGTAGCTGCCTTCGCGCCCGTAACCCGAGTGCTTGATGCCGCCGAACGGCACCGACGCGGTGCCGACCGAGCCGGAATTCAGGATCACCATGCCGGCCTCGATGCGCCGCGCCAGGCGCAGCGAACGGGCCAGATCACGGGTGAATACATACGCCACCAGGCCGTATTCGGAGTCATTGGCGCGCCGCACCACCTCGTCCTCGTCGCCGAAGCGGTAGATCGCGAACACCGGCCCGAAGATCTCGGTGCGGGCGATGCGCATCGTGTCGTCCACTTCGGTCAGCACGGTCGGCTCGTAGAAGTTGCCGCCGCGGGCATGGCGCCGGCCGCCCAGCACGGGCTGGGCGCCCTGCCGCGTCGCGTCATCCACCAGCTGCGCCACCTTGTCCACGCCGGCGGCGTTGATCAGCGGCCCCACCACGAATTCGTCCTGCATGCCCTGGTCGACGCGGATCCGCGCCACCTTGTCGGTCACCGCCGCGACGAAGCGGTCATGGATGGCCTCGTGCACGTAGACGCGGTTGGGCGAGATGCAGACCTGGCCCGAGTTGCGCAGCTTGGCCGTGACCAGCTGGGCGGCGGCCGTTTCGATATCGGCATCGTCGAACACGATGAATGGCGCGTTGCCGCCCAGTTCCAGCGTCATTTTCTTCAGGTCGTTGCCGCAGGCCGAGGCCAGCCGCTTGCCCACGGCGGTCGAGCCCGTGAACGAGAGCTTGCGGATGCGCGGATCGTCGGTGAAGCGCTCGCCGATCTCCTGGGGATTGCCGGTCACCATTTCGAAGACGCCGGCTGGTATGCCGGCCTGGCGCGCGTAGTCGAGCATTCTGTAGGCCGTCAACGGCGTCAGCTCGGACGGCTTGATGATCATGGTGCAGCCGGCCGCCAGCGCCGTGGCGATCTTGCGGGCGATCATCATGAACGGGAAATTCCAGGGCGTGATGGCCGCGGTCGGGCCGGCGGGCTCCTTGAACACCAGGACTTCGGCATGCGCGGCGTGCGACGGGATGGTGTCGCCGTAGACCCGCTTGGCCTCTTCCGCGTACCACTCGATGAAGCCCAGGCCGTAGTCGATCTCGCCCAGCGCTTCGGCCAGGCACTTGCCGTTTTCCTGGACCATGAGCTCGGCGAAGACGCGCTTGTCCGCCCGCATCAGCTCGAACCAGCGGCGCAGCAGCTCGCCGCGTTCGCGGGCCAGCTTGCGCGACCAGGCGGGAAAGGCGGCGCAGGCGCGGTCGATGGCCACCTGCACCTCGGCGCCGGTCAGCTCGGGCGCCTGGCCGACCAGCGCGCCGTCGGCGGGGTTGTATACGTGGATCATGATGTCTGCCTTTACAGAGGGGATGGCGCCGGCTCGGGGTATCGCCGGCATGGATTGCATAATAAAATTGCAATACCCAGGCATCCATGGCATTGAGTCTTTGTTCATTGCCTAAAAATATTGAAATGGCAATTTCCAGGCAGACCAAGAAAAGCGCCGTTCCCGCGCCGCCGCCGGTTTCCGGTGATCCCCTGGCTTGCGCTGGCCCGCAGGCGGACGATCCGCAGGCGCGGGTGCGCCGGCGCACGGTCGCCTTGCTGCAGGCGCTGGCGCCCGACGAGGGCTACAACCTGACGGCGCTGCCGGACGTGCGCCTGCTGCGCTCGAACCGCCCGCTGAAGTCCGTGCCGGTGCTGTACGACCCCGGCATCGTGATCGTGTGCCAGGGCCGCAAGCGCGGCTACTTCGGCGGCGACACCTATCTTTACGATGCGCGCCACTGCCTGGTGGTCTCGGTGCCCGTGCCCTTCACGATGGAAACCGACGCCAGCGAGCAGGAGCCGCTGTTGGCCGTCTACATGCACCTGGATTTCAAGCTGGCGGCCGATCTGATGCTGCAGATCGACCAGCTGGGCGGCGTCGCGGCGGCCGAGCCGAAAGGCATGCTGTCCAGCCCGATGAGCCCGCGCCTGTCCGAGTCGGTGCTGCGGTTCCTCGAGGCGATGAGCCGCCCGATGGAAGCGCGGATCCTTGGCCCGTCGCTGGTGCGCGAGATCTACTTCCAGATCCTGACCGGCGACCAGGGCCCGTCGATGCGCGCGGCCCTGTCCATGCAGGGGCATTTCGGCAAGGTGACGCGGGCGCTGCGGCGCATCCACGCGGCCTACCCGCAGGATCTGGACGTCGAGCAGCTGGCGCGCGAGGCCGGCATGAGCGTGCCGGCGTTCCACGTGCACTTCAAGGCGGTCACGCAGACCTCGCCGATGCAGTACCTGAAGTCCACCCGCCTGCACCAGGCGCGGCTGCTGATGGTGCGCAACGGGCTCACCGCCGCGGCCGCCAGCGCGGCGGTCGGCTACGACAGCCCGTCGCAGTTCAGCCGCGAGTTCAAGCGCGTCTTCGGCCGCAGCCCGGTCGAGGAAGTGAAGCGGATGAAGGCCGAGTTCGCCGTGCCGCCGGCCTTCGCGGCGTCAAGCTACGTGTCATCGCACTGAGGCGCGCCCGCTCATTCACCGTCTTCGAACGACCCCGTGCGCACCTCGCCGCCGCGCAGGTAGCGGCTGACCAGCACGCCGCCCGGCGTGGCGTCGACCCGCTCCAGCGTGAAGGCGCGCGCCCGCGCATCGTCGCCGAACACCCGCTTGCCCTGCCCCAGCATCACCGGATAGACCAACAGGGACAGATCATCCACCAGATCCGCCGCCAGCAGCTGGCGCACCATGTCGCCGCTGCCGAACGTCAGCAGATCCGCCCCGCCCTGGCGCTTGAGCGCGCGCACCGCCTCGGCCAGGTCGCCGGACAGCGCCCGGCTGCCCTGCCAGGACAGCCCGTCGGGCCGGTGCGTGGCCACGTGCTTGGGCGCGCTGTTCAGGCGGTCCGCCAGCGGGCGGCTGCCCGAGCCGGCCGGCACGTGGGGCCAGTAGCCCGCGAAGATGTCGTAGGTGCGCCGGCCCAACAGCAGTTCGAACGGCGCCGCCATCAGGTCGCGCACGTGCCTGCCGATGGCGTCGTCGGCATAGGGCACGGTCCAGCCGCCCAGCCGGAAGCCGCCGGACGGGTCTTCATTCGGCCCGCCGGGGGCCTGCACCACGCCGTCCAGGCTGGTGAAGAGGGAAACGATGAGTTTGCGCATGCCGTTCTCCTGGAGAGGGGATCGGGAGGACCCCTGGCACTACGACGAACCAGCCCGGCGCACATCGACAGGGCCGATGCAATAAATGTCTTCGAACCGTCTGGCCCGGCATTCGCTGGCGGATGCCGGGCCAGACGCGGCGCGTCAACCCGGATGCGGCTGATGCCCGCCCCGCGCGCCTTGCCCGCGGGTGCCGATCAGGGCCAGGATGAACACGGCGGCCAACACCACGACGATGGTCGGGGCCGGCGCGCTGTCGAGGAAGAAGCTGAGGTAGGTCCCGGCCAGGCAGGCCGCGAGCGACACGGCGACCGCGACCCACAGCATGGCGCTGAAACGCCGCGTGAGCAGGAAGGCGATCGCGCCCGGGCCGATCAGCAGCCCGATCACCAGGATGATGCCGACCGCCTTGAGCGCGCCCACGACGGTCAGCGAAAGCAGGATCAACAGGCCGTAGTGCAAGCCGCGGACGGGCAGCCCGACCACGCGCGCCTGCCCGGGATCGAATGCGTGCAGCAGGAAATCGCGCCACTTCAGGCCGATGACGCCGACCACCAGCAGCGCGATGACACCGCTCTGGAGCAGATCGCGCGGGCTCGCGCCCAGCAGGTCGCCAAACAGGATGTGATTCAGGTGCAGATCGGATTTGACCGCGACGTGCAGCACCACCCCCAGCCCGAACAGGCTCGAGAACACCACGCCCATGATCGTGTCCTGCTTGAGGCGGCTGTGCGCCCGGATGAAGCCGGTCCCCAGGGCGCAGGCCAGGCCGGCCACGACCGCGCCGACCTCCAGCGGAATCCCGGCGACGTAGGCGAGCACCACGCCCGGCAGCACCGCGTGGGAAATGGCGTCGCCCATCAGCGCCAGGCCCTTCAGGACCAGCAGGCACGAGAGGATCGCCGTCGGCACCGCCACCACGACGGCGATCAGCAGGGCCTCGCGCATGAAATCGAACTGCAGCGGCAGGAAAAGGGATTCCAGGATAGTCATGCGTCGGCCCTCGCCGCCTTGATGCGCCGGCGCGCGGCCAGCAACCCGTGCTTGGGCGCGCAGACAAAGGCGAGCAGGAACGCCAGGGCCTGCAGCACCACGATGACCCCGCCGGTGGCGCCATCCAGGAAGTAGCTCAGGTAGGCCCCGACGCCGCTGCTGGCCGCGCCCAGCGCGACGCTGATGGCCAGCAGGCGGCCGAACCGGTCCGTCAGCAGATAGGCGGTGGCGCCGGGCGTGATGACCATGGCCACCACCAGCAGCCCTCCTACCGTCTGCATGGCCGCGACCGTGCAGGCCGCCAGCAGGACGAAGAACAGGCCCTTGGTGAGCGCGGGATCGATGCCTACCGAGCGCGCATGGTGCGCGTCGAAGAGCGTGATCATCAGGGCCTTCCAGCGCAACAGCAGCACCAGCAGCGAGACGCCGCCGATGGCCAGCAGTTGCACCGTGTCGGCCGGGGTGATCGCCAGGATGTTGCCCAGGATGATGGTCTGGATGCTGACCGATGCCGTGGACAGCGAGACCATGAACAAGCCCAGGCCGAAGAAGGCGGAGAACACGACGCCGATAACGACGTCCTCTTTCAGCCGGGTGCGCTGGTTCAGCAGCAGCATGGCGCCGGCGGCCAGCAACCCCGAGACAAACGCGCCCGCCGAGAAGGACAGGCCGAGCAGATAGGCGCCCGCCACGCCCGGCACGATGGCATGCGCCAGCGCGTCGCCGACCAGCGACCATCCCTTGAGCATGAGGTAGGCGGACAGGAAGCCGCAGAGCGCCCCGACCACGGCGGACACCCAGATGGCGTTGATCATGTAGCCGTAGCCGAACGGTTCGGTGAGCCAGTCAAGCATGGTCCGCTTCTCCGTGACCGTCGCGCGATTCCCGCGCCGTCGCCACGTCGCCGTAGAACACCAGCGGACGCTCGTCGTCGGAGAAGATGCCCACGTCCCGGCCGGGCTGGTCGTCCGTGTCGGGCAGCAGGAAATGCCGCAGCATGCCGCCGAACGTGGCCTGCAGGTTGGCGCGGGTGAACACCTGGGCCATCGGACCGAAGGCCAGCACCTCGCGCTTGATGAGCACCGCGCGGTCGCAGAACTCGGGCACGCTGCCCAGGTTGTGGGTGGACACCAGGATCACGCGCCCTTCGTCGCGCAACTGGCCCAGCAGCGCGATGATCACGTCCTCGGTGGTGACGTCGACGCCGGTGAAGGGTTCGTCCAGCAGGATGACGCGGGCATCCTGCGCCAGCGCGCGGGCCAGGAACACGCGCTTGCGCTGGCCGCCCGAGAGTTCGCCGATCTGCCGGCGGCGCAAGGCGTCCATGCCGACCCGCGTCAAGGCCAGGTCCACGGCCTGGCGGTCCGCCGGGCGCGGCCGGCGCAGCCAGCCCATGTGGCCGTAGCGGCCCATCATCACGACATCCTCGACCAGCAGGGGGAAGTCCCAATCGACCTCTTCGCTCTGCGGCACGTAGGCGATCCACTTGCGGCGCAGCGCGGCGCGCGCCGGCAGGCCGAGCACGGTGACCTGGCCGCGCGCCAGCCGCACGATCCCCATGATGGCCTTGAACAGCGTCGACTTGCCGCTGCCGTTCAGGCCCACCAGCGCCGTGATGGTGCCGGCTGGCGTGTCGAAGCTGGCGTTGCGCAGCGCGACATGGCCATTGCGATAGACGACGGTGGCATCGTCCACCTGGATGCCGGGCGCGGCGGCGCCCTCGCCTTTCGGCGGCCTCACGGCTCCAGCCCCTTGGCGATGGTCTCGGTGGTGACGCGCAACAGGTCCAGATAGGTCGGCACCGGCCCGCTGGGGCCGCTGAGCGAATCGACATACAGCACGCCGCCGTAGCGGGCGCCGGTTTCCTGCGCGACCTGGCGGGCGGGATTGGCGGACACCGTGCTTTCGCTGAAGATCGCCGGGACGCGGTTGGCCGTCATCAGGTCCACCACGCGGCGCACCTGCTGCGGCGTGCCCTGTTGATCGGCGTTGATCGGCCAGAGATACAGCTCGCGCAGGTCGAGATCCCGCGCCAGGTAGCTGAACGCGCCCTCGCTGGTCGCCAGCCAGCGCCGCTCGGGGGGAATGGCCCGCAGGCGCTGGTGCAAGGGGCCGATCGCCTCCTGGATGCGCGCCTTGTAGGCCGCCGCGTTGGCGCGGTAGGTTTCGGCGTTGGCCGGGTCGTACTGGATCAGCGCATCGCGGATGTTGTCCACGTAGATCAGCGCGTTGGCGGGCGACATCCAGGCATGCGGGTTGGGCTTGCCCTCGTAGGGGCCGTCGCCGATGCCGATCGGCTCGATGCCGCGCGTCACCACGACGCCGGGCACGTTCTTGAGCCGATGGAAGAAGCGCTCGAACCATTGTTCCAGGTTCAACCCGTTCCAGAGGATCAATTGCGCGCCCTGGGCCCGCGCCAGGTCGCCCGGCGTCGGCTGGTATTCATGGATTTCGGCCCCGGGCCGGGTCACGGACTCGACCGTGGCGGCATCGCCGGCCACGTTGCGCGCCATGTCCGCGATGACGGTGAACGTCGTCACCACCTTGAATTTCTCGGCCGCCTGCGCGGGCAGGCAGAACGCGGCGAGTGCCAGCGCGAGCCCCGCGGCGAGCGTGGCGCGGGCGGTGCGGCGGCGACGGCCCGCGACTGCGAGGGCATCGGACAATGACGGCATGGCAACTTCCTCCGGGATGCATGACGACGCCTTGCGAATCCCGCGCGCGGGCCGCGTCAGGCGCAAGGACGTCAACAGGAGGGGAAGTCGCGGTATCGCATGGATGCCATCTGGAGGGGCCGGAAACTGGCGAAATAATATAACAATAATTTCCCGCGAGCGGACAGGCGCGACCGCCGTCGTGGCGTCTGCCAGCCGGTCAAACGGTCCCAGAAGTGGTTCGGGGCGCGGCCCGGGCGCCGACGGCCCGGGCGCGGATCAATAGTCGTCGCTGGCGCCGCGGCGGTTGCCGCCGGTGATGCCGGGCTTGCCCAGCGCGTGCAGCGCGACGGCTTCGGCGACCTTCATGCCGTCGATGGCGGCGGACATGATGCCGCCGGCGTAGCCCGCGCCCTCGCCCGCCGGGAACAGGCCGTCGGTGTTCATGCTCTGGAAGTCGTCGCGGCGGGTGATGCGCAGCGGCGACGAGGTGCGGGTCTCGACGCCGGTGAGCACCGCGTCATGCATCGAGAAGCCCTTGATCTGGCGCTCGAACGCCGGCAGCGCTTCGCGGATGGCGGCGATGGCGTAGTCCGGCAGGCTGGACGACAGGTCGGTGAGCGTCACGCCCGGTTTGTACGACGGCGTGACGCTGCCCAGCGCGGTCGAGGGCCGGCCGGCCAGGAAGTCGCCCACCAGTTGCGCCGGCGCGCTGTAGTCGCCGCCGCCCAGTTCGTAGGCGCGCGCCTCCCAGTGGCGCTGGAAGTCGAGCCCGGCCAGGGGCGACTGCTCGATGCCGGGGAAGTCCTTGGGTTCGATGCCCACCACGATGCCGGCGTTGGCGTTGCGTTCGTTGCGCGAGTACTGGCTCATGCCGTTGGTGACCACGCCGCCCGGCTCCGAGGCGGCGGCGACCACGGTTCCGCCCGGGCACATGCAGAAGCTGTAGACCGCGCGGCCGTTGCCGGCGTGATGCACCAGCTTGTAGTCGGCCGCGCCGAGCACCGGATGGCCGGCGCTGGGACCGAAGCGGGCCCGGTCGATCACGGATTGCGGGTGTTCGATACGAAAACCCAGCGAGAACGGCTTGGGCTCCATGAACACGCCGCGCGCGTGCAGCATGCGGAAGGTGTCGCGGGCGCTGTGGCCCACCGCCAGCACCACGTGGCGGGCGGCAATGAATTCCCCGCCCGCCAGGCGCACGCCGCGCACCCGGCCGTCCTCGATCTCGATGTCGTCCACGCGGCTCTCGAAGCGGAACTCGCCGCCCAGCGAGGCGATCTGGGCGCGCATCTGCTCGATCATCTTGACCAGGCGGAAGGTGCCGATGTGCGGCTTGCTGACGTACAGGATCTCGGGCGGCGCGTCGGCGGCCACGAATTCCTGCAGCACCTTGCGGCCGTAATGCTTGGGATCCTTGACCTGGGTCGAGAGCTTGCCGTCGGAGAACGTGCCCGCCCCGCCCTCGCCGAACTGCACGTTCGACTCCGGCTGCAGGGTGTTCTTGCGCCACAGGCCCCAGGTGTCCTTGGTGCGCTCGCGCACCACCCGGCCGCGCTCCAGGATGATGGGCCGAAAGCCCATCTGCGCCAGGATCAGCGCGGCGAACAGGCCGCACGGGCCGAAGCCGATCACCACCGGGCGGCTGCCCTCGGGCAGGTCGGCCGGCGCCTGGCCGACGTACTGGTATTCCATCGGCGGCGTGGGCGCGACGGTGCGCAGGCCCGCGAGCCGCTTGAGGACGGCGGCCTCGTCGGCCACTTCGACATCGATGGAATAGGTCAGCGTGATGGCGCTGCGCTTGCGCGCGTCGTAGCTGCGGCGAAAGATGGTCAGCGCGCGCAGGTCTTGCGGGCCGATGCCCAGGCGGCTGCAGGCCGCGGCGCGCAGGGTGTTTTCGATGTCGTCCTGGGAGGTCGACAGGGGCAGGATGATTTCGGTCAGGCGCAACATGAGGCAGGGGAACCGTGTCAGGGTTCAAGGGCTCGTAAAACGCGTATTAGAACACGCGCGCGGCCCCGTCCCGCGCCCCATGCCGCGCCGTCCGGGCGGGTCCGCGCTCAGCCGCCGCGGCGGACCGACGCCAGCCGTTGCACCACGTCCAGCAGGCGGTCGATCTCCTCGTAGGTGTTGTAGAACGCCAGCGACGGCCGCACCGTGGTTTCCACCCCGAAGCGACGCAGGATCGGCTGGGCGCAATGGTGCCCGGTGCGCACCGCGATGCCCTCCTCGTTCAGCGCCTGGCCGACCTCCTCGGTGCTGTAGCCATCCAGCACGAAGGACATGACGCTGGCCTTGTCCGCCGCCGTGCCGATCAGCCGCACGCCGGGGATGGCGCCCAGCCCGCGCATGCCATGGACCAGCAGGTCATGCTCGTAGCGGCCGATGTTCTCGATGCCCAGGCGCGTTACGTAGTCCAGCGCCGCGCCCAGCCCGACCGCATCGGCGATATTGCCGGTGCCGGCCTCGAACTTGTTCGGAATGGGCTGGAACACCGTTTTTTCGAAGGTCACGTCGGCGATCATGTTGCCGCCGCCCTGCCAGGGCGGCATGTCCTCCAGCACCTCGCGCCGGCCCCAGACCACGCCGATGCCGGTGGGCCCGAAGATCTTGTGGCCGGAAAACACGAAGAAGTCCGCGCCCAGCGCCTGCACGTCCACCCGCAGGTGCGACACCGACTGCGCGCCGTCCACCAGCACGCGGGCGCCGGCCCGGTGCGCCAGTTCGATGATGCGCGCGACCGGCGTGACGGTGCCGAGCGCGTTCGACACCTGGGTCACCGCGACGATGCGGGTGCGGTCATTGAGCAGCTTCTGGTATTCATCCAGCAGGATCTGGCCGGAATCGTCCACCGGAATCACGCGCAATCGCGCGCCCTTGGCCGCCGCCAGCTGCTGCCATGGCACGATGTTGGCGTGGTGCTCGAGGTTGGAGACGATGATCTCGTCGCCCTCGCCCACGTGCTGCGCGCCCCAGCTCTTGGCCACCAGGTTGATGGCCTCGGTGGTGCCGCGCACGAAGATCACCTCGTTGACGTCGGGCGCGTTGATGAAGCGCCGGACCCGCTCGCGCGCGCCCTCGTAGGCGTCGGTGGCGCGCGCCGCCAGCTCGTGCGCGGCGCGATGGATGTTGGAGTTCTCGTGGGCGTAGAAATACGCGATCCGGTCGATCACGCTTTGCGGCTTGTGGGTGGTGGCGGCATTGTCGAACCACACCAGCGGGCGGCCGTTGACGCGTTCCCGCAGCACGGGGAAGTCGCGCCGCACCGCGTGCACGTCGAACGGCGGATGGGCATCGGCGCCGGCATGCGGCGCGGTCCGCGCCTGGGGATGCGCGGGCGTGACGTAGCCGCTGGGCAGCACGACCGCATCGACGAAGTAATAGCGCGGGTCCGGCGAGGCTGCGGCGGCCGCCGGCGGGGCCGGCGCCGCGGGAGTGGCGGCCCGGGCGGGCACGGCCAGC
>NZ_CADIJR010000102.1 GCF_902859645.1 Achromobacter insuavis | reverse complement strand
GTGGGATGCTCTCGTTGTGGCAGTCCGGGTGCTACCGGCTGATGGTTGAGCACGTCCCTACCCCAGCACCCTCCCACTGCGGAAGGTGCACCCACACCATACAAGGTTGAGCACGGGGAAGTCCGGAGCGAACGCTCCGGACCGCAATCGCAGGCGCGCCCACCCGCGCGCCACCCGCGCCGGGCGGCCTACGTAGCACCGGACGCCCCACGAAGCAACAATCGCCAAAAAAAAACCGCCACGCAAACGCGCAGCGGCTTCATCACGCCCAAGGGAAAAATCCCCCCTCAAAGGTACCGCTTGAACCACTCAAGCATCCGCCCCCACCCGTCCTTGGCCGCCTCCGCCTGATAACTCATCCGGTAATCCGCCATGAACGCATGATCCGCCTGCGGATACACCACGAACTCCGAGCGCCGGGCATGCTCGTTCCCCGCCGCCAGCTTGCCCTTCATGATCTCGATATCCGACACCGGAATCCCCGTATCCTTGGCGCCATACAACCCCAGCACCGGCGCATGCAGCTCATTGACCACATCGAACGCATAGCGCTTGATCAACGGCCCGTGGCCCGCGCTCAGCTTGCCGTACCAGGCCACGCCCACCTTCACATCCGGGTTGTGCGCCGCGTACATCCACGTCAGGCGCCCGCCCCAGCAGAACCCCGTCACCGCCACCCGCTTCGGATCGCCGCCATGCTGCGCGGCCCAGGCCACGCTGGCGTCCAGGTCGGCGAACACTTGTTCGTCGGACACTTTGCTGACGATCTCGGCGATCAGCTTGGGGATATCGGTATAGGTCGACGCGTCACCCTGGCGCTCGTACAGGTTCGCGGCCACGGCCAGATAACCGGCCTTGGCCACGCGGCGGCAGACATCCTTGATGTGCTCGTGCACCCCGAAGATCTCCTGAACCACCAGCACCACCGGCAGGTCGCGCTTGCCCTCGGGGGCGGCGTAATAGGCGCTGATGGATCCATCGGCCACGGGCAGCTGGAAATCCCCGTGAACCAGCCCCTGGGCATCCGTGTGGATCACGGTGGGGGCGACGTTGCCGGCGGCGGCGGAAAAACTCATGGCGAACTCCTGTGTAGGGATCAACGCGGAGCCGGCGCGCCGCGGTTCGCCATCGGGGCGAGCGCGACAGGACCGGCCAGGATCGGAAACAAAGCCGGGTATCGCGACCGCACGCCTCAATGTGTGTGGACGTGCTCCGTGCGTGCCGCGCCGGCGCCCGCCTCGTGCTCATGCCCGTGGTGCATCAGGGTCGTCACGCTGTAGATCAGCGCCACGCCCACGCCCACCAGCAGCAGTTGCGGCACCGCATCGGCCAGGGATACCCGTTCGTGCATCTGCGGCATCAGGTCGGCCACCGAGATGTAGAGGAAGCTGCTGGCGGCAACCACCAATACGTACGGCACCCAGTCCTGGGCCTGCTGCAGCACGAAGTAACCTATTATGCCGCCCAAGGCTGAACACAAGCTGGTGAACAGGATCAGCGCGAAGGCGCGGCGCCGCGCCAGGCCGGCATTGAGCAGCACGACGAAGTCGCCCAGCTTGTGCGGCACCTCGTGCACGATGATCGAGGCCGCCGTCAGCACGCCCAGCAGCGGATCGGTCAGGAAGGCCGCCGCCACCAGCACGCCGTCGCACAGATTGTGCAGCGAGCTGCCGATCAGGATCAGCACGCCCCCGCGCCCCGCCTCGTGGCGGTCATGGCCATGGTGATGATGATGCCCGTCGCCCTCGTGGTGATGGCTGTGGCGCAGCAGCGCGATCTTCTCCAGCACGAAAAAGCCGATCAGCGACGCCAGCATCAGCCCGAACAGCACATGCGCGTCGGCCACGCCGCTCTCGAAGGCTTCCGGCAGCAGGTGCAGCAGCGCCACCGACAGCAGCACCCCCACGGACAGGCTGACCATGTGATGCAGGTAATGGGCGAACACCTTGTAGGCCAGCCAGCTGGCGACAAGGACGGCGATGAGGCCACCGGTGACGGTGGCAAGCAGGACCCAGAGCAGCAGCATTTGGGGGACGTATTATGGTCAGGGGGAAGCGCAACATTATATTGTTGCAGCCGCAAAAGCGGAAATGGGCCGCCGGACCGCTGTGCGACCCGGACGGCCCGATTCAAGAGGTTCGCGGCGAGCGGCCCGTTTCCGGGCGCCGTCGACCAGGCGTCAGTGCGCCTGTTCCCAGTTCTTGCCCACGCCCACCTCGGCCACCAGCGGCACGCGCAGCTCGGCCACGTTGCACATCAGCCGCGGCAGGGCTTCCTTGACCACTTCCAGCTCCGCGTCGGGCGCTTCCAGCACCAGTTCATCGTGCACCTGCATGATCATGCGGGTCTGCAGCTTTTCAGCCTCGAGCCAGTCCTGCACCGCCACCATGGCCATCTTGATCAGGTCGGCCGCGGTGCCCTGCATCGGCGCGTTGATCGCCGCGCGCTCGGCGCCTTGCCGGCGCGGACCGGATGCGCCGCGGATCTCCGGCAATTGCAGCCGGCGCCCGAACACGGTCTCGACGTAGCCCTGCTCGCGCGCCACGCGGCGCGTGTTCTCCATGTACATCGCCACGCCGGGATAGCGGGCGAAGTAGCGGTCGATATAGGCCTGCGCCGCGTCGCGCGTGATGCCCAGGTTCGACGCCAGGCCGAACACGCCCATGCCGTAGATCAGGCCGAAGTTGATGGCCTTGGCCGCGCGCCGCTGCTCGGACGACACGTCCGCCAGCGACACGCCGAACACTTCCGAAGCGGTGGCGCGGTGGATGTCCTCGCCGGCGGCGAAGGCGCGCTGCAGGTTGGCGTCATCCGACACGTGCGCCATGATGCGCAGCTCGATCTGCGAATAGTCGGCCGACAGCAGCAGGCCCTGCTCGGCGATGAACGCCTCGCGCACCCGGCGCCCGGCCTCGGTGCGCACGGGAATGTTCTGCAGATTGGGATCGGACGAGGCCAGCCGGCCCGTGATCACCGCGGCCTGCGAATAGTGCGTGTGCACGCGGCCGGTGTCGGGGTTGATCATGCGCGGCAGCTTGTCCGTGTAGGTGGACTTGAGCTTGGACAGCCCGCGGTACTCCAGCAGCACCTGCGGCAGCGGATAGTCCTGCGCCAGCTTGCTCAGCACTTCCTCGTCGGTCGACGGCGCGCCGCCGGCGGTCTTGCGCACCACCGGCAATTCCATCCGGCCGAACAGGATCTCGCCCAACTGCTTGGGCGAATTCAGGTTGAAGGGCTGCCCGGCCAGTTCATAGGCCTTCTGTTCCAACTGCAGCATTTCCTGGCCCAGCTTGTGGCTCTGGCGGCCCAGCTCGGCCGCATCGACCTTGACGCCGTTGCGCTCGATCGTGGTCAGCACCGCCGACACCTGCATTTCCAGCCGGTAGATGCGTTCCAGCCCGGCATCGGCCGCCACCTGCGGACGCAGCACCTGGTGCAGTTGCAGCGTGAAGTCGGCGTCCTCGGCGGCATAGTGGCCGGCCTTGTCCACCGCCACTTCGTCGAAGCCGATCTGCTTGGCGCCCTTGCCGCACAGGTCTTCGTACGAGACGCCGCTGCGGCCCAGGTAGCGCTGCGCCAGGTCGTTCAGGCCGACGCCGCGATGCGACTCCAGCACGTAGGCCTGCAGCATGGTGTCTTCGGCGATGCCCGCCAGGCGGATGCCTTCGTTGGCGAACACGTGGGTGTCGTACTTGGCGTGGTGCAGCAGCTTGGCGCGCGAGGCGTCCTGCAGCCACGGGCGCAGGCGCTCCAGCACCTCGGCCTTGGGCAGCTGGGTCGCGCCATCGGGGCCGCGATGCGCCACCGGGATGTAGCAGGCCACGCCCGGCGCCACCGACATCGACAGGCCCACCAACTTGGCCTGCATCTCGTCCAGCGAGGTGGTCTCGGTGTCCAGCGCCACCAGCTCGGCGCCCTGAGCCAGCTCCATCCAGGCGTCGAACGCCTGCCAGTTGTCGATGATGCGGTAATCCAGTTCCGTCGGCGCGGCCGGCGCTTCGACCGCCACGCGCGCGTCGCCCGTGGGCACGCGCTCGGCGTCGCCGGTCAGGTCGCGCAGCCAGGTGCGGAAACCATAGCGCTCGTACAGTTCGGTCAGCGTGGCCTCGTCGCGGCCGCGCGGGGTCAGGTCGTCGACGCTGTCGACGTGACCGGTCAGGTCGCAGTCGCACTTGACCGTCAGCAACTGGCGCGTCAGCGGGAAGTTGGGGATCGCTTCGCGCAGGTTGCTGCCGGCCACGCCCTTGATGCCCTCGGCGCCCTCGACCAGCTTGTCGATCGAACCGAATTCCGAGATCCACTTGGCGGCCGTCTTGGGGCCGACCTTGGTCACGCCCGGCACGTTGTCGACGGTATCGCCCACCAGCATCAGGTAGTCGACGATGCGGTCCGGCGGCACGCCGAACTTGTTGACCACGCCGGCCTCGTCCAGCACCTCGCCGCTCATGGTGTTGACCAGCGTGACGTGGCTGTTGACCAGTTGCGCCAGGTCCTTGTCGCCGGTGGACACCACCGTGTGCACGCCGCGCTCGGCGGCGCGGCAGGCCAGCGTGCCGATCACGTCATCGGCCTCGACGCCCTCGATGGCCAGCACCGGCCAGCCCAGCGCGCGCACGGCGCGGTGGATGGGTTCGATCTGGGCCGCCAGGTCTTCCGGCATGGGCGGGCGGTGCGACTTGTATTCCGGGTACAGGTCGTCCCGGAAGGTCTTGCCACGCGCATCGAAAATACATGCGGCATACTCTGCCTTATAGTCGGATACAAGCTTGCGCAACATATTGACCACGCCGTACAGCGCACCCGTAGGTTCGCCTTGCGCATTGCGCAAATCAGGCATAGCGTGAAAAGCGCGGTACAAGTAGCTTGAACCGTCGACCAGCAATAAGGTTTTTTTCATGGTTACAAAGGCAGATATGGCAACAACTGCGGCAACAATTGCGGCGACGCCCGCCGAAAAACAAATTCCGCTGATTATGTCAGAGATACGGACGGCGGCCGAAAAGCTGGCGAACATCGGGCCGGCAGTCAGTGTCTTTGGCAGTGCGCGCGTCAGCCGCAACTCCCCCCACTACGAAACCACCGTGGCAATCTCGGCCGCCCTGGCCGAGGCGGGTTTTGCGGTCATCGCGGGCGGCGGCCCGGGCATCATGGAAGCCGCCAACAAGGGCGCGTTCGAAACCGGCGGCACCAGCATCGGGCTGAACATCAGCCTGCCGCACGAAGCGCACAACAACGAGTATCAAACCATCAGTCTATCGTTTGAGTACTTTTTTTCACGCAAAGCCACGTTTTTCATGCACAGCTTCGCCTACGTGGCGATGCCGGGCGGCTTCGGCACCCTGGACGAGCTCTTCGAAGCGTTGACGCTGATCCAGACCGGCAAGGTCCCGCCCGCGCCCATCGTGCTGGTGGGCAGCGAGTACTGGTCGGGCCTGGTCGAATGGCTGGGCGGCCAGGTGCTGGGCAACGGCATGATCGGCGCGCATGACCTGGATCTTTTCATCATCGAGGACGATCCGCGCAAGGTCGTGCGCAAGGTGGTCGAATTCCACCAGAAGGCCAGCACGGAAGCGCAATACGCGCCGTCGCTGCCGGCCTGACCGGCGCCGGCCCGCCGCGCGCGGGCCGGACACTCCGGGCGGCCGCCGCCAGCGGCCGTCCCGCCCCGCTTATTTGCGCATGAACGACGGCAGCACGTCGGCCGGAATCGGGCAGACATAGGGCTGGCCGCGGCGCATCTCCCGCAGTTCTTCCTTGGCGCGCGCCAGCGCCTCGGGCTGGCCGTACAGATCGGCGGCGGTGGCCGCGATGACCTTGGCCGCGTGCACCATGCCCTTGTGCGCCAGCGACAGCTTGCCCTGCGCCACCATCTGCCACGAATGGAACGGCGTGCCGTAGGCATAGCAGGCGCCCCAGCACTGCGCCGTGGGCGTCACCCAGCTGACGTCGCCGACGTCGGTCGAGCCATAGCTGATCTCGCGCTTGCCCGGTTCGTACGGCGCCACGCCACTGAACAGCGGCGTCGGATTGCGCAGCACCGCCCCCAGGTTCTTGCCGGCATTGTCGATGTCATCGGCGGAAATCGCGTCCCACATGCGGCGCGCGGCCTGCTGTTCACCTTCGGTGTACGCGGGCCCCTGCAGCGCCTGCATGTTGGCGTACATGACCTGGTTGAGCACACCGTTGGGGATGTAGTTCGAGCAGGCCTTGTCGAACACGATCTCCAGCTCGCAATCGGTCATCAGCGCCGCGCCGCGGGCCACGTTCTTGACCCGTTCATACAGCTCGGCGGCCTGCGAATTGATGGGCGCGCGCACCAGGTACAGCACCTCGGCGCGGGCCTGCACCACGTTGGGCGAGATGCCGCCGCTGTTGGTCACGGCGTAGTGCACCCGCGCGTCCGGCACCATGTGCTCGCGCAGATAGTTCACGCCCACGTTCATCAACTCCACCGCGTCCAGCGCGCTGCGCCCCAGGTGCGGCGAATTGGCGGCATGCGCGGCAACGCCGCGAAAGCGGAAATAGGCCTGGATGTTGGCCAGCGACGACTGGTGGAAGATGCCGGTGTGCGAAGCCGGATGCCAGGTCAGCGCCGCGTCCAGGTCGTCGAACAGCCCGGCGCGCGCCATGAAGGTCTTGCCCGACCCGCCCTCCTCGGCCGGACAGCCGTAGAAGCGGATGCGGCCCGGCAGGCCGTTGCTCTCCAGGAATTCCTTGACCGCCACCGCGGCGAAATGCGCGGCCGTGCCCAGCAGGTGGTGGCCGCAGCCATGGCCGTTGCCATTGGGCGTTTCCGGCGACGGCTGGCAGGCGTAGGCGCCGCTCTCCTGGCTCAGGCCCGACAGGGCGTCGTATTCGCCCAGGATGCCGATGACCGGGCCGCCCGCGCCGGCCTCGGCGACGAACGCCGTCGGGATGCCGGCCGCGTCGCGGGTGACGCGAAAGCCGGCCTCTTCCAGCATGGCGATGTGCAGTTCGGCCGATTTGTGCTCGTCATAGCGCAGCTCGGCCAGGCTCCAGATGCGGTCGCTCAGTTCCGCATAGCGGTCGCTGCGGGCGTCGATGAACGGGGCAAGTTTGTCGATGGCTCCCATCGTGTCTCCAGTGGCGGTTCTACAGGATTGGTTCTACAGGATCTACCCGCGCCGGCGACGACACGCCACCGGCGGTGCAACGCTTACTCGTCAAGCTTGATGGCCGCAGTTTCAATGATTTTGCGGTTGGCGGCCAGCGTCTGCGCGATGCGCTGGCCGAAGGCCTGCGGCGTGCCGGTGTCGGGCTCGGCGCCCAGGCCGGCCAGGCGCTGCACCAGCGCCGGATCCGCCATGGCTTGCCGCACCGCGTCATTGAGCTTGCCCACCACCGCGTCGGGCGTGCCGGCCGGCGCCACCAGGCCGAACCAGGTCTGGCCCAGCGCGTTCAACTGCGGATAGCCCAGTTCGGCCAGCGTCGGCAATTGCGGCAGGCCCGCCAGGCGCGTCGGCGCGGCCACCGCGATCGGGCGCAGCTTGCCCGCCTTGATCAGCGACTGCGCCGAGGCGTACTGGTCCTGCTGCACCTGCACCTCGCCGCCCACCGCGGCGGTCAGCGCCGGCCCCATGCCGCGGTACGGCACGTGCAGCACCTCGACCTTGAGGTCGGCATTCATCGCCGCCAGGTTCAGGTGGCCAAGCGAACCGACGCCCGGCGAACCGAAGGAATACTTGCCGGGATGGGCGCGCAGTTCGGCCAGGAACTGGGCGAAGTCGGTCGCCGGAAACGCCGGGTTGACCATCCACACCACCGGCACGTTCGCCACCGAACCGACCGGCTTCAACTGGGTCGCCGGATCGACGCGGGCGGTGCCGTACAGCAGCGGATTGACCGCCATGGTGCTGACCGTGGCCATGCCCAGGGTGTAGCCATCGGGTTCGGCGCGCGCCACCGCCTCGGTGCCGATCAGGCCGCCAGCGCCGGCGCGATTTTCCACCACCACGCTCTGGCCCAGCTGCTTGCGCAGGCCATCGGCCACGGCCCGCGCCAGCACGTCGGTGGAACCGCCGGGCGCGAACGGCACGATCAGGCGCACCGGCTGCGAGGGATAGGCGCCCTGCGCGAGCGCCACGGAAGAAGCGCCGGCCAGGGCGGCGCAGACGACAGCATGCAACAGACGGGACTTCATGGAACGGCGCATCCTCGAATGGAAACCGGTAGCCGGCGTCACGCCATTCTGGGCAGAGCATATCCTTATTTCAAATACATTAATGGACTCATATATTCGCATTTTGAATAGCTCATTCCCCCGCGCCATGGATGTCGCCCCCGCTACCCTGCTTGCCCGCCTGCTGGCCAAGGGCCGCCTGCGTCACCTGCAACTGCTGGCCGGCGTGGCCGAACTGGGCAGCCTGCAGCAGGCCGCCGCCCAGATCGGCATGAGCCAGCCCGCCGCCACCCACGCCCTGGCCGACATCGAATCCCTGCTGGGCGTGGAACTGTTCGAGCGCCACGCCCGCGGCATGCGCACCACCCGCAGCGGACAACTGATGGCCGATTGCGCGCGCGGCATGCTCACCACGCTGCGCGCCTCGACCGACTCGGTGGCCGCCCTGCGTGGCGGGGCCTCGGGCAACCTGCGCCTGGGCGCCATCCCGGCGGCCAGCAGCGGCCTGCTGGCCGAACGCCTGCCGGCCTACATGCGGACCCATCCCGACCTGCAGGTGGACTTCCAGGAAGGCAGCCGCGAACAGCTGCTGCCGCTGGCGGCCGCCGGCAACCTGGACCTGCTGCTGTGCCGGCGTCCGGAAGCGGTGCCCGCCGGCCTGGAATTCGTGCCGCTGCGACAGGATGCCGCCGTCATCGTCGCCACGCCCGGCCATCCCCTGCTGGCCGGCGACGCCGCGCCCACCCTGGCCCAGGTGACGTCCCAGCTCTGGATACAGCCGCGGCCCGAACTGGCGATCCACGCCGTCTTTACCGCCTTCTTCGAGCGCGCCGGCGTGGTGCCGCGGCTGTGCCGCCTGGCCAGCGCCGCGCCGCCCATGCCGCTGCTGATCGCGGTCATGCAGGCGCAGCAGGCGCTGGCCATGGTGCCGCTGACGCTGGCCGGCTGGTATCTGCAGCACGGCCATTTCCAGCGACTGCGGATCGAGTCGCCGGGTGCGTTCCAGCCCATCGGCGCCCTCGTGGGCGAGGCCGGCCCGGGCCGCGAATTCCTGCACTGGCTGATGCGCGCGCCGGACCGGCAGGCCCCCTAGCCTCCGCGCCGAGGCCGGCTCAACGCAGCGCCCGCTCGATCGCCTCGCGCGCCTGACCGATAAAAGGGTCTTCGCCCGGTCGCGGCGGCAGCAGGCGGAACTCGACATCGGGCAAGGGCGGCAGGCCCGGCGCCTGCAGGCGGCCGATGCCGGGCGTCAGCGCCGATTCGTTCAGGCAGGCCACGCCCAGCCCCGCCGCGATCGCCAGCTGCAACCCCGCCACGCCCGAGGCCACGTGCGCCACCGCGTACGGCACCGCGCGCCGCGCCAGCAGCCGCTCGGCGTATTGGCGCAACGCGCAGGTCTCGGGCAACGCCAGCAACGGCAGCGGCTCCGGCGGCGCCAGCGCGCCCTCGGCCGCCATCCACAGCAATGACTCGCGTCGCAGCAACGGCCCCTGCGGCCGCCCTTTCGACGCGCCGCGCTCCTGGATCACCATCGAGATGCCGACATCGACCTCGCCGCGTTCGTAGGCGGCTTCGATGGTGCCGCTCTTCATGATGGTGACGTGCATGCGCACCTGCGGGTACTGCTCGTTCAGCCGCCGCAGCAGCCGCGCCACGTCACCGGGGCGGAAGTAGTCGGTGATGCACAGCCGCAGCTCGCCGCGCAGCGCCACGCCGCGCAGGTCGCGAAAGGCCTCGTCGCTCAGCGCCAGGATGGCGCGCGCGTGGGCCAGCAGGCGCTCGCCGGCGGGGGTGGCGATCACGCCCGCCTTGCCGCGGATCAGCAGCGGCTGGCCGGCCCGTTCCTCCAGCTTGCGCATCTGCTCGCTGACCGACGACTGCGACAGGAACACCTTGGGCGCGGCGGCGGTCAGGCTCCCGGCGTCCAGCACCGCCACCAGGGTGCGCAGCTGGTCGAGATCGAATCCGGACATGATTTATCCAACGGCTTATACGATGACTGAAATCGTAAATTCCCGCTTTTCCGATGTCAATGCGGTCCCTACACTGGCTCCATTCCCCTCACCCAAGGAGCCTGTCATGCCCCACATCGTCATCCACGTTTCCGGCCAGCCCGACGCCGCCCGCACCCGCCGCATCGTCGATTCGGTCGCCGGATTGACCCAATCCGTGCTCGGCAAGAAACTGCCGGTCATCGCCATCACGCTGCAGAACATCCCCCACGACCAGTGGTTCATCGGCGCGCGCCCGCTGTCGGAAGCGGGCAGGAACGCCTTCCACCTGGATATCAGCGTCACCGACGAGACCAACACCAAGGCCGAGAAGGCGCGCTTCATCCAGGAGATCTACGCGTCCTTCAGCGAGATCCTGGGCGAGCTGCACGAATGCTCCTACGTGCACGTGATCGACGCGCGCGCGGCGGCCTATGGCTATGGCGGCAAGACCCAGGAATACCGGCACCAGCATGCCTGAGCCCGCGTGCCGGCGCACGGGCGGCGGCCGCTGCGCCGCGCCGCCGGCAAGCCTCCGGCCATGAATGAAAAAAGCCGCGCACCCCGAAGGGTGTGCGGCTTTTCCGATTGCCAGGCGCGCGGGACAGACGTCCCGCCTCGCCTTACACGGCGGATTCGCGTGCGGCGCGCTTGCGGTCGTTTTCCTGCAGGTGACGCTTGCGCAGGCGGATCGACTTGGGCGTGATTTCGACCAGTTCGTCGTCGTCGATGAATTCCACGGCGTATTCCAGCGACATCTGGATCGGGGGCACCAGACGCACGGCTTCGTCGGTGCCCGAGGCGCGCACGTTGGTCAGCTGCTTGCCCTTGATCGGGTTCACGACCAGGTCGTTGTCACGGCTGTGGATGCCGATGATCATGCCTTCGTACAGCGCATCGCCCGGGTTCACGAACATGCGGCCGCGATCCTGCAGCTTCCACAGCGCGTAGGCCACGGCGTCGCCGTTGTCCTGGCTGATCAGCACGCCGTTGCGGCGCTCGCCGATCGAGCCTTCCTTGATGGGCGCGTATTCGTGGAAGATGTGGCTCATCAGGCCGGTGCCGCGCGTCAGCGTCAGGAACTCGTTCTGGAAGCCGATCAGGCCACGGGCGGGGATCAGGTATTCCAGGCGGGTGCGGCCACGGCCGTCCGGCTGCATGTCCTGCAGATCGCCCTTGCGGCGGCCCAGTTCTTCCATCACGCCGCCCTGGTGGGCGTCTTCGACGTCGATGGTCAGCGATTCGAACGGCTCGCACTTCACGCCGTCGACTTCCTTGAACACCACGCGCGGACGCGACACGGCCAGCTCGTAGCCTTCGCGGCGCATCGTTTCCAGCAGAATCGTCAGGTGCAGTTCGCCGCGGCCCGACACTTCGAACACGGTGTCGTCGCCGGTGTCGCGCACGCGCAGCGCCACGTTCGATTTCAGTTCGCGGTCCAGGCGGTCGCGCAGCTGGCGGCTGGTGACGAACTTGCCTTCACGGCCGGCCAGCGGCGAGGTGTTGACCATGAAGTTCATGGTCAGCGTCGGCTCGTCGATGCGCAGCATCGGCAGCACGTCCTGCGTCACCGGGTCGGTCACGGTGCAGCCGATGCCCAGGTCTTCGATACCGTTGATCAGCACGATGTCGCCGGCTTCGGCTTCATCCACCACGATGCGCTCCAGGCCGTGGAACTTCAGCACCTGGTTGATGCGGCCGCGGCCGCCCTGGCCCTCGGGACCGAACTTGTAGGCCACTTCCATGCCGGGACGCATGCGGCCGCGGTTGATGCGGCCCACGCCGATCTTGCCGACGTAGCTGTTGTAGTCCAGCGAGATGATCTGCATCTGCAGCGGGCCGTTGGGATCGTCGTCACGCTGCGGCACGTGCTGCAGGATGGCTTCGAAGAGCGGACGCATGTCGCCTTCGCGCACGTCGGCGCTCAGGCCGGCGTAGCCGGACAGGCCAGAGGCGTACACCACCGGGAAGTCCAGCTGCTCGTCGGTCGCGCCCAGCTTGTCGAACAGGTCGAACGTGGCGTTGATGACGAAGTCGGTGCGGGCGCCCGGACGGTCGACCTTGTTGACCACCACGATGGGCTTGAGGCCCAGGGCCAGCGCCTTGCGGGTCACGAAGATGGTCTGCGGCATCGGGCCTTCGACGGCATCGACCAGCAGCAGCACGCCGTCGACCATCGACAGCACGCGCTCGACTTCGCCACCGAAGTCCGCGTGCCCCGGGGTGTCGACGATGTTGATGTGCGTGCCTTCGTATTCAACGGCACAGTTCTTGGCCAGAATCGTGATGCCGCGTTCTTTTTCCAGGTCGTTCGAGTCCATGACCCGTTCGGTCAGCGCCTGGTTTTCGCGGAAGGTGCCGGATTGGCGCAGCAGCTGGTCGACCAGGGTGGTTTTACCGTGGTCCACGTGGGCGATGATGGCGACGTTGCGCAAGGCGCGAGTCATAGCGAGTCCTTTAAGGTGGTGGCGGGCAGCAAGCCCGCCGGCAATTCGTTCAGTGCAAGCAATGCCTGCTTGGGGTCTGGCATCGCCTGCAAGGCATCCAGCGCAACGGCGCGTTCCAGAGAAAATGGCCCGACGTGCGTGCGCCGCAGCGCCGCCAGGTGGGCGTAACAGCCCAGCGCGCGCCCGATGTCCTGGGCCAGCGTCCGGATGTATGTGCCTTTACTGCAAGCCACATCGATCTCTGCCTGCGTCCCGTTCAGGGACAGCAGCTCGATGCGGTAAATCGTAATCTGCCGCGGCGGGCGTTCCAGCTCGATGCCCTGCCGCGCGTATTCGTACAACGGTTTGCCGTCGCGCTTGAGCGCCGAATACATGGGCGGAATCTGCTCGATCGTGCCCGAGAAACGTGACAGCGCATCGCGCAGGGCCTGCTCCTCGACCACGAAGCCGGGGGCGGCGGTGGACACCACGTTGCCGGTCAGGTCGCCCGAATCGGTTTCCTCGCCAAATTGAAGCGTAGCGCGATATGCCTTGTCGGCGTTGAGCATCGCGCCGGAAATCTTGGTTGCCCGGCCCATGCAGCACACCAGCAGGCCGGTGGCGAAGGGGTCGAGGGTGCCGGTATGGCCGGCTTTCGCCGCGTCCATGGCACGCTTGGCGCGTTGCAGCGCGTGGTTGCTCGACAAACCTACGGGTTTGTCGAGCAACAGCACACCGTCGAGCGCAAGCCCGCGTCGTTTAGCCATCGTCGGAATCCGGAAATTAAAGCAGTGACGACAGCCCGATCAGGACTGGTCTTCAGGTTCGTCGGGCACGCCCGAGTGCGGGCCGGGCCGGTTTGCGCGGTCGATGAGGATCGACATTTCGATACCACGGGCAATCTGCTCGTCGTGGAAGAAGCGCAAAGTGGGGACAGTGTGAATGTGCAGCAGCTTGTACAGCTGGGAGTGCAGCCAGCCGGCCTTCTCGTTCAGCAAGGCGGTCGCGGCCTCGGGCTCGGCGCCCAGGACCGTGAAATACACCTTGGCATGCGCGTAGTCGGTCGACAGTTCCACACCGGAGAGCGTGATCAAGCCAGCGCGGGTCGTGTCGATCTCGCGCTGGATGATCCCGGCCAGATCCTTCTGGATCTGGTCGGCCAGTCGCAGATTGCGACCGGGGATGGCTTTGGACTTGTGACGGCTCATTAGAAACAATGCCTCGCGACGCCTTACAGCGTACGCGCGATTTCCTTGATTTCAAAGACTTCCAGCTGGTCGCCCACCTGGATGTCGTTGTTGCCGCGCAGCGTAAGACCGCAATCGAAGCCCGACTTGACTTCCTTGACGTCGTCCTTGAAGCGGCGCAGCGAATCGAGCTGGCCGGTCCACTGGACCACGTTGTTGCGCAGCAGGCGGACCTGCGAATCGCGACGCACCAGGCCGTCGAGCACCATGCAACCGGCGATGTTGCCGATGCGGGAGATGCTGTAGACCTCGCGGATCTCGACCAGGCCGATGATCTCTTCCTTCTTCTCGGGCGCCAACATGCCCGACATGGCTGCCTTCACCTCGTCCACGGCGTCGTAGATGATGTTGTAGTAGCGCACGTCGATGCCGTTGGTCTCGGCCAGCTTCTTGGCGCTGGCTTCGGCGCGGACGTTGAAGCCGATCACCACGGCGTTCGAGGCGATCGCCAGGTTGATGTCGCTTTCCGAGATGCCACCCACGGCCGCGTGCACCACTTGCACGCGCACTTCGTCGGTCGACAGCTTGGTCAGCGACTGCACCAGCGCTTCCTGCGAACCCTGGACGTCGGTCTTGACGATCAACGCCAGGGTCTGGGTGCCTTCGCCCAGGTTGTCGAACATCGACTCCAGCTTGGCGGCCTGCTGGCGAGCCAGCTTGACGTCGCGGAACTTGCCCTGGCGGAACAGCGCGATTTCGCGCGCCTTGCGCTCGTCGGACAGCACCATCAGTTCGTCGCCGGCGGCCGGCACTTCGGTCAGGCCCTGGATTTCCACCGGGATCGACGGGCCGGCGGCCTGGATCGGCTTGCCGTTCTCGTCGAGCATGGCGCGGACGCGGCCGAAGCTGGCGCCAGCCAGCACCACGTCGCCGCGGTTCAGCGTGCCGCTCTGGACCAGGATGGTCGCGACCGGGCCGCGGCCCTTGTCCAGGCGGGCTTCGATCACCAGGCCCTTGGCGGGCGCGTCGACCGGCGCCTTCAGTTCCAGCAGTTCGGCTTGCAGCAGCACGTTCTCGAGCAGCGCGTCGATGCCCTCGCCGGTCTTGGCCGACACCGGCACGAACGGCACGTCGCCGCCGTATTCTTCCGGCACCACTTCCTCGGCGACCAGTTCCTGCTTGACGCGCTCGGGGTTGGCGCTGGGCTTGTCGATCTTGGTCATCGCCACCACCATCGGCACGCCCGCGGCCTTGGCATGGTGGATGGCTTCGCGCGTCTGCGGCATCACGCCGTCGTCGGCCGCGCAGACCAGGATGACGATGTCGGTGGCCTTGGCGCCGCGGGCACGCATGGCGGTGAACGCCTCGTGGCCCGGGGTATCCAGGAAGGTCACCATGCCACGCTCGGTTTCCACGTGGTAGGCGCCGATGTGCTGCGTAATGCCGCCGGCTTCGCCCGCGGCGACCTTGGCGCGGCGGATGTAGTCCAGCAGCGAGGTCTTGCCGTGGTCGACGTGGCCCATCACGGTCACGACCGGGGCGCGCGGCAGCTGTTCGGCTTCCGACACGCTGGCGGTTTCGTCCAGGAAGGCTTCCGGGTCGTCGAGCTTGGCGGCGATCGCCACGTGGCCCAGTTCCTCGACCACGATCATGGCCGTTTCCTGGTCCAGCACCTGGTTGATGGTGACCATCTGGCCCAGCTTCATCAATTGCTTGATGACCTCGGCGGCCTTGACGGACATCTTGTGGGCCAGGTCGGCCACGCTGATGGTTTCCGGCACGTGCACTTCACGCGCGATGAATTCCTGCGGCGCGGGCTCGTTGCGGCGGTCGTTCTGCTGGTTGCGGCCGCCACGGCCGCCACTCTTGCCACCGCCCTTGCCGCCGGCGCGCCAGCCGTCACGGCTGGCCGGCGCCGCCGGCTTGTCGGCCGGCTTCTTGCGCGAAGCGTCATCCGACCAGGTCGAAGCGACTTCGGCGGTCTTGATGGTCTTCTTGGTGCCGGGCGCGGCGGGCTTGGCATCCTTCTTGGCGCCAGGCGCGGCGGCGGCCTTGCCGGCCGGCTTGTGCAGCGTGCCCGAGATCGGGGCGGCCGCGGCGGCGGGCGCTTCCGGTTCGGGAGCGCGCAGCACCTTGCGCGGGCGGTTCAGCATCTCGCGCAGCGCGGCGGCTTCGGCCTCGGCGGCACGGCGGGCCTCGTCGCGGCCAGCGCCAGTGGCGGAGGCGGCGAGCGGCGGGCCGGCGCGGCGGTTGTCGATGCGGTTGCCGACCTTGGCGGCGGGCGCAGCGGACTCGACCGGCTTGGCGGCGGATTTCAGGGGTTCAGACTTCGCGGCAGGCGGCACCTGGGCGACAGGCGCGGCGGCCTGGGAGGACGATGGTTCGGACTTATTGGCTAGCACAACGGGTTCCGGCTTGGCTTCTTCAGCCTTGGGCTCGGTGGATTCAGTCTTGACTTCGGGCTTGGCCTCTTCGGCCACGGGCTCGGCAGGAGCGGGCGCCGGCGTCGGTTCCGGTTCAGGCTGGGCCTGGACTTCGGCGGCGGGAGCCGCGACGGGGGCGGGCACTTCGGCCGCGACGGATTCAACAGGCGCGGGCGCTTCAACCGGCGCGGGCGCTTCTACAGCAACGGGCTCTTGCACCGGGGCCGGAGCGGGAGCCTGGACCGGCGCGGCGTCGCGCGGTTCGACCGGCGCGACCACTTCGGGCGCGGCCGGTGCGGACACCTGCTGGGCTTCTTCCGCGCCCGCTTCCTCTTCGGCGCGGGCGGCGGCGGCTTGCTCAAGGGCGATTTCGGAGGGATCACGCTTGACGAACACGCGCTTCTTGCGGACCTCGACCTGGATGGTGCGCGAGCGGCCGGTGGCATCAGCCTGGCGGATCTCGGAGGTCTGGCGGCGCGTCAAGGTGATCTTCTTGCCTTCGGTCGCGCCGTGGGCGCGACGCAGCGATTCGAGCAATTTCGCCTTGTCGCTGTCGGTGACGGAATCGTCCACCGATTTGAGGTCAACGCCAGCCGAGCGCAGCTGTTCCAGCAGCACATTGGCAGGCATTTTCAGCTCGGTAGCGAACTGGGCGACGGTGTTACTCGACATTAGGCTCTCTCTTCCCTATATGCAGCTATTACAAACAACGTGAACATGCGGCGGACTTGACGGCCATCCGCCGCAGACCCGTGTCCTTTTGGTTATTCTTCATCGAACCAATGGGCGCGGGCACGCATGATGAGGTCGCTGGCTTCCTGCTCGGTCAGGCCGGCGATTTCCGCCAGCTCGTCCGTCGCCAGTTCGGCCAGATCATCACGCGTATGCACTTGACGCTCGGCCAGCTTGGCAGCCAGTTCCGGCGTCACGCCTTCGAGTTCAAGCAGATCCTGCGCGGTCTCAAGGCGCTCTTCCTGGGCGATGGCCTCGGTCAGCAGCGCATTGCGGGCACGGGCGCGCAACTCGTTGATGGTGTCTTCGTCGAACGCCTCGATCTCCAGCAGTTCCTGCATGGGGACGTAGGCGATTTCCTCGATACCGGTGAAACCTTCGTCGATCAGGATGTCGGCGACTTCCTCATCGACGTCCAGCTTGTTCATGAACGTGGTGCGCAGGCCCGAACGCTCGACTTCCTGGCGGTTCAGGCTTTCTTCCGGCGTCATGATGTTGATCTGCCAGCCGGTCAGCTCGGACGCCAGGCGCACGTTCTGACCCTTGGCGCCGATCGCCTTCGGCAGGTTTTCCTCGTCGACCACCACGTCCATCGCGTGCTTGTCTTCGTCCACCACGATGGACTCGACATTGGCCGGCGCCAGGGCGCCGATGACGAACTGCGCGGGATCTTCCGACCACAGCACGATGTCGACCTGCTCGCCGCCCAGCTCGTTGCGCACGGCGGTCACGCGCGAACCGCGCATGCCGACGCAGGTGCCGATCGGGTCAATACGCTTATCGTATGCCACCACGGCGATCTTCGCACGCACGCCGGCGTCACGCGCCGCCGCCTTGATCTCGAGCAGGCCCTGCTCGATCTCGGGCACTTCGTTCTCGAACAGCTGGCGGATGAACTCGGGCGAGGTGCGCGACAGGATCACCTGCTGGCCGCGGGCCGCATGGTCGACGCGCAGGACGAAAGCGCGGACGCGGTCGGCGACCCGGAGGTTTTCCTTCGGGATCATTTCGGAGCGCGGCAGGCGCGCTTCGATCTTGCCGGTCTCGATGATGGCATCGCCCTTGTCCATGCGCTTGATGGTGCCGGACACGATGGTTTCGCCGCGGTCGAGGAAGTCGTTCAGGACCTGCTCGCGCTCGGCGTCACGGATCTTCTGCAGGATCGCCTGCTTGGCGGCCTGGGCGCCGATACGGCCGAACTCGATCGGCTCGAGCGGTTCCTCGATGTACTCACCCACCTGGATGTTGGGCACGATCTCGACGGCGTCCGACAGCATTTCCTGCTTGTCGGGCTCTTGCAGGCCCGCTTCGTCGGGCACCACCAGCCAGCGGCGGAAACCTTCGTGGTCACCGGTTTCACGATCGATGGCAACACGAATGTCCGCATCATCCTTGAAGCGCTTTTTCATGGCCGAGGCCAGCGCGCTTTCCAGCGCCCCGAACACGACATCACGCGTGACGTTCTTTTCACGCGCCAAGGCATCGACCAACAGAAGAATTTCGCGACTCATCGCTTTTTGCCCTTGAAATCCAGAACGGGATCCAGTTTTGCACGCTCGATATCCTCGACCGTGAAATTCAACACCTGGACTTCGTTCTTTTTTGCCTCAAATTCGAGACCGAACACGGTCTTTTGCATCCCAGCCGCGGCGTCCGGGGCTGCGGGCGCGTCTTCGGGCACGGTCAACGTGCCGGAAAAGACCTTGCGTCCGTCCAATGCCTCGCGCAGCTTGATCTCGATGCGTTCGCCTGCGAAACGGCGGAACTCGGCCTCGTTGCGCAGCGGGCGGTCAATGCCCGGCGAACCGACTTCCAGCCGCTTGTAGTCGATGTTCTCGACCTCGTACACCCGCGACAATTGGCGGGACACTTGCTCGCAGTCTTCGATGCGCACACCGCCGACCCGATCGATCGTGACGCGCAAAAGGCCCAGCGCGGCACGTTCGACGTCGACGAGTTCGACGTCCATGCCGGCCAGTGCCTCTTCGGTCAATGCGAATAAATCAGCCATATACTCAAAAAAAATGGGCTGCACGCCCAGCCCACCGTATTGCACAGTGCCCAGCCGCCACCCTACTGCACGTAAGGAGCAATGCTGGGCAGTGCCCTATATTGCGACCTAAATTTCGGCTCGCGCCGCCCTTGCGACGCACCCGCCAACTCCGCGAGGGCAGTCAGCCCAGACCCGTTTCACCGGGACCCTCTGCGCCGCAAAACCACTGCGGCCACATGGATTCCAGCCATGAAACCGGCCAACGACTCACCCAGCGACCCGTCAGCCCATACAACCTGTACAACCCGCGCACCCATGAAAAACGCCGCATGAGCGGCAAAGCAACGGCGCGGGCCGACAGACGCGAAGCCATGAAAACCATTGATTTTACCAGATAAACCGGAAAAACGCCTGATTCGTCACGGGCTTACGTTTATGTGGGACGGATCCAGCCAGCGGCGCCGCGCGGACGCCGCTGTGGCGCGGGTTTAGCGCCCCCGGCCGCCCCGGCCGCCCATCACGCCCAGGCGCGATTCATGCGCCGACGCGCCGCGAGGCTGCCAGTCGTCGCCACGGGACGAACCCGCATTGCGGGCCGCGCGCGGCTTGCCGCCAGCGCCCGGACCCTTGTTGCCGCCGCCCGAGCCGCCGCCACCGGCGCGCGGACCGTCAGCCTTGTTGCCGCCGCGACCGCCGCCCGCCGGCTTGCCACCGCG
>NZ_CADIJR010000101.1 GCF_902859645.1 Achromobacter insuavis | reverse complement strand
GCCAGCGCGGCGCCGCCCCGGCCAGCCGCGCCAGGCCCGCCAGGCGACCGGGATCGACCCGCAGCAGCGGGCCGTCGACCGGCGTGAACGGCCCATCGGCATCGTCCAGCGCCAGTGTCACGCCGTATTCGGCGCACAGCGCGCGCGCATGCGTCACATCGCCCTCGCGCGCCGGCGTCAACACCGCGCGCGGCCCCTCGCCCGCCGTCGCGCCCAGGTCGCGCAGCGTCCCCTGGCACAACAGCCCCAGCCGTTGCAGGAAGGTGGCCCAGGGCGTCTGGGCGGGCCGCCGGCCCAGGAGGAAAGCGCGCCGTGATGGCTGCATGACTACAATTCCCTTTATTCCGCTTCAAGTAGCCTTCGAGAGTCCGATGCCCCGCCTTGCCGCCCGTACCAACGAATTCCTGACCTTCCAGGTCGTCGAGCTGTTCAAGCAGGCGCAGGCGCTGCAGGCGGCGGGCAAGGACATCATCAGCCTGGGCATCGGCGAACCGGACTTTACCGCGCCGCCCCAGGTCGTGGAAGCGCTGCAGCGCGCGGCCCAGGCCGGCCAGAGCGGCTACAGCGCCCCCGCCGGCCTGATGCCGCTGCGCGAGGCGATCGCCCAGTTCTACCACGACCAGTTCGGCGCCACGATCAACCCGCGGCGCGTCATCGTCACGGCCGGCGCCTCGGGCGCCCTGACCCTGGCCTGCGCCGCCCTGGTCAACCCCGGCGGCGAAGTCCTGATGCCGGACCCGTCCTACCCCGCCAACAGCAACTTCGTGCTGGCCGCCGGCGGCCGGCCGCGCCTGATCCCCAGCTCCGCCGCCAAGCGTTTCCAGCTGTCGGCCGAGGACGTGGCGCAGCAGTGGACCGACGCCACCCAGGGCGTGCTGGTGGCCTCGCCCAGCAACCCCACCGGCACCTCCATCGACCACGGCGAACTGTCCAGGCTGCTGGCCGAGGTGCGCGCCCGCCACGGCTTCGCCATCGTCGACGAGATCTACCTGGGCCTGTCCTATGAAGGCCAGGCGCGCTCGGCGCTGACGCTGGACGACGACATCATCGTCATCAACAGCTTCTCGAAGTATTTCCACATGACCGGCTGGCGCCTGGGCTGGATGATCGTGCCCGAGGACATGGCCGCCCCGGTCGAGAAGATCGCCGGCAGCCTGGCCATCTGCGCCCCCACGCTGGCGCAGCATGCCGCCCTGGCCTGCTTCACGCCCGACGCCCTGCGCACCTTTGAACACCGCCGCGAAGCCTTCAAGCAGCGCCGCGACTACCTGCTGCCCGAGTTCGAACGCCTGGGCCTGAAGGTGCCGGTCAAGCCGGACGGCGCCTTCTACATCTACGCCGACATCAGCGACTTCGGCACAGACAGCGCCAGCTTCTCGCAACGCCTGCTGCTGGAAGCCGGCATCGCCGCCGTGCCCGGCCTGGACTTCGGCCCCGCCCATGGCCACCACACCATGCGCTTTTCCTACGCCACCGGCCTGGACCGGCTGGAAGAAGCCGTGGCCCGCCTGGGCAGGCTGCTGGGCCGCTGAGGCGCGCCCGTCGGCCCGGCCGCCTCGGACCGGGCCGCCATATCGGCGCGGGCGCCTGCCACGGGCGGGACGCGCCGATACACTGGTCGGGCGGCCGCGCGCCGGCCCGCCTTTCCGTCTGACGAAACCTTAACGTTCAGATAATCCTTGCCATGCAAAATCGCCGGGCGGAACGGGTCCTTCCCGTTCCTCGCGCCCAGGCGCGCCGCCTGGCCATGGCCCCGCCTCGCCCTCCCGCCAGCGCCGTCCGGACGCAATAGCCAAGCCTATGGCGGCGCGGCCATTGCCGGCCCGGGCCACCTATATTTTCCGGGGCGGCGACCGGCACCGGGCCGCCTTTCCCTTTTTCAAGAGTCAATACATGTTCAAGCGGAACACGACAAGGATCCGCCGCCCGCGGCGTGGCGCGCTGGCGGCGGCGGGATGGCTCATCGCCTGCCTGCTGCCGCTGGCGGCCCATGCGGTCGGGCCGGGGTGCCAGCTCGACCCGACGCGGGCCGGCAACTACATCGAAAACAAAGGGATACAGGCCGCGCCCGGACAATTCGCGCCAGCGCTACTGTCGCTGGACAAGTCCAATCCGCCAGGCACGGTCGTCTATGACGCCCCTCTGCCGCCCGTGCCATGGGTGTGCGTCAGCGACACAGCAGCAACCAGGAAGCCGTTCCTGGTGTCGGGCACAAACTTGGCGCCGGTCATAAACGAGTTGCGCAAGGCCGGGCTGAAACTCGTCATTCAGATCAATGGCTATCCGGACTGGGTACCGACGGGCAACACGACGGACGACAGATTCCCCTTGAGCAACGAGAGCTACGCCCCCAAGTCCGCCACGGACAGTACGTTGACGGCAAACGGGTTGCTGCTCGGCAGGCTGCGGCTGGTCACCGTCACGCCTCCGACCAGACCCGTCAGGGCCTACTTCCCCGCGTACACCGACCTCGTCAGGATGCACTACGGATTCATCCACACCAATCACATCGAAATCGGTTCGAACAACGCCACGGCCATCAGCCTCATCCCGACCTGCATCGCGAAGATCTCGACGCCGGGTTCGGTCTACCTGGGCCGGGCGTACAGCGCGGGCAATCTTCCCCTGCCCAAGCCGCAGCAGTTCACCATCGTCGCGGATTTCGACACGGCCTGCGATGGCGGTTTCAACGTCCTCGACCTGGGCAGCATGGTGGTTCCCCTGCGGATCAAATTCGAACCCGAGGGCAACACCGCGCTGACGTCCCTGGGCCGGGGCATAGAACTGAAAAACACCGATGGGGCGCCAAATGGCCTCGCGCTGAAGATCAAGCAAAACGGCGTCACGCCGATCACTTTCAACGCCTGGCATAACAGCGAATCGTTGACCACCAGCCTGCGCCCCAGGAATCTGTATTACTCGGCGGAACTGGAGAAGACGGGAACAACGCTGGTGCCGGGGGCATTCAGCCAGCAGGTCACCATCCTGGTGGCATTCCAATGAGCGCGGCGCCGGCGCTACCCGGCGCGCCGAGCGGCCAGCGGCCGCCACCTCAGGCCACGGGCCAGGGTCAATCCCGGGCCAGCGCGATGCCCGAGGCCAACGCCAGGCGGCGGCGCTCGGCCTGCACCTTGGCGCCGTAGCCGTTGTCGTCCGGCCCGGTCGAGCCGACGTAGCAGGCCAGGCCGCCATCGACCGAGCCGCGCCGGTTGATGCAGTCCCTCAGGATCGTCGCCCCGACGGCGATGTTGGCGCCCGGGTCCAGCGGGTTCTTGCCGACGGCATCGAACTTGTCCTGGTGCACGCTGGTCATCACCTGCATCAGGCCCTGCGCGCCGACGTGGCTCTCGGCCAGCGGGTTGTAGCGCGACTCGATGGCGATCACGGCCAGCAGCAGGAGCGGATCCAGCTGCTTCTCGCGGCCCACCTTGTACACGGTGTTCAGGAGCGGGCCGGTCGCGTCATAGGCGACCTTGTACTTGCGCGAAATGTAGTTGCGCAAGGCTTCGGCCTGCGGGCCGGTGGCGACCATGGCAGGCTTCTTGGGCGTCGCGGGCGCGGCGCGGGCAGGCCCCAGCATGCCGGTCGCATTGCTGGACGGCGCGGTGGGCACGGCCATGGCGATCGCCGACGAAGTATCGACGCCGAATTCGGACCCGGCTTCGGATTCGACGCCGGTCTGCATGGATGAAGGCGCGAGGGCGGTCAACAAGGCTTTGTGCACTTGCAATGCCTGGTCGCGCAAACCAGGCAGGGCGAATCCCATGCTTACCGTCACGATCACCGCGATGCCCAGGTAGACGGAGCAGATGCGCAGCGATTCGGCAAGATATTGGTGCACTCCTTGGGCCATGTTCCTGAACAGGCTGGCCACTGACGCATCGGGCATAAAACCTCCTGCGTGGAAAAAGAGGGAGTCAATGTTAACCTCTCTTTCTCCCCAAGATGTAACCAAATAGCCGGGATCTGTAGTGAAATACCGCGACCTTAGAGACTTCCTCGCTCAACTCGAACGCATGGGCGAGCTCAAACGCATCGCCGCGCCGGTCTCGACGCGCCTGGAAATGACCGAGATTTCCGACCGCGTGCTGCGCGCCGAGGGCCCCGCCCTGCTGTTCGAAAAAGCCCGGCACGACGGCAAGCCGGCCGAGATGCCGGTGCTGGCCAACCTGTTCGGCACGCCCTCGCGGGTGGCCCGCGGCATGGGCGCCGACGACGTCAGCGCGCTGCGCGACATCGGCGAGCTGCTGGCCTCGCTGCGCGAACCCGAAGCGCCCAAGGGCTTTCGCGACGCGCTGGCCAAGGTGTCGATGCTGAAGTCGGCCCTGTGGGACATGAGCCCCAAGAACGTCAAGAGTCCGGCCTGCCAGGAGATCGTCTGGGAAGGCAAGGACGTGGACCTGACGCGTCTGCCGATCCAGACCTGCTGGCCCGGCGACGTGGCGCCGCTCTTGACCTGGGGCCTGGTGATCACGCGCGGCCCTAACGCCCGCCGCCAGAACCTGGGCATCTACCGCCAGCAGCTGCTGGGGCCGAACAAGCTCATCATGCGCTGGCTGTCGCACCGCGGCGGCGCGCTCGATTTCCGCGACCACGCGCTGGCCCATCCGGGCACGCCCTTCCCCATCGCCGTGGCGCTGGGCGCCGACCCGGCCACCACGCTGGGCGCGGTCACGCCGGTGCCGGACAGCCTGTCCGAATACCAGTTCGCCGGCCTGCTGCGCGGCTCGCGCACCGAGGTGGCGCAGGCGCTGGGCAGCAACCTGTCGGTGCCGGCCTGGGCCGAGATCGTGCTGGAAGGCCACCTGCTGCCGTCGTCGGATCCGCGCGCCATCGCCCCCGTGGTGCCGGACGGCGTCAACCCGCCGCCCAACAGCGACTACGAGATGGCGCTGGAAGGCCCCTACGGCGACCACACGGGCTACTACAACGAGCAGGACTGGTTCCCGGTGTTCACGGTCGAGCGCATCACCATGCGCCGCAATCCGATCTATCACTCCACCTACACCGGCAAGCCGCCCGACGAGCCCGCCGTGCTGGGCGTGGCGCTCAATGAGGTGTTCGTGCCGCTGCTGCGGCGCCAGTTGCCGGAAATCGTCGACTTCTACCTGCCGCCCGAGGGCTGCAGCTACCGCCTGGCGGTGGTGTCGATCCGCAAGCAGTATGCCGGCCACGCCAAGCGCGTCATGTTCGGGCTGTGGAGCATCCTGCGCCAGTTCATGTACACCAAGTTCATCGTGGTGGTGGACGAGGACATCAATCCGCGCGACTGGAAGGAAGTGGTGTGGGCCATGACCACGCGCATGGATCCGGTGCGCGACACGCTGCTGGTCGAAAACACCCCCATCGACTACCTCGACTTCGCCTCGCCGGTGTCCGGCCTGGGCGGCAAGATGGGCCTGGACGCCACCAACAAATGGCCCGGCGAGACCCAGCGCGAATGGGGCACGCCCATCACCATGGACGCCGACGTCAAGAAGCGGGTGGACGACATCTGGGGGCAGCTGGGGCTGTAGGGCGCAGGGGCCGGTCGCCGGCCGCGACGGCCGGCCGCGGCGCGCCGGCAACCGCGCGGCGCGCTGCCCTCACGCCTGTCAACCGGACACGCCGGTCTCCATCCGCCGAGGCCGCTTCGCCCGGGGCCGCTCGATGCCCGGCGTGGCAACGGCGGGCGCCTGCAGATACGGAATCGCAGCGTCGCGGCGCAGCGCCACGCAGCCGGCGCCGCGCGCCTGGCCAGGCGGTGTGCGGGCCTGCTGGCACAACAGCAACACCCCGCCCAGCGCGAACCGCTGGTAGCCGCGCACGGCCTGCGCGCCCTTGACCGACACAGGCGGCAGGCCGGCGGCGCTGGCCGCCGCGGCCGCTTCGGGCTTGACCAACAGGTACATCATCGGCCCGGTCTGGTACACCCCCATCGGCTTGAGCACCCACTGCACCAGGCTGCCGTACTGGCCGGCGAGCAACACCACCACGCCGAACACGACGATGGTCCACACGGTCATCTTGCCACGGCGGCTCGCCTGGGCCGGCGTGGACAACAGCGCCAGCACGGGCAGGAAGCTCAATGCGAAGGTCAAGGCCAGCACGAGCGCCAGGGTGAAGACAAAACCAAGCGCGTCGGCCAGCGGTTCCAGCAACGCCACGAGGACCAGGAACGGCGCCAGGCTGGTCAGCATCAGCGCCGCTCCCAGCCCCGCGGCGCAGGCCAGCCAACGGCCAAAGCCGGCTTGCGCCTCCCACTCGCGCCGCAAAGGCTTGCGCGCAAGCACCGCGGCCAGCAGCATGCCCCCCAGGCACAGGACGCCGCCCGCCAACAGATAGCCCCCGATGCCGGCGCCCGGCATCCAGCGCTCGATCGCGTCGATCCGGCCGCGCGCGCCGGCAAGCACCGCCAGCCAACCCAGCATCGTCATCGCCGCCAGGCGGGCCGTCGCGGAGAAACGCGCGCCCCGCGCCGCGCGATCGGCCAGCGTGTCGCGCAGGCCGCCAAAGAAGATCAGCGCCGGCGACACGATGAACAGCGTGGGCAGCAGGCAGCCCAGCACGCCGGCGGCCAGCAGCACGCCCAGTCCGCTCCACGACACCACCGCATCCAGGAACAGGCTTTCCCAGCCCGCATCGCGCAGATACAGCCAGATGCCCAGGCCCGGCACCACCAGCCACAGCGGCAGCAGCTTCCAGACGATGTCCAGCACATCCCGGCAGATCGCCAGACGCCCGCCCAGTCCCGGCGCGGCGGCCGCGTCGGCGGCAGACGTCCGCCGGAAAGGCCGCGGCCACGGACGAAGGGGGGGCTGCATGCTGGGGGTGCGAGACATGTCCAAACCTATATGAGAATTGGACGCATTTTATTTCAAATTTAAGGGACGGAAAGAAGCGGCGCGGCAAAAAGAAACCCCGCCGGTCGGGCGGGGTCGTGGGCGCGGCCGGATGGCGCAATGGCGTCAGCGCGCGTCGTCGTCCTGGCGCGCATCGCGCCACAGCTTGAACAACTGCCAGCCCACCAGCGCGCCGCCGGCCAGCTTGAGCAGTTTCGACTTGCCGCCGCCCCGCATGAACATGGCCGACAGCGACGAACTGATGAGGGGATAGCGCCGCGCCAGGCCGATGGCCTGCATGGCCCAGCGCGACGCGCCGCCGGACGCCAGGCCCGGCAGGAAGCTCTTGAGCAGCGCGGCCGGCTCGAGCTTGCGCCCGGCCGACACGATGCCCTGCGCCAGCGACTCGCGCTCGATCGCGGCGCGGGCGCGCAGCAGTTCGATGCGCACGGCGCGATCGACAGCGGGAGACCGTTTCGTCATGGTTCAGTCCTCCTCGCGCCGGCGCGCCCGGTCGTCATCGTCCTGCGCGTCGCGCACGCGTTCGAGCAATTCGGCATCGCGGCCGAGCTCTTCCAGCGTGGCCGCGAACGGCGCCGGTCCGTAGACCAGGCCGTGGCGCACCACCAGCAGCAGCGCCACGCCGACCACCAGATAGAAGGCCGCCAGCAGGCCCAATGCCAGATAGCGGTCTTCGGTCGGCCAGAACGCCACCGCGACCGTGATGGTGAACACCAGCACCGCCAGCGTCAGGAACAGCAGGGCGGCGAACGCCATGCCCAGCAGCTTGAGCAGGCGCGCCTTCTCGCCCGCCGCCTCCAGCGCCAGCAATTCGAGGCGCGTGCGCGCCAGCCCGACCAGGCTGGACGCCACGCCAAAAACAGATTTGCGTAGACCCATGGCAAAAGGACACCGGGCGGGGGACGCGGCGAAACGCCGGCGCCGCCCGCCCGCCCGGAGGTCCTGCCTTATCAGCGGCGGCTGATCAGCAAGCCGAGCAGCAGGCCGGTCACGCCTGCGATGCCGATGGCTTGCCAGGGATTGTCGTGCACGTAGTCATCGGTGGCGCGCGCCGCCTTCCGACCGCGTTCGAGCACCGCGTCCTGGGCTTCGTACAGGGCTTCGCGGGTGCGCTTGAGCGAGGTCATGGCGCGTTCGCGCAGTTCGGCGGCCTTGTCGCCCGTGCTGCTGGCGGCTTCGCGCAGCAGGCTTTCAGCGTCATTCAGGCTGGTCTTGACACTGTCGATGAGTTTTTCTTTTGCGACGTCTTCGGATTTTCTCGTGGCCATGTTTTGAGCTCCTGTAGTGTGTCTATGACGAAACCATCATACCAGCCGCTCCGCGATGGGCCCGGCCGGCTTGCTACCGTGTGCTACTTGATTTGCGTAATCTCAACGGCGGATTTCACGCCGCCCTGGTCGATATCCTGCTTCATGACCAGATTGACCGCCGGGCAGTACCAGTCGGTGACGGTGGTGTTCATGCCGGGGATCGGAATGGTCAGCCCCTGGAAGGTGGCCATGGTGGGATCGGAATTGCGCGTGTACGTGACCGGATGGCAGGACTGCTGGCCCAGCGCGGTGCCGATGCTGGCGGCGCGGCCGACGGTCTTCTCGCCGATGCGCACCGTGGTGCTGGGCTGGCCGCCGACCGGCGCTTCCTTGCCGATCTTCAGGCGGAACGACGAGCCCGGCAGCTTCTGCCCGGGGTTGAGCTTGCCGTCGTAGGCGAACAGGCCCAGCATGCGCAGGTCGAACTGGCCCTCGGACGGCTGCGGCGCCTCGCCGGCGTTGGCGTACTTGAGGAAGGTGGCCTGGCCGCCCTTGACGGTCATCAGGTAGTCGAGCTTGGACTTGCCCGGCGGCAGGCCCGCGTAGCTGAAGCGGGCCACGCCCTGCACGCGGGCGCGGCAGTTGTCGCCATTGCTTTTCGTAACCTCGGTGAAGGCCAGGTCGGCGCCCAGCGCGATGTTGCCCGAACCGGTCAGTTGCACCGCGCCGCCCTCGTGCATGAACTTCGCATCGCAGACACCGGCCTGCGCCACGCCGGCCGCGCCCAGCGCGCCGGTCACCAAAACCAGGGATGCCAATTTTCGCAATGCCACAAGCCACTCCAGAAATCCAGGACACGCCGGCGCTGCGCGCGCACGGCTGGCTTGATACTACACCGGTTGGCAAAACGCACGCATGACGGAACGTGTCAGGCGCAAGGCGGGCGCGTGACCGCGCCGGCCCATGGGCATCGGGTCCGCGCGTCAGGCCACGGCGCGCGAACCCGCCGCCACCGGCTCGTCCTCGGCATCGGGCACCGCCGCCAACGCCACCGGCGCCGGGGTCCGCTCGGGGTTGCCGTGGCGCCGGTGCAGGAAATCCACCACCGCCGCGCGGCACGACAGGTAGACCGGATCGTTGGCCAGCCGCACCCGGTCGCGCGGCCGCGCCAGCGGCACCGGCAGGATCTCGCCGATGGTCGCGGCCGGCCCGTTGGTCAGCATGACGATGCGGTCGGACAGCAGCACGGCCTCGTCCACGTCGTGCGTGACCATGATGGTGGTGGTGCGGGTCTTGGCGACGATCTTGAGCAGCTCGTCCTGCAGGTGCGCGCGGGTCAGCGCGTCGAGCGCGCCGAACGGTTCGTCCATCAACAGCACGCCCGGCTCGATCGCCAGCGCGCGGGCGATGCCGACGCGCTGCTTCATGCCGCCGGAGATCTCGCGCGGCAGCTTGTTCTGCGCCGGCAGCAGGCCCACCAGGTCGAGCGCGGCGCGGGTGCGCTCGGCCAGCTGGGCGCGCTTCTCGGTGGCGCCGAAGACGCGCTCGACCGCCAGGTGCACGTTCTGGAAGCAGGTCAGCCAGGGCAGCAGCGAATGGTTCTGGAACACCACCGCGCGGTCCGGCCCGGGGCCGGTGATTTCGCGCTCGGCGCACAGCAGCACGCCGCTGGTCGGGCGGGTCAGGCCCGCGATCAGGTTCAGCAGGGTCGATTTGCCGCAGCCGGAATGGCCGATCAGGGTGATGAACTCGCCCTGCTCCACCGTCAGGTCGATGTCGCGCAGCGCCACGAAGGCGCCCTTGCGGGTGGCGAAGGTCTGGCCCACGCGTTCGATGCGTACGAATTTCTTCATGGCGCTACTCCTCGGTGTAGGTGAAGCGGCGGGCCAGCGCGACCAGCAGCGTTTCCAGGATCAGCCCGACGATGCCGATCACGAAAATGGCGATGACGATGTGCTCGACCTTGAGGTTGTTCCACTCGTCCCACAGCCAGAAGCCGATGCCGGTGCCGCCGGTCAGCATCTCGGCCGCGACGATCACCAGCCAGGCGGTGCCGATCGACAACCGCACGCCGGTCAGCATGTAGGGCAGCACGGCCGGCAGCAGCACCTTGGTGGTGACCTTCCATTCCGACAGGTTCAGCACCCGCGCCACGTTCAGGTAATCCTGCGGCACGCGCGACACGCCGACCGCCGTGTTGATGATCATGGGCCAGATCGAACAGATGAAGATCGCCCAGATCGCGGCCGGATTGGCGGCCTTGAACAGCAGCAGGCCGAGCGGCAGCCAGGCCAGCGGCGACACCGGCCGCAGCAGGCTGACGATGGGCGAGAACATCGCCCGCACCGGCGCGTAGCGGCCGATGGCGAAGCCCACCGGAATGCCGACCAGCGCCGCCAGGCCAAAGCCGATGCCGACCCGCTGCAGCGAGGCCAGCAGGTTCCAGCCGATGCCCTTGTCGTTGGGGCCGTTGTCGTAGAACGGGTCCGAGAACAGTTCCACCGCCGCGCGCCAGGTCACGCCCGGCGTGGGAATCTCGGGGATGCGCATGGCCACCACCTGCCAGACCAGCACGAACAACGCGAAGCCGGCCACCGGGCCGACCACCGCGCGCAGCGCCGCTTCCAGGCGCTCGCGCCAGGCGTCGGCCCAGGGCGCCGCCCGCGGCGCCGGCGCGGCGGCGGGCGCGGCCCGCTCCATACTCGTTACGGTAGACATCGCGATTCTCTCCTGTGCAAAGGGGCGCTCAGGCCTTGACCTTGAAACCGTCGGCATAGGCCGTCGGGTTGCTGCCATCCCAAACGACGCCGTCGATCAGGGTGGAGCTGCGCATCTCGCCGGCGGGCAAGGCAATGCCGGCGGCCTGCGCGGCCTGCTTGTAGACATCGATGCGGTTGACCTGGCGCGCCACGGCCAGATAGTCGGGATGCTCCTTGAGCAGGCCCCAGCGCTTGTGCTGGGTGAGGAACCACATGCCGTCGCTCAGGTACGGGAAGTTGGCCGCGCCGTCGCCCGAAAAACGCATCGCGTGCGCGTCGCTCCAGCGCTTGCCCAGGCCATCGTCGTACTGGCCCAGCATGCGGTCGACGATGCCGCTGGCGTCGGTGTTGACGTAGGACTTTGCGGCGATGGTCTCGGCCGTCTTGCGGCGGTTCTCGGGCGAGGCGTCGATCCATTTGCCCGCTTCCAGGATGGCGGCGGTGACGGCGCGCGCGGTGTTCGGATTGCGCGCCACGAAATCGGCGCTGGTGCCCAGCACTTTTTCGGGATGGTCGGTCCAGATGGCCTGGGTGGTCACCGAGGTGAAGCCGATCTTGTCGAGGATGGCGCGCGCGCCCCACGGTTCGCCCACGCAGAAGCCGTCCATGTTGCCCACGCGCATGTTGGCCACCATCTGCGGCGGCGGCACGGTGATGACCTTGGCGTCCTTCATCGGGTCGATGCCGTAGGCGGCCAGCCAGTAGTACAGCCACATGGCGTGGGTGCCGGTCGGGAAGGTCTGGGCGAAGGTGTATTCGCGCTTCTCTGACGCCATCACCTTGGCGAGCGATTCGCCATCGCGGGCGCCGGCCTGCAGCAGCTTGTTCGACAGGGTGATGGCCTGGCCATTCTGGTTCAGGTTCATCAGCACGGCCATGTCCTTCTTCGGCCCGCCCACGCCCAGCTGCACGCCGTAGATCAGGCCGTACAGCACGTGGGCCATCTCCAGCTCGCCGTTGAGCAGCTTGTCGCGCACGGCGGCCCAGGAGGCTTCCTTGGACGGCGTGATGGTGACGCCGTACTTCTTGTCGATGCCCAGCACCGAGGCCATGACCACCGAGGCGCAGTCGGTCAGCGGAATGAAGCCGATCTTCACCTCGGTCTTTTCGGGGGCGTCGCTGCCCGCGGCCCAGGCGCCGGCGCGCACCAGCGGGTCGACCAGCGACAGCAGGCCGGCGCCGGCCACGGCGCGCGCGGTGCCGGCCAGCCACTTGCGGCGGCTGGCGTCGGTGGTCGAATCCGGACCCGTGGCGGCGGGCAGGCGGGGTTTCACTGGCGTCATACGAGGCTCCTGGCAAAAAAAAACGTCCCGCGCGCCGATCGGGAACAACCCGTTGGCGCTGCGGAACGTCGTTGTTCCCTGCCGCGGATCGCGGCGCTTGGCGTGGACGGACCGCGCGCGGCCCGTCCATCAACGGTTAAGCAATCGGCGTGCCAAGTGTCCTGGCGCGCCCGTCACGGTCGCCGCGCACCCGCGCGCCCACTGCGTTTGCGGCGATCCGCGAGGCCGTGCGCGGCCGCGCCGGAAACCGCGCCCGAAGATGGCCGGCGCGCCGCGCGATCCAACTTGGTGCGTAAACGAATGCGGCGACGCACCATCGATGTGCGGGCGGTTCCCGCGGCCTCGAATCCGGCGCCCTGCTCGCCCCCGCCGCTCCCGGGGCCGGGCGTCCCCGCCCTCGCGGGCGCTGCCCGATGCGCTTATTTCCTGGCTTGGCCGGCGCCTGCACGCGGGCATGGAACTTGCATGAGTTGAGCCGGCGCAACCCGCGGGCGGGCCGCGCCAAATAAGTTGTGGCTATATGGATTCAAGAAATCAGAAGTTGTGGGGATGAAACCCGATCCCTATGATCGTTTGACCTTCTGCCGGGTGCGCCCGAGGCTGCGTGATGAAGCTTTTCCCGATATTTGCCGATCTGAAAGACCGGCCCGTGCTGGTCGTGGGCGGCGGCGCGGTGGCCGAGCGCAAGACGCTCGCCCTGCTCGAAGCCCATGCCGATGTCGCCGTTGGCGCGCCCGAGCTGACGCCGGCGCTGGCGGAGCTGCTGGCGGCGGGCCGCATCCGCCACCTGGCGGGCCGCTTCGACCCCGCCTGGCTTGATGGCGCGTGGCTGGCGGTGGCCGCCACCGATGACCGCGGCGTCAACGCGGCGGTCTCCGACGCCGCGCGGGCTCGCCGCATCTTCAGCAACGTGGTGGACGATCCTGAACTGTCGTCGTTCCAGGTGCCGTCCATCGTCGACCGCTCGCCGGTCATCGTCGCCATTTCCTCGTCGGGCGTGGCGCCGGTGCTGGCGCGGCGCCTGCGCGAACGCATCGAATCCCTGTTCGACCACAGCCTGGGCCGCCTGGCCGGCCTGGCCGAACGCTACCGCCAGCGCATCCGCGCCGGCCACCCCGACCTGGGCGCGCGGCGCCGCTTCTATGACTGGCTGCTGGACGGCCCCGTGGCCGGCCTGCTGCGCCAGCAGCGCCCGCAGGACGCTGAAGCCGCGCTGCAAGCCGCCCTGGCCCAGCCGCTGGCGCCGGCCGAGGGCAGCGTGGTGCTGGTCGGCGCCGGCCCCGGCGATCCCGGCCTGCTGACGCTGAAGGCGCTGCGCGCGCTGAACGAGGCCGACGTGATCCTGTACGACCGGCTGGTCAGCGACGACATCATGTCGCTGGCGCGCCGCGACGCCGAACGCATCTCGGTGGGCAAACTGCCGGGCGAGGACCATCACGCGACCCAGGCGCGCATCCACGCCCTGCTGGTCGAGCACGCCCGCCTGGGCCGCCGCGTGGTGCGGCTCAAGGGCGGCGACGCCTTCATCTTCGGCCGCGGCGGCGAGGAACTGGAACACCTGCGCGCGCACGGCGTGCGCTACGAGGTGGTGCCCGGCATCACCGCGGCGCTGGCCTGTGCGGCCTATGCCGGCATTCCGCTGACGCACCGCGAGCACGCGCAATCGGTGCGCCTGGTGACGGCGCACTGCCGCGAGGACGAGGACAACCTGGATTGGCCGGCGCTGGCGCGCGAACGCCAGACGCTGGCGTTCTACATGGGCGTGGGCCAGCTGGAACTGCTGACGCAGCGGCTGATCCGCCATGGCCGCGCCGCCACGACGCCGTTCGCATTGATCGAGAACGGCAGCCGGCCCGAGCAGCGGGTGCTGTCGGGCGCGCTTGAGGACCTGCCGCGCCTGGCGCGGGCGCACGCCATCCGCTCGCCCGCCCTGCTGATCGTGGGCGAGGTGGCGGGACTGGCGCAATCATTGCATTGGTTCGGCGAGCACCTGGAAGGCGCGCCGCAAAGACTGGCGGCGTAGCGCCCGCCCGGCGCGGCCGCTGGCGGCCGATGGCGGCGGGCCCGGGCCACGCCGCCCGGGGAGGCAGACTTCAGTCGGTCTTCTGGGTGGTGCCGAAGATGCGGTCGCCCGCGTCGCCCAGGCCCGGCATGATGTAGCCATGCTCGTTCAGGCCGTCGTCGATGGACGCGGTGTAGATATGGACGTCCGGGTGCTTGGCCAGCACCGCGTCGATGCCGACCGGCGCGGCCACCAGCACCAGCGCGCGGATTTCCTTGCAGCCGGCGCGCTTGAGCAGGTCGATGGCGGCGACCATGGAGCCGCCGGTGGCCAGCATCGGATCGACGATCAGCGCCAGGCGCTGGTCCAGCTCGCCCACCAGGCGTTCCAGGTAGGTGTGGGCCTCCAGGGTCTCTTCGTTGCGGGCCACGCCCACCACGCTGACCTTGGCGCCCGGGATCAGGCTGAGCACGCCGTCCAGCATGCCGATGCCGGCGCGCAGGATGGGCACCACGGTGACCTTCTTGCCGGCGATCTTCTCGACCTGCACGGCGCCACACCAGCCTTCGACGGTGGCGGGAGCCAGCGGCAGGTCCTTGGACGCTTCGTACGTGAGCAGCGCGCCCACTTCCTGCGACAGTTCACGGAAGCTCTTGGTGCTGAGGTCGGCGCGACGCATGATCCCGAGCTTGTGGCGGATCAGCGGATGGCGGATTTCGTGCACGGGCATGTGCGTAAATCTCCAGAATATTGATAGACAGGGTTGTTCGCCTCAGGCGCCGCCGGAAATACGGCGCGCGCCCGAGAATCGTAATCGGTTTGCCGGGTGGATGCAGGGGGCCGCGTCAACCTTTATTGTTCGGCCAGCCAGGCGATCAGGGCGTCGTCGAAGGCCCGCACGGCGCCGGCCTGCTCGTGGTTGACGATGCTGACCACCACATAGCGCTTGCCGCTGGCGCCCAGCACGTAACCGGCGATCGAGCGCACGTCGCGCAACGACCCGGTTTTCAGGTGGGCCATGCCGAGCGTGCCGTCGCCTTTCATGCGGCGGCGCACCGTGCCATCGACCCCGGCGATCGCGAGGGATGAAATGTACTCCGGCATGACGGGGGAATTCCAGGCCACGGTCAGCATCGACGCCAGGCTGTCGGCCGACACCCGGGCGTCGCGCGACAGGCCGGCGCCGTTGTCGATCACCAGCTCCGGCATGTCCAGGCCCTGCTTGGCCAGCAGGCCCTTGGCCACGGCACCGCTGCTGGCCACGGTGGCCGGCCGGCGGCCCTTTTCCGCGCCCAGGGTCAGCAGCAGCGTGCGCGCCATGACGTTGTTGCTGCGCTTGTTGATCTGGCGGATCACCTCGGCCAGCGTGGGCGAGTCGTGCGAGGCCAGCACCACGGCGTCGCCCGGCACCATGCCGGAACGCACCTGGCCCTTGAACGTGCCGCCCAGTTCCTTCCACAGCAGGCGGAAGACCTCGGTGGCGTAATCGGTCTGCGACAGCGCCAGCCTGTACAGGTCGAATTCGCCGCAGGAACCGGCCACCTTGCCGCTGACGCGCAGGGTGATGCCCTGCTGGGTGATGACCGGGTCGGTGTTGACCACGGGCGCGCCCGGACAACGCGCGTCGCTCCATTCGACCCGGCCCTCGATCTTCAGGCCGGGCAACGGCGGGTCGATCAGCGGCACCCACTTGTTGGCGGCGGAGTCGGGGGTGAACAGGATGCGCACCGCGCCAAAGCCCACCATCAGCGCGTCGGGACTGGCGTTGTAGGCGCGGTCGGGGGCGCCGTCGAAGGCGCCGGGGTCGGTGGCGACCTGGCCGAAGATGCTGCGGTCGATCACCAGGTCATTGATCTGCTTGACGCCGCGCAGGCGCAGTTCGCGCAGCAGCACCCACAGGTCCTGCATCAGGAATTGCGGATCGCCGCCGGCGCGCAGGTAGAGCGGCCCCGACAGCACGCCCTTGGCGTCGGGCCGGGCGCCCGGCTCGGTCATGAAGGCGGTGCGCCAGACGTAGTTGGGGCCCAGCTCGGACAGCGCCGCCCAGGTGGTGACCAGCTTCATCACCGACGCCGGGTTGCGCGCTTCCTTGGCGTTCAGCGTCGCCAGGCGCGGACCGCCGACTTCCTGCACCACCAGCGACAGCGAACTGTCCGGCAGCTTGCTGGCCTTCCAGGCGTTGACCACGCTCGGGGGCAGGCCCTGCACCTGGGCGCAGGCCGTGCCGGCCGCCAGGGCCAGCAGTCCGCCGGCCAGCCATTGCCGCGGCCCGCCCACACGCTTTTTCCCTAGTCCCGTCATGCCCTGTCCACCCGGTTGCTCGTGCTGCAAAACCGTGAGCATACAAAACCTGGGACGGTTACGGGCGGCCGCGCCCGCCGAAAGCGCGCGCCGGCCGCCCTCGCCGGGGGGCGGCTACTGCAGTTTCCACTTGCCGCCGGCCACGGTGGCCATGACCAGCGCGCGCTCGTCCAGGCCGTTGTGGTCGGTCGGGCTCATGTTGACCACGCCGGTGGCGGTCGGCAGGTTCTTGACGCTCTCCAGGGCGTCGCGCAGGGCCGCGCGGAATTCCGGGGTGCCGGGCTTGGCCTGCTTGAGCGCCACCGGCACGGCCTGCTGCAGCAGCAGGCCGATGTCCCAGGTGTAGGCGGCGAACAGCGACACGCTGCCCGGGCCGTTGGCGGCCTCGTACTTCCTGGCGAACGCCTGGGCCGTGGCCTTGACCGGGTGGGTGTCCGGCAGCAGGTCGGCCACCATCACCGGCCCCACCGGCACCCAGGCGCCGTCGCAGGCCGGGCCGCAGACGCGCAGGAAGTCGTTGTTGGCCACGCCGTGGTTGAAGTAGATCTTGCCCTTGAAGCCGCGTTCGCGCAGCGCCCGCGCCGGCATCGCCGCCGGCGTGCCGGAGGCGCCCACCACCACGGCGTCGGGGGCGGCGCCGACCAGCTTCAGCGTCTGCGCCACCGCCGAGGTGTCGGTGGGCGCGAAGCTTTCCTTGCCGACGATCTCGATGCCGTGCTGCTTGGCGGCCTTTTCCACTTCCACCCAGAAGGTTTCGCCCAGGGCGTTATTGAAACCGATGAAGGCCAGCTTCTTGACGCCGTTGGCGGCGGCGTGGCGGGCGATGCCCTCGGCCATCAGGGAGTCGGAGTGCGGCGTCTTGAAGACCCAGCGGCGCTTGTCGTCCACCGGGTCGATCAGGCGCGCCGACGAGGCTAGCGTGATGACCGGGGTGGCGCCGCTGGCCACGGTGTCCAGCATGGCCATGGTGTTGGGGGTAGTGGTCGAACCGATGATGAGGTCGACCTGGTTTTCCGAGATCAGCTTGTGCGAATTGCTGACCGCGCGGGTGGTGTCGGAGGCGTCGTCCAGCACCACGTATTCGACCTTGGCGCCGCCGATCTCGGTGGGCAGGAGGCTGATGGTGTTGCGTTCGGGAATGCCCAGCGAGGCCTGGGGACCGGTGGTGGACAGGGTGGCGCCGATCTTCACCTGCGCCAGCGCGGGCGCGGCGCCCGCGACCAGCAGGGCCGCCAGCGCGGCCGTCAGAGTGCTACGAGGGGTCATGCGGTGTCTCCTTTGGGCGCGGATATCGTTATGCGTCTTGCCGATCCGCTACGGCGTAGAAAGCGTTATACGACGGGATCCCCCAAGTGCGACAGAAAGGACCCATTATGGAAAACCAGGGCGCCGCCGTGGTCGTCGGGGGCGTGCAGGCGCCGCACCTCGCCGATCAGCACGGCGTGGTCGCCCACCTCCAGCACCTGGCGGGTGGCGCACTCGAAGCGGGCGGCGCACTCGTCGAACACGGGAATGCCGTCCTCGGTGGCGTACCAGTCCAGCCCGGCGTAGCGGTCGGCCACCGGCTGCGAGAACACCCGCGCCAGGTCGCGCTGCGGCGCCCCCAGCACATGGATGGCGAAGCCGCCGCGCGAGGTGAAGTCGGCGTAGTGGATGCTGGCGCGGCGCAGGCTCCACAGCACCAGCGGCGGCTCCAGCGATACCGGGGCGAAGGAATTGACGGTCAGGCCGATCGGCCCGTCGGCGCCGGCGGCGGTCACCACCGTGACGCCGGTGGCGTAGCGCCCCAGCGCCCGGCGCAGATGGGCCGGGCTGAGATCGTGGCTGGCGCTCATGGCGGCTTGCGCGGGGCGGCCGGTCAGGCCGGCACCGCGCTGGCGGGACGCACGCCCGACAGCGGCATGGCTTCGGCCATCAGCCGCTGCATCGAGTCCAGCACCCGGTCCTGCGGCATCAGGCCGAAGTTGTGCAGGCTCATGACGTGGTCCAGGCCCATGTCGGCCAGCCGCGCCAGCTTGTCGGCCACGGTGCGGGCCGAGCCGAACAGCGACAGGCCGCTGGCGATGATGTCGTCGTAGACCTGCTTGCGCGCATACAGGCGGGTCTCCACGTACAGGTCGAAGGCGCGGGCGGCGCGTTCGCGGGCCTCGTCGTCGGTCGCGGCCACGTGGGTGTGCAGCGCCACCGCCGCCATGCCGCTGGCGTCCTCGATGCCGGCCTCGGCCAGGCCGCGGCGGTAGTCCTGCATCATCAGGCCGATCTCCTCGAAGTTATCCACCGCCGCGTAGGGCACGAACAGCATGCGGCGGCCCTGGCGGCCGACGTGGTAGGCGGCCTCGCGGCGCAGGATCGCCACGTACACCGGCACCGGCTGCTGCACCGGCTGCACGTTCAGGCGCACCTCGTGGATGCGGTTGAACTTGCCTTCATGGCTGACGCGCTCGCCGGCCAGCAGGCGCTCGACCAGCATCAGGTTCTCGTCGAAGCGCTCGCGCTTGGTGGCCGGATCGACGTCGTAGCCCTCGAACTCGTGCTTCAGATAGCCCGAGCCCACGCCCAGCGACAGCCTGCCTTGCGAAAGCTGGTCCACCAGGGCATAGTTTTCGGCCACCGTCAGCGGGTTGTGGAAGGTCAGGATCGAGATCGCCGTGCCCAGCCGCAGCCGCGTCGTCTGCTGCGACAGCGCCGCCAGGAACACCGCCGGATTGGGCACCGCGCCATATTCATGGAAATGGTGCTCGGCCACCCAGAAGGTGTCGTAGCCCAGCTGTTCAGCGCGGCGCGCCTGCTCCAGCACCTGGCCGTAGAGCTGGCCCAGGCTGCGGGGCTGGTCGGGGTAGTGGTCCTGCACCGAGAAGATGGACATCTTCATTGCTTGTCTCCGTCTTTGTCCGTCCGCGCCCCGGGCCGGTCATCCAGCCCGGATGTTTGTCCGCCACGGCACGCTGATGTATTTTTTAGTGATACACGTATTCTAATAAGAGACAAACTGATGTCAACAGAAAGCAGCACCGGGATCCAGTCGGCCGAAATCGCCCTGGACGTCCTGACCCGTCTGGCCGAGCTGGGCGGCGCCGTGTCGGTGTCGGAACTGGGCCGCAGCCTGGACATGCCGCGCGCCAAGGCGCACCGCTACCTGGTGTCGCTGGAGCGGCGCGGCTACGTCGAGCAGGATCCGGCCAGCGCCCGTTACCGGCTCGGGCCGCAGGCCCTGCACACCGGGCTGGCGGCGCTGGCCGAGGTGGATTTCGTCAAACTGGCGGCCGGCTGCCTGGAAGACCTGAGCGCCGCCATCGGCCAGACCGTCTTCATCTCGGTCTGGGGCCAGCACGGCCCCACCATCGTCCAGTGGCGCGACGCGCGGCTGCCGGTCACCGTCAACGTGCGCGTCGGCTCGGTGCTGCCGCTGCTCAACAGCGCCACCGGGCGCGTCTTCGCCGCCTGGCTGCCGGAAGCGCTGGCGCTGCCGCGCGCGCTGGCCGAATGGGACACGGCGCGGCGCCAGGGCGCCGACGCCGCGCAGTGGCTGGACGATCCCGCCGCCGCCGGCCTGCCGCTCGATCCGGCC
>NZ_CADIJR010000100.1 GCF_902859645.1 Achromobacter insuavis | reverse complement strand
GGCACCATCACGCCGCCCGCGCCCGAGCGGCCCGCGCTGGCGCGTCAGCAGGCCGGCATCCGGCCGTCGCGGGCGCTGCCGTACGCGCTGTCGGCGCAGGCCCGCGCCGGCAAGGACAGCATCACGCTGCGCATGGACAACAGCGGCGCCGCCGGCGCCGTGCTGCATGTGTACGACCGCCTGCGCCTGGAGGACGGCCCGCGCCGCTACACCCTCGAGGCCGGCAGGCATCTGGAAGCCAGCTGGCCCGTGGCGGGCAACGACGGCCGCTACGATCTGTGGCTGCTCGGCCCCAATGGCTTTCATCGCCACGTCGCGGGCCGGCTGCACGCGGACACCGAGCCGCTGTCGGTCGAGGCCATCTGCGATCCCGCCGGGCCGACCTTGCGCCTGAAGCTGCACAACCCGGGCACGCTGCCGCGCGGCTTCCAGGTCGAAGCCAACGCCTACGGCTACGCCGGCCACCATGAACCGGCGCTGGAACCCGGCGTCGGCGCCACCCTGGCCTGGGACCTGGCCGCCAGCGGCGGCTGGTACGACTTCAGCGTGCGCGCCGACGACGCGCCCGGCTTCATCCGCCGTATGGCTGGACGCCTCGAGACCGGCGCCCCCTCCACCTCCGACCCCGCGATGGGCCAGGAACTGATTCTGCATTGGACGCTGCCGGCATGAAACCGCCCGCCCCTTACGAAAACGCCGTGACCTTCCAGTTCGGCGATTCGCCCGAACTGGCCGACGAACTGCTGGCATTGGTGCTGTCCGGCGCCAAGACGGCCACCTGCGGCGCGCTGCGCGACTTCGACGAGAAGGAACCGGTGCCCGAGCCGGGCCGGCGCGACGTGGTGCTGGACGGCCGCGGCCGTCCGGCCTGCGCCATCGAGACGCTCAGTATCGTGATCCAGCGCTTCGACGAGGTGGACGAAGCCTTCGCCCTGGCCGAGGGCGAAGGGCCCTACGACGTCTGGCGCGCCGAACACATCGCCTATTTCGACCGCAATGGCGGCTACGCGCCGGACCTGCTGCTGGTGTGCGAACGCTTCCGCGTGGTCGAAGTATTTGAACGCGAGGCGGACTGACGCGTCCGCCTCGCCTTGGGCATCAGGCCTCGGCCTGCTCCGCGCCCTTGCCCAGGCCGAGATAGCTCTCGATCACCTTGGGATCGCCGGCCAGCTCGCGCGCCGGGCCGTGCAGGATGACTTCGCCGGTTTCGAGCACGTAGCCGTAGTCGGCCACCTGCAGCGCCGCGCGCGCGTTCTGCTCCACCAGCAGGATCGCCACGCCGGTCTCGCGCAGGCGCGCGATGATGTGGAAGATCTCGCGCACGATGCGCGGCGCCAGGCCCAGGCTGGGCTCGTCCAGCATCAGCAGCGCCGGCTTGGCCATCAGCGCGCGGCCGACCGCCAGCATCTGGCGCTCGCCGCCCGACAGCGTGCCGGCCTGCTGGGCGCGGCGTTCGCGCAGGCGCGGGAACAGGTCGAAGACTTCGTTGAGCGTGTCGCGCCAGCCGCTTTCGCGGGCGCGGTAGCGGCGGAAACCGCCCAGCAGCAGGTTGTCTTCGACCGACATGCTGCCGAACAGCTCGCGCCGCTCGGGCACCAGCGACATGCCGGCGGCGACGCGGCGCTCGACTGGCCAGCTCGACACGTCGCTGCCGGCGTATTGCACCGTGCCGGCCGCGTGGCCGGTCTGGGGCAAGGCGCCCATCATGGCGTTCAGCATGGTGGACTTGCCGGCGCCGTTGGCGCCGATCACGGTGACGATGCTGCCGGCCGGGACCGTCAGCGTGGCGCCGGCCAGCGCGCCGACCTTGCCGTAGCGGGCCGACAGGTTGCTGACTTCGAGAACGGGTTTGGACGTCGTCATTGCACGCCTCCCGCGGACACCGGCTTGGCCTGGTCGGCTTCGGGCAGGTCGTCGTCGATGCCGCCCAGGTAGGCTTCCAGCACCGCCGGGTTCTGTTGCACCTCGGCCGGCACGCCTTCGGCCAGCTTGGTGCCGAAATCCATCACCACCAGGTGGTTGGTCAGGCGCATCACAAAATCCATGTCGTGTTCCACCAGCAGAATGCTCATGCCCTCGGCGCGCAACTGTTCCAGCACGCGCGCCAGGTCCTGCTTTTCCTTGTAGCGCAGGCCGGCGGCCGGCTCGTCCAGCAACAGCAGCACCGGATCGCTGGCCAGGGCCCGCGCGATTTCCAGGATGCGTTGCTGGCCCAGCGCCAGATTGCCCGCCTGCTCGTAGAGATATTCGCCCAGGCCGACGCGCTTGATCTGCTCGGCGGCCTCGTGCAGCAGCTGCGCCTCGCGTGCGCGGTCGGTGTGCAGGGCGCCGGCCCACACGCCCACATCGGAGCGCAGGTGCGCGCCCAGCGCGACGTTTTCCAGCACCGTCATGCCCGGCAGCAGCTGCACGTGCTGGAAGGTGCGGCCCACCCCCAGCTTGGCGATCTCGCGCGCCGAGCGGCTGTCGATGCGCTCGCCCATGAACGTGACCTGGCCGCGCGTCACCGGCAGCACGCCGCTGATCAGGTTGAAGGTGGTGCTCTTGCCGGCGCCGTTGGGGCCGATCAGGCCCATGATCTCGCCGGAGCGGACCTTGAAGCTGATGTCGTTGACGGCGACCAGGCCGCCGAATTCCTTGCGGATGGCGTCCACTTCCAGCACCACCTGCCCGGCCTGCGGCCGCGCGCGCAGCGGCAGCGCCGGCGCCGGCTTGGGCGGGGCCAGGTTGCGGCGCGAGCCGTCGGCGCCGGTGATGCTGCCCCACCAGCCCGCCAGGATCGGCCAGAGGCCGTTGCGGGCGTATTGCAGCATCAGGATCAGCAGCACGCCGAAGACGATCATCTCGAAGTTGGCGTTGGTGTCCAGCAGCTTGGGCAGCAGGTTCTGCAGCTGGTCCTTCAGCACCAGGATGACGCTGGAGCCGAGCAGCGCGCCCCAAACGTAGCCGGCGCCGCCGACCACGGCCATGAACAGGTACTCGATGCCGTAGTTGATGCCGAACGGGCTGGGGCTGACGGCGCGCTGCATGTGCGCGTAGAGCCAGCCCGAGACGCAGGCCAGCAGCGCGGCCCAGACGAAGATCACGACCTTGTAGGCGGCCGTGTTCACGCCCATCGACTCGGCCATGCCGGCGCCGCTCTTGAGCGCGCGGATGGCGCGGCCGGGACGCGAGTTCAGCAGGTTGCGGGTCGCCCACAGCGCCAGCAGCACGAACACCCAGATCAGGTAGTAGATGTGGCGGCCGCTGGCCAGCGACATGCCGAAGATGCTGATGGGCTCGATGCCGGCGATGCCGTCATGCTTGCCCAGCCAGTCCAGGTTGCCGAACAGGAAGTACAGCGACAGGCCCCAGGCGATGGTGCCCAGCGGCAGGTAGTGGCCCGACAGGCGCAGCGTGATCGCGCCCAGCAGGTACGCCACCACGGCGGTCAGGATCAGGCCGGCGGGCAGCGCCAGCCAGGGCGACACGTCGTATTGCGTGGTCAGGTAGGCGGTGGTGTACGCGCCCAGGCCGACGAACGCGGCCTGGCCGAACGAGGTCAGGCCGCCGACGCCGGTCAGCAGCACCAGCCCCAGCACCACCAGGCTGGCCAGCCCGATGTAGTTCAATTGCGTCACCCAGAACTCGGGCGTGACCGGCAGCAGCGGCAGCCCCGCCAGGACGACGATGAAGACGGCAAGCAGAATGCGGTTCATGGCGTTTATTCCTCTTCGTCCACGTGATGGGTGCTGAACGAACGCCAGACCAGAACCGGGATAATCAAGGTGAAGACGATCACTTCCTTGTAGGCGCTGGCCCAGAAGGACGAGAACGATTCCAGCACGCCCACCAGCAGCGAGCCGGCGGCCGCCACGGGGTAGCTGGCCAGGCCGCCGATGATGGCGCCGACGAAGCCTTTCAGGCCGATCAGGAAGCCCGTGTCGTAGTAGACCGTGGTGATGGGCGCGATCAGCATGCCGGACATGGCGCCGATGGCGGTGGCCAGCGTGAAGGTCAGGCTGCCCGACATGGTGGTGCTGATGCCCACCAGGCGAGCGCCGCGGCGGTTGACGGCGGTGGCGCGCAGCGCGCGGCCGTACAGCGTCTTGCCGAAGAACAGCCACAGCGCGATGATCAGCAGCGCGCAGGTCGCGACCACGAACAGGCTCTGCGCCGACCAGGTGGTGAAGCCCAGGTCGACCTGGCCGCTCACGAACGCGGGCGTGCGCCAGCCTTCGGCGCCGAAGAACACCAGGGCCAGGCCGGTCAGCGCGAAGTGCACCGCCACCGAGACAATCAGCAGCACCAGCACGGTGGCCTCGGCCAGCGGCTGGTAGACGATGCGATAGACCATCGGGCCCATCGGGATCACCAGCAGCAGCGTCAACAGCATGTTGAGCCACAGGGAATTGCCGGCGGCGGTGTAGGTGACCGTCAGCCACAGCAGCGCGAGCGGCAGGACGAGACAGGTCACCAGGGCCTTGGGCAGGCCTGCCGCGCTGCGGGTCCGCAGCGCGCGCAGCAGTTCAAGCGCCAGGCACACGGCGCCCAGCAGCGGTAAGAGATAGGCGGTGCCGGGCACCTTGCCGTCCACCAGCATCGCGAGCGTCAGGGCGCCGAACGCCACAAACTCGCCCTGGGGAATGAAAATGACGCGCGTAACGGCGAACACCAGCACCAGCGCCATGCCCAGCAGGGCATAGATGGCGCCGTTGACGATACCGTCTTGCAGCAGAATCAGCGCAATTGAGGAATCCATCTAACAACCTTATTGATTCTTGGTGTTCCGACCCCGCCCGGAACACTGATACGACACACCGGCCGGAGAGGCCGGTGCGAAGCATTGCTCGGGCACCACAAGAGGCGCCCGTGGATCGGGCAATCCAGGGGGATTACAGGCCGGGCTGGTAGACCCACTTGCCGCCTTCCACCTTGACGATGACGCGCGAACGCTCGTCAAAGCCGGCGTGGTCGGTCGGCGACATGTTGAACACGCCTTGCGACGCGGGCAGGTCCTTGATGTTCTCCAGGGCGTCGCGCATGGCGGCGCGGAACTCCGGCGTGCCCGGCTTGGCGCCGGTCTTCAGGGCCACGGGCAGCGCGGCCACGACCAGCTGGCCGGCATCCCACATGTGGCCGCCGAAGGTGTTGGTCGAACCAGCGCCGTTGGCCTTCTCGTAGGTCTCGACGTAGGCCAGGGCCGACTTCTTGACCGGGTTGCTGTCGGGCAGTTGGGCCGCGACCAGCAGCGGGCCGGCCGGCAGGTACATGCCGTCGCAGTCCTTGCCGCAGACGCGCAGCACGTCGTTGTTGGCGGCGCCGTGGGTCTGGTAGATGGTGCCGCCGTAGTTGCGGGCCTTCAGTTCCTTTTGCGGCAGCGCGGACGGGGTGCCGGCGCCGGCGATCAGGATGGCGTCGGGCTTGGCGCCGATCAGCTTGAGCACCTGGCCGGTGACGCTGGTGTCGGTGCGGCTGTATTTCTCGATGGAGACGATCTCGATGCCCTTGGCCTTGGCGGCCTTCTGCATCACATCCAGCCAGCCGTCGCCGTAGGCGTCGGCAAAGCCGATGAAGCCCAGCGTCTTGACCTTGGACTTGGCCATGGCGTCGGCCAGCGCGCCAGCCATCAGGGCGTCGTTCTGCGGGGTCTTGAAGACCCAGCGGCGCTTGTCGTCCACGGGTTCGACGATCTTGGCGCTGGCGGCCACGCTGATCATCGGCACCTTGGCTTCGGCGGCCACGTCCACCATGGCCAGCGAGCCCGGCGTGACCGACGTGCCGATCAGCACGTCGACCTTGTCGTCGGACGCCAGCTTGCGCGAGTTCTTGACGGCTTGGGTCGTGTCGGTGGCGTCGTCCAGGACGATCCACTCGATCTTCTGGCCGGCCACTTCCTTGGGCAGCAGCGCGACGGTGTTGCGCTCGGGGATGCCCAGCGACGCGGCGGGGCCGGTGCTGGACACCGTCACACCCACCTTGACCTGGGCGCTGGCCAGCAGCGGCAGGGTCAGGGCAACGGCGGCGGCGGCCGCGGACAAGCCGAAGTGCTTGCGCATGTTTTGTCTCCTGTGGTGGCTCTTTTTTTGCCCCGGACGAGGCGGAAGCGAGCCTAGTTAAAGTTATACAGAAAAAAATATTATAGGGTTAAAACAGTATCAGATGACCTCGCGCAACTACGGTAAATCCCTGACGTGCTACAGAAACCACAATTCAGCAAACGCATTCGTTAATGGCGAACTTGTACTTGAAAGCCTCGCGGGCGTCAGTTGGGGGATTCCCTTGGACCACGACCGCCCGCACGGCGTTCAGCGGCCGCGCATCGGCCACACCCGCTCGACCCGCGTCGCCACCCACGCCGCCAGCGCCGCCTTGATCAGATCGCCCGGCACGAACACCGCCACCGCCAGCGCGGCCTTGGCCAGCCCCATCTTGGTGACCGTCGCCAGCCACGGCACGCCGAAGGCGTAGACCACGGCGATGCCGCCGATGACGCAGGCAATGGCGCAGCCGGCCAGTTGGCCGCCGAAGCCCGTCGCCCTGCCCGCCAGGCGCCGCGCCAGCCAGCCGGTCACGAACGCGCCCGCCACCAGCCCCACCAGGAAACCGCCGGTCGGCCCGAAGAACGCCCCCAGGCCGCCGCGCCCGCCCGGCAGCACCGGCAGGCCGATGGCCGCCAGCGCCAGGTACAGCAGGCAGGCCAGCGCGCCGCGCCCCGGCCCCAGCATGGCGCCGGCCAGCATGGCGCCCAGCGTCTGCAGCGTGATCGGCACGGGAATGCCGGGCAGCGGGATCGGCGGAATCAGGCTCAGCACCACGATCAGCGCGGCGAACAGCGCCACCAGCACAGTGTTGTTGGATTTCATTGCAATGCCCTTTCTATCTAGCGGGACGGGGGAATCAGGAAGGCAGTCGGAACGTCACAGGCTGCGGGCGTCGATGGCCTCGGCCACTTCCTGCGCCCGCTTCAGCGTCAGCACCACCAGCGGCACGATCAGCGCCACCGGGTTGGCGCCCAGCCCGCGGGCCGCCTGGGCCTCGCGGATCTCGTGGAAATTGCGCCATATCTCGGGCACGAAGCGCAAGGCCAGCGCCAACGCCAGCGAGACCTTGCCGGCGTCCAGCAGGCCGATGCGCTGCAGCGGCATCAGCACCCGCTCGCACACGGCGATCAGATCCGAGCTGCGGGTCGACAGCGTCACCGCCAGCGCCAGCCCGACCATCGCGGCGATGCGCAGGAGTACGGCCAGCGCCTCGCGCCAGCCCTGGAACCAGGCCGTGAACGTGCCGACGGCCAGCAACACCCAGACCAGGCCGCGCACCTGGCGCCAGACGCCGCCGGGCGTGGCGCCGGCGCACCACAGCAGCAGGCCGGCGACCGCGCAGGCGCCCGCCAGGAGGGCGGGATCGCGCACCAGGAACAGCCCGGCGCCGGCCGCGGCCAGCGCCAGCAGCTTCAGGCCGGCGGGCAGCCGGTGCAGCGGCGAGTCGCCAGGGATATATAAGGGCTCGATCACGCGCAGTGATTCCGGTACCAGCGCAGCGCGGCGGCCGGCTGGTCGTCGGCGGCAATGGCGCCGTCCTGGATCACCAGCACCCGCTCGAAGTCTTCCAGCAGCGCCAGGTCGTGGCTGACCACGATGGCGTCCTGCGGCATGGCGGCGATGGCGTCGCGCACCCGGTTGCGGTTGCGCAGGTCCAGCTGGGTGGTGGGTTCGTCGAACACCACCAGCCCCGGCCGCATCACCAGCACCGCCGCCAGCGCCACCAGCTGGCGCTCGCCGCCGGACAGGGTGTGGCTGGTGCGGTCCGCCAGGTGGGCCACGCCCAGGTCGGCCAGCGCGGCCTCGATGCGGGCCTCGCGTTGCGCGCGCTCGGGTTCCAGGTGTTTCAGGCCGAACGCCAGGTCCTCGCGCACGATCGGGAAGACGATTTGGTTCTCGGGGTTCTGGAACACGAAGCCGACCTGGCGGCGCACCGCCTTCAATTCGTGCCGGGTATCCAGGCCGCTCACGCGCACGCTGCCGGAGGTCGGCAGCACCAGGCCGTTGACCAGCCGCGCCAGCGTGCTCTTGCCGGCGCCGTTGGGGCCGACGATGCCGACCCGGCGCCCGGCCAGCGCCACGCTCACCCCGCGCAACACTGTGGTCTGGGGCGTCGATACAATCGCCTGGTCAAACTCGATTAACATGGGGCGGGATTATGCCCGAACCATTTCGGGCATCGGGACTCCAAGAGCTGATATGGATAAAGTACGCAAAACCGACGCCGAATGGCGGGCCCAGCTGTCCCCGGAAGAATACGTCGTCACCCGCCAAAAGGGTACCGAACGCGCGTTCACCGGGCGCTACTGGAATACCTTCACCCCGGGCATCTACCGCTGCGTGGGCTGTGGCACGGCGCTATTCGCGTCGGACACCAAGTTCGACGCCGGCTGTGGCTGGCCCAGCTATTTCCAGGCGCTCGACCCGGAACTGGTGCGCGAGGAACGCGACACCACCCACGGCATGGTGCGCACCGAGGTGCTGTGCAACGTCTGTGACGCGCACCTGGGCCACGTCTTCCCGGACGGCCCCGAGCCCACCGGCCTGCGCTATTGCATCAACTCCCTGTCGATGACGTTCGAACCCATAGAAGAATGAAGAAGTTCCTGTTCGACCTCTTTCCGCTGTTTCTGTTCTTCCTGGCCTACCGGTTCACCGACATCTTCGTGGCCACCGGCGTGGCCATGGCGGCGGCGGTGCTGCAGATCGTCTGGCTCAAGGTCACCGGCCGGCCGACCGAAGCCATGCACTGGATCAACCTGACCGTGATCCTGGTGTTCGGCGGCGCCACCATCTGGCTGCACAGCGACGTCTTCATCAAATGGAAGCCCACGGTGCTGTACTGGCTGTTCGGCGGCGCGCTGGTGTTCGCCCGCCTGCTGTTCGGCCGCAACCTGATCCGCCGCCTGATGGAAAAGCAGATCCAGCTGCCGGACGCGGCCTGGGACAAGCTCAACCTGATCTGGGCCGGCTTCTTCCTGTTCGCTGGCGCCATCAATCTCTATGTGGCGTTTTCGGGGCACTTCACCGAATCCCAGTGGGTCAGCTTCAAGGCCTTCGGCCTGATGGGCCTGATGATCGTCTTCGTCATCGGCCAGTCGCTCTGGCTGGGCAAGCACATCCAGGCCGAGGACGGCCCGGGCGCGCCGCCCAAGCCCTGACACCCTGCTGCCGGGCGTGAACGCCCGGCTCCCTCCCCTCATGGCGCGCCCCGCGCGCCGGAACTTTACGATCGACGCCATGTCTGAGACCACCGACCGCATCGCCCTGATCCGCGAGCGCCTGGCCGTCCTGGAACCGGTTTCCCTGGACATCCTTGACGACTCGCATTTGCATGCCGGTCACGAAGGCAGTAAAAACGGCGCCGGCCATTATCGCGTGCATATCGTGGCATCCTGTTTTGCAGGACTGACCGCCGTGGCGCGACATCGGCTGGTGTATCATCATTTGCAAGATTTGATCCCCTATCCGATTCATGCGCTTGCGCTAGACGCCCAGGCTCCCAAATAGAAAGTAAAAGGATATTCATGAAACGCATCGTCATGCTGGCCGCCGCCTGCGTCATCGCCGTGCCCGCTTTTGCCCAGAACGTCGCCACCGTCAACGGCAAGGCCATTCCGCAGAAGAGCCTGGATCAATTCGTCAAGCTGCTGGTCAGCCAGGGCGCCACCGATTCGCCCCAGCTGCGTGAACAGGTCAAGCAGGAAATGATCAACCGCCAGGTCTTCGTGCAAGCCGCCGAATCCGGCGGCATCGCCAAGCAGGCCGACGTCCAGACGGAAATCGAACTGGCCCGCCAAGGCATCCTGGTCCGCGCCCTGATGGCCGACTACCTGGCCAAGCACCCGGTGTCGGACGCCAAGGTCACGGCCGAGTACGACAAGATCAAGAAAGAACAGGCCGGCAAGATGGAATACAAGGTCCGTCACATCCTGGTCGAAGACGAAAAGACCGCCAACGACCTGCTGGCCCAGCTGAAGAGCAACAAGGGCAAGTTCGACGACCTAGCCAAGAAGAACTCGAAGGACCCCGGCAGCGCCGAAAAGGGTGGCGACCTGGGTTGGGCTCCCCCGACCAACTACGTCCAGCCTTTCGCCCAGGCCGTGACCCAGCTCAAGAAGGGCCAACTGGTCGACAAGCCGGTCCAGACCCAATTCGGCTGGCACATCATCATGGTCGACGACACCCGCCCGGTGGAATTCCCGCCGCTGGATCAGGTCCGTCCGCAACTGGAAGAAATGCTGCGCCAGCAAACCCTGGCCGACTACCAGAAGGAACTGCGCGAAAAGGCCAAGATCCAGTAAATCTGGCGTCTTCCCGCGAAAACCGCCCGCCCTGCGCGGGCGGTTTTTTTTGTCCGCGCGAAACGCCGGGGGAAGATGACGACGGTCGCGCCGGCAAGAAAAACAGGCCGCGCGCCAGAAGGCGGGCGGCCTGTTCGACAGGGCCGGGCGACGGGCCGGCGGCGCGGCCCCGACGCGATCAGGACAGGCCCAGCAGTTCCTTCAGCGCGTCCTCGTCCAGCACCGTGACGCCCAGTTCCTGGGCCTTGGTCAGCTTGCTGCCGGCGTCTTCGCCGGCCACCAGGTAGGCGGTCTTCTTGGACACCGAGCCGCTGACCTTGCCGCCCGCGGCCTGGATGCGCATGGAGGCTTCCTCGCGCGTCCAGTTGGGCAGCGTGCCGGTCAGCACGAAGGTCTTGCCGGCCAGCGTGGTGTCCTCGGGCACGGCCTCGGCCACCGGGTGCACGCCCTGCGCCTTGAGCTGGTCGATCACCTCGCGGTTGTGCTGCTCGGCGAAGAAGCGGCGGATCGAACCCGCCACCACCGGCCCCACGTCCGGCACCGAGGACAGCGCGTCCTCGTCGGCGTCCATGATGGCCTCGATGCTGCCGAAATGCCGGGCGACGTCGCGCGCCGTGGTCTCGCCCACGTGGCGGATGCCCAGCGCGAACAGCAGGCGTCCCAGCGCCGGGGCGCGCGCCTTGTCGATGGCTTCGACCAGATTGTCGGCCGACTTCTGGCCCATGCGGTCCAGCCCCACCAGCTCGAGCGGACGCAGGCTGAACAGGTCGGCCAGCGATTTGACGCGGCCGCTGTCCACCAGCTGCTCCACCAGCTTCTCGCCCAGGCCCTCGATGTCGAGCGCCTTGCGGCTGGCGGCGTGCCACAGCGTCTGCTTGCGCTGCGCGGCGCAGAACAGGCCGCCGGTGCAGCGGGCGATGGTTTCGTCTTCCAGGCGCTCGATCGCCGAGCCGCAGACCGGACAGGCCTTGGGCATGACGAATTCACGCGCGTCGGCGGGACGCTGCTCGAGCACCGCGCCCACCACTTCGGGGATCACGTCGCCGGCGCGCCGCACGATGACCGTGTCGCCGATGCGCACATCCTTGCGGCGGATCTCGTCCTCGTTGTGCAGCGTGGCATTGGTGACGGTCACGCCGCCCACGAACACCGGCTTGAGCCGGGCCACCGGCGTGATCGCGCCGGTACGGCCGACCTGCACCTCGATGTCCAGCAGCGTGGTGGTGGCCTCTTCGGCCGGGAACTTGTGCGCCAGCGCGAAACGCGGCGCCCGCGCCACGAAGCCCAGCAGCTTCTGCGCCGGCAGCGAGTCCACCTTGTAGACCACGCCATCGATGTCGTAGGGCAATTCGGGGCGCAAGGCGCCGACCTTGGCGTAGAAGGCCATCAGGCCCTCGGCGCCGGTGGCGCGATGGTTGTGCTTGACGTTGACCGGCAGGCCGAGCGCGGCCAGCCAGTCGAGCATGGCGCCGTGCGATTTTTCGGGCAGGGTCGCGGCGGCGTCGGTCGCGCCGGCCGGCGCCTCGTCGAACAATCCGCTCTGGCTGCCCGGCAGGCCCTGCACTTCCCCCCACCCATAGGCGAAAAAGCGCAGCGGCCGCTTGGCGGTGATGCGCGGGTCGAGCTGGCGCAGGCTGCCGGCGGCGGCGTTGCGCGGATTGACGAAGACCTTCTCGTCACGCTTGGCCTGGGCGGCGTTGAGCTTCTCGAAATCGGCGCGGTTCATCAGCACTTCGCCGCGCACCTCCAGCACCTTGGGCGCCGGGCCGGTCAGCTGCAGCGGGATCGCCTTGATCGTGCGGATGTTGGACGTGACGTCCTCACCCGTCTGGCCATCGCCGCGAGTGGCGGCCTGGACCAGCCGGCCGTCTTCGTAGCGCAGGCTGATCGCCAGGCCGTCGAGCTTCAGTTCACAGAAATATTCGGCCTGCTGCGCCGGGCCCAGCAGGCCCGCGCCGCGCAGCGTGTCGGTGACGCGGCGGTCGAACGCCACCACGTCTTCCTTGTCGAAGGCGTTGCCCAGCGACAGCATCGGCACCGCATGGCGCACGCTGCCGAAGGCCGATACCGGCGCCGCCCCCACCCGCTGGGTCGGGGATTCGGGCGTGACCAGTTCAGGGTGGGCGGCTTCCAGATCCTGCAGCTCGCGCATCATCCGGTCGTACTCGGCATCCGAGATCGACGGGTCGTCGTAGACGTAATAGCGGACGTTGTGCTGCTCGATTTCCGCGCGCAGGCGCGCCGCGGTTTCCGCCGCGGGGGTCCCTCCGGCCTTGCTCATTATGCAAACACCCGCTGGGCTCGCTCGCTGCCGGCGGGCAGGCCAGCCTGCTCGAGCTGGCCGAACAGCACCTGCAACCGTTCGTCGATGACGCTTTCCGAGCCGTCGGCCAGGGGCTTGCCCTGATCATCGACCAGATCGGCGCGCAGGCGTGCGGCGAGCTCGCGGCCCACGTCGACCATGCGGCCGAAGGCGCGGCTGTCGGCGGGGCTGCAGGGCACGTCGAGCAACAGGTACAGGCGCTCGATGCCGCCCATGCCGGCGTCGAAGGCGGCGCCGTCGGCGCGCGCCAGGGTGAAGCGGGCCACGCCGTTCTCGGCCGGCCAGGCCAGGCGGTTGCCGTCGGCGACGAAGCCGGCGTCGCGGGCGACGTTCAGGACCTCGGCGGCCGGCTGGGCGGCGCCCAGCAGCAGCGTCAGGCCGACCTGGGTATCCAGCGCGGCGCAGGTGTCGTCCAGGCGCGCGGCCTGTTCCAGCACGGCCTGCTGGTCGGGGCCTTCGATGGTGGCGTCGAAGCGTTCGGCCATGTCCTGGGCGCGGGCCCAGGCCTGCGACCATTCGATGGCGGTCAGCGGGCCGCTGCGGTTGGCCAGCAGCACGGCCAGCTGCATCGAGGCATACGATTCGCCGGTGTGCACGCGCGCGCGGTGGCGGCGTTGATCGGTTTCGGCGAACACGCGCATGGGCTTGCGGCCCACCTGGCGCAGGCTCTGCATGTAGGGCAGCAGGTCGGCGCCGCGCACCGGCTCGGCGAAGTTGATCTCGATGACCACCTCGCAGGCGGGATCGGGTTCCTCGGCGTCGTCGGCATCGCTGCCCGGATCGACCGGCTTGGGCTGCTCGGGGTGCGCCTTGGGCGCGTCGCCCATGCCCGGCTCGCGGCGCACGGGCGCGCCGCCCGCGGCGGCGGCCGTTGCGGCACCCGCGCCCAGCAGCGGATCCTGCTCGGAGGTGGGGAAATGGCTTTGCATCTTGCGGCGGACGCGGCGGTCCTGCCACCAGTTGAAGCCCAGCACCAGCAGTATCAGCAAGACGCCCAGGGCAATCAGCCCGATCTGCAAATCACTCATGTGTAAATCCCGCGCCATGAAGCCGGCGCCATTCTGAATATTGGTTTATGCCGCTTCGGAGGCCATCATCTGGACGGCCGAATCTATGTCTACCGCAACGATACGCGAAACCCCCTGCTCTTGCATGGTGACGCCGATCAGTTGCTTGGCCATCTGCATCGCGATCTTGTTGTGCGAGATGAACAGGAACTGGGTCTGCTCGCTCATGTTGGCGACCAGATTGGCGTAGCGTTCGGTATTGGCGTCGTCCAGCGGCGCGTCCACCTCGTCCAGCAGGCAGAACGGCGCGGGGTTCAGCTTGAACAGCGCGAACACCAGCGCGGTGGCGGTCAGCGCCTTTTCACCGCCCGACAGCAGGTGGATGGTGCTGTTGCGCTTGCCCGGCGGCTGCGCCATGACCTGCACGCCGGCGTCGAGGATTTCCTCGCCGGTCATGGTCAGCTTGGCCTCGCCGCCGCCGAACAGCTTCGGGAACAGCTCGCCGAAGTGGCCGTTGACGACGTTGAAGGTCTCTTGCAGCAGGTCGCGGGTTTCGCGGTCGATCTTGCGGATCGCGTCTTCCAGGGTCTCGATGGCAGTCATCAGGTCCTGGTGCTGGTCGTCGAGGAAGCCCTTGCGCTCGCGCGAGGTGTTCAGTTCGTCCAGCGCGGCCAGGTTGACCGAGCCGAGCGATTCGATCTGGCGCGAGATGCGCGTGACTTCCGATTGCAGCCAGCTGGCGCGGCGCCATTCGTCGGGCTGGTTGGCCAAGTCCTGGGCCAGGGCCTCGCGGTCGACCTCGCGGGCGTTGAGCTGCTCGGTGAACTGCTCTTCGGCCAGGCGCGCGGCCTGTTCCTGCAACTGCAATTCGGTAATGCGGGCGCGGCGCGGCTCGAGCGTGCGCTCCTGCTGCATGCGGTCTTCGTCGGCGCCGCGCAGCAGGGCCGCCAGGTTTTCCATTTCCTGGCGCGCGCGCGACAGCGCCTCTTCGCGCTCGGCGCGCAATTCCAGGGCGTCCTGCAGGCCGGCCTGGGAGGCCGAGGCGTCCAGGTCGACCAGGTCGGCCAGCAACTGTTCGAGTTCGACCTCGCCGCGCTGGCTCTGGTCGGCCGCCAGCTGGCGGTTGCGCTGCAGGTCGGTGATGCGGACCTGGATGCCGCGCTCGGCGAATTCGGCTTCCTGGGCGGCGCGTTCGAGCTCGCGCAGGCGGGTGCGGGCGGCCTCGGCCTGGGCGGCCAGGGTCTCGCCGTCCATTTCCGCGTCGGCGAAGCGCGACTGGTGCTCGGCCAGTTCCTCGTCGAGCGCCTCGAAGCGGGCTTCGGCCTCTTCGCGGGTGGCGCGCAGGTCTTCTTCGTGCGCCGAGATCTCTTCGAGGTCCTGGCGCAGGCGCGAGGCGTGCTGGCCGGACTGCTCGGCCTGCTGCTGCAGGCGCGAGTGCTCCAGCTGGATGTCGTGCACCCGGCGGGTGACTTCGGCGACCCGCTGGCGGGCCGGCGCGATGGCCTGGCTGACCTGCTGCCAGGCGACCTCGGCGCGGGCGACGGCGGCGCGGGCCTGGTCGGTGATGAGCTGCTGGGCCTTGATCTCGCGCTGCAGGTTTTCGATTTCCTGCTGGCGCGCCAGCAGGCCGGCCTGCTCGGAATCCGGGGCATAGAAGCGCACGCTGTGCGCATCGACCAGATGGCCCGCCTTGACCACGCAGGCGGCGCCGGCCGGCAGCGTGGCGCGGGTGGCCAGGGCCTGGGCCAGATCGGTGGCGGTGTAGATGCCGCCCAGCCAGTCATTGAGCAGCGTGCGCAGGTCCGGATCGGTGATGCGCAGCAGGCTGGCCAGCGGCGTCAGGCCGGCGGGCGCGGCCGGCGCGGGAGCCGCGGCCGGCAATTGATAGAAGGCCAGGCGGGCCGGCGGCGCGTCCTCGGAGAAGGCGCGGGCCCAATCCAGGCTGCGCACCTCGAGGGACGCCATGCGCTCGCGCAGGGCGGCTTCCAGGGCGGTCTCCCAGCCCGGTTCGATATGCAGTTTCTGCCACAGGCGCGACAACCCGGCCAGCTCGTGCTTGGCCAGCCACGGCTCCAGCGCGCCCTGTTTCTGCACGTCTTCCTGCAGCTTCACCAGCGCCGACAGGCGGGCTTCCAGGCGCGCCAGGTTCTGCGCGTCGGTCTGGGCGGCGGCCTGGGCGCGGCTGCGCTCGGCGTCGGCGTCGGGGATCTGGCCTTCGAGGGTGGCCAGCGCTTCCTGGGCCTCCTCGAGCTGGTCTTCGCCGGCGACGCGGTCGCCGGCCAGTTGCTCCAGGCGCACCGGATCGGGGCTGTGCAATTCGCGCAGTTCCTGCTGCAGGCGCTCGCGGCGCTGCTCCAGGGTCTGCATCTGGCGGTCGGCGTCGCGCTGGGTCTGCGCCACCAGGGCCAGGTTCTGCTCCACCCGGGCCAGCGAGGCGCGCATCTCGTCGCGGCCGGAAGCGGCCTCGCGCACGCGCTGCTCGACCGCCGGCAACGCCGCCTGGGCGTCCTCGGCGGTGGCGCGCGCCTCTTCGGTGCGGGCGGCGCCGGCGGCCAGGTCTTCCTCGGCCTGCGCGATCTGCTCGGTGCAGTGCTCGCGCTGGCTGGTCCATTCGGCGATCTGCTGCTGCAGCTGGTCGCGGCGGGCCTGCAGGCGGTTGCGGGAATCCACCACGTGGCGGATTTCCGCCTCCAGGCGGCTGACCTGGGCGTTGGCCTCGTACAGGGCGCCCTGGGAGGTGTGAACCGCGTCGCTGGCGGCGTAGTGGGCCTGGCGCCGGGATTCGAGCGCGGCCTCGCCGGCCCGCAGGCCGGCGATGGCGGCTTCCAGCTCGTTCTGGGCCTGGGCCATTTCCTGGGACTTCCTGGCGCGCTCTTCGCGCGCGCCGGTTTCCTTCAGGAACCACAGCGCGTGCTGTTTCTTTTCGCCGTCGGCCTGCAGCTCGCGGTAGCGGGTGGCGACCTCGGCCTGGGCCTCCAGCTTTTCCAGCTGGCTGTTCAGTTCGCGCAGGATGTCTTCGACGCGGGTCAGGTTCTCGCGCGTGTCGGACAGGCGGTTTTCGGTCTCGCGGCGGCGCTCTTTGTAGCGCGACACGCCGGCGGCCTCTTCCAGGAACACCCGCAATTCCTCGGGGCGTGCCTCGATCAGGCGGTTGATCATGCCCTGGCCGATGATGGCGTAGCCGCGCGCGCCCAGGCCGGTGCCCAGGAAGATGTCATGGATGTCGCGGCGCCGGACCTGCTGGTTATTGACGAAATAGCTGCTGGTGCCGTCGCGCGTCAGCACGCGGCGCACCGCGATCTCGGCGTAGGTGCTCCATTGCCCGGCGGCGCGGCCCTCGCTGTTGTCGAACACCATTTCGACCGACGCGCGGGCCGCCGGCTTGCGGTTGCCCGAGCCGTTGAAGATGACGTCCTGCATGGACTCGCCGCGCAGCTCCGAGGCCTTGGCCTCGCCGAGCACCCAGCGCACCGCGTCGATGATGTTCGATTTGCCGCAGCCATTGGGACCCACCACGCCCACCAGCTGGCTGGGCACGGGAATCACGGTGGGATCGACGAAGGACTTGAAGCCGGCGAGTTTGAGCTGAGTAAGACGCACAGTACGATGACGACGGGGTGGGTTGAACGAAAGGCGTTAACGGACCTGCCGCACAGATTGCAAACCGGCCCGTGTAGGGCCGGCTTGCGTATGGGTCGTATGATACCGCAGGCAGTCTGTCCCCAAACGTGAGCAAAGGTCAAGCCGGGGACTGCCCGCCCCCTTGGCGGCCGCGCGACTGACCCACCGCAACCCGCGGGCAAACGCTGAATAGCCCTCCCCCCGTCACGGGCTATACTCGCTGACACTTTTTCGCAAGACGCATAATTTTCACGCAGACCGACCGGGCTCAGGTCAAAGTACGGGGACATTCTTGAAACGAGGTTTCTATCTGGTCATGGCCGCGCAGGCCTTCTCGTCATTGGCGGACAACGCGCTATTCATTGCCGCGATCGCCCTGATACAGGAACTGCACGGCCCCGACTGGCTGGCCCCGATCATGAAATGGTCCTTCGCGCTGGCCTACGTGGTGCTGGCGGCCTTCGTCGGCGCCATCGCCGACTCCTACCCCAAGGGCCGCGTGATGTTCTCGACCAACGCCCTGAAAGTGGCCGGCTGTCTGCTGATGTTCTCGTACGCCAGCATCGGCGTGGCGCCTGAATACCAGACCTACCTGGTCTGCGCCGCCTACGGCGTGGTGGGCATCGGCGCCGCCGCCTACTCCCCCGCCAAGTACGGCATCGTCACCGAAATGCTGCCCCCCAGCATGCTGGTCAAGGGCAACAGCTGGATCGAGGGCCTGACCGTCTTCTCCATCATCCTGGGCACGGTGCTCGGCGGCCTGCTGATCTCGACCACGGTCTCCACGGCGCTGCTGCAACATTCCTTCATCGGCAAGCTGGTGCACACCCCGGCCGAGGCGGCCATCCTGGTGATCGCCTTCGTCTACCTGCTGGCGGCGCTGTGCAACCTGCTGATCCCGCACACCCACGTGCGCTATCCGCCGCAGCAGAAGAACCCGATCAAGCTGATGGGCACCTTCCGGGGCTACGTCCGCGTCCTCTGGAAAGACAAGCTGGGCCAGATCTCGCTGGCCGTCACCACCCTGTTCTGGGGCGCCGGCGCCACGCTGCAGCTGATCGTCATCGAATGGGGCCGCAGCCACCTGGGCTACCAACTGGACAAGGCCTCCATGCTGATGGGCGTGGCCGCCCTGGGCACGGTGGTGGGCTCGATCCTGGCCGGCCGCATTCCGCTGCGCCGCGCGCTGTCGGTGCTGCCGGTGGGCGCGGCCATGGGCCTGGTGGTGCTGCTGATGCCGCTGGTCTACTCGCCCTGGAGCGTCTACCTGCTGCTGTTGCTGACCGGCGGGCTGGCGGGCTTTTTCGTGGTGCCGATGAACGCCCTGCTGCAGCATCGCGGCCACGTGCTGCTGTCGGCGGGCCACTCGATCGCGGTGCAGAATTTCAACGAGCAGCTCAACATCCTGCTGATGGTGGCCGTGTACACGCTGCTGCTGTGGCTGCAGCTGCCCATCAACGTCATCATCGTGATCTTCGGCACCGTCGTCGCCGTGCTGATGGTGGTGTTCATGCGCTGGAGCAAACGCAACCTGACGGACAACCCTGAACTGCACGACCAGATCGGCCAGGAAGGCCACGGTCACGCGCTCGACTCGCAGTCACACTCGCACTCGCGCCAGTAAAAAGCCGGCCGCCGCCCGCGCGGCCCGCCCCGTCCCCCGGCAGCGCCCGGGGCCGACAACGCCCCGGCGGCGCTAGACCAGCCGGGCCGCCAGCTTCAGGTCCTGCCAGGCCCGCGCCTTCTCGGCCGGGCTGCGCAGCAGGTAGGCCGGGTGATAGCTCACGATCACCGGGATCTCGCGCCCCTCGTCCGTTTTCATCTGGTGCACGCGGCCGCGCAGGCTGCCGATGGTGGCATCCGTGCCCAGCAGCGTCTGGGCGGCGAAGCGGCCCAGCACCAGGATGCGCTCGGGCTTGAGCAGCGCGATCTGGCGCATCAGGTAGGGGCTGCAGGCGGCGATTTCCTCGGGCTTGGGATTGCGGTTGCCCGGCGGACGGCACTTGATCACGTTGGCGATGAAGACGTCGCGCTCGCGGCTCATGCCGACGGCGGACAGCATGGCGTCCAGCAATTGCCCGGAGCGGCCGACAAAGGGCTGGCCCTGCCGGTCTTCCTGCTCGCCCGGGGCCTCGCCCACCACCAGCCAGCGCGTGGGCTGGCCGCCATGGCCGAACACCGCGTGGCGCCGGCCGCCGCACAGGCCACAGGCGGTGCAGGCCAGCACCTGTTCGCGCAATTCATCCAGATTGGCATTCTTGACCGCTTCGGCGACCGGAATGACCGCCGGAGCGGCCTCCTCGACCGCCGCCTTGGGCGCCGGCTTGGGAGGCGGGCCATTGCGCAGGCCCGGTCCCGGGCCGGCCGCCCGGGCAACGGGCGTCTGGACTTGCGGCTGCGCCGCCGCGGGCGGCGGCGCGGCAACGTCGCGCACCGGCGCAGCGGCAGCGCCGGCCGGCTCGACGACTGGGGAATCCGTTTTGGAAACAACGACTTGCGGCGCGGGCACGGCCACCGGCTGCGGCGCCGGCCGCAGCCACAGGCGTTCCATGCCCAGCTCGCGCAGCCACAGGCGCTGCAGCGGATTCACGCGCGGCGCGGGCGAGGCCGGCACGGTATTGGGCGCCGTCACGCCGACGCTCCCACGGACGCCGCGGCGACAGGCGCGTCCAGGCGCTTCTGCATCACCAGCGCATCCTCGCGCCCGCCCTTCTCGGCCGGGTAATAACCGCGCCGCAGGCCGATCTGCAGGTAGCCGCGGGCCTTGTAGAACTCGACGGCCGACACATTGGACGGACGCACTTCCAGCAGCACGCCCTCGAGACCGCGTTCGCGCGCCTGCTGCTCGCACCAGTCGAGCAGCACGCTGCCCAGCCCCTGCCGATGCAGGTCGCGGGCCACGGCAATCACCAGCAGGTGAGCCACGTCGGGGGCGAACATCAGGATGCAGAAGCCCGCCACCCGGCCCTCGCGCCGCAACGTCCAGGCGCCATAGCCGGCCGCCAGCGCGTCGGTGAAATTGCCGCGGGTCCAGGGAAAGGCCTGGACGTTGGCCTCCAGGGCCACGACCTCGTCCAGGTCCGCGTCGGTCAGCGGCTGCGGGCAGACCGGCGCCAGCGTCGACTGCGCCTTGGGATTGCCGCCCTCGCCGCGCAGGCGTTCGGCGGTGGTGAAGGCGACCTTGTCGCGCACGTACAGCGGCGCGGCCAGCTCCGGCGGCACGGTTTCCCCGCGCTGCCAGGCCTGGCTCGCCAGGCGCGCCACGCTGGCGGCCTCGGGCCGCCGCGCCTCGGCG
>NZ_CADIJR010000099.1 GCF_902859645.1 Achromobacter insuavis | reverse complement strand
GTTCTGCGGGCTGGATCCGCGGCCCAACGAATCTGGCCGCAAAGTTGGCCGGCGACGCTTGAGCAAACAGGGCGACAAGGCCGCCAGGACGTTGCTGTACAACGCGGCCAGCTCGGCAGCGCGTACGGCTCACTTCAAGGATTACTACGCCATGCTCAGGGCCCGTGGGCTGGCCTCGACGGCAGCGCTGGTGGTGATCGCGCGCAAGTTGTTGCGTATTGCTTACGGGGTCTGGCGCACCGGGCAAGCCTTCGATCCCGGGAGGTTGAACCTGAAAACAGCTTGATCCGGACCATAGAATCTCGTTGCCGCCTACGGCGGCTGCCTTCGGATTCCGTCGGGCGCATCTGACGCCCCGCGCCCCACCGGCCGCCGACGCCACGGGCGGCCAAAAGACCCCCCCCCGGCCGCGACAGCATCAAAGCCTCCCGTTAAACTTCCGAAAAAAATCACAAATCAATATCGGAGGACGGACATGCGCATTCTGCTGGTCGAGGACAACCTCGACCTGGGCGATGCCGTGGAGAGCAAACTGCGTTCGGCGGGCCATAGCGTGCAATGGGTGCGTGATGGCGTCGCCGCGCTGCGCTGGGGCCTGGACGAGACCTGGGATGCCCTGGTGCTCGACATCAACCTGCCCGGCAAGGACGGCTTCAGCGTCATCCGCGAATTGCGCGCCGCCGGGCTCGAAGCGCCCGTGCTCGTCGTGACCGCGCGGTCCGAGATCGAAGACAAGATCGACATGCTCGACCTCGGCGCCGACGACTACCTCGTCAAGCCCTTCGACCTGCGCGAGCTGGAAGCGCGGCTGCGCGCCCTGCTGCGCCGGCCCGCCGGACAGACCAGCAGCGTCACCGCCTATGGCAACCTGAGCCTCGACCTGGCCAACCGCCACGTCGTGCTGGCCGGCGCGCCGCTGGAACTGGGGCGGCGCGAATTCCGGCTGCTGGAGATCCTGGTCGGCAAACTGGGGCAGACCGTCGCCAAGGAACGGCTGATGAACCAGCTGTTCGACCTGGACGACGGCTCGCTCAATGCGCTGGAGCTGCTGATCTCGCGCCTGCGCAAGAAATTGGCGGGCGCCTCGATCGATATCGTCACCGTGCGCGGCGTCGGCTACCAGGCCCGCAGCCATGAGCCTTCCTGACAGCTTTTCGATCCGCCGCCGCGTCTTCACGCTGGGCGCGGCGCTGCTGGCCTGCGCGCTGATCGGGTTGGTGTTCTTCCTGCGCGACTACGCCCAGCGCGCCGCCGAGCAGGCCTTCGACCGGCTGCTGGCGGCGTCGGCGCTGACCATCGCCGGCTCGGTCCAGATCGAGGACAACGGCGTCACCGTCGAACCGCCCGTGTCGTCCCTGGCCATGCTGTCGGGCAGCGAGCGCGTGTTCTACGAGGCCCGCACCTCCAACGGCCGCCTCATCACCGGCTACGCCGACCTGGCGCCCGGCTTGCCGCTGGCGCAGTCGGCCACCCCGGTCTTCACCTACCTGAGTTATCACGACGAGCCGGTGCGCGTGGCCACGGTGGGCCGGCTGGTGTCGGCCAGCCAGCATGCCGGCTGGGTCACCGTGCGGGTAGCGGAAACGCTGGGATCGCGCGAGGAACTGGCCAGCGAAATCCTGGGCCGCAGCGTGCTGCCGCTGGTGGTCGTGTCGCTGGTGGCGCTGGGCCTGCTGTGGTTCGGCGTGCAGCGCGCGTTCGCGCCGCTGGCCGTGGTCGAGCGCGAACTGCGGCGGCGGGCGCCGGACGACCTGGCGCCGCTGATCACCCCGGTGCCGACCGAAGTGCGGCGCCTGGTCGAAGCCCTGAACGCCTTCATGCAACGCCTGTCGGGACTGATGGACACCCTCAACACCCTGGTCGCCGATGCGGCCCACCAGGTGCGCACGCCCCTGGCCTCGCTGCGGGCGCAGGCCGAAGTGGCGCTGGATGAAACCGATCCCAAGCGGCTGCACGAGCGCCTTGGCCGCATCCACCTGAACGCCACCCATGCCAGCCAGCTCATCAACCAGCTGCTGATGGACGCCACCATCACGCACCGGCTGGGCAAGGGCGCGCGCGCGCCGGTGGGCGTGGCCGAGACCATCAACGAGACCCGCCGCCGCATCGGGCCGCTGGAGGCGCAGCGCCTGCGCATCGAGATCGCGCCGCAGGTGCGGCGCGCCCGCATCGCCGGCGATCGCGTGGCGCTGCGCGAAATGCTGCGCAACCTGGTGGACAACGCGCTGCGCTATGCGCCCGAGGGCACCGTCGACATCCAGGCCACGCCGGTGGCCGGCTACCGGGTGGCGCTGACCGTGTCCGACCGCGGGCCGGGCATCGCCGATGACGAAAAGGACGCCGTGCAGCAACGCTTCACCCGCGGCCGCACCGGCGAATCGCTGCCCGGCTCGGGACTGGGACTGGCCATCGTGCGCTCGGTGGCGGTGGCGCATGGCGGCTCGCTGTGGCTGCAGGACCGTCCGGGCGGCGGCCTGTCGGCGCGCGTCATCCTGCCGCTGGCGCGCCAACGCACCGGCCGTAACGTGGCCAGCTGGCTCGGCGCCATTGGCGCGGCCATGCTGCTGCTGACCACCGCGCCCGCCGACGTGCGCGCCGCCGATATCCCCGAGATCGTCACCCGCTATCCGGCGCCGCAGCCGTCGTCGCGCGTGCTGACCATCGCCGGCCCGACCGACACGCCGGTGGTGGCGCCGCTGATCCTCGGCTTCCAGGCGCAGCGGCCCGACGTTACCGTGGTCTACCGCGAGATGGGCAGCCGCGAACTGTACGAGGCCGCCATCGAGGACCGGCTCAAGGACGTGGACGTGCTGATGAGTTCGGCCTCGGACCTGCAGATCCGCCTGGCCAACGACGGTTACGCCCAGCGCTACACCTCGCCGTATGCGACCAAGCTGCCGTCGTGGGCGGTGTGGCGCAACGAGGTCTACGGCTTCACCTTCGAGCCGGCCGTGATCGTCTACAACCCCAAGCGCTACACCGAGGCCACCGTGCCGCGATCGCGCCAGGACCTGCTGCGCACGCTCGAACAGGATCGCGCGCGGCTGCACGGCCGGGTCGGCACCTACGATATCTCGCGCAGCAGCGTGGGCTATCTGATGGCCGAGCAGGACGAGCTGGTGTCGTCGAACTTCTGGGGCCTGGCCAACGCCTTCGGCCAGGTCGGCGTGCGGCTGTCGGCCACCAGCGCCGAACTGCTCGACGCCATCGAGAACGACGAGATGGACCTGGGTTACAACATCCTCGGCTCCTACGCCCTGTCGCGCCAGGCGGCGGGCAGCAAGATCGGCGTGGTGTTCCCGCAGGACTACGTGCTGGTGCTGGCGCGCTCGGTGCTGATCGCGCGGCGCGCGCCCAACCCGGACCTGGGCCGCGCGCTGGTCGACTGGCTGCTGTCGCCGGCGGGCCAACAGGTGGCATCGAGCCATGCGGCGCTGGGATCGATCATGGAAGACACGCCCGGCCGCTGGACCTCGGAAGCGGTGCTGGCGCGCTCGCAGGGCATCGTGCAGCCGGTGGTGCTGTCGCCGGCGCTGCTGGTGGGGCTCGACCAGCGGCGTCATTCGCGCTTCGTGCAGAACTGGATCCGGCTGGTGACCGACACGCCCGAACGCCCCTAGGGCGCGGCGGGCGGACACCGGGATTACCCCTATCCCGGCTGTCGTCCCATGACAGGACGACGACAGACGCCGAAACCTAAGATGGGCGCCAAGCAGGCCCTTGCGCCTGTCGATACCAATTCCAAACGGAGACAAGACATGCTTGCCAAGTCCAGACTGGCGGCCGCCTGCGCCGCTGCATTCGCCATCGCCGCCGGCAGCGCCTACGCCCAAACGGTTCCCGCGGGCTACCCGGCCGATTATCAGAAGATCCTCGACGGCGCCAAGAAGGAAGGCAAGGTCGTGATCTATTCGACCACCGACACCAAGGCCGCCGGCCCCATCATCAAGGGCTTCGAGGCGCTGTATCCCGGCGTCAAGGTCGAATACAACGACATGAACAGCACCGAGCTGTACAACCGCTACATCAGCGAACAGGCGGCGGGCGGCAGCAGCGGCGACATCGTCTGGAGCTCGTCGATGGACTCGGCGCTCAAGCTGGCCACCGACTACGCGCTGCAGTACAAGTCGCCCGAGATCGCCAAGCTGCCGGCCTGGGCGGTGTGGAAGGATTCGGCCTACGGCACCACCTACGAACCGGCGGTGTTCATCTACAACAAGCGCCTGATCCCGGCCAACGAAGTGCCGACCACGCACGGCGCCCTGGCCAAGCTGATCGCCAGCCAGCCGGACAAGTTCAAGAACAAGGTCACCACCTACGACATCGAGAAGTCGGCCGTGGGCTTCATGCTGGCCGTGCAGGACAAGGCCAACGATCCCAAGTACTTCGAGACGCTCAAGGACATCGCCAAGGGCGGCCTGATCGTGCAGTCGTCCACCGGCACCATGATGGAACGCGTGTCGTCGGGCGAGAACCTGGTCGGCTACAACATCCTGGGCTCGTACGCCGAGACCCGCGCCAAGACCGACCCGTCGCTGGGCGTGGCCTACCCGACCGACTACGCGCTGGTGCTGTCGCGCGTGGCGTTCATCAGCAAGAAGGCCAAGAACCGCAACGCCGCCAAGCTGTGGATGGACTACCTGCTGTCGCAGAAGGGCCAGGAAATCATGGCCAACCAGGCCGACCTGGCCTCGGTCCGTGACGACATCGAAGGCGACAACGACGTCGACGGCATGACCAAGAAGCTGGGCGCCTCGCTCAAGCCGATCCCGGTCAACGAGACGCTGCTGGACTACCTGGAGCAGAACAAGCGCCTGCAGTTCATCAAGGACTGGCGCGCCGCCGCCGGCAAGTAAGGCTGTCGCCGGTACAGCCGGGGGCCACCGGCCCCCGGCCGCAAGCACGCGGGAGGGCGTAGCACCGCCGCCCGCCAGGCCGCCCGTGGCCCGGGTGTTCATGGCCAGTGGGCGCGACCCGCGTCTATCGAGATAACAGGATTTTCCCCATGCAGTCATTGCGCAGAAAATGGCAGTCCCTGCCACGCGGCGTGGTGGTGCTGATCACAGCCTTGGCCATCTACGTGCCGCTGTCGTTCATCATCATCCAGAGCTTTCTATCCGCGCCCTTCTTTTCGCCGTCCAAGGTCTTCAGCCTGGACGCATTCCGCTTCATCTTCGCGGACCCCGATTTCTACAAGGCGCTGAAAAGCGGCTTCATCCTGGCGTTCGGGCTGGCCATCATCGCCATCCCGCTGGGCGGCATGCTGGCGTTCCTGATGATCCGCACCGACCTGCCGGGCCGGCGCTGGATCGAGCCGCTGATCCTGGTGCCGATCTTCGTGTCGCCGATGGTGCTGGGCTTCGGCTACGTGGTGGCGGCGGGCCCGGTCGGCTTCTTCTCGACCTGGGTGCAGAACATCCTGGGCTTCGTGCCCTGGAACGTGTATTCGCTGACCAGCATCGTCATCATCGCCGGCCTGACGCACGTGCCGCACGCCTACCTGTACATCTCGTCGGCGCTGCGCAGCATGGGCTCGGACGTCGAGGAAGCGGCCCGCGTCAGCGGCGCCTCGCCGCTGCGCGTGATGGTCTCGGTGAGCCTGCCGATGGTGCGCCCCGCCATGCTGTACGCCACCGTGCTGCTGTTCTTCCTGGGCCTGGAAGTGTTCGGCCTGGTGCTGGTGCTGGGTGACCCGGAAGGCAACCTGGTGCTGGCGACGTACCTGTACAAGCTGACCAACAAGCTCGGCATCCCGTCGTACCACCTGATGGCCGCGGTGGCCGTGGTGCTGATCTGCATGACGATTCCGCTGGTCATGCTGCAGCGCCGCCTGATGCGCACCGCCAACCGCTTCGTCACCGTCAAGGGCAAGGCCTCGCGCGCCCGTCCGCTGCCGCTGGGCAAGTGGCGCTGGGTGGCTGGCGGCGTGGTGACGTTCTGGCTGCTGGTCACCATCGTGGTGCCGCTGCTGGGCGTGCTGCTGCGCGCCTTCGTGTCCAACTGGGGCATGGGCGTGTCGCTGTTCGACGTGCTGTCGCTGGATGCGTTCCGCACGGTGTTCTCGCAACCCAACCTGATGCGCGCGATCGTCAATTCGGTGGCCATCGGCGTCTTCGGCGGCGCGCTGGCGGTGTTCTGCTACACCTTCGTCGGCCTGGCGATGCACCGCAAGCCGGACAACGTCACGCGCTTCATGGACTACAGCGTGCTGGTGCCGCGCGCCGTGCCCGGCCTGCTGGCGGGCCTGGCGTTCCTGTGGGTGTTCCTGTTCGTGCCGATGTGGCTGGACAACGCGCTGGATCCGGACCTGGGCGGCTGGCTGTCGGGCCTGCCGTTCGCGGAATGGCTGCGCGAGAACTTCGTCGAATGGCTGCGTTCCATCCGCAGCACCATCTTCAGCGTGTGGCTGGCCTACACGGTGGTCTGGATGGCCTATGGCCTGCGGCTGATCTCGTCGACGCTGCTGCAGGTCGGCCCCGAGCTGGAAGAGGCCGCCCGCAGCGCCGGCGCGCGCCGCGGCCAGGTCACCCGCCACGTCACCGTGCCGCTGGCCAAGTACGGCCTGATCGGTTCGTGGCTGCTGATGTTCCTGATTTTCGAGCGTGAATACTCCACCGGCGTCTATCTGCTGTCGCCCGGCACCGAGACCATCGGCTCCATGCTGGTGTCGCTGTGGGCCTCGGGCGCCATCGACATCGTGGCCGCGCTTTCCTTCATCAATATCGTTCTGGTCGTGATCGGCCTGGGCATCGCCCTGCGATTCGGAGTCAAACTTCATGATTGAGCTTTCTGTAGAAGACCTGCACCTGGATTACGGCGACAACCCGGTGCTCAAGGGCGTGTCGATGCAACTGCGCCAGGGCGAAGTGGTGTCGCTGCTGGGCCCCTCGGGCAGCGGCAAGACCACCCTGCTGCGCGCCGTGGCCGGCCTGGAAGGCCCCAAGCGCGGCCGCATCACCATCGGCGAGCGCACCGTCTACGACGGCGCCGCGCGCCAGGAGATCCCGGCCGAAGAGCGCAATCTCGGCCTGGTGTTCCAGTCGTACGCGCTGTGGCCGCACAAGACCGTGTTCGAAAACGTGGCCTACCCGCTCAAGCTGCGCAAGGTGCCGTCGAACGAAGTGCGCGAACGCGTGCAGGCGGTGCTGGACCAGCTCGGCCTGGGCAAGCTCGGCCAGCGCCATCCGCACGCGCTGTCCGGCGGCCAGCAGCAGCGCGTGGCCATCGGCCGCGCGCTGGTGTACAGCCCGCCCGTGATCCTGCTGGACGAGCCGCTGTCCAACCTGGACGCCAAGCTGCGCGAGGAGGCCCGCGCCTTCCTGCGCGAGCTGATCATCCGCCTGGGCCTGTCGGCATTGATGGTGACGCATGACCAGAGCGAAGCCATGGCCATTTCCGACCGCATCCTGCTGCTGAACAACGGCAAGATCGAACAGCAGGGCACGCCGCAGGAGATGTACGGCGCGCCGTCGACGCTGTTCACCGCCGAATTCATGGGCAGCAACAACCGCCTGGACGGCAAGGTCACCGAAGTGCGTGACGGCCGCGCCCGCATCGAGGGCCGCGGCTGGGCGCTGTGGGGCAAGGCCGGCGAGGGCGTGGCCGCGGGCCAGGACGCCACCGCCGTGATCCGGGTCGAGCAGGTCCGCCTGGCGGAAGATCCCGACGGCAACCACATCGACATGCCGCTGCTGACCAGTATGTACCTGGGCGACCGCTGGGAATACCTGTTCCGCACCCCTGACGCGGATCCGGCCAACACCCTGGCGCTGCGCGCCTACGGTCCCGAGGGCCGCGAGCCGGGCCCCTGCCGCCTGGCGCTGCCGGCCAGCAAGGTCTGGGTGTTCCCGCGCCCGTCCAAGTAAGGTGACGGCGGCGGGCGGAGTGGCTCTACAATGCGTGCGTGCAACACGTCGCTGACTCCCCTCCCCCGCTGAGCCGTCCGCTGCGGTGGCTGGGCGCGCCCGCCCAGCATTACCTGCGCATCGGCCTCGCGATTTCGCTGTTGGTGCACGCCGGCGCCCTGGCGTGGCGCTTTGGCGCGCCCGCCCTGTCGCGGCCGCCGGCGACCAGCCTGGAGGTGGTGCTGCTCAACGCCCGCAGCGAGACGCCGCCCGATACCCCCCGCGCCCAGGCGCAGAACCAGATGAGCGGCGGCGGCAACGCCGAGCGCGGCCTGTCCACCACGCCCCTGCCCCAGACCGGCGCCTCGGCCGAGACCATCGTGCTCGAGGCCATGCGGCGCCGCCAGGTGCAGCTCGAGGCCGAGCAGACCCGCCTGATGACCCAGCTGCGCGCCGCCGACAAAGCCGGCGCCGAGCGTCAGGCCGTCAACCCCTGGCCCGACGGCAACGAGCGCGGCAAGGACGCCGAGGACCAGGCCAGCGTCATCCAGAACGCCCAGGTCGCCGCGCTGGCGGCCAAGGTGCAGCAATACAGCGCCGAGCCGCGCAAGCAGTTCGTGGCGCCCTCGGCCGAGGCCTCGCGCTACGCCGCCTACCTGGACGCCTGGCGCACCCGCATCGAAACCGTCGGCACCCAGCATTACCCGGACGAGGCGCGCGGCCGCATCTATGGCTCGCTGCGCATCACCGTGTCGGTGCGCGCCGACGGCAGCATCGCCGACGTCGAGATCGACCAGCCGTCGCCGCACGCGGTGCTGAACCAGGCCGTACGCCGCATCGTGCAGCTGGCGGCCCCGTTCCCGCCGTTCCCGCCCGAGATCGCGCGCGACACCGACGTGCTGGTCATCACCCGCACCTGGCATTTCGTCAACGACACCCTGGAAACCCAAGCCCCATGACCGAGGCGTCCCCTCTTGCCCGCTACGCCGTGATCGGCAACCCCATCGCGCACAGCCGCTCGCCGCAGATCCACGCCCTGTTTTCCCGCCAGACCGGCAAGCCGCTCAGCTACGAGCGCCTGCTGGCGCCGGTGGACGGCTTCACGGCGGCCGTCGCCGCCTTCGCCGCCGAGGGCGGCCTGGGCCTGAATGTGACGGTGCCGTTCAAGCAGGAGGCCTACGCGCTGGCCGCGGGCCGCCTGTCCAGCCGCGCCCGCCTGGCCGGCGCGGTCAACACCCTGTCGTGGCGCGACGGCGCCTGGCACGGCTGCAATACCGACGGCGTAGGCCTGGTCTCCGACCTGCTGCGCCTGGGCGTGCGCCTGAGCGGCGCCTCGGTGCTGCTGGTGGGCGCGGGCGGCGCCGCCCGCGGCGTGCTGCAACCCTTGGCGCAGGCCGGTTGCGCCCGCATCCATATCGTCAACCGCACCGCCGCCCGCGCGCTGGAGCTGGCCGAGGGCTGGCGCGAGACCGGCGCCGAGCCGCAGACCCGGGTCACCGCCGGCGGCCTGGCCGACGCCGCCCTGCCCGGCGGCTGGAACCTGGTGGTCAATGCCACCGCCAGCGGGCTGCAGGACGCCGCTCCCGACCTGCCCGCCGGCCTGTACGCCGAGGGCGCGGCCGCCTACGACATGATGTACGGCGCCCAGCCGACGGCGTTCATGCGCCAGGCCCGGGAAGACGGCGCCGCCCTCACCGCCGACGGCCTGGGCATGCTGGTGGGCCAGGCGGCCGAGAGCTTCTTCATCTGGCACGGCGTGCGGCCCGACCCCGCCCCGGTGCTGGCCGCGCTGCGCGAGGCGCTCATGGCCGGAAACTGAACCGATGGCCGCCCGCGGCAAGAGCGGCAAGCGCCGCTCCTGGTTCCGGATCATCACCGGCGCGCTGATGGCGCTGGTGTGCGCCGTGCTGCTGTACCAGTTCTGGCTGTTCGGGCTGGTGGTCTGGTACAACTACCAGAACCCGGGCAGCAGCGCCGTGATGCGCGAGGAATTGTCCCGCCTGCAGGACGGCAACCCCGATTTCCGCTTGAAATACGAGTGGGTGCCCTATGACAAGATCAACCGCAGCCTGAAGCTGGCGGTGGTGGCGTCCGAGGATTCCAACTTCACCGAGCATGACGGCATCGAGTGGGACGCCATCCGCAAGGCCTGGGAATACAACCAGAAACAGGAAGCAGCCGGACGCAGCAAGATGCGGGGCGGCTCGACCATCACGCAACAATTGGCCAAGAACCTGTTCCTGTCCAGTTCCCGCAGCTACCTGCGCAAGGGCCAGGAACTGGTGCTGACCTACATGATCGAACACGTCATGAGCAAGGAGCGCATCCTGGAGCTGTACCTGAATGTGGCGGAATGGGGCGTCGGCGTGTTCGGCGCCCAGGCGGCGGCCAAGCATTATTTCAACGTGCCGGCGGCCAGCCTGGGGGCCGCCCAGTCGGCCCGGCTGGCGGCCATGCTGCCCAATCCGCGCTTCTATGACAGCCACCGCAACTCGAACTACCTGAACTCCCGCGTCTACACCCTGACCCGGCGGATGCAGATGGTCGATATTCCCTGATACGAAAACCGGCCGCTTCGACAGGTTCCCGCCCACCTTGGGCGGCGGGATTTGTTAAGCTTTCACGTTTACGCCAATTCGTCTTTTCCGTCTCATTCATGCGTACCGCACGTCGTTACCTGGCCCGCGAGATCTATCGCTCCTGCGCAGTGGTCCTTATGGCCCTGCTGGGCCTTTTCACGTTCTTCGCGCTGGTGGACGACCTGGACAACGTCGGCGACAAGTTCTCGATGATGGCCCTGCTGTACATGCAGGCGCTGGCCATCCCCACCCGCTTGTACGACCTCCTGCCCATCGGCCTGCTGATCGGCGCCATCCTGGCGCTGGCCGGCCTGGCGCAGCGCAATGAGCTGGTGATCCTGCGGGTTTCCGGCGTCAGCGGCATGCGCCTGCTGCGCATGCTCTGGATCGTCACCATTCCGCTGATGATCGGCGCGGCCCTGCTGTCCGAGTACGTCACCCCCTGGGCCGAAATGAAATCGGGCGAGGCCAACCTGGTGTTCCGCGGCAAGGCCGGCGGCGACCGCCTGAACAGCGGCTACTGGTTCAAGGAACCCACCGCCAACGGCGGCACCCGCATCATCAACATCGGCGAGCTCAAGGGCGACGGCCAGGTCACCGGCGTCACCCTGTACGAATTCAAGAAGGACCTGACGCTGTCGGTGCTGTCCACCGCCCCGACCGGGCTCTTCGCCCATGGCGACCTGGTGCTGAAGGACGTCTCCGAGACCCGCCTGGACGACAACGCCTCGGACACGCTGGCCGACGCCCGCCCGCCGAAGAATCCCCCCGCGGTGGTGGTGAAGGTGCCGGAACGCACCGTCGACACCACCCTGAGCGCCGAACGCCTGCTGGCCCGGATCCTGACGCCTGAGCGGATGTCGATCGCGACGCTGCTGGACTATGTGGATTATTTGCGCAACAACCAGCTGCAATATGGTCGACAGGTCGTCGCCTTGTGGCGCAAACTGGCGTATCCGTTCACGCTGCTGGTGATGATCACCATCGCCGCCCCCATCGGCCTGATGCAGACGCGCCGCGGCGGCGTGGGCGCCAAGGTGTTCATCGGCATCCTGCTGGGCGTGGGCTTCTTCATGCTCAACCAGCTGGCGCTGAACGTAGGCATGCTGGGTAAATGGCCGCCCTGGCTCACCGCCCTGGGGCCGAACATCGGCGCCATGGCCCTGGCGCTGGGCGCCATGAGCTACATGGAGTACCGCCACACCATCACCCGTATCGTCCAACAACGTTGGCCCTGGAGCAAGAGTCCCGCATGAACGGCAGTATCTGGATGATCGGCGACGTGCAAGGTTGCTGCTCGCCGCTGGATCGCTTGCTGTCCCATTCCGAACTGGTCGGCGATCCGAAGTCGCGCTTCTGGTTCGCCGGGGATCTGGTCAACCGCGGCCCGCAGTCGCTTGCGACGCTGCGCCGCATCATCGACCTGGGCGACCGCGCCACGGTGGTGCTGGGCAATCACGACCTGCACCTGCTGGCGGCGGCCGCGGGCGTGCGCAAGCCGTCCAAGTCGGACACGCTGGACGACATCCTGCGCGCGCCGGATTCGGCCGACCTGATCGACTGGCTGCGCTCGCGCCCGCTGGCGCATTTCGAGCAGAATCACCTGATGGTGCATGCGGGCACGCTGGCAAAATGGGATGTGGCCAAGACGCTGTCGCTGGCGGCCGAGGTACAGGACGCGCTGCGCGGCCCGAACTGGCAGAAGGCGCTGCAGAAGATGTACGGCAACGAGCCGGCCACCTGGAAGGAAGACCACAAGGGCGGCAAGCGGATGCGGGTGATCATCAATGCGCTGACGCGCATCCGCCTGTGCACGCCGAACGGCCACATGGAGTTCGCGACGAAGGTGACGCCTGGCGCGTGGCCGGCGGGGCTGGTGCCATGGTTCGATGTGCCGAACCGCGCCACGCGCGATGTGACGACGGTGTTCGGCCATTGGTCGACGCTGGGCCTGATGCAGCGTCCGGACGTGATCTGCCTGGATACCGGGTGCGTATGGGGCGGGGCGTTGACGGCGTTGCGGTTGCAGGATCGGAAGCTGGTGCAGGTGAAGTGTTCGCAGTTTCAGGATCCGTTGTCTGAGTGACGGATTCTTCTTGCGATCGAGGTGATGGTCGTTGCTGCTTCGGGCTTGAACGTCTGGTTCTGGCCTTTTTTTCTTGGCGTTGTTGAGTCTTCGTAGGTCGCCCCTCGGTCGGGCGGACCCGATGGCGGGCGCCCACGATTGCGGTCCGGAGCGTTCGCTCCGGACTTCCCCTTCCTCATCCTCGTTGCCGCCTGCGGCGGCTGCCTTCGGATTCCGTCGGGCGCATCGAGGTTGCCCGCCATCGGGTCCGCCCGACCGAGGGGCTACGGATTTCGAGGCTTGTCGCGCTGCTAGAGCTGTGTGCAGGGTATGAAATCTACAGGGCAGCCCATCGCGGCCGCGCGGGCGGCCACGCTGGGCGTCTGTGCATTTGAAAGTGGGGCGGGTGCGCTGTGCGCGGGTGGCGAGCGGTTTTCTATTGATTCCGCGCATCAGGGGGAGGGGCGGTGGTGGTCGGCGCGATGTGCGCCGTGTTGCGCGTGGCGGACTTCGCGCGCCGACCACAAACAGTCTTGGTGCGGGCATGCGTTCAACGGCAACGGTACTTGGCGCTGGTATGCCTCGGTAGCAATGCGTCGCGGTGCTGGCATGCCTTCAGTAGCAAATGCGTCACGACGCAGGCACGCCTTCAAAGAAAACAATCTCGCCGCCACCACACGCGATAGCGTCATCACCAATCGCAAGACATCGCGTAAGCCTCAAAAGGCCGCCCGCGCGGCCGGCTTGAGGCGGGCCCCGCCCCAACATTCACCGCAAGCGCGAAGCGGCATCCTCAACCGCAAGACCCCGCGAATGCCCTCCGATGGCCGCCCGCGCGGCCGAGGAAGGGCGACCATCGCAAGATCTTCCAATCCACGCCAGCCCAACATAAGAACGCCAGCACCGTCACCCACACGCGAGAGCGCCATCGCTCAGACGCAAGACACCGCGTAAGTCCTAAAAGGCCGCCCGCGCGGCCTTTTAGGACGGGCCCCGCAAATCTCTCCCCCCCAGCCTTGACGTTGCATCAGCATGCCAAGCACACCACCCGCCCCAGAGACCGGCAGTAAGTCTCATCGCGAGCGCGTGGTGGGGTCGGTGGGGGATGGCGGGGCGTGTAGATGCGCCCGAGGGAAACCGTAGGGAGCCGAAGGCGGACGAGGTTGACGAAGGGGCAGTCCGGAGCGAACGCTCCGGACCGCAATCGTAGCCCCGCCATCCCCCACCGACCCCACCACGCGCGCCTAAAGAACCCACCCCGCAACAGCAAAACAAGCCCCTCACCCCCGAATGTCAGCCAAAAACTTCCGTGCCCTCTCCGTCCCCGGCCGCCCAAAAAACGCCTCCGGCCCCGCCACCTCCAAAATCCTCCCCGCATCCATAAACCAAACCGTATCGGCCACCTCCCGCGCAAACCCCATCTCGTGCGTCACGCACACCATGGTCATGCCGTCCCTGGCCAGGCCCTTCATCACCTGCAGCACCTCGCCCACCATCTCGGGGTCCAGCGCGCTGGTCGGTTCGTCGAACAGCATCACCGGCGGATTCATCGCCAGCGCCCGCGCGATCGCCACGCGTTGCTGCTGGCCGCCGGACAGTTGCGCCGGGTAGGCTTCGGCCTTGTGGGCCAGGCCGACGCGGTCCAGCAGCTGCATGGCGCGGTCGCGCGCCTCGGGGCGGCGGGCGCGTTTCAGTTGTAGCGGGGCCAGCATCAGGTTCTCCAGCACCGACAGGTGCGGGAACAGGTTGAACTGCTGGAACACGAAGCCGATGTGGCTGCGCAGCGTGTCCAGGTGCACCTTCCCGCCGTAGATGTCCTGGCCGTCGACCTCGATCACGCCCTTCTGGATCGGCTCCAGCCGGTTCACCGTGCGGATCAGGGTCGACTTGCCCGAGCCGGACGGGCCGCACACCACCACCACCTCGCCGCGCCGCACCTGCGCGGTCACGTCGGTCAGCGCCTGATAGTCGCCGTACCACTTCTGCACTTCGGAAAATCGGATCATGTCGGAACCACCTTGGGGGCAGGCGCGCGGCCGGCGCGGCGGCTGCCGATGCGTTTCTCGGTCAGGTGCACCAGGGCGCTCAGGCCGAAATTCAGGATGAAATAGGTCAGCGCCAGCAGCGCGAACACTTCGAACGGCTTGGTCAGCAGGACGCTGTTGATCTGGTTGGCGGCATAGGTCAGCTCCTGCACGCTGATCACGTAGGCCAGCGAGGTCTCCTTCACCGTCGAGACGAACTGGCTCAGCATGCTGGGCAGCATGTTGTAGAGCGCCTGCGGCAGGATCACCCGGCGCATGGTCTGCAGGTACGACAGGCCGAGCGCGCGGCCGGCCTCCTGCTGCCCGGGCGGCAACGCCTGGATGCCGGCGCGGATGATCTCGGCCAGGTAGGCGCTTTCGTAGCACACCAGCGCCACCACCATCGTCGTGGTGCCCGCCACCGGCCGGCCGATGATGAGCGGCACGAAGAAGTACGCCCAGAAGATGAACATCAGCAGCGGCAGGCCGCGCACCAGGTACACCATGGCCGACGCCGGCCAGCGCAGCGCGCGGTACGGACTGATGCGGCCCAGCGCCAGCAGCACGCCGCAGGGCAGCGCCAGCGCCAGGCTGATGGCGGCCAGGCCCAGCGTGGCGACCAGGCCGCCGATCGGGCCGTGCGGATACTGGCCGATGAGCAGCAGCAGCCAGTTGTCTTTGAGGATATCCCACATTCAATGGCCTCCCAGCGGACGGTAGCGCCGCTGCAGCAGCGCGCCGCCGCCCATGATGAGAAACGACAGCGCCAGGTAGATCGCCGTCACCACCGCATAGGCCTCGAAGGTGCGGAACGTGTAGTTCTCGATCTCGCGGCCGGCGGCGGTCAGTTCGGCCACGCCGATGGCCATGGCCAGGCTGGTGTTCTTGACCAGCAGCAGGGTCTGGTTCAGGAGTGGCGGAATGGCGATGCGGAAGGCCTGCGGCAGCACCACGCAGCGCATGGTGCGCAGAAAGCCCAGGCCCAGCGCGCGGGACGCCTCGACCTGCCCCGGCGGGATGGCGCGCACGGCACTGCGCAGGTCCTCGCAGATGTAGGCCGACATCACCAGGCCGATGGCGATGCACGACAGGATGAACTCGCTGCCGTGGCTGTTGAGCCAGTCGGTCGCGGCCTGCGGCAGCAGGGCCGGCACGCCGAAATACCAGAACAGGATGTGCACCAGCATGGGCACGTTGCGATGGAAGGCCACGTACAGCGCGATCAGCGCGTTGGCCACGGGCGAGCCGGTCAGGCGGATGACCGCCAGCAGGCTGCCCACCAGGAACGCCAGGATCCAGGCCAGCCCGGCCAGCGCCAGGGTGGTGACAAACCCCCTGAGCAGCCAGGCCGGGTACTCCCCCTGGAAGATGGCGGAGAAGTCGAAGACGTAATGCATCGGCTAAGGCTCCGGCGCGAGGCGCCTCAACCCTTGATCGCTTCGATGCGGAAGTCGCGCTTCATGTTGAACTGGGTGCCGGCGCCGAACCACTTGTCGAAGATCTGCGTGGCCTTGCCCGAGGCTTCCAGCCCGTCCAGCACCTGGTTCACCTGGTTCAGCATCGCGGTATCGCCGCGGCGCACGCCCATGCCCCACGGCTCCACGAACAGCGCCGGTTCGAGGATCTTGGCCGGCACCGCGCTGCTCGCGGCCTGCTGCTTGAGCTTGACCAGCATCAGTTCGGAACCGACGAAGCCGCTGACCTTGCCCTGCTGCAAGGCGAGGAAGGCGCCGCTGGGATCCTTGAACGTCACCGGCTCGACGTTGGGGATGAACTTGCGCGCGCCCTGCTCCGACGACGAACCGCGCACCGCGCTGACGCGCTTGCCTGCCAGGTCGGCGGGCGCCTTCAGGTCCTTGTCCGATTCCCGCGCCAGCACCTTCTGCAGGCTCACGAAATGCTGGTGCGAGTAGTCGATCTGCTGCGCCCGCTCGGGGCTCCAGCCGAGGTTGGCGGCGGCCACGTCGACGCGGCCGGCAATCAGTTCGGGGATACGGGCCTCGACCGCGATGAGCTTGAGCTCCAGCGGCACGCCCAGGCTGTCGGCCACGGCCTGGCACATGTCGACTTCGTAGCCGACGATGGCGCGGGTCTTGGGATCCTGGAAGCTGAACGGCTCGGCCGTGCCCATGGTGCCGCAGATGAACTTGCCGCGCGCCTTGATGTCCTGCAGCGTGTCCGCGTGGGCGGCGGGCGCCAGGGTTGCGGCCAGGCCGATGGCGGCCGCGCAGGTGATGATCCAGTGCTTCATGCTGATTCCCTTGAAATATAAGTATGGGTACTGCCAACGACGGCGGCCCCTGCGCGGGGCCGCCGGACTCAAGCCAGCCTGCCGCAGGCCTCGGCGATGCGGCGGCAGCCTTCCTCGATGTGGTCCATCGAAGTCGCGAAACTCAGGCGCAGGTACGGCGACAGGCCATAGGCCGCGCCGTCCAGCACCGCCACGCCGGCCTCGTCCAGCAGGAACATGACCACGTCGAGGTCGCTCTGCAACAGCGTGCCCGCCGGCGTGCGCCGTCCCAGCAGGCCCGCGACATTGGGGTAGACGTAGAACGCGCCCTGCGGCCGTGGGCAGCGGATGCCCGGCACCGCGTCCAGCAGCGCCACGATGCGGTCGCGGCGCGCATGGAACACGGCGGCCGCCTCAATGACGCAAGCCTGGTCGGCGCTCAGCGCGACGCGCGCGGCGGCCTGACTGATGGCGCTGACGCAGCTGGTGCTTTGCGAGATCAACGTGGCCATGGCCTTGACCAGGGCCTTGGGGCCGCCGGCGTAACCCAGGCGCCAGCCGGTCATCGCGTAGGCCTTGGAAACCCCGTTGATGGTCAGGGTGCGGGCGGCCAGTTCGGGCGCGACGGCGACCGGCGAGGCGTGGCGCTCGTCGCCGTAGGCCAGGTGCTCGTAGATCTCGTCGGTCATCAGCCAGACCTGCGGATGGCGCGCCAGCACGTCGGCCAGCGCGCGCAGCTCCGCCGCGCTGTACATGGCGCCCGTCGGATTGCCCGGCGTGTTCAGCACGAGCCACTTGGTGCGCGGCGTGATGGCGCGCTCCAGCGCTGCGGGCGTGAGCTTGAAGCCGTCGGTCTCGGGGCAGGCCACCACCACCGGCGTGCCATCGTTGACCAGCACCATGTCGGGATACGAGACCCAGTACGGCGCGGGAATGATGACCTCGTCGCCGGCCTGCACGGTGGCGGCCAGCGCGGTATGGAGCAGTTGCTTGGCGCCCACGCCGACGATCAGTTGGTCGAGCCCGTAGTCCAGCCCGTTCTCGCGCTGGAACTTGGCGCGCACCGCTTCCAGCAGCGACCGCGAGCCGGCCGACGCGGTATAGCGGATATCGCCGCTGTTGAGCGCGTCGATGCCGGCCTGCACGATATGGGCCGGCGTCGGCAGATCCGGCTCGCCGACGGTGAAGTCGATGATGTCGCGCCCCTGCGCCCGCAACTGGTCGACGCGAGTCTTGGCCGCCATACTGGGCGAAGGCTTGATGGCGCGGGCGCGCGCCGCCAGCGCCAGGGTGTCGGCGCCGCTCATGCCAGCCCCTTGGCGGCGAACGCCGCCTGCATCCAGCTCTGCGTGCGGGCGCCGCCGTCGATCTCGGCCATGATGCTCGCCTCCTTGTCGGCATGCGCGCGCGCCGCCGCGATCAAGGCCGGCGCCTCGTCGGCCGCGAAGCTGACCAGGCCGTCCTCGTCGCCCACCACGATGTCGCCCGGATGGATCACCTGGCCGCCGATCGACACCGGCACGTTGACCTCGCCCGGGCCGTCCTTGTAAGGGCCGCGATGGATGTGGCCGCGCGCATAGCAGGGAAACGCGTCGGCCTCGAACGCGCCGACGTCGCGGATGGCGCCGTCCACCACGACCCCGGCGCAGCCGTGCGCCTGCAGGTAGCGCTTCATGATCTCGCCCAGCACCGCGTTGGACAGGTCGCCGCCGGCGTCCACCACCAGCACGTGGCCAGGCTGCACCTGCATCATGGCCTTGTAGATCATCAGGTTGTCGCCGGGACGGGTCTTGACGGTGAGCGCGGTGCCGACCAGCTTGCCGGCGCGGTTGTAGCGATGCAGCCCGGCGATGCCTTCGCGGCGCGCCAGGTTGTCGCTGAGATGCGGAGTGACGATGCCGGCCAGCGCCTGCAGGATGGCGTCGGGGGCAACGGGTGCGGCCGGCAATATGCGCGTGCCGGTGATGAGGGTGGCCATGGCGGTCTGCGTAGTCCTGAAACGAATGAGTCAGACCGCATGGTGGGCGCTTTCGGCGATCCGAAAAAGGGATTAAATTTCCACGAAGTTCATCCCTTTCAGGAATATAAGGGTTATCACTTAGCGGAAATTTTGGAATGAATCAGACCTTCCCCCGGAGCGCGCGATGCTGACTTTCAAGCAGATCGAGGCGCTCTACTGGACCGTGCGCCTGGGCACGTTCTCGGCCTCGGCGCAAAAGCTGCACACCACCCAGTCGGCCATCACCAAGCGCATCCAGGAGCTGGAAGCGGACTTCGACGTGGCCCTGTTCGACCGCTCCGGCCACCGCGCCGAACTGACCGCGCGCGGCCACGAGGTCTATGCGCTGGCCGAGGAAATGCTGGGTCACCGCGACCGCCTGCTGGTGCGCCTGAAGGGCCAGCACACCCTGACCGGCACGTTCCGTTTCGGCATCACCGAGATCACCGCGATGACCTGGCTGCCGGCCCTGATCCGCCTGCTGCGCGCACACTATCCGCGCATCACGCTGGAGCCGCACATCGACCTGGGCGCGGACCTGCAGAAACGCCTGCAGGCGGGCCAGCTGGACATGGCGTTCCTGCATGGCGAATTCGCCGAGCCGGGCCTGGAGGTGGTGGCGCTGCAACGCCTGGAGTTCGCCTGGATGGGCAGCCCCGACATGATCGATCCGAGCCGCGTCTATACGCCGGCAGACATCGCGACCCTGCCGCTGCTGCGCCAGAGCCGGGAGTCGGGCCTGAACATGATCTACGACGGCTGGCTCAAGCCGCATACGCCGGCCAGCAACATGTTCACCATCAACAGCCTGATCGCGATGGCGGGCCTGACGGCGGCCGGCTTCGGGGTGAGTTGCCTGCCGCGGGATTATTTCGCGGAGATGGTGAGCGCTAGGCAGTTGGTGATCGCGCGGACCAGCACGGCGGCGCCGCAGTCGGTGTATTGCGCGATGTACCGGAAGGGGGCTGATGATGCGTTTTGTGAGAGTGTTGCGGAGTTGGCTCGGAGTTGTTGTGATTTTTCTTCTAATGGAAGGCATTAGGGTGCGTGTGAGGTGGGTTCTTTAGGCGCGCGTGGTGGGGTCGGTGGGGGATGGCGGGGCTACGATTGCGGTCCGGAGCGTTCGCTCCGGACTTCCCCTTCGTCATCTTCGTCACAGCCTTCGGCTGTTCCTTCAGATTCCCTCGGGCGCATCTACACGCCCCGCCATCCCCCACCGACCCCGCCACGCGCTCGCGATGAGACTTACTCACGGGCTTTGGGGCGAGCTGTGTGCTTGGCGTGTTGATGCAACGTCAAGGCTGGGGGAGAGATTTACGGGGCCCGTCCTGAAAGGCCTCCCGGGCGGCCTTTCAGGACTTACGCGGTGTCTTGCGTCTGGGCGATGGCGCTCTCGCGTGTGGGTGACGGTGCTGGCGTTTTTATGGGGGCTGGCGTGGATTGGAAGATCTTGCGTTGGTCGCCCTTCCTCGGCCGCGCGGGCGGCCATCGGAGGGCATCCGCGGGGTCTTGCGGTTGGGGATGCCGCTGCGCGCTTGCGGGGAGCGGTGGGGCGGGGCCCGCCGCAAACCGGCCGCGCGGGCGGCCTTTTGAGGCTTACGCGATGTCTTGCGATTGGTGATGACGCTATCGCGTGTGGCGGCGGCGAGATTATTTTCTTTGAAGGCGTGCCTGCGTCGTGACGCATTTGCTATTGAAGGCATGCCCGCACCAAGACTGTTTGTGGTCGGCGCGAGAGGCTCGTCACGCGCAACACGTTTTACGCCGCGCCGACCACCACCGCCTCTCCCCCGACGTGCGGAACCACTAGAAAACCGCTCGTCACCCGCGCGCAGCGCACCCGCATCAAATGCAGATACACCAACGCCAATTGCGGCCGCCCGCGCGGCCACAATTGGCGTCCCGGAAGTTCCATTCCCTGAACACAGGTCTAGCAGCGCGACAAGCCCAGACGCTCGTAGCCCCTCGGGCAGGCGGCCCCCGTGGCGGGCAACCTTGATGCGCCCGAGGGAATCCGTAGGGAGCCGAAGGCGTACGAGATTCTATGGTCCGGATCAAGCTGCTTTCAGGTTCAACCTCCCGGGATCGAAGGCTTGCCCGGTGCGCCAGACCCCGTAAGCAATACGCAACAACTTGCGCGCAATC
>NZ_CADIJR010000098.1 GCF_902859645.1 Achromobacter insuavis | reverse complement strand
CGCGCGGCGCCGAGGGCGGCTTGCAGGGCGGCGCCGGGCGCAAGGGCGACGGCGGCGCGTTCGCGGCCGGCGGCGTCACGGTGCAGGCCGACGCCACCACCAACACGCTCATCATCGCCGCGCCCGAGCCGATGTACCGCAGCCTGCGCAAGGTCATCGACCTGCTCGATCAGCGCCGCGCCCAGGTGCTGGTGGAAAGCCTGATCGTCGAGGTCACCGAACGCGACGCCTCGCAGCTGGGCATCCAGTGGATGCTGGGCGGCGGGCGCGTCTACGGCGGCGCCAACTTCGGCGGCAGCGGCATCGCCCAGGGCGCCAAGAACAGCATCGACGCGCTGCCCCGGGGCCTGAGCGTCGGCGTGGTGCGCGGCACCATCAACATCCCCGGCGTGGGCGAGGTCGCCAACCTGCAGATGCTGGCGCGGGCGCTGCAGACCACCGGCGGCAGCAACATCCTGTCCACGCCCAACCTGCTGACGCTGGACAACGAGCCGGCCTCCATCATGGTCGGCAAGACGGTGCCGTTCGTCAGCGGCCAGTACGTGACGCCGGGCAGCACCAACAGCAACCCGTTCCAGACCATCCAGCGCGAGGACATCGGCCTGAAGCTCAACATCCGCCCGCAGATCTCGGAAGGGGGCACCGTCAAGCTGGACATCTACCAGGAGGTCAGCAACATCGACAACCAGACGTCGCAGGCCGCCGCCGGCCTGGTCACCAACAAGCGCGCCATGGACACCAGCGTGCTGCTGGACGACGGCCAGATCATGGTGCTGGGCGGCCTGTTGGAAGACAGCGTGGTCAACGGCCGCGACGCGGTGCCGGTGCTGGGCTCGATCCCGGTGTTGGGCGCGCTGTTCCGCTACGACACGCGCGAACGCGTCAAGACCAACCTGATGGTGTTCCTGCGGCCCTACGTGGTGCGCGATTCGGCGGGCGGGCAGGGCCTGACGCAGAGCCGCTACAACTTCATGCGGCGCGCGCAGAGCCGGGTGCAGCCGGCCGGCAATCCGTTGCTGCCCGACATGACGGCGCCGGTGCTGCCGCCGGCCGGCGTGCCGGTGGCGGGCGACCCGTACGACTTGCGCGGCCCGGCCCTGGCCGAGACCCTGCGGCGCGATCCGCCGGCCACGCAGACCGAGTCGCGCCGGCGCGAACTGCCGGCCGACCCCGACAAGGGCCAGGAGCCGCCGGTGCGCACGAGGCTGCCGGCCGGGCTGACGCTGGCCAGCGATCCGGCCGCGCTCTATGGTGAGACGAACGCCACCACCAGCGTGCTGCAGTTCGCCGACGCGCCGACCGACCGCGAGGCCGACCAGATCGCCCGCCGGGTCCAGGTCAGCGGCTTGAAGGCGTACGCGCTGCTGGGACCGGGCGGATCCGGCTACGTGGTGCGCGCCAGCGTGCCGCGCGACCAGCGCTCGGTCGACACGGCCTTGCAGCTGCTGCGCGAGCTGGGCTACCAGCCCGAACTGGTGCTGTCGCCATGAACGCCCGCGACGACAGCCGTCCGCCGCTCAAGCTGCCCTATGCCTGGGCGCGCCAGCACCGCGCGCTGCTGCTCTGGCATGGCGGCGGCGTGGGCGAACTGGTCATCACCGACCAGACCCCGGCCTGGGCCGTGACCGAGGCGCGGCGCCGCTATGGTCCGCTGCCGCTGCGCCGCGTCGCCGACGCCGAACTCGACGGCCTGCTGGCCGCGGCCTACGCCGATGCCGGCGACGCGGCCTCGGTGGTGGGCGCAGCCGAGAACGAGGTCGACCTCGACCGGCTGCTGCACGAGATGCCCGAGGTCACCGACCTGCTGGACGCGCAGGACGACGCGCCGGTGATCCGCATGATCAACGCCTTGTTCACCCAGGCCGCGCGCGACGGCGCCAGCGACATCCACATCGAGCCCTACGAAACCCACTCGGTGGTGCGCTACCGCGTCGACGGCGGACTGCGCGACGTGGTGTCGCCGCGCAAGGCGCTGCACGGCGCGCTGATCTCGCGCATCAAGATCATGGCGCACCTGGACATCGCCGAGAAGCGCCTGCCGCAGGATGGCCGCATCGCGCTGCGGGTGGGGGGGCGGCCAATCGACATCCGCGTCTCTACCGTGCCCACCGGCCACGGCGAACGCGCCGTGCTGCGCCTGCTGGACAAGGAGGCCGGCCGCCTGCGGCTGGAAAAGCTGGGCATGGCGCCGGGCGTGCTGCACGAACTGGACCGGCTGGTGCACCAGCCGCACGGCATCGTGCTGGTGACCGGTCCCACCGGCAGCGGCAAGACCACCACGCTGTACGCCGCGCTGGGGCAGATCGACGCCGCCACCTCGAACGTGCTGACGGTCGAGGACCCGGTGGAATACGATCTGCCGGGCATCAGCCAGATCCAGGTCAACGCCAAGATCGACATGAGCTTCGCGGTGGCGCTGCGCGCCATCCTGCGGCAGGACCCGGACGTCATCATGATCGGCGAGATCCGCGACCTGGAGACGGCGCAGATCGCCGTGCAGGCCTCGCTGACCGGCCACCTGGTGCTGGCGACGCTGCACACCAACGACGCGGTGTCGGCACTGACGCGGCTGACCGACATGGGCGTGGAGCGCTTCCTGCTGGCTTCATCGCTGCTGGGGGTGCTGGCGCAGCGCCTGGTGCGGCGCCTGTGCCCGGACTGCCGCCGGCCGTCGCCGCAGGAGCCGGGCCTGTTCGAGGCGGTCGGCTGCCCGGCCTGCAACCACACCGGCTACCGCGGCCGCACCGGCATCCACGAGTTGTACATCGTCGACGACGCGCAGCGCGGCCTGATCCACGAAGGCGCCGGCGAGCAGCAGCTGCGCGTGGCCGCGCAGCGCGCCGGCATGAAACTGATGCGCGAGGACGGCGAGCGCTGGGTGCTTGCCGGCCAGACCTCGCGCGAGGAAATCATCCGCGTCACGCGGGACGGGTAGGGCGGACCATGCCGGATTTTCGTTTCGAGGCGGCCGACGCGCACGGCAGGATCCAGCGCGGCGTGCTGAGCGCCGACACCGCCCGCGCCGCGCGCGCGCAGTTGCGGGCCCAGGGCCTGACCGCGCTGGCGCTGCGCCTGACGGCCAGCCGCGGCGCCGGCTCGATCGAGCTGTTCGCCGCCAAGCTGTCGGACAGCGACCTGGCCTGGGCCACGCGCCAGCTCGCCAGCCTGCTGGCCGCCGGCCTGCCGCTGGAAGGCGCGCTGTCGGCCACGGTCGAGCAGGCCGAGAAGAAACACATCGCCGACACCTTCTCGGGCGTGCGCGCCGACGTGCGCGGCGGCCAGCGCTTTTCCGACGCGCTGAACGCGCGGCCGCGCGACTTCCCGCCGATCTATCGCGCGCTCATCAAGGCCGGCGAGGACTCCGGCGACCTGGCGCGCATCATGGAGCGGCTGGCCGACTACATCGAGGAACGCAACGCCCTGCGCGCGAAGGTGCTGACCGCCTTCATCTATCCCGCCATCGTCGGCGTGGTGTCGATCTGCATTGTCGTGTTCCTGCTGGCCTATGTGGTGCCGCAGGTGGTCAGCGCGTTTTCGCAGGCGCGCCAGGAACTGCCGTGGATCACCCGCGCGATGCTGGCCGCGAGCGACTACGTGCGTGCCTGGGGCGGCCTGAACGCGCTGGCGGCGGCGCTGCTGTTCGGCCTGTGGCGGCTGTCGCAGCGCGCCGAGGCGGCGCGGCTGGCGTGGCACGCGCGCATTCTGCGGCTGCCCATGATCGGCCGCTTCGCGCTGGGCGTGAACACCGCGCGCTTCGCCGCCACGCTGGCGATCCTGGCGGACGCCGGCGTGCCGCTGCTGCGCGCGCTGGAGGCGGCGCGCCAGACCCTGGCCAACGAGTGCCTGCGGCGCGCGGTGCTGGACGCCACCGAGCGCATCGAAGGCGGTTCGGGGCTGGGTGCGGCGCTGCGCCAGCAGAAAGTCTTTCCGCCGCTGCTGTGCCACCTGGTGGCCAGCGGCGAGAAGACCGGCACGCTGTCGCGCATGCTCGAGCGCGCCGCGCAGACCCTGTCGGCCGACATCGAGCGGCGCGCCATGGCCATGACCGCGATGCTGGAGCCGTTGATGATCCTGATCATGGGCGGCGTGGTGCTGACCATCGTGCTGGCGGTGATGCTGCCGATCATGGAAATCAACCAGATGGTGGGGTGAGGGCGGCGCTTGAAACGCGAGAACTCCGCACATCTCCGCACATTCTTACCTCACTCCACACCTTTTTTCCCGTCGCTGTCACCTCGCTTGATCAACATGTCTTCAACGCGTCAGGCCGGTCTTTGCAGAGTGCCGCCGGATGCGTTCTCGGGTCCATCCGTTCTTTTCTCCACAAGCAGTTCTCTCCTAAACGAGTGCAAGGAGCAAGACATGTTCAATCGCAATTCCCTGGTCGCCGCGCTGTCGGCGGTCGGCATGCTGTCCCTGTCGGGCGCCGCCCTGGCGCAACAGGTCGTGGTGTCCGGCGGCGCGACGCTGCCCCAGCCCCTGTACTAGGACGAAATCAACAGCTTCCCGGCGTCCACGTTCAAGGCCTACGTCGGCAAGGGCAGCGGCGCGGGCAAGACCGCGTTCCTGACCAACAGCGCCGTCGGCTTCGACAGCACCGGCGTGGTCCACTGGATCGGCAGCGATTCGATCCTGACCCAAGTGCAGATCAACGACTACCTGACGACCGGCCTGGGCAAGCTGGGCACGCCGACCGGCCACGGTCCGCTGATCCAGATCCCGTCGGTGGGCACGCCGGTCACGATCTCGTACAAGGGCCCCACGGCCGATATCACCCTGACCAAGGCGCAACTGTGCGGCGTGCTGTCGGGCAAGTTCACCAAGTGGAGCGATGTCGGCGTGTCGTCGGGTTCGGCCCCGGACGCCTTCAAGGTCATCTACCGCTCGGAAAGCAGCGGCACCAGCGAACTGCTGACCCGCCACCTGCAAGCCGTGTGCGGCGCCGACTCGAACGTCGCGTTCCAGGGCAAGAGCACGTTCGCCCAGGAATTCCCGAGCAACACGCCCCCGGCCAACTTCATCGCCGCCACCGGCAGCGGCGGCGTGGCCACGGCCATCAACGCCCAGGATTCGGCCATCACCTACCTGAGCCCGGATCCCGCCTTCACGGTCGCGCTCAAGCAGGCTGCGCTGGTCAACCGCAACGACGAAGCCGCCGGCGGCTTCTCGCCGGACTCGGAAAACGTCAGCACCGCGCTGGGCAGCACCGCGGCCCTGCCGCCGGCCAACGGCGTGATCGAACGCAATCCCTCGGGCGCGAACTGGTCCAACACGAACAACCAGGCCAACCCGTTCAACTGGGTGCGCTCGTCGGTTGATCCGTCCACCGGCTACCCGATCGTCGGCTACACCAACTTCGTCATCAGCCAGTGCTACACGGACTCGGCCGTGGCCAACGCCATCAAGAGCTTCCTGACCTCGCACTACTCGGCGGCGAACTCGGTGGTCGGTGGCGCCAACCCCGGCAAGATCGACCAGCACAAGCTGGTTCCGCTGACCAACACCAACCGCGCTCGCGTGCTGGCCGCGTTCGTCAACGGCACGACCGCCAACCTGAACATCAACAACGCCACCATCTGCGGCAGCTACGCCGGCCGTGGTTGATCTTCAGGTCGTTCAGTTGAACCGGTAGTCACCGCAGGACAGGGGGAGCGACTGATGCTTGTCGGTGGCTCCCCTTTTTTTCGTGCGCGGATCCCCTGATCCGACCGTGTGCGGCAACTACGCTGGCCACGGCTGACGAGTGTCCGGCCGTGCCGTCGGTCTCACAGGAGTCAATGATGCGCGCATGCCTTCGACTTGTCCTGATGGCGGCATTCGCCCTTCCGGGCGGCGCCGCGCTGGCGCAGAACGTCGTCTCTGGCGGCGCCACCTTGCCCGCGCCGCTATACCAGGACGCCATCGCCGACCTGCCAGGTGGCGGGCTGCAGCCCTACGCGGGCGCCGGCAGCGCGGCCGGGCTGCGGGCCTTCCTGCTCAATGAGCCGGGCGCCTTCAACCGGACCGGCGCGGTTCACTGGGCAGGCAGCGAACTGCCGTTGACGCAGGCCCAGATTGCCGGCTACCTGACGGACGGGTGGGGCAGGCAGGGGTATCCGGCCAGCCATGGCCCGTTGATCCAGTTGCCGGCCGCCTACGTGCCGATCACGATCGCCTACAAGGGACCGACGCAGCCTGTGACCCTGACCCGCGGCCAGCTCTGCGCCATCTTTGGCGGCGCGATCGATCGGTGGAGCCAGTTGGGCGTGACGGTTTCGCCGTCGCTGGACGCCTTCAAGCTGGTGTACCGGGCCGATGGCAGCGGCACCTCGCAACTGCTGACGCGGCACCTGCAGGAGGCCTGCCGCGTCAACGCGCCGAAGGCGTTCAGCGGCAAGGAGGTATTCCCGGAAGAGTTTTCCCCGGGCGGCCTGCCGGCCCATTTCGTCGCGGCGCGAGGCGACGGCGGGGCCGCGGTCGCCATGGCGGGCCATGTGTCGGCCATCACTTACATTGGACCGGATGCCACCTATTCCGGCGGCCTGAAGCAGGCCTGGCTGGTCAATGGCAACGACGGCGTGGCCTATTCGCCGACGCCTGCCAACGTCGTGGCCGCCATGGAATCCGACGGCGCGCCGGGCTGGCCTGGTGGCCAGGTGATCGAGCGCAGCCCGGCGGCCCCCCTTTGGGCGTCCGCGAACAATGCCGCCAATCCGTCCAACTGGGTGCGCATCCAACCGGATCCGCGCAATGGCTATCCGATCGTGGGCTCGACCAATATCGTCCTGAGCCAGTGCTACAGCGATCCGGCGGCGGCAGCCGCCGTGCGGCTGTTCCTGACGCGTCTCTACAACGACACGGCGCGCGTCGCCAATCATCAGTTGGTGCCATTGCCAGCCATGTTGCGGGCCAGGTTGCTGGCGACGTTCGTGGCGCCGGCGGGGACCGCCGCCAGGTTGAATATCGGCAGCGCCACCGTGTGCGGCGACATCGCTGGACGTGGCTGACCGGCCGCGAACGGCACTGTTACGCCACTCCACACCTTTTTTCCCGCCGCTGTCATCTGGCGGACACATCATTACCCATAGCCGCGGTGATTCGCCGCGCGCGGTCGCGCACGCCGTGATCGCGCGCGGTGACGCGGCACCGGCCCCCAAAGCGACAGCCGCCAGCAGCGGCGCAGACATCCAGGATCAGAGAACCCGCATGAACCAGCACACAGGCAGCGCATCCCGAGGCGGCAAAGGCAAACAACGGGGGATTCCCGCATTCCGGCTGTCGCCAGCCATGCACGCCCTGGTGCTGGCCTTGTCAGCCACGCCGGCGCTGGCCGCCGGCCCGGCCTTCGGGCCGGGCTGGTTCTCCGACAAGCGGGCCACGCAGGCCCAGACCGCCGCCACCGGGCGCCTGCCAGGCGGCGGACTGGCGGGCATTCCGTCGACGCTGCGCGACCAGCAGCGTGCCAATGAACAGCTTCAGCGTTCGCTGGCCAATCTGAACCGCAGCGCCACGGCCATCGCCGCGCAGCAGGCCGCGCAGGCCGCGGCACGCCAGGCAGCGATGAATCAGGCGATCACCGTACCGGATGGGATCGGTGAGGGCGGTCTGAAAGTGGATGCCAATCCGCTGACGGCCGGCTGGATCAACGCGCGCGCCTTGACGCCTGATTCGCAGTCGGTGCGCGGCGGCCGTACCGTTGTCACTGTCGAACAGACCGCGGACAAGGCCATCCTGAATTGGGAAACGTTCAACGTCGGACGCAACACCACGGTGTCCTTCCAGCAACAGAGCGCGTCGTGGTCGGTGCTGAACCGGGTCAACGACCCGCGCGCGCGTCCCAGCCAGATACAGGGGCAGATCGAGGCTCCGGGTACCGTCATGCTGATCAATCGCAACGGTATCGTCTTTTCCGGCAGCAGCCAGGTCAACACCCGCAACCTGGTGGCCGCCGCGGTGGGCATGAGCGACGACCAGTTCCGCAAGGGCCTGTACAGCGCCAAGGCCGGCGACGGCGTGAACGAGCGCTATACCCCCAGTTTCGGTAACGACCTGACCGGCCTGGGCAATGGGGCGCAGGCCAGCAATGCCAGCGCGGGCGTGCGCGTGGAAGCGGGCGCCCGCATCCAGACCGCCGCGCCCGACAGCGTGACGCAAGGCGGCGGCTATGTCCTGCTGCTGGGGCGCGACGTTCACAATGCGGGCCAGATATCGACGCCGAATGGCCAGGCCGTGCTGGCGGCGGGTGATACGTTCATCATCCGGCGCGGTCTTGGATCCGATGTCAACACCATTTCCACCACGCGCGGCAACGAAGTGTCGGCGCGCCGCAATGCGGGGAGCCAGGCAGGCGCGGTGGCCAACACCGGCCTGATCCAGTCGCCGCTGGGTGACATCACGCTGACCGGGCACGACGTGCGCCAGCTGGGCGTGGCGGTGTCCAGCACCTCGGTGACCACGCGCGGCACGGTACACCTGCTCAATTCCGCCAGCGACACCAGTGGCACGATTCTGCTGGGCAAGGATTCCACCACCACGATCCTGCTGCAGGACGACGGCGCGACCGCGCTGGATACCCAGCGCGACGCGCTGGTGCGTCCGGTGCTGGACGAGGCGGACGCGTACAGGGCGGCGGGCCAGGCGTTCGATCACCTTTCCAGCCTGCCCGATCGCCGCGACCAGTCGCGCATCGAGCTGACCAGCGGCGGCACGATCGAGGCGCAGGATGGCGCGTTGGCCCTGGCCACTGGCGGCCAGATCTCCATCATGGCGAATCGCCGCACCTTGTTGAACGACGGCGCGCTGCTGGATGTCGCGGGCGCCGTCGGGGTCAAGGTGACGATGGAGTCCAACAACCTGAAGGTCAACGTTCAAGGCAACGAGCTGCGCGACGCGCCGGTCAATCGGGAAGGCAAGCTCTTGAACAACAACGATATCTGGGTGGATCGGCGCGCGTTGGTGCAGGTGGCCAAGGGCGTCAATGGCTATGAGCGCGAGCGTTGGTACACCGCGGGCGGCCTGCTGGAGGTGGGCGGCTATCTGGGCACCAGCCGGCATGGCATCGGCGAATGGGCCGCGGTGGGCGGCACGGTGACGGTGGAAGGCGGTGAACTGGTGACCCGCCAGGGGTCGCTCATCAACATCTCCGGCGGCACGCTCGACGTGGCGGGCGGGTATATCAAACAAAGCTGGGTGCGGGGCGACGATGGCCGCCTGTACGAGGTCTCCCGGGCGCCGGGCGATCTGCTCTACAAGGGGCTGTACCGCGGTTACGAAGACACCCATGGACGTTGGGGCCAGAACGCGACGCGTTATTTCTACAACGCGCTGCTGGCGCCGCGGGAGCGCTACGAGGACGGCTACACCGCCGGCCGCGATGCCGGCCGGCTGGTCGTCGGCACGAGAGCCGCGGTGGTGGAGGGCGCCATTGTCGGCGTCGCGTTCGAGGGAGAGCGCCAGACGCAGGCGCGCCAGGCGGTGGAAGCGGGCTTGCGGCAGCAGACCGGCTATCAGCAATCGCAGCTGGCGCGGGCGCAGGCCGGGCAATTGATCGTCGGTCGCTACGTGCCCCGGCAGATCACCAACGGCGGCACCACCAGCTGGGGCTATGACCTGGCCGGGGCGGCGAGACAGGTCCTGTTTGCCGACGATGTGCCGCCGCTGGCGGCCCGGCTGGGGCTCAACGACCCCCTGCCGGCCGCGCGCCGGGACGCCGTGTGGCTGGACGCCGGCGCGCTGGATCTCGGCCAGATCACCGCCATCGCCGGGTCCGACGTCACGGTTCGGCAGAACTTGCAGGTGGCGGCCGGCGGTTCGATCGAACTCTACGCGCCGACCGTTTCCATCCAGGGCGACCTGACGGCGCGTGGCGGCCGGGTCGCTGCCGGCAACGTATTGGCCAGCGTCGAGCGCGAGACCTTCCTGGCGCCGGCCGCCAATACCTCCGCGCGGGTGGAAGTCGCGCCGGGCGTCACGATCGACGTCAGCGGCCTGTGGGCCAACCTGCGACGCTCGCCGGAGGACGCGGATGCGTCGGTGTGGCGCAATGGCGGCCAGATTTCGCTGCGCGGCACCGGCGCGGTGGCGCTGGCGGCCGGCAGCCTGCTGGATGCGCGGTCGGGCGCGGTACTGGACGTCAAGGGCAAGCTGGCGGGCGGCAAGGGCGGCGACGTGGCGCTCGAAATGGTCAGCCTGAACGGCAGCGTGGCCGGTCCGGGACCGGTCGGGGTGACCCTGGATGGCGACGTGCGGGGCTATGGCGTGGCGGGAGGCGGCAGCCTGCGTATTTCCGCCAGCCGGGCGCTGCTGAGCGACCATGCCGATGCCGACGCCGGGCCCGGCGGCGTGGTCCTGCGCGGTGACCTGTTCCAGCGTGGCTTCGCGCGCTACGACATCAATGGCGACCAGGGCTTGAAGGTGGCCGACGGCATGCGGCTGGACGTGTCCATGCCGGTCTATCGACTGGCCTCCGACAGGCCGGACCCGCAGGCGGCCGCGTTCGACGACGTCCTGGCGTTGTGGACGCCGCCGCTGTTCCAGGAAAACGCGGCGACCGGCCGCATGACCCAACGCCAGGGCGCCAGCCTGTCGCTGTCGTCATTCGTGCCCTCGACGCCATCGCCGGCCGGCACCCTCGACATCGGCAAGGACGCGCTGGTGCAGGTGGATCCGGGCCAGTCCATCCGCCTGCAGTCTCGCGGCCTGATGCGCATCCAGGGCACGCTGCGCGCGCCGGGCGGCCAGATCGTGGTGGCGCGTGGGGCGGATGACCAAGGCAATGTCGCGCAGTTGGGCGGCCTGCCCAACTCCGTGTGGATCGAGTCGGGCGCGCGGCTGGACGTGGCCGGTATCGCCGCGACCGCGGTCGATGCGCGAGGTCGCCGCTACGGCAAGCAACTCGACGGCGGCCGCATTGCCGTCGATGGCGAATTCGTGGTGATCCGCCCGGGCGCGACGCTGGACGCGTCGGGGACGGCCATGACGGTCGATATCCTGCAGGATGACGGCACCGGCGCCGGCGCCCGGCTGGTCGGCGGACGGGGCGGGGAAATCGCGCTGAGCGCGATGGCCGGGCTTTACCTGGACGGCGCGATGCGGGCCGCGGCCGGCAGCGCCAATGCGGCGGGCGGCGCGCTGTCGCTCAAGCTCGAAACGCCGCTTTATGCCACCGGCACCGCGCCAGCGCTGATCCGCCCGCGCGAACTGCTCATTTCGCAGCAGGCGGGCGCTAGCCTGCTCCCGGCCGACGCCAATGCGGCGACGGCCGCGCTGACCTACGGCCTGGGCCGGATCGGCGCGGATCAGATCGTCGCCGGCGGTTTCGGCGACGTGTCGCTGTACGCCCGCGACCTGTTGACCTTCGACGGTGACGTGACGCTGCGGGCGCGGCAATCGATCAGCCTGTACCAGGGCGCGCTGGGCAACACCCAGGCGGGCGCCACTGTCCGCTTGATTGCGCCTTATGTGTTGCTGAGCGGCCGGACCAACCTGTCTGCCAGCATCGCGCAGCAGGTCGACGCCACGCTCAACGCCTGGAAGCCGTCCGCGTTGCCGGCGGCCGCCTTGCTGCAGGTCGAGGCGCAGCATATCGACATCCGCAACCGGGTCAGCATCGGCATGTCCGGCGCCGTGCAGCTGGGTGGCGGTGTCCAGCAGGCCGTCGAGCGCCGGGGCTATGACGGCCTGGCCTTGCGCAGCCAGGGCGACGTGCGGTTCCTGCCAGCGAATCCGGGCTCCGAAATGCCCATGAGCGGTCAGGCTGATTCCAGCGCCGTTCTCTCCCCGGGCGATGTGGTGCTGGCGGGGCAGCGCATTTACCCAGCCACGGGCGCCAAGGGGCTGGTGGCGGCGGGGTGGCAGGGCGTCCGCGTGCCTTATGATGCCAACCGGGTCATCCGGATCGAGGGCGTGGCCGGCCCTCAGGCGGGCGCGGCGCCCTTGTCCGTCCTGGGCACATTGACGCTGAACGCTTCCAACATTGAACAGGGCGGCAATGTCTATGCGCCGCTCGGCCGCATCGTCATGGGCATCGGGATCGATGACGCCAGCCGGCGGATCAGATTGCTGCCGGGCAGCCTGACATCGGTCAGCGCCGCGGGGCTGACCGTGCCCTATGGCGGTACCGTGGACGGCCTGAGCTACCTGTACCAGGGCCTGGCAGTGGAAGCCCTGGGCGTCGGCGGCATGGACATCTTCAAACTGGCGCGCGGCATCTCATTGTCGGGGGGCGCGGTCTCGGTGGATGCGGGCGCCGTCATCGATCTGTCCGGCGGCGGCACGCTGGCCGGCGCGGCGTTCGTGAGCGGGCGAGGGGGCTCGACCGATCCGCTTTTCCATCCGTTGCCGCGTTTCGATGCGGCGACCGGAAAATTCGACCTGCCGACTTTGGCCGACCGGCCGGTCTACGCGATCATGCCGGGTCTGGCGGATGGCTATGCGCCGGTGGCGCCGCGTGACGATGCCGCGAACTACGGGGGCTCGCGTCCGCGCATTGGCGAGACCATCACGATCGGCGCCGGCATTCCCGGGCTGGCGGCCGGCACGTACACCTTGCTGCCGTCCTACTATGCGCTGCTGCCTGGCGCCTTCCGCGTCGAACTGGGGCAGGGCGCTCTGGGGGGCGGCGCAACGACGACCCGGGGCGGGTCCTGGTCGGTCGCGGCCACGCGCGGTCTTTCCAATACCGGTACGACGGATGCCATGCCCAGGCAGGCGCTGGTCACGCCGGGCGATGTGCTGCGGCGGCATGCGCAGTACAACGAAATGGACTACCGGGCGTTCGTGCTGGCCGAGGCGGCGCGCAGCGGCCAGCCGCGGCCCATGCTTCCCGCCGACGCCGCGGCGTTGGAACTGTATTACCGCAGTGTTCCCGCGGCCGGGGCCGAGCCGGCCTTGCGGTTTGAGGGGCAGGCGCGCTTCGGTCGCGGCGAAGGCGGCTACGGCGGTCAATTGGTGGTCCGCTCCGATGGATTCGCCATCGAGATCGTCAACGCGGCGCCGACGGCCGGCCATGCCGGCCTGTCGCTGCGCGCCGCGGACCTGAACGCGGTGGGCGCCGATCGCCTGTCCCTGGGAGGCTGGTCATACCAGCCGTCGACGGGCGCGGACCGCCGACTGGGCACCGTGGCCGGCAGCAGCGACATCATCCTGCGGAGCGGCGCGCGCTTGCGGGCACCGGAGGTCCTGCTGATCGCGTCGCCATTGAAGTCGATCCTGCTCGAACAAGGCGCTTCCATCAATACCCTGGGCGCAGGCGCCGCGCCGTACGACGCACGCCAGGGCTACCAGTATGGCAGCGCGGGCGGCAACAACATCCTGGCCGTGTCCAATGGTTGGCTCGATTTCTCCAATGGCGTCGGCGCCCAGGCGGGCAGGATCGAACTCGGCGCCTGCCCGGCGGGTGCCTGCGGCGGCGCGGCGCAACTGTACTCGGAGGGCACGATCGTTTTCGGCAGCAACAACCTGGTGCTGCATGATGCGCTGCGCTATGGCACGCGCAATCTGGTGGTGGCCGCCAACAGCTTGAACGCGGGGTCGGAAGCGGCCCTGGCCGACGCCCGGTCGCGCGGGGTCCTGCCGACGGGGTTGCGCTTGTCGCAGGATCTGCTGCGGCGACTGTTGGACGGCGATGCCGACAACGGCGCGCCGGCGTTGGAACGGGTGATCTTCTCGTTGCGCGACTCGATCAATTTCTTCGGCAGCGTCAACCTGAGCACGCTGAATGCCGCCACCGGCAAATCCAGTCTGGCGCAACTGGTCTTGAATACCCCCGCGATCTACGGCTATGGGTCGGCCACGGATATCGCGACGCTGTCCACCGACACACTGGTATGGAATGGCGTCGCCAATGCGGAGCCTGGCGCCATCGCGAACGGTGGCGCCGGCACCGGATCCGGCATCCTGACCTTGAGCGCGCGCCGGATTGTGCTGGGTGACGCCAATGGCACGCTCCAGGTCCCGCATCAGCAGATGCGGCGCCAGGCGTTGGGATTCGCCACGGTGAACATGGAGGCGGCCGAGCGCATCACCGCGGGCGGCGAAGGCGGCCTGGAGGTCTATCAGGCGCGCGGCAACTTCGTCGATGGAAAATTCCAGTACCAGGGCGGCACGCTCGTGCTGCGTACGCCCCTGGTGACGGGCGAGGACGGCTCGGTCACGCGGTTGACGGCCGGCGATCTGCTGCGGCTTGCCGGCACGGGCGCCGCGGCCGACGATGCCACGGCGCCTTGGGGCGCGACGCTGACGCTGCAGGGTAGTCGGGTGGAGCTCGACAGCGCCATTGTGCTGCCGAGCGGCAAGCTGACGGTGCAGGCCGAGCACGGCCTGACGCTGGCCGGCGGCGCCCGCCTCGATCTGGCCGGCCGTGCCGTGACCCTGATGGACCAGACCCGCTATGGCTGGGGCGGCGATGTGGAGCTGGAGAGCCGAAAGGGGGACATTCTGCAGGTCGCGGGCTCCGTCATCGATCTGTCCGCGCGCTACAACCAGGCCGGCAGGCTCACGGCCACCGCCCTGGAGGCAGGCGCGGGTCTGATCGATCTGCGCGGCGTCATCAAGGGCCAGGCCAGCGGCGACTACGATGCGGGCGGCACCATCGTGCCCTTCGACGCGGGCGGCATTGCGCTGCGGGCCCAGGCCATCGCGGATTTCGCCGGATTGAACCAGCGGCTCAACGAAGGCGGCATCACCGGATCGCGCGCCTTCCAGATCAAGCGCGGCGACCTGGTGATCGGCAGCGAGGTCAAGGCGCGGCGCGTCAACATCGCGGTCGATGGCGGCAGCCTCACGGTGAACGGCCTGATCGACGCCAGCGGCGCGCAGGTCGGCAGCATCCGCCTGTCGGCAATGCGCGACCTGATCGTCAACGGCTTGCTGGATGCGCATGGCGCACTGCTGCGGGTGGACAGCCGCGGCGACATCATCGACAGTCCCAACCGCGCGGTGGTGGAGCTGACAGCCGGCCAGGGCCGGCTGGTGCTTGGCTCCGACGCGGTGGTGGATCTGCGCGCCGGTACCGGCGTGGCCTCAGGGAGCGCGCCGGGGATGAACGACGGCCGTTCGCGCGGCACCCTGGATCTGAATGCGCCGCGCGTGGGCGGCAATGATGTGGGGCTGGATATTCTCGGCACGCCGCGCGTGCTGGGCGCCGAGCGCGTCTCCGTCAACGCCTTCCGGCGCTATGACGACGCGCCCCTGGCGTCGGCGCCGGACGTCACCGGCCGCACGCCCCAGGTCATCACCCAGGCCTACCTGGATCAGCTGGACGCCGACAGCGTGGCCTACATGAACGCGGCGCTGGCCAATGCCGGGCTGCGCGCCCGGTTGCAGGGATACGCATTGCGTCCGGGCGTGGAGATCGTCAGCCGCGGCGTTGATGGCGATCTGCGGATCGAAGGTGACCTGGACCTGTCGAATTACCGCTATGGCCCCAACGCCGACCGCAATGACCCGGCCAGGCGCGGGTTTGGCGAGGCGGGCGTACTGCTGGTGCGGGCCAAGGGAGACCTGAACATCTACGGCAGTATCACCGATGGCTTCGCGCCGCCGCTGGCCACCGATGACGATGCCCGCGCGTGGCGCCTGATCGGCCGCCGCAATCCGGACGAAGCCAACGGCGTGGATCTGGCCGGGCAAAGTCTGATTCTGCCGCGCGCGGTGAGGTTGCGTGGCGGTACCTCTGGCGGCACGACGTTCCCGATCACGGAAAACGAATCCCTGAATTTCGACTTGCCGATCAATGCCAACACGATCAAGGCGAATTCACGGCTGCCCGCGCAGGTCGAGCTTTCCCAGCCGCTGACCCTGGCGGCCGGCACGGTGCTGGAAGCCGATATCCGTGCCGCGGACGGCACGCTCTATGCCAAGGGCAGCGTGTTGCGGGCGGATCTGGCATTGACTGCCGGCGCGAGGCTGGGGGCAGGCCTGGTCCTGAACCAGGCGATTCCGGTGCGGGCCTTCACCGTGCCGAAGGGGACGCCGCTGTCGATCTTCAGTTCCCTGCTGACCCTGTCCGGGGATTTGTCGCTGGCCGCCGGAGCGTATCTGCCGGGCGGCACCGACCTGCGCTTCAGGAGTACCACCGTTGATCTGCGGGACCTGAATGACGAGGGCGTGCAAGGACGCATCTGGGCGGTGGCGCCCATGCTCAAGGCTGGCGCCTCGTCGTGGAGCCTGCGTCTGGCCGGCGGGGCTGACCTGGATTCGGCGGACACGCGGGCGCTACTGCCGGCCTCCGGGCTGGGCGGTCGCGGTAACCTGAAGCTGTCGGATCCGCACTACCTGAAGGACCTCGGCATTGATCTCGGCATCATCGATCAGGGCGGCATGCTGTTGGGTGAAACGCCGATTTTCAGCGTCATCCGCACAGGGCGAGGCGACCTGGATATCCTGGCCGGCGGCAATTTCCAGCAGGGTTCCTACTATGGCATCTACACCGCGGGCACGCCGTCGGACACGGTCCGCGACGCGCAGGGCAATCCCATCCTGGATGCGTTGGGCCGCGATGCCTACAACTTGCCGCGATCCGAGGTCGAGAGGCGCAACCAGCTCGAAGGTTATGGCTCCGTGCTCGGCGCGGGGGCGGCCAGCTATGAGCCGCTGGTGACGGGCGACCAGTATGCCGCCTGGTATCCCGAGCGCGGCGGCAACGTGCTGGTCAATGTGCAGGGCGACATGCGCGGCGCGATCCGCGGCATGCCCGCCTCGACCTATGGCGCGGACGCGCGTGGGGCCTCCGCGGCGCCTGGCAGCTATCCGGGCTACTGGCTGTGGCGGCAGGGGGGCCGGGAGATCGGCCTGCAAACCGCCTGGTGGATCAACTTCGGCACCTATCTTCCGACGCCGTTCTACACCGCCTTCCAGGATCTGGGGTTGCCGGTGGACGGCATCTCGGTCGAGGGATTCACCGGCTTCGGCACGCTGGGCGGCGGTAATCTTTCCGTGAACGTGGGCGGCGACGCCGGCGTGCTCAATCCGCTGAAAACGCGCAATACGTCGAACGCGACGAGCCAGGGGCTGGCGCTGACGGTGGGCAGCACGGGACGCATCACGCCCGACGGCCGGCTGATTTCCACAGGCGGGGGCGACTTGAGCCTGCACGTCGGCGGCGCCTTGAACCCGCTCAAGACCGCCAGCGGAGGCGGGGGCGTGCCGACCATCACGGGGGCGCCGTCGGATCTGAACGGCGTCTTGACCAATCTGCGCGGGTCCATTTCCGTCAGCGCGGGCAGTATCGGGCGGGTGGATCCGATTTATGGCCTGGCCGATCCCTCGGACTCGCGTGGCGTGAATCCATTGCGCCCGACACTGGCGGCCCCGTCCGGCGGATTGGTGGTCGTGGCGGGCGATGCCACTGTCCAGCTTGGCGCGCGTGGCGATGCGGTATTGGGCGGGATGGGCGATGCCGGCAGGATGTACCAGTTTTCCGCAACCTCGTTCATCAAGGACGGCGTTGCCCAGCCCGGCGGCGCCAATAACTGGTTCTCGCTGTGGACCGAACGGACGGCACTGAACCTGTTCGCGGCCGGCGGGGCGGTGACGCCCTTTGCCGGGGCGCATTTCGACGACAGCGCGAGCAAGGATTCGACCCAATACACGGCAAGCGCTTACTCCAACATGTTCGCCTATCCGTCGCGGTTCAGCGCGGTGGCGGCTTCCGGCAGTATCTACTATCACGCCAGCCCCGGCAGCGCCACGTCGGAATGGGTATTTGCGCCAGGCAACCGCGGCAGCGTCGAGCTGCTTGCCAAGGGCGGCCTGTACGGCGGGGGCTATCGCACCAGCATATCCGGCGCGGATCCTGCCTCGGTCCCCACGCCGCAGCGGCCCGCTTATTTTGCGACCTGGGACGGTGGGGCGGTCACGACAGGAAACGCCATCGGCGCGGAAGGCGGCGTGTTCGCCTTTGGCTTCAATACGGCGGCGGGACGTCCCGCCCAGTCCAATGCGGGTATCGCGCGCTTCTACGCGGGTGGCGACATCGTGGGCCTGTTCACCGGCAGCACGATAACGACCACCGCCGGCGCCGAATACCACGCCGCCCGTCCCGTCAGCATCCAGGCCGGCGGCGACATCGTCAACCTCAAGGCCCTGATCCTGAACCAGCAGCCCAACGACGTCTCGCGCATCGTCGCCGGCCGCGACATCCTCTACGCCAACGTCGACGTGGCCGGCCCCGGCTGGCTGGAAGTTAGCGCGGGCCGCAACCTCACGCAGGAAGACAGGGGCCGCCTGACCAGCCTGGGCATGATCGACGGCAGCCAGGCCACCGGCCGGGGAGGCGCCGGCATCGTCGCCAGCGCCGGCGGCGAGGGCGACTACGCCGCCTTCGCGCGGCGCTATCTCGACCCCGCCAACCGCGCCGATGCGGGCCAGCCGCTGGCCGGCCAGCCCGGCAAGACGGTCAAGACCTACGAAGGCGAACTGGCCGACTGGCTGCGCCAGCAGCATGGCTACACCGGGTCGGCGGACCAGGCCCGCGCCTATTTCGACGCGCTGCCAGCCGAGCAGCAGCGCGTGTTCCTGCGCCAGGTCTACTACGCCGAGCTGACCGCGGGCGGACGCGAGTACAACGACACCGCCGGTCCGCGCGCCGGCAGCTATGCGCGCGGCCGCCAGGCCATCGCCGAGCTGTATCCGGCCACCGATGCGCAGGGGCGGCCGATCCACTACCAGGGCGACATCACCCTGTTCGGCGGATCGGGCATCCAGACCCTGTTCGGCGGCGCGATCCACCTGCTGGCGCCGGGCGGCAAGATGGTCTTCGGCGTCGAGGGGCTGCCGCCGCCATCCACGGCCGGCATCATCACCCAGGGCGCGGGCGACATCCAGATGTACGCCAAGGGCAGCATCCTGCTGGGCCAGAGCCGGGTCATGACGACCTTCGGCGGCAACATCCTGGGCTGGTCGGCCGAGGGCGACATCAACAGCGGCCGCGGGTCCAAGAGCACGGTGGTGTACACGCCGCAGCGGCGCCTGTACGACGATGTCGGCAACGTGACGCTGTCGCCGACCGTGCCCAGCACGGGCGCGGGCATCGCGACCCTCGACCCGATCCCGGAGGTGCGGCCGGGCGACGTCGACCTGGTGGCGCCGCTGGGCACCATCGACGCGGGCGAGGCCGGCATCCGCTACTCGGGCAACGTCAACCTGGCGGCGCTGCAGGTGGTGAACGCGGCCAACGTGGTGGGGCAGGGCAAGGCCACCGGCGTGCCGACGCTGGCGGCGGTGAACGTCGCGGCGCTGACCAGCGCCAGCGCGGCGGCGGCCGGCGCCACCCAGAGCGCGCAGGACACCACGCGGCAGCAGCAGAACGCCGCGCGCCGCAACCTGCCGTCCATCATCAACGTGCAGATCCTGGGCTACGGCAGCGAACCGGTGGCGGGCGCGGCGGCCGGCGGCAATCCGCGTCCGGGCGGCGCGCCGCCGCTCCAGGGCTACGACCCGCGCAGCATCTTCCAGATGCTCGGCAATGGCGAGCTGGACGCGGCCCAGAAGGCCCGCCTGACCGAACCGGAGCAGCGCGGCCTGTCGGGAGGCTAGGGGCGCCCGGTGGCCCCGAAACCTGACGATTGGCTGTCATGCGGCAGTCACAAGCGCGACCTACATTGCCCATTCACCGATTAGCACGACGTGTTGCGGCTCCCCTTCAGCCGCGGGGGCGCGACAAGGGCTGGGCATGCATCTGGAGCCAATCAGGGCGGGCAGGGCGCGGGCGCAAGGCCGCCGGCGCGGTTGGACAGGCTGGTGGATCGCGTGGGGGCTGTGCGCGGTCCTGTGCTGGCGCCAGGCCGGCGCGCAGGAGCCGGTCATGCGCGTCTTCGACTTCGACCTTCCGGCGCAGCCGCTGCAATCGGCACTCGAGCAGTACAGCAACGTCACCGGCAGTTCGGTGGTGTATCGCGCCGCGTTGGCGGTGGGGCGGCGTTCGGCCGCGGTCAAGGGAATCTATACGCCGGAGGCGGCTTTGCGCATGCTGATCGAAGGTTCGGGGCTGGCCGTGGAATACACGGCCGCCAACGCCGTCATCCTGCGGCCCGCCGCGGTCGGCGCCGCGCCGGGCCGCCGTCCCAGCGCCAGCCGCGGCGCGTTCTACCGCAGTTACTACGGCGTGGTCCAGGCCGGCGTGCGCGACGCGCTGTGCCGCAATCCCGCGACCCGCGCCGGCGGCTATCGCGCCGCGGTCAGCTTCGAGGTCTCGCCGATGGGCCGGGTGGAACATGCGCGGGTGCTGGATTCGACCGGCGACATGGACAAGGACGGCGAAATCGTGCTGGCGCTGGACCAGACCGTGCTCGACAAGGCGCCGCCGGCCGACCTGGAGCAGCCCTTCGTGATGCTGATCGTGCCGGAGTCGCCGGAACACGATCAGGGCTGCCCGGCGTATTGACGCCATGCGTCGGTCCTTTCCGCACTGACACGGATCCACGATGCCCACCAGCCTGTCGGTCCTGCGCGACTTCATGCTGCAACGCTATGACGACCTGAAGGCGCGCCTGACACGGCGCCTGGGCTGTCCGGACCTGGCCAGCGACGCCCTGCAGGACACCTGGCTGCGCCTGGAGGCCAAGGAGGAACTGGGTCCGGTCGACAGCCCCGGTCCCTATCTGATGCGCATGGCCGTGAACGTGGCGGTGGACCAGCAGCGGGTCGAGAACCGGCGCCTGACCGTCGCCGAGGCCGACGCGCTGCTCGCCATCGCCGACCCGGCCCCGGGGCCGGAGCAGATTGCCGCCGGGCGCGCGGAGCTCGACGCGCTGACCCGCGCCATGGGCGAGCTGCCGGCGCGCCAGCGCGACATCCTGCTGGCCGTGCGGCTCGAGGGTCAGCCCCAGAACGACATCGCCGAGCGCCTGGGCGTCTCGCTGCGCACCGTCGAACGCGAGCTGCGCAACGCCCACGAGTACTGTGCCCGGCGCACACGTAAATTATTGTCACCATAAGGCGGGTTCCGGCTGCGAGAGTCGTCCTATGGATGTCAAGGGGAAAAACCGCGCGCCAACGCCCGCAGTGGCGGCGCGGCGGCATCGAGAGAGCATGCAATGAACACCGCAACCCAGCCCGCCGATCGCAGACAGGCGGACATCGAACGCCAGGCCCGCGCCTGGATCCGCCTGATCGCATCCGGGCAGGCGACGTTGCGCGAAGCCGATGCATTCAAGCAGTGGTGCGCCGCCAGTGAACGCCACGCCCAGGCGTTCGCCGCCCAGCGGCAGCTGTGGCGGCAGATGGGGCCGGCCGGCCAGGCCGTGCTGCGCCAGCGCGGCCGGTCGGCGGCGGCGCGCGG
>NZ_CADIJR010000097.1 GCF_902859645.1 Achromobacter insuavis | reverse complement strand
TGCCGGAGCCGCGGCGGCCGGGGCCGCTGCCGGGCTGGTGGCCGCCTGCGCCACCAGGGTGGCGCTATGCATTGCGTTGGACATCTCAGTTCCTCATTACGAAATCGAACGGAATTTTTGCTTTGGCGGGATAGGCCACGCCATTGCGGGTATAGGGTTTCATGCGGGCCTTGCGAGCGGCGGTGAGCGCCGACTCGTCCAGCCTGGGGAATCCCGAGGACGCGTCGATGGTTGCCCGCTCGACCAGTCCCTGCGGATTGATTTCAACCAGCACCACCACCCGGCCCTCTTCCCGCATGCGGCGCGAGGCCATCGGGTAGTTGGGCATCGGCCGCGCCCCCAGGAACTCGATCTGCGATTCCTGCAGGATCTGGTCGGGCGGCGGTCCCTGCCGCGGCGCCTGCGTGGTCTTCGCGCCTTCTTCCGCGCCGGCGGGCGGCGTCTCGACCGGCGGCGTCTCCTGCTTGGGCTCGGGTTTGACTTCCTGCTTCGGCTGCGGCTTGGGTTTCGGTTTGGGTTTGGGTTTGGGCGCCGGCATCGGCGGCTTCTCGACGACCGGTTCCGGTTCGGGTTCCGGCTCGGGCTTGACCTCGGGCTCGGGTTCCGGATCCGGTTCGATCTCGGGCTGCGGCTCGGGCGGCGTTTCCGTCACCGGTTGCGGCACCTCCGGCGTGGGATCGGCTTTGGCGACCTGCGGGATGGGAGCATCCACCACGCTCACCATGATGGCCTCGGGCTCCTCCAGTTCGGGACGGTTCTCGGGCGCCAGGTAGATGGCGTAGACCACTGCGGCGTGTAGCGCGACGACCGCCAGGCCGGCGCCTAGGCGTATACCAATTGAAGACGGCGGTGAAGAGTTCAAACCACGTTGAAAGCTAGGCATGAATCAGCCAGGGTGCATTAACTTATCTGGCCAGCCAGAAAAAATGGCGCGCGACAGGCAGCGCCGGCTGACCGGTACAAGCCAAACATCATAGCTTAAATGCGAATGATTCGCACGTCATATTTCGTCTGCAACAGCGTAACACTCTGACGCGCGTCAAGGCGCGGCGCTCACCGGGACAACGCCAGGCCAGCCTAACCCGCGGTCGATTCAAACGGCATGATCGCGCGCAAACCGCGATCTGATTTCGCACGCGCTGACGCGATTGCAGGCGCATGCCACCTTGAGGCGGGCCCGCCCCGCAATATCTCGGACCACCGGCAAGCTGATCGCCGCGCGATCAACGGACGAAAAAAAAGCGCCCAGGAGATTCCTGACCGCTTGTTTTTCCGCTTGCATTATCGCTTTTGATGGTGGGTGCTACAGGGGTCGAACCTGTGACCTACGCCTTGTAAGGGCGCCGCTCTACCAACTGAGCTAAGCACCCGTCTTGGTTGCGGATCCATCGAAAAAAACGATGTGTGAAACGCCAGCCGGGGTACTCAAAAGCAATACGCGGGCCGGAGTATACCGGACCGCGTATGTGTCGGCAAATTACCGGGACCGCGCCCTCGGCAACCGCCTTGTCGTCAATTAGTTGACGGCGTCCTTCAGGGCCTTGCCCGGACGGAACTTCGGCACCTTGGCCTTCTTGATCTTGATGGTTTCGCCCGTGCGCGGATTGCGGCCGGTGCGAGCAGCGCGAGCCGACACGGCAAACGTGCCGAAGCCCACCAGGGTGACCGTACCGCCCTTCTTCAGGGTGGTCTTGACGGCGCCGATCAGGGCGTCAAGCGAACGACCGGCGGCAGCCTTGGAGATATCGGCCTTGCTGGCAATGTGATCGATGAGTTCGGTTTTGTTCATTCAGGTGTACCCCTCACAAGGTATGGAGTCTGCCGGGAGTGCAGTTCATCATGGCTGTCATGCTGGACATCACGACTTGCGCGTAGACCCGACAAACGACGAACAGACTAGTGGATAAACTTTTTCTTGCGCTGCAAAGCACAACTTTTAAACTGCTGCGCCGCCTAGGTTTCAAGGGCTTTCGAGCCCGTGAACCGTCAGCGACGCAGACGTGTATTAGGCCTTGGCGTAGAGCGGCTGTCAAGCGAAAACCTCACCACAAGCCGCACCAATACTAGCTTTTAGGCCTTTTCGCAATAAACAAAAACGCGCATTTCGGGGTTTGCGCGACACCGGCGCAACGCCCTGAAATCCGCTCACACGTCGGCCCAGCGGCGCAGCAGGTTGTGATAGATGCCGGTGAGTTGCACGATCGACGGATGACCCGCCGCGTCCTGGTTCAAACGCTGGATGGCGACGTCCATGTCGAGCAGCAAGGCGCGCTGGCTGTCCTCGCGCACCAGGCTCTGCATCCAGAAGAACGAGCTGACGCGCGCGCCGCGCGTCACCGGATTGACCTTGTGCAGGCTGGTGCCCGGATACAGCACCATGTGGCCGGCGGGCAGCTTGACCGTGCGCGGACCGTAGGTGTCGTCGATGACGAGCTCGCCGCCGTCGTAGGAATCGGGCTCGGAGAAGAACAGCGTGGCCGACAGGTCGGTGCGCACGCGCTCGGCGGTGCCGGTGATGCCGCGCACGGCGTTGTCGACGTGATAGCCGAAGGCCTCGCCGCCCTCGTAGCGGTTGAACAGCGGCGGAAAGATCTTGCGCGGCAGCGCCGCCGACATGAACAGGTTGTTGCCCGCCAGGCGCTGCAGGATCAGGTTGCCCAGCTCCTGCGCCAGCGGATGCTGCTCGGACAGCTGGCGGTTGTGCTTGACCTCGGCGGACTGGAAACCCGCCGTGACCTTGCCGTCGACCCAGTCGGCGGCATCGAGGCGATGGCGGATGGCCGCCGCCTCATCGGGAGTGAAAACTTCGGCGATCTGTATCAGCATGGATTCCTGCCCAGGTTGCGGCCGGCGCTCGCCGCGCCGGCGCCCCGCGAATTATCCCTGCAGGCAGCCGTTGAGCGCCTGATCGAAGTCAAATAGCAGATCAGTCTCGTCCTCGATGCCCACCGACACCCGGATCAGGCTGTCGGCGATGCCCATCTGCTGGCGGCGCTCGGCGCCCATCTCGTAATAGATGGTGTGCGCGGCGGGCAGCGCCAGGCTGCGCGTGTCGCCCAGGTGGGTGGCCATCAGCACGATACGCAGGCGGTTCAGGAAATCGAAGCAGTCCACGCCGTCGGCCAGCTCCACGCCCAGCAGCCCGCCGAAGCGCGCGCCGAACAGCGCGGTGGCGCGCGCGTGCTGCGGATGGCTGGCCAGGCCCGGGTAATGCACCTTGGCCACGCCGCGATGCTCTTGCAGGAAGCGCGCCAGCGCCAGCGCGTTGGAGCAATGCTTGGCCATGCGCAGCGCCAGCGTCTCGGCGCCGACGGCAATGCGGTGCGCGGGTTCGGCCGCGAGCGTGCCGCCCATGTCGCGCAGGCCCTTCTTCTTGATCTGGGTCAGGCCCCAGCCGGTCGACGGACCCTTGCGGTAGGCGTCGTAGATGTTCGAATAGTCGGCCCAGTCATACAGGCCGGTATCGGTGACCGCGCCGCCCAGCGCGTTGCCGTGGCCGCCGATGTACTTGGACAGCGAGTTCATCACCAGCGACGCGCCCACCGTCGACGGCCGGAACATCCAGGGCGAGGTCAAGGTGTTGTCCACGACATAGACCAGCCCCTTCTCGCGGCAGATCTCGCCGATGACCGCCAGGTCGGCGACCTGGGTGCCGGGGTTGGCGATGGTCTCGGTGAACACCATGCGGGTGTTGGGCTGGATCGCCGCGCGCACCTGCGCCGAGTCGGTCGCGTCGACGAAGGTGATCTCCACGCCCAGCTCCAGCAACGTGCCCAGCAGGCTGTTGGTGTTGCCGAACACGTACTGGCTCGACACCAGGTGGTCGCCACGGCGCAGCAGCGTGGTGAAGATGGCGGCCAGCGCGGCCATGCCGGTGGCGAAGCTCACCGTGCCCTTGCCGGCTTCCATATGGTTGATCTTCGCTTCCAGCGCGGTGGTGGTCGGCGTGCCCTGGCGGGCGTAGGTGAAGCCCGGCTTGCCCTGGAACACCGCGGCCAGTTCGCGCGCATCGGCGTAGGCGAATTCCGACGAGGGATGCATCGGCTTGTGCACCGCTCCGTGCTCGACGGATTGCTGGCGGTCGGAATGGAGGATCGTGGTGGTAAAGCCGTTCTGGTGCATGATGGGCTACGCGGGAAGGAAGATAGCGAAGGGAAAGACGGTTCTCAGGCGCGACGCTGGCGCACGGTTTCGTACAGGCAGACGGCGCTGGCCACGCTGACGTTCAGGCTCTCGACCGATCCCAGCATGGGGATGTTCACAAGCTGATCGCAGGTTTCGCGCGTCAGGCGGCGCATGCCCTCGCCTTCGGCGCCCATGACCCAGGCCATCGGCTGGCGCGCGTCGATCTGGTGCATGCTGTCGGTCGCCTGGTCATCGGTGCCCACCAGCCACACGCCACGATCCTTCAGGCCGCGCATGGTGCGCGCCAGGTTGGTGACCATCAGGTACGGCACGGTGTCGGCCGCGCCGCAGGCCACGCGCTGCACGGTGCTGTTGAGCCCGACCGCGCGATCGCGCGGCGCGATCACGGCATGCACGCCGGCGGCATCGGCCGTGCGCAGGCAGGCGCCCAGGTTGTGCGGATCGGTCACGCCGTCCAGGATCAGCAGCAGCGGCGGGCCCTCGATCACGTCGAGCACCTCGTCCACGTCCACCGCCAATTGGCGTTCCTCGGCCAGCGCCACCACGCCCTGGTGGCGGGTGCCGCGCGCCAGGCCATCGAGACGCTCCATGGCGACCGGATGCAGGCGGCAGCCCGCCTTTTCAACCTGCTCGATGAACGTCTGCATGCGCTTGTCGCGACGCGACGCTTCTACGTAGATTTCCTTGATCGAGTCGGGCGCGTGGCGCAGCCGCGCGACAACCGCGTGAAACCCGGCAAGGACTTGGGTCGACGCCATAAATGCAAATACCTTTAGAAAGACGGATGCCCGCCCCAGAGCGGGGCGGGCCGCCGGACGTATCCGGCCATAGCTGCAATGTTACCCCTTAGTGGCGCTTGCGCACCGCCTTCTTGGCCGGCGCGGCGCGCTGCGGGGCCTTGGGCGGCTTGCCGGCCTTCTTGGCTTCGGCGCGCCGTTCCTTGGCGGTCTGGCCCTTGAGCGCGGCCGGCTTGGGCGCCGCCGCCTTCTTGACGCGCCGCGGACCTTCGTCCGGGCCGCGCGCGGCCGCCTTGCGCAGGGCGTCGAAGCTGGTGCCCTGCACCAGGCGGAACTCGATGCGGCGCGCCTCCAGGTCCACGCGCGACACCTGCACCTGGACCTTGTCGGTCAGGCGGTAACGCATGCCGGTACGCTCGCCGCGCAGCTCGTGCAGCGCATCGTTGAACTGGAAGTACTCGCCGCCCAGCTCGGACACGTGCACCAGCCCTTCGACGTGCAGCGTATCCAGCGTGACGAAGATGCCGAAGCTGGCGACGCCGGTGACGGTGCCGCTGAAGTCCTCGCCCACGCGTTCCTTGACGAACCAGCACTTGAGCCAGGCCTCGACGTCGCGCGAGGCTTCGTCGGCGCGGCGTTCGCTGGCCGACAGCACCAGGCCCATCTTTTCCCAGATGGCGTGTTCGTGCTCGCGCTGGGTGCGGCCAATGACGACCGGCTGGTCGTCCAGGCTCGGCACATAGCGCTGGCCGGCCAGCAGGGCCTTGATGACGCGGTGCGTGAGCAGGTCGGGATAGCGCCGGATCGGCGAGGTGAAATGGCTGTAGCCGGGATACGCCAGGCCGAAGTGGCCCATGTTGTCCGGGCTGTAGATGGCCTGCTGCATCGAGCGCAGGCACATGGTCTGCAGCAGCTGGTAATCGGGACGGCCGCGCACGGAGTCGAGGAAGTCGCCGTAGTCCTTGGCCGTGGGCGTCTCGCCCCCGCCCAGCGACAGGCCCATGGTGCGCAGGAATTCGCGCAGCGACTGCAGGCGCTCGGGCGTCGGACCTTCGTGGATGCGGTACAGGCCGGGATGCTTGCTGCGCGTCATGAAGTCGGCCGCGCAGGTGTTGGCGGCCAGCATGCATTCTTCGATCAGCTTGTGGGCATCGTTGCGCACCGACGGCACGATCTGCTCGATGCGGCCCAGCTCATTGCAGACGATCTTGGTCTCGACCGTGTCGAAATCGATCGCGCCGCGCTTCTTGCGGCTCTGCGACAGCAGGTGGTAAAGCTCGTACAGGCTCTGCACCTGCGGCATGACGGCGCGCATGGCGTGGGCCGCCGGGCCGCCGGGCTGCTGCAGCGCCGCCCAGATATTGGTATAGGTGGTGCGGGCATGCGAGTGCATCACCGCGTTGTAGAACTGGTAGGCCGTGACCGTGCCGGCCTTGGCGCCCGAGGCCGGGATCACCATGTCGCACACCAGCACCAGGCGGTCGACGTCCGGGTTCAGCGAACACAGGCCGTTGGACAGCGACTCGGGCAGCATCGGAATGACGCGGCGCGGGAAGTACACGCTGGTGCCGCGCTCGAGCGCGTCTTCGTCCAGCGCGTCGCCGGGACGCACGTAGTGGCTGACGTCGGCGATGGCCACCAGCAGGCGCCAGCCCGGACGCTTGCGCTGGCCCGTGCCCAGTTCGACCGCCTCACAGTAGACGGCGTCGTCGAAGTCGCGCGCGTCTTCGCCGTCGATGGTGATCAGCGGCACGTCGCGCAGGTCGACGCGGTCTTTCAGGTCGCCCTTGCGGACGACGTCGGGCAGGCGGGCGGCCTGCTTGCGCGCGCCCTCGGAGAATTCGACGGGCACGTCGAACTTGCGCACCGCGATCTCGATTTCCATGCCGGGATCGTCGATCTCGCCCAGCACCTCGGCAACGCGGCCCAGCGGCTGCGTGTGGCGGGTGGGCTGCGCCATGATCTCGACTGCCACCACCTGCCCGTGCTGGGCGCCGTTGGTGTCGCTGGGCGGGATCAGGATGTCGTGCTTGATGCGCTGGTCTTCCGGCACCACGATGGACAGGCCATGCTCGTGCAGGAAGCGGCCCACCAGTTTGTTGGTGCGGCGCTCGATGACTTCCACGATGGTGCCTTCCGGCTTGCCGCGGTATTCGCCCGACGGCTTGACCAGCACGCGGTCGCCATGCAGCACCTTGAGCATTTCGCGCGGCGACAGGAACAGGTCCGGACCGCCGTCATCGCGCAACAGGAAACCGAAGCCATCACGGTGGCCCAGCACCTTGCCGGCCACGAAATCCAGCTTGGTGGCCAGCAGCAGCACGCCCTTGCGGTTGGGCATCAGCTGGCCGTCGCGCTCCATGGCGCCCAGGCGGCGTTCGAATCCCACCATCGTCGCGGGACGCTCCACGCCCATGCGCTCGGCCAGTTCCACCGGGGACAACGGCGCCCCCGCGGATCGCAGCGCTTTCAGGATGGCTTCACGGGACGGGACATCGGGGTCGAAGTCTGGCGGCGCTTCCGGCAACGGAGTGGATCTGTTGTTGTTCGATTCGTTATTCGATCGTTTTGCCAAAGCTAATTTTTCCGTATATAATGCGCAGCTTCTGTGGTTCGCCCAAGGCTGAACACTGAAGCAGAAATGGTCAGACGGATTGTAAAGTGGTTTTGCAATTGCGCTTTGAATACATGAGAAAAACCTCATGCAATCGAAGTGGCAGCGTATCACAAAGTTCTGACTGGAATGTCTCAGTGCCCAGGTGGCGGAATTGGTAGACGCGCATGGTTCAGGTCCATGTGCCGCAAGGTGTGGAGGTTCGAGTCCTCTCCTGGGCACCACGGAATTTCAGCTGAGGCTGCTTTGGTTCGCGACGATGTTGAAGTCGCCGTGAAATCAAACAGGCAGCGTTGGCAAAAAAGTTGAAAACCCCGGAAATCGCAAGATTTCCGGGGTTTTTGCTTTGTGCGGGATTTTTGCTCGTGCGCTTTTTACTCGTACTTCTTGCTCTCACGCTTTTTGCTCATGCGCTTTTTTGCTCGTGCAGTTTTTCTTTGCGCAGCGTGAGCGGCCCCGCGCCGCGCGGCTGCGTTCCACGCTTCGTTCTATACAGTCCAAATTACACGGTCTAAATACCCGCGCCGCGGCGAGCCTCGGGCGGAACCTCCCCTTTCGCCTGCCGAGCCGGGACAGCCTTCAGAGCCACCTCAGCGCCAAATCAGCGCCACGGCACCTTGCGATTCAGGTGATGGCGCGCATACAGATCCGCTCCCATCCCCGCGATCTGGCCATCGATCAATGCCTCGAAGGGTCGCAGCAGCTCATCGAAATTGCGAGGCGCCTCGAGCGCATTGAGCGCGTGCGTCACCGCCTCGATGGTGGACAGCGCACCCGGAATATCCGCGTGCCGCACCCGATAGCGCGTGGTCAGGCCGGGCGGCAGCATCACGCGCGGCAACGCGGCCAGCTGCGGATTGATGTGCAGCAGCTTGCGCGCATGGGTCCAGGTGCCATCCGGCACGATCAATTGCACCGGCGCGCCCGTCGCGGCGGCGCAGCCCGGCGCCAGCACCTCGGCGCCCTCACCGGGGAACAGCACGTGCGGCGCATAGCCAGGCTCGGCCCACTGCTCATATTGGAAACGCTCGCCCACCAGGCGCCGCGCGCCGCCCAATCCCAGCACCGCCAGCCGCGCCGTGTTCAGCGCGTGGCGCGCCTCGCTGGGATGCTGCAATACCACCACGCGGGTGCGCGGCGTCAACTCCGGGATCAGGGCGCACAGACAGTGGGATTCAGGGCGCTTGCAGCGCAGGCAGAGGGGGCGTGACATGGGGCGACACTATAGCGAAGCCGGCCGCATCGAAAAAAAAGTGAAAAAAATGCTGCATGACTTGCACACTTCCAAAAAAGTATGCATAATCTCGTTCCTCTGCTGTTGAACACGAAACGAAACGCAGCCGGTAGCAAGAAGTCGAAAGACAACAAGCAAATCGGAAAGCGACGCGGAAGGTAAGACATCAGCGCCCAGGTGGCGGAATTGGTAGACGCGCATGGTTCAGGTCCATGTGCCGCAAGGTGTGGAGGTTCGAGTCCTCTCCTGGGCACCAATTATTACATCACGAGGTACCTGTCGTGATGCGCCAAGAAAACCCCGTTCGCGAAAGCGTTCGGGGTTTTTTCTTTTCCGGGCCGGATACAAGCCCGCCGCGGCTGGCTGGCCATGACAAGCCAGCCATCGCAGGCCAGCCGCGACGGCCGGCCGATCGCTTGCCGCGCCTAGGCCAGCACCCGCGTCATGACGACGTGCGCAATGCCGGCTTCCATGAACTCCTCGCCTTCCACCTGGAATCCATGGGCCTCGTAGAAGCCCTTGGCGTGGGTCTGCGCGTGCAGCACCAGCATGCGGTGGCCGTCGCCGTGGCCCTGGCCGATCAGGGCGTCGAGCAACAGGCCGCCCACGCCCAGGCCGCGCGCGCGCTTGTGCACGGCCATGCGGCCGATGTGGCCATCGGGCAGCAGGCGGCCGGTGCCGAGCGGCGTGCCGTCGGCGGCATAGGCCACGGCGTGCACCGAGACCGCATCGTCGTCATCCATCTCGACCTCGGGCGGCACGTTCTGCTCGACCACGAACACGTCATAGCGCACCGACGACGCGTCGTCGCGCAGGCGGTCCCAGGTTCCCAGGGCGATACGTACCGCCGGTTTTTCGCTAGCCATTTGTTTTCCTTCGCGTCGCCGCTGAACATGAATCCTTTGCCGGCATTTTCGCAGGGATGGCGCATTGGCGAAACAGGCGTACCATCGCGGCTGGCCCAACCCGCAGCTGACCTCCATCATGCCGCAAGCCGCAACGCCCGCCTGGTTGAAATTCGCGCCCGCGCTTTTCCTGCTGCTGTGGTCCAGCGGCTTCGTCGTGCTGAAAGTGGGCCTGGCCTATGCCGATCCGATGACGTTCCTGGCGCTGCGCTACGCCTGTGTGGTGGCGCTGCTGGCGCCCTTCCTGCTGGCGCTGCGGCCGCCGCTGCCGCGAGGCGCCAGCGCCTGGGGCCACCTGGCCATGGTCGGCCTGCTGCTGCAGGCGGGCTACTTCTGCTTCACCTACCTGTCTCTCAAGCAGGGCATGTCCGCCGGCGGACTGGCGCTGATCACGTCGCTGCAGCCCATCCTGATCGGGCTGCTGGCGCCGGTGATCGCGCACGAACGCGTCGACGCGCGGCGCTGGGCGGGGCTGGGACTGGGCGTGTCGGGCGCCGCGCTGGTCATCATCGCCAAGGCCTCGGTCGACCTGGCTTCGACGCTCGGCCTGGCGTTCGCGGTGGCCGCCCTGCTCTGCATCACCAGCGGCACGCTGTATGAAAAGCGCTTCGGCGTGCAGACCCACCCCGTCACGTCCAACACCGTCCAATACGCCGTGGGCCTGGCGGTCACGGCGCCGCTGGCCTTCTGGCTGGAGCCGATGCACATCGACTGGACCGGCCCGCTGTTCGGATCGCTGGCGTACCTGGTGATTGGCAATTCGCTGGTCGCCATCACGTTGCTGCTGGCCATGCTGCGCCACGGCGAAGCGTCGCGCGTGTCGGCGCTGTTCTTCCTGGTGCCGCCCTCGACCGCCGTCATCGCGCTGCTGGTGCTGGACGAGCCGATCCCGCCGCTGGCCTGGCCCGGCATGGCGCTCGCGGCGCTGGGCATCCTGCTGGTGACGCGCTCGGCGCGCACGCCCGCGCCGGCGCGGCAAGTAGAATGAGCGCCCTTTCGCGCCCACTTCGCCCGCCGCCATGAATGCCGTCATCACCGCCGCCCTGCCGGTCTTCGCGCTGATCCTGACCGGATGGCTGGCGGCGCGCTGGCGCATCCTGGGGCCGGCCGCCACCGACGCGCTGAACCGCTACGTGGTCTACCTGTCGCTGCCGGCGCTGCTGTTCCGCGCCATGACGCAGGTGGATCTGGCGCACATGGCGCACTGGGGCTTCGTCGGCGCCTTCGCCGGCGGTATCGCCGTCACATTCGCGCTGTCGTTCCTGCCGCGCAAGCGCGGCCCGCGCGGGCTGACGGACCGCAGCATCGAGGGGCTGGCGGCGGCCTACGCCAACGCCGGCTATATGGGCATCCCGCTGTGCCTGGCGCTGTTCGGCGCCGAAAGCCTGGCGCCGGCCGCGTTCACCACGCTGATGACGGCCAGCGTGCTGTTCGGCTTCGCCATCGCCCTGATCGAATTCGACCGCCAGCAGGCGCCCGGCCTGGGCGCCACGCTGGTCAAGGTCGGCCGCGCGCTGATGCGCAATCCGCTGCTGGCCGCGCCGGTGCTGGGCCTGGCGTGGGCCGGCACCGGGCTGGCGCTGCCCGAGGGACTGGATCGCTACGTGTCGTTGCTGGGCGCGTCCGCCAGCCCCTGCGCGCTGGTCACCATCGGCCTGTTCCTGGCGCAGACCGAGACCGCCAGCCCGGGGCCGGGCGTGCTGCGGCTGGTGGCCGGCAAGCTGCTGCTGCAGCCGGCCGTGACCGCGCTGCTGGCGTTCCAGGTGTTTTCCATGCCGCCGCTGTGGGCCTGGACCGCGGTGCTGATGAGCGCCCTGCCGATCGGCACCGGCCCTTTCATGCTGGCCCAGATGTACGGCCGCGATGCCCGCGTCACCTCGCGCGCCATCCTGGTGTCCACGGTGCTGTCCGTCCTGACCGTGAGCCTGCTGGTGGCCTGGATCAGCGCGCACCCGATCTCCTGAGCCGCGCAGTTTTATATAATTTTTGGTTATTAAAGAAGCACAAATAGATGCTTTGAGAAATGACCTGCTAGCTTTAGACTTTTATCCACGATGACGGGTGCGGCGACGCGCCCGTTTGCTTTTCCCTTATCGAATCCCCGGGACTCTCCCATGAGCACCAACACTTCCGCCCTGCCCCTGCCTTCGGCGCTGCCGCCCATCCAGATCAACCGCAAGCCGCTCTGGATCGCGCTGCTGCTGGTGCTGGCCGGCGCCCTGTACCTGAACCAGACCGTCAGCTGGCGCCAGGGCGCGCTGTGGATCGTCGGCGCGCTGCTGGGCGTGGCGCTGTACCACGCCTCGTTCGGCTTCACCCAGGCCTGGCGCGTGTTCGTGTCGGACCGCCGCGGCGCCGGCCTGCGCGCGCAGATGTTCATGCTGGCGATCGGCGTACTGCTGTTCTTCCCGTTCCTGGCGCAAGGCTCGCTGTTCGGCCAGCCGGTCAACGGCCTGGTCTCGCCCCCGGGTGTGTCGGTGCTGCTGGGCGCGTTCCTGTTCGGCATCGGCATGCAGCTGGGCGGCGGCTGCGCCTCGGGCACGCTGTTCGCGGTGGGCGGCGGCAATACCCGCATGCTGGTCACGCTGCTGTTCTTCATCATCGGTTCGGTCATCGCCACCGCCAACTTCGGCTGGTGGTCGACCCTGCCCGCGCTGGCGCCGACCTCGCTCATCAAGACCTGGGGCTTGGCGCCCGCCATCATCGCCAACCTGGCGGTGTTCGCGCTGATCGCCTGGATCGCCACCGTGCTGGAAAAGCGCCGCCACGGCCACGTGATCTCGTTCGCTTCGCGCACCGCGCGCCCGGCCTCGCTGCTGCAAGGCCCGTGGCCGCTGATCTGGGGCGGCGTGGCGCTGGTGGTGCTGAACTTCGCCACGCTGGCGCTGGCCGGCCGGCCCTGGGGCATCACCTCGGCGTTCGCGCTGTGGGGCGCCAAGGCGCTGGACGCGATGGGCGGCGACGTGGCCACCTGGGCCTACTGGAGCAAGCAGGCCGCGCTCGGCGCGCCGCTGCGCCAGGACGTGACCACGGTAATGGATATCGGCCTGATGCTGGGCGCGCTGGCCGCGGCCAGCGCCGCCGGCAAGTTCGCGCCGGTCTGGAAGGTGCCCGCTCGCTCGCTGGCCGGCGCGGTCATCGGCGGCCTGCTGCTGGGCTACGGCGCGCGCCTGGCCTTCGGCTGCAACATCGGCGCCTACTTCAGCGGCATCCTGTCGGGCAGCCTGCATGCCTGGCTGTGGTTGCCGGCGGCCTTTGCCGGCAGCGCGCTAGGCGTGCGGCTGCGTCCGCTTTTTGGCCTGGCGGTGGAAAAGACGCCGTCGGCATCCAGCTGCTGAGAAACACTGTTCCAGCAACGGCCCCCGAAAGGGGGCTTTTTTACGTCCTCGCCCCGCAGCGCCAGCACTGGCGCGGCTTGCGGACGGGTTCGGGATCTCGGCACCATGCCGGCACGCGCCTTCCCGTTCACCGGTTTTACAGCCGCCGTGGTGTATGGTTGCTGCATTCCGCCCTACGGAGACAGGACATGCAATGGATCGCCGGCCGCTTCACGGCCTTTATCTTGACCCTGGTGGCCGCCGCCGCGACCACCATCCTGGTGTTCACGGACTCGTACTGGTGGCTGTGGGCCGCCGTGCCGCTGGTGCTGCTGGGCCTGCTGGGCGTGTACGACCTGATCCAGACGCGCCACGCCATCCGCCGCAACTATCCGGTGCTGGGCAACCTGCGCTTCCTGTTCGAGTTCATCCGGCCCGAGATCCGCCAGTATTTCCTGGAGGATGACACGCAGGCCTCGCCGTTCTCGCGCGCGCAGCGTTCGATCGTGTACCAGCGCGCCAAGCGCGAGATCGACAAGCGGCCCTTCGGCACCCAGGAAGACGTGTACGGCGACCGCTACGAATGGATCAACCATTCCATGTCGCCCACCCACATCGGCGACACCGACTTCCGCGTGGCGGTCGGCGGCCCCGACTGCACCCAGCCGTATTCGATGTCGGCCTTCAACGTCTCGGCCATGAGCTTCGGCGCCCTGTCGGCCAACGCAGTGCTGGCGCTGAACGAAGGCGCGCGCCAGGGCAACTTCGCCCATGACACCGGCGAGGGCGGCATCAGCCGCTACCATCGCCAGCCGGGCGGCAGCCTGGTGTGGAACATCGGCTCGGGCTACTTCGGCTGCCGCGACGAGCACGGCGCCTTCTCCGAGGAGGCCTTCGTCAAGAACGCCTGTACGCCGCAGGTGAAGATGATCGAGATCAAGCTGTCGCAGGGCGCCAAGCCGGGCCACGGCGGCATCCTGCCAGCCGGCAAGGTCACGCCCGAGATCGCCGAGGCGCGCGGCGTGGCCCCCTGGCAGGACTGCAACTCGCCCGCCAGCCATTCGGCCTTCGACTCGCCCATCGGCCTGATGAAGTTCGTCGCCCGCCTGCGCGAGCTGTCCGGCGGCAAGCCGGTCGGCTTCAAGTTCTGCGTCGGCCATCCGTGGGAATGGTTCGCCATCGTCAAGGCCATGCTGGAAACCGGCATCACGCCCGACTTCATCGTGGTCGATGGCGCCGAGGGCGGCACCGGCGCGGCGCCCGTCGAATTCGTCGACCACGTCGGCACGCCGCTGCGCGAGGCGCTGCGCCTGGTGCACAACACGCTGATCGGCGTGAACCTGCGCGACCGCATCAAGCTGGGCGCCTCGGGCAAGATCATCACCGCGTTCGACATGGCCCGCGTCATGGCCATGGGCGCCGACTGGTGCAACGCCGCGCGCGGCTTCATGTTCGCCATCGGCTGCATCCAGGCCCAGGCCTGCCACACCGGCAAATGCCCCACCGGCGTCACCACCCAGGATCCGCTGCGCCAGCGCGCCCTGGTGGTGCCGGACAAGGCCCAGCGCGTGGCCAACTTCCACAAGAACACGCTGCACGCGCTGGCCGAACTGCTGGCCGCCGCCGGCCTGACGCATCCGAACCAGTTGCGCCCGCACCATATCGCGCGCCGCATCTCGTCCAGCGAGATCCGGCTGCTGTCGGCGCTGTTCCCGGAACTGGCGCCGGGCGAACTGCTGCGCGGCGAGTTCCGCCACCAGGTGTTCCGCGCCGGCTGGTCGATGGCGCGCGCCGACTCGTTCCAGCCGACCCACGACATCAGCACCGCGCTGGCGCAGGAATACGTCATGGCGCATCCGCCGCAGGGCACGCCGGCCTGAGCGCGGGATGGGCCGCCGCGGCACGCGTCGCCCGGCCTACAGCCAGCGCTCGAACATGCGCGAGAAGAACTCCATGAAGCGGTCATCCACGCCCCGGGCCCGCCAGGCCTCGGGCGTGATGCGCACCGACTCGGCCACGTCGCGCTGGAACAGCGCCTCCATCTCGGCCGCGAACTCCGGCCCCAGCACCACCGCGTTGACCTCGTAGTTCAGGGCGAAGCTGCGCCAGTCCATGTTGCTCGATCCCACGGTGGACCAGACGCCGTCGACCACCGCGGTCTTGGCGTGCAGCAGCGCGTCGCGCCGCTCGTGGATCTTCACGCCCGCCTTGAGCAGCTTGCCGTAATGGGAGCGGCCGGCATTGAACACCAGCGAGGAATCACTGAAGCCCGGCAGCACCAGCACCACGTCCACGCCGCGCTGCGCGGCCGCCGCCAGCACGTCGACGAAGGCGGGGTCCGGCACGAAGTACGCCATGGTGATGTGGATGGAGCGCTGCGCGCTCTCGAACGCGGACATCAGCGTCAGGTAGACGGTGTAGCCGTCGCTGCGATCGGGCTGGTTGGCCAGGATCCGCACCCGCGTCGGCCCGGTGGCCGGCGCGATGTCCGTGCCGCCGCCGCGCAGGGGTTCCTTGGCCTGCGATTGCCAGCCATCCTGGATCACCGCTTCCAGCTGGGCCACCGCCGGCCCCTCGATCCGCAGGTGCGTATCGCGCCAGGGCGCGGCCTGGGCGTCGGTCCGCTTCGCGTCGGGTCCGCTGCCCACGCCGCCCGACGCGCCGCTGCCGCCGGCGGGCGATGAGGCGTACACGGCGCTGACGTTGATGCCGCCCAGATAGCCCACCTTGCCGTCCACCACCAGGACCTTGCGGTGGTTGCGCTGGTTCGGCGACCAGCCGGCGCGGCTGCCGCTGACGGGGCTGACCGGATTGAAGACGGCGACCTGCACGCCCGCGTCGCGCAGGCGCTGGAACAGCGCATCGGGCGTCTTGAGGGTGCCGACCGCGTCCACCATCAACGCGACGTCGGCGCCGCGGTTGCGCGCCGCGATCAGGGCCTCGGCAAAGCGCGCACCCTCCTCGTCATCGTCGAAGATATAGGTTTCCATGTGCACGTAGCGCCGCGCCTGCGCGATCGAGCGCAACATGGCCTGGTAGGTGCTCGGGCCATCGGCCAGCAGTCGCACGCGATTGCCGGCCACCAGCGGCGCGCCGCTGACCGCTTCCTCGACGGCCAGGTGGCGCGCGAGGAAGTCATCCTTGGCATTGCGGGGATCCGCCGCGATGTCGTGGCCGCGGCGGTAGCTGGCCTGCGACGCATCGGCGGACAGGCCGGCCTGCGCCTTGCGGGCAGCGCGTTCCTGCGCATCGGGCACGCTGGCGCAGGCGGCCAGCAGGGCCGCGCAACAGGCCAGCGCGGCCGCGCGCACGGCGCATCGCCATGCGGTCCGCCCCTGCGCCGCCGGCGCGGGCGGGCCCGGCGGCGGGGCCGGAGGCGGCCTCATGGCACGGGGACTCAGCGCCGGTTGGCCAGCAGGCAGCAGCCCAGCAATACGCCCACCAGCGTCGCCACGCCCACCGATTTCCAGGCGTGCTCGTGCACGTATTCATCGGCGTAGGCCTTGGCGCGGCGGGCGCGCTCGCGCGCCACGCCTTCCCAGTCGCCCGCGGATTCGCGCGCCTCGGCCAGCTGGCGCGTCAGGCGCGCGCGCGCCGCCTCGATTTCAGAGCCGGTATATGAGGCGGTCGAACGCAACAGGTCTTCCGTACCGGCAAGCAACTCGTGAAGGCTGTCGTTCACGCGGTCGCGGTGCAGGGCCATTTCGGCGCGTTGGTGCTTTCGATTCATAGTCGCTCCTTGTCGCGGGTTGCTCAGGGGGCCTTGCGGCTTGCCGCCAGGCCGTGAACCCATTGTGGCCATTCCCGCCGCCGCGCGCCCGAGCTTTCGCAACCAGCCGTTAACCGATATTTCAGTGGCGCGGCGCTTGCTGAGCCCGGCAGGCGCGGTGACGGCCATAGGTACCGTCCCCGTGTGCGGACGGCCTTTCCGCCCCCGCCAATTTCGTAAAAGTCCATTGCATTTCAGTGGCTTAACTTGACACCGGAACCCCTCTGGCGGCCACAATGTGTTTTTGCAATGCGCTTCATCAGCCTCAAAAAGGAACTGAACGCATGGTCTCTCCCTCCGCCCTGCTCGCCGGCGCCGCCCCGCGGTTCCTGGCGCCGCAACCCCAGCCCCTGAACGCCGAGCAGCAGGAATTGCGCGACGGACTGCTGGATCATCCCGCCCATATCGATCCCAAGTTTCTCTACGACGCGCTCGGCTCGTCGCTGTTCACCGCCATCACGCAATTGCCGGAGTACTACCCGACCCGCTGCGAGGCCGAGATCTTCGCGCGGCACGGCCAGGACATCGCGCGCCACATCGGTCCGGTGCAGGCCATGATCGACCTGGGCGCGGGCGACTGCGTCAAGGCCGAGCGGCTGTTTGCCAGCCTGCGCCCGCGCCATTACGTCCCCATCGACATTTCCGCCGACTACCTGCAAGCCGCGGCGCGGCGGCTGCGCCTGTCGTATCCCGACCTGCGGATCACGCCCATCGGCCTGGACTTCTCCCAGGCGCTGGCGCTGCCCGCCGACATCGGCGCCGAGCAGCGGCTGTTCTTCTATCCTGGCTCCAGCATCGGCAATCTCGACCCGGACGCCGCGCTGGCCATGTTGCGGCGGATCCAGCGCCAATGCGCCGGCGGCGGGCTGCTGGTCGGGGTCGATCGCGTCAAGCCCAGGCAGGTGCTGGAGCCGGCCTACGACGACGCCCTGCACCTGACCGCGGCCTTCAACCTGAACCTGCTGCGCCACGTCAACGACCTGCTGGGCAGCGACTTCGACGTCGACGACTGGCGCCACGTGGCGCTGTTCAACAGCGATCAGTCGCGCATCGAGATGCACCTGGAAGCGCGGCGGCCCGTCACCGTGGCCTGGCCCGGCGGCCAGCGGCGCTTCGACGCGCAAGAGCGCATCCATACCGAGAATTCGTACAAATTCACGCCCGAAACGTTTACCGAGCTGCTGCAACGCGCGGGCTACCACGACATCCGCCACTGGTCGGACACCCGCGGCTGGTTCTCGGTGTTCAGCGCCCGTGCCTGACGTCGCGCCCCCTCAACCCGCCCCTGGAGGATCGCCATGGAACCTGCCTGCCTGCTGACCCACCCGGCCAACGGCCCCTACGCCGCCGGACAGGCCGGCCAGCACGACCGGTACGATGCCGTGCGCGCCACCACCACGGCGCTGGCCGCCCCGTTGAGTCCGGAGGACTGCCAGGTGCAGTCCATGCCGGACTGCAGCCCGGTCAAATGGCACCTGGCGCACACCACCTGGTTCTTCGAGACCTTCCTGCTAACGCACTTCCATCCGCCCTGCCCCGTGTTCCACCCGCAGTACCGGATGCTGTTCAACTCCTACTACAACGCCATCGGCGCCAAGCACCCTCGGCCGCAGCGCGGCCTGCTGACGCGGCCGCCGCTGGCCGACGTGATGCGCTATCGCCAGCATGTCGACCAGGCCATGCACGACCTGATCGCGCGGCTGGGCGGCAACGATCCGGCCTTCGACGCCTTGCTGGAGCTGGGGCTGAACCACGAGCAGCAGCACCAGGAGCTGATCCTGACCGACCTCAAGCACCTGTTGTCCGCCAACCCGCTCAAGCCGGCCTACGTGGCCTCGGGTTCGCCGGCGCTGCCGCCGGGCACGCCCGCCGGCTGGACCCGCTACAACGGCGGCGTGGTCCGCATCGGCCACGACGGACAGGGCTTCGCCTTCGACAACGAAGGCCCCGCGCACGACGTGCTGCTGGCGCCCTTCCACCTGGCCGACCGCCTGGTGACGCAGCACGAATACCTGGCCTTCATCCGCGACGGCGGCTACAAGCGGCCCGAACTGTGGCTGTCGCTGGGCTGGGAACGGGTCTGCGCGGAAGGCTGGCGCGCGCCGCTGTACTGGGAAGGCCAGCGCGACGACTGGCGCGTCTTCACGCTGCGCGGCATGCAGGAGCTGGAATTGCAGGCGCCGGTCACGCACATCAGCTACTACGAAGCCGATGCCTATGCGCGTTGGGCCCGGGTGCGCCTGCCGCGCGAGGCCGAGTGGGAGCATGCCGCGCGGCAGTTGCCCGACGGCGCCTGGTCGAACCGCGCCAACCTGCTGGAAAACGGCCACCTGGATCCGCGTCCCGCGCCCGCCCGATTGAGCAGCGGCGGCCCGGCGCAGCTGTTCGGCGATGCCTGGGAATGGACCGCCAGCGCCTACGATGCCTACCCGGGCTTCAAGCCCGATGGCGGCGCGGTGGGCGAGTACAACGGCAAGTTCATGTGCAACCAGTACGTGCTGCGCGGCGGCTCCTGCGCCACGCCGCGCGGCCACATCCGGCCAAGCTACCGTAATTTCTTCCCGCCGGAAGCGCGTTGGCAGTTCTCCGGCATCCGCCTGGCGCGGGATGCCTGAGGGCGCGTCAGGGGGGCCTGCGCGGGACGGCACGCGGGCCCAAACAAAAAAGCCCGCCCCCTACTTGCAATCCTAAAATTTTCCGTGCTAGAATTTCGTTCTTCGTTGCTTGGCTTTCATTGAAACCGGCGGCGATAGGGATGGCGCATTAGCTCAGCCGGTTAGAGCGACGGAATCATAATCCGCAGGTCCCCTGTTCGAATCAGGGATGCGCCACCAGAGAATTCAAAAAGGCCTTCACGCAAGTGAAGGCCTTTTTTCATTGGATCGCCGGATCGGGCTCGGTAATCAGTACCCGACAACAGTACCCGACAATCACTGCGCGGCAATCACCACTCGGCCGCCACTCCTGCCAGCCCCCCTGTCTCTGGCCGTGACGGGCCCGGCCTTCACACATTTCCACATAATCCCCACATTTTTCCCGCATACCCGCACGGTCCGCCCTCTTAGAATCTTCGCCCACCACGCCCCCGCGGAGAATCTGACATGCCCCCCAGCCGCATTCAAGTTTCGCGCCTCGCGCAAGCTTGCCGCCCCGTTGCCCCGGCCGTTACCCCAGCTGCACCTGGCCGCCAGGCCGCCATCAGGACCGGTATCGCTGCAGTCGCCGCGCGCGCCATGCTTGCCGCGGCCCTGGGCCTGAGCGCCGGCCACGCCTGTGCCGCGCAAGGCGGCGTGCAGGCATCGAGCGTCACCTACGCCCCCACCGCGGCGCAGCTACAGACGGTGGAAATGCTCAAGCAGGCCTCCATCGACGCCTTCGCGCCGGCGGAATTCGCCCGCGCCGGCAAGACGCCGCTGCCCTATCGCCTGGTATCGCCCATCGCACCCGAAAGCGGAAAAAAATACCCACTGGTGGTGATTTTCCACAGTTCAGGCGGCGTCGGCAGCGACAACCTGCTGCCGCTGAACGCGTTCACCCGCGCCTTCGGCTCGGCCGAGTCGCGCCGCGATTTTCCCGCCTACGTGCTGGTGCCGCAGACGCCGGGCCGCACCGCCAACTATGAAAAGGACGGCCATGGCGTGCGGATCTCGAAGGCCGGCGCCGACCTGCCCGACGTCATGCGGCTGGTCGAGGACATCGCCAGGCACCATCCGGTCGACGCCAGGCGGATCTACGCCGTCGGCTTCTCGATGGGCGCGTCGGCCGCGCTGGACGCCGCCGTCGCGTCACCCGGACGCTTCGCGGCCATCGTCGCCATGTCGGGCGTGCCGCCGGAGCGCTCGCTCGCCAGGCCGCTGGCGGGCGTTCCCACGCTGCTCATCCACGGCACCGCCGACCAGGAGAATCCCTACGAGGGCAGCCAGATCTGGGCCAAGGCCCTCGCGGCCGCGGGCGGCCATCCGGTCTTCATCACCTACCAGGGCATGGATCACCGCATCGCGCCGGAACTGCTGACCGCCAGGCCCTGGCGCGAATGGATGTTCCAGCAGAAGCAGCCATGACGCCGCGCGGCGCGGGGCGTCATGGCCCCGCGCCGGCCTTCCGTGCGGCGATCAGGGCTTGACCACCATGTCGCGGCGCCGCCCGCCCCAGGTCGCGCACAGGCTGGCCACGAACGCGCCGATCAGCATGGAGGCAAAGCCCCACAGCGCAAACGCCGCGGCGGCCTTGCGTGCCGTGTCGGCCGCTTCGCGCGCCTTGCGCTTGGCGTCATCGGCGGCCTGACGGGCCTGCTGCAGCGTCTGATTCACGCGCTGCTGCGCGGCGGCGGCATCGATGCCCGCCTGCGCCGCGATCACGCGGGCCACATAGTCGCGATCCGCCGGCGTCATGTCGCCGCGCGCCAGGCTCATCGCCACGATGCGTCCGACTTCGGCGCGGGCCGCGCCGCGGTCACCGGCGGCATCGGGCCGCTCGTTGCGCAACAGGACGTCCGTGAAGTAATCGCCAGCGCCGTCCGCGCCGCCGGCTGCCGCCCCCGCGCCGGCAGCGGCGCTCGCGGTCA
>NZ_CADIJR010000096.1 GCF_902859645.1 Achromobacter insuavis | reverse complement strand
GGGCGGCCGCCGCGCGCCAGGCGCCCGCCGCGACGCGCCAACCCGGCGAGAAGCCGCTGGCCTCGCCGGCGGTGCGCAAGCGCGCCTGGGACCTGGGCATCGAGCTGCGCTATGTGCACGGCAGCGGCCCGGCCGGCCGCGTCATGCACGAGGACCTGGACGCCTACCTGCAAGGGCAGGGCGGCGGCAGCGCCGCGCGCGGCCCGGCCTATGCCGAGCGCAATGACGAAGAGCAGGTGCCCGTGATCGGCCTGCGCCGCAAGATCGCGCAGAAGATGGCCGAGTCCAAGCGCCGCATTCCGCACTTCAGCTACGTGGAGGAAATCGACGTCACCGAGCTCGAGGACCTGCGCGTCAGCCTGAACGCGAAGTTCGGCGAGTCGCGCGGCAAGCTGACGCTGCTGCCGCTGCTGGCGCGCGCCATGGTGATCGCGCTGCGCGACTTCCCGCAGATCAACGCCCGCTATGACGACGAGGCCGGCCAGGTGACGCGCTATGGCGCCGTGCACATCGGCATCGCCACGCAGAGCGACGGCGGCCTGATGGTGCCGGTGATGCGCCACGCCGAAACCCGCGACCTGTGGTCGATGGCGGCCGAGATCGGCCGGCTGGCGCAGGCGGTGCGGTCCGGCGGCGCCGGGCGCGACGAGCTGTCCGGCTCGACCATCACCATCACCAGCCTGGGACCGCTGGGCGGCATCGTCACCACGCCGGTCATCAACCATCCCGAGGTCGGCATCGTGGGCGTGAACCGCATCGTCGAGCGGCCCGCCTTCCGCAATGGCGCCGTGGTGGCGCGCAAGCTGATGAACCTGTCGTCCTCGTTCGACCACCGCGTGGTCGACGGCATGGACGCGGCCCGCTTCATCCAGGCCGTGCGCGCGCTGCTGGAACAACCCGCGCTGCTTTTCGTGGAGTAAGCATGAGCCAGACTACCAAGACGACAACCCTGCTGGTGATCGGCGGCGGGCCTGGCGGCTATGTGGCCGCGATCCGCGCCGGGCAACTGGGCGTGCCCACCATCCTGGTCGAAGGCGACCGGCTGGGCGGCACCTGCCTGAACATCGGCTGCATCCCGTCCAAGGCGCTGATCCACGCGGCCGAGGAATTCGACAAGGCGCGCCATTACGCCGGCCAGTCGGCGCTGGGCATCTCGGTCTCGGCGCCCGCCATCGACATCGGCCGCACCGTGGCCTGGAAGGACGGCATCGTCGGCAAGCTGACCGGCGGCGTCGGCGCGCTGCTCAAGAAGAACGGCGTGCAGGTGGTGCAGGGCTGGGCCAGCCTGCTGGACGGCAAGACCGTCGAGGTCGAGAGCGCCGACGGCAGCCGCCAGCGCATCCAGTGCGAGCACCTGCTGCTGGCGGCCGGCTCCGAGCCGACGCCGCTGCCGTCGGTGCCGTTCGGCGGCATGGTGGTGTCCTCGACCGAGGCGCTGTCGCCGGCCGACATCCCGAAGAAGCTGGTGGTGGTGGGCGGCGGCTACATCGGCCTGGAGCTGGGCACGGTGTACCGCAAGCTGGGCGCCGAGGTGGCCGTGGTCGAGGCGCAGGACCGCATCCTGCCGACCTACGACGCGGAACTCACCAAACCGGTGGCCGCGGCCCTTGCCAAGCTGGGCGTCGAGCTGCACCTGGGCCGCAAGGTGCTGGGGCTGAACGGCGCCGGCACCGCGGTGCGGATCCAGGACGCCAGCGGCGCCGAGACCGCGCTGCCCGCCGACCGGGTGCTGATCGCCGTCGGCCGGCGTCCGCGCACGCAGGGCTGGGGCCTGGAAAACCTGCAGCTGGACCGCAAGGGCAACGCGCTGCGCATCGACGACCAGTGCCGCACCTCCATGCGCGACGTCTGGGCCATCGGCGACATCGCCGGCGAGCCGATGCTGGCGCACCGCGCCATGGCGCAGGGCGAGATGGTGGCCGAGCTGGTGGCCGGCAAGCGCCGCCACTTCCAGCCGGCCGCGATCCCGGCGGTGTGCTTCACCGATCCGGAAGTCGTGGTGGCCGGGCTGTCGCCGGCCGAGGCCGAAGCGGCCGGGCTGGACTGCCTGGCGGCGTCGTTCCCGTTCGCCGCCAACGGCCGTGCGATGACGCTGGAGTCCACCGACGGTTTCGTGCGGGTGGTGGCGCGCCGCGACAACCACCTGATCGTGGGCTGGCAGGCGGTGGGCCGGGGCGTGTCGGAACTGTCGACGGCGTTCGGCCAGTCGCTCGAAATGGGCGCGACGCTGGAGGACGTGGCGGGCACGATCCATGCCCACCCGACCCTGGGCGAAGCGGTGCAGGAAGCCGCGCTCAAGGCGCTGGGGCACGCGCTGCACATCTGATCCGCTACGGAGGATCCGAAGCCGCGGTGGCGGGCATTATGCCCGCCACCGCGGTTTTTTTTGCCGCCGGGCCGCCCTAAAAGGCAAAAAAGCTCCCTCGGGGTCCGCTAGCGGCGCGCGTCGATGTAGGGCCGCGCCTGCAGGATGATGATCTTGTCGCCGACCACCGCCCATTCGATGTCCTGGTCGGCCTTGCCCAGGCGCTGCTTGACCTGCCGGCCGACGGCGGCCAGCCGCGCCACCAGCGCGTCGTTCAGCACCTGGCGCGCGTCCGGCGCGATCGGCACTTCGCGCACGCCGCCGGCGACGTCGGCCACCAACTGCGTGTCCTCGGCCGAGCGGCTCAGCACCTGCACCGCCTTGGACCAGCTCGAATACATCACCTGCTCGGCCTGGCGCTTGCCCTCCACCACCTTGATGCCGAGGCCGCGCTTGGCCGAGATGTAGGTCACGTAGCGGCGGCTGGCGTCGAACGGATCGCGCGTGATCATGACGCCGGAACTGTCGGACGGCGCCGCCAGCTGCACCAGCACGGCCATCACCACCGCGTCCTGGGGAATCCCGGCCGCGCGCCGCGCCTCGTAGGCGTCGAAGTTGTAGACCGAGGCCCACACGGTCTGCACCGCCTTGGCCAGCGCGTCCGGCTGGGTGACGTTGGGCACGGTGGTGTACAGGCCGGCGCCGCTGAAGCCGGGCAGGTCCTCGGAGTTCGATGAACTGCGCACGAACACGCCCGCGCCCTTCAGGCGCGATTGCCACAGCGCGCGCCAGGACTCGGCCTGCGCCGAGTCAGGCGCGGCCTGCATGATGTCCTGGCGCAGGGCCGCCAGTTCCTTGCGCCGCACCTCGGCGTCGGCCATGAAATCGGGGCGCTGCTCCAGCGCCGCCACCCGTTGCGCCACGTTCAGCCGCTGCATGAAGGCGGCGTATTGCGCGAACGGGATGCAGAAGCCGTCGGGCACGCTGGCGGCCGGCGGCAGGGCGGAGCGGAGCGCGCCCAGGTTGGCGGCCTTGACGCCGCAATGGCGGCTGTCGCGCACGGCCAGGGCATCGAGCGGCTTGAGCGCCTGCACCGTCAGGTCCGGCTTGGGCAACTGTGCGCGCGGCTTGGGCGGCGTCGCCGGCGGTCGGGTGGCGGGCTTGTCGGCGGGTTGCACCCGGTAGTCGTTGCCGCTGACGGTCAGCGTGACCCACTGGCCGTCGTACTGGCGCAGGACGTTGGTGGCGTCGCGCACGTAGGCGTTGGGGATGCCCCAGCCCTTGGCCAGCAGGTTGACGTGCGACAGCAGCGTGGACGGCCGCTGCGTGATTAGGCCGGCCACGGGCGGGATGGCGATCGGTACTTCGTCGAGCACCACGATGTCGTCGCGCTGAAGGTCGGGCGTGGCGTCGACCGAGGCGACGATGCGCAGCCGGCCCTGCGCGGCGCCGGGGTTCAGCGGCAGGAAGGCCTGTTCGCGCAGCAGCGCCTCTTGCGTCACGAAGCGCAGTCCGGCGGTGGCGGCGGCCTGCTCGTGCAGGGTCGAGTTGGTCTTGAAGCGGATCGGGGCGTAGAAGCTCTTGGCGACCACATCGTCGGCCAGCTTCAGCAGTTCGGGCGTGAGGCGGTCGCCTTCCCAGAATTCGTAGGTGTAGCCGGGCAGGTCGCGCTGCCAGCTCAGGGTGCCGAACAGCAGGCGGCGGTTGGGATCCTTGTACTGCGCGGTCAGCGCGGCCTTGTCCTTGCCGGGCAGCAGGCGTCGCTCGCGCGCGAAGGTCTCGTGCAGGCCGTAGCGCGGCGTGTCCAGGTAATAGATGCGGTCGCCGCGCTGGCGGTCGATCACGAACAGCACGTGCGGGATTTCCAGCGGCGTGCCGGCGTTGTAGACGCGCGCCAACTGGCGGAACGCCGCTTCGTCGTCGATGCGCGCCATGAAGGCGGGACCGCCGCGGCGCGCGTCCTCGGCCTTGCGCGCCGCGATCTCGGCGGGCGTCAGCGGGCGGGCCTTGACGGGCTCGATCACGTTTTCGTACGGCGACGGCTTGCGCGCGGTCTGCGCCTGGGCGGCGGGGAGGACGGCAAGCGCCAGCAGGCAGGCGGCGGTCAGAACGGCCGGTTGGGACAGGGGCGACGGAAACCAGGACGCGCGCAGGGCTGGCATGGGGGAGGGGGGAGTGAGAAAGCGCCCATCATAGCGAACCTGTCCCCGCCGCTCGTGCGAGATCGGAAACGAGGAATGACACGCCGTGACAGGTAATTTGTTCCGGTAAACGTAGCCCAATTCACTGGCATGCCCAACCAGCGGATACGCTCCGAAAGTCCGTCATGACAGCAGTTGGTGAGGACAACATTTATGTTTTCTTAGACAACTTTATTGTTTAAGCTTGTCTGTAATGCGCACGGGCCATGAAATACAGCGAATTCAAAAAATGGCTCGAGCGGCAAGGGGCGGTTTTTGTCGCACATCGTGCCGGAAGCAGTCACTTTCGAGTCACGTTGAACGGCATCACGACGATCTTTCCGTACCCTGGCTCCAGGGAAATGGGTAAGCACCTTGAACATGAAATCAAGAAGCAACTCGGATTGAAATGAGACGGCGGATTCAATGCAGTCGACGGTCATTCCCTGTGCTCTTCACTTTCCACCCAGTCCGGTAACCGGGAGGCTTATATGCTGACCTATCCGTTCACCCTGACGCTTGATTCCAATCGCACCTGGTTCGTCCGATTTCCAGATATTCCGGAAGCGTTGACAGTGGGTGATGACCAGCAAGAGGCTGCGATCAACGCCCGGGAGGCGCTTGAGGCTGCGCTGGAAATCTACTTCGACGCGCGCCGGCCCATTCCCCTGCCGTCGCCCGTGCTGGCGGGGCAGGCGTCGGTGACCTTGCCGGCGCTGGTGACCAGCAAAGTGTTCCTGTCCAACGAGATGATCCAGCAAGGGGTGCGCAAGGCGGAGTTGGCTCGCCGCATGGGCGTGCACATGCCACAAGTGGATCGCCTGCTGGATGTGCGGCACGCCTCCCGGATCGATCAGGTCGAGTCGGCGCTGGAGCAGCTTGGACGGCGCTTGGAGGTTTCGCTCGTCTGACGCCCCGTTGGCGCACACGGCGGCGATCCATGAAAAACGGCCCCGGAAATCCGGGGCCGCCTGTTTTCGAGCGAGGGAACCGCGGGCTTACTGCGCCGCCGTTTCCTGCAGCACGCGGCGGGCTTCCTCGGCCACGCGTTCGGGGGCGGTGCCGCCCACGTGCTTGCGCGCGGCGACCGAGCCTTCCAGCGTCAGGACCTGGTGCACGTCGTCGCCGATGGTCGGGTGATAGGCCTTGAGTTCGTCCAGCGACAGGTCGGCCAGGTCGCAGCCGCGCTGTTCGCAGTCGCGCACGGCGTGGGCCACCACTTCGTGGGCGTCGCGGAACGGCACGCCGCGCTTGACCAGGTAGTCGGCCAGGTCGGTGGCGGTGGCGAAGCCCTGCAGCGCGGCGGCGCGCATGTTGTCGGCCTTGACCTTGATGCCGGCGGCCATGTCGGCGAAGATCGTCAGCGTGTCGCGCACGGTGTCGACGGTGTCGAACAGGCCTTCCTTGTCTTCCTGGTTGTCCTTGTTGTAGGCCAGGGGCTGGCCCTTCATCAGGGTCAGCAGGGCGACCAGGTTGCCGTTGACGCGGCCGGTCTTGCCACGCGCCAGTTCGGGCACGTCGGGGTTCTTTTTCTGCGGCATGATCGAGCTGCCGGTGCAGAAGCGGTCGGCCAGGTCGATGAAGCCGACGCGCGGGCTCATCCACAGCACCAGTTCTTCGGACAGGCGCGAGACGTGCGTCATGATCAGCGCGCCGGCGGCGCAGAACTCGATGGCGAAGTCGCGGTCGGAGACGGCGTCCAGCGAATTGCGGCAGACGCCGTCAAAGCCCAGGGTCTTGGCGACGCGTTCGCGGTCGATCGGGAACGAGGTGCCGGCCAGGGCGGCGGCGCCCAGCGGCAGGCGGTTGACGCGGCGGCGGCAGTCGGCCAGGCGCTCGGCGTCGCGGCCGAACATCTCGGCGTAGGCCAGCAGGTGATGGCCGAAGGTGACGGGCTGGGCCACCTGCAGGTGGGTGAAGCCCGGCATGATGGTGGCGGCGTTGTCCAGCGCCACCGTGGCCAGCGCGTGGCGCAGCTGGCGCAGCAGGTCGATCAGGGTGTCGATCTCACCGCGCAGCCACAGGCGGATGTCGGTGGCCACCTGGTCGTTGCGCGAACGGCCGGTGTGCAGGCGCTTGCCGGCATCGCCGACCAGCTCGACCAGGCGCTTCTCGATGTTCAGGTGCACGTCTTCGAGGTCGAGCAGCCACTGGAAGCTGCCGGCGTCGATTTCGGACAGGATCTGGGTCATGCCGCGCTGGATGTCGGCCAGGTCCTGGGCGCCGATGATGCCCTGGGCCGCCAGCATGTCGGCGTGCGCCAGCGAACCCTGGATGTCGACGCGCGCCAGGCGCTTGTCGAAGTCCACGGACGCCGTGTAGCGTTTGACGAGTTCGGAAACCGGTTCCGAGAACCGGGCGGACCAGGCCTGCGCCTTGTTGGCGAACTGGTTTTGATCGGGGGAGGGAGTGTTTGCCATGATGGCGGGGATTATAGGGCCTGCCTTGGGCGGCTGACGAATCCTGGCGCCATGGGCGGGATGCCCGCTGTTGCGGCTGGAAACTTGCGGCGGCGCGAGTTGTCGGATAATTCAGGGTCGCATCCGGCGGTTCACCGGGCCCGTCCCGGCGGCGGCCGGCGCGCCGTCCCCCCTGCCACCCGAAAGAGAGCACACGACCTATGCCCATGGAATGGGAACAGCTGGCCACCGAACTCGATACCTATATGCCGCACCAGCCGTGGGCGCAGACGCTGGTCGGCATCGGCGTGCTGATCCTGACGGCGCTGTTTGTCCAGTGGGTGGTCGCGCGGGTGGTGCTGCTGCTGGCGCACCGGCTGCTGGTGGTCAGCGGCCACGAGGACTGGGACAAGGCCCTGCAGCGCCGTCGGGCGTACCAGAACCTCTGGTACGCGGTGCCGTTCGCGGTGGTGTCGGTGGGCATCGACCTGGTGCCGCACGTCGAGAAGGCCGCCACGCTGGTGGGGCGGCTGGCCCACGCCGGCGCCTGGATCTGCGTGTTCGTGGCGTTTTCCGGAGTGCTGAGCGCCTGGCAGGACACCTATTCGGCCACCACGCGGGCGCAGACCCGCTCGATCAAGGGCTATATCCAGATCAGCAAGCTGATCCTGATGGCGGTGTGCACCGTGTTGGTGCTGTCGATCCTGATCGACCGCTCGCCGCTGTGGATGATCTCCGGCCTGGGCGCGCTGTCGGCGGTGCTGCTGCTGGTGTTCAAGGACACGCTGCTGTCGCTGGTGGCCAGCACCCAGCTCACCAGCAACGACATGCTGCGCATCGGCGACTGGATCGAGATGCCGCAGTCCAACGCCGACGGCTTCGTCAAGGACATCGCCCTGCACACGGTCAAGGTGCAGAACTGGGACAACACCGTCACCACGGTGCCGACCTACAAGCTGTTCTCGGAAAGCTACCGCAACTACCGCCACATGTTCGAGTCGGGCGGACGGCGCATCAAGCGCACCCTGCGCATCGACGCCAGCAGCGTGCGCTTCCTGACCGATGACGAGGCCCAGCGCCTGATGCGCTTCCGGCTGCTGCACGACTACCTGCGGGTCAAGACCCAGGATATCGCCCAGGCCAACCAGACCATGGGCGAGCTGGCCAGCGTGCCGGCCAACCGCCGCCGCCTGACCAATATCGGCACCTTCCGCGCCTACGGCCTGGCCTACCTGAAGCAGAACCCCGAGGTGCGCCAGGACATGGCGATGATGGTGCGCATGATGGAACCCACCGCCGACGGCATCCCGGTCGAGGTCTACTGCTTCACGGCCGTCACCGCCTGGGTCGAGTACGAGCGCATCCAGGGCGACATCTTCGATCATCTGCTGGCGATCCTGCCGGAACTGGGCCTGCGCCTGTACCAGCAGCCGTCCGGCGCCGACATCGGCGCCATGGGCAGTTCGCTGCGAGAGGGCGCGCTGCAGGCCGCGCTGGCGGCCGAGGGCGGGCATCACCGGGGCGATCCGGAGCGCCTGGCGCCGCCGTCCGGCGCATGACGCCGTGAGATAATGGCCCGGTTGGATGTCCCGGCCTGAAGCAGGCCCGTTCCGTGCAGTTCCGTATCAAGGCGCCCCAGGCGATGGATCCGATGTCGAACCCGTTTTTCAACCTGTATTCCCACGGCTTCGCCCGGGTCGCCGTGGGCGTGCCCGAATGCCGGGTCGCGGATCCGGCCTTCAACGCCGCGCAGACCATCGCGCTGGCGCAGCAGGCGGCCCAGGGCGGCGCCGTGCTGGTGGCGTTCCCCGAGCTTGGCCTGTCGGCCTACACCTGCGACGACCTGTTCCACCAGAAGGCCCTGCTGGACGCCTGCGAGGCGGCGCTGGACCAGGTGGTGCGCGCTACCGCCGAATTGGACATCGCCGTCATCGTCGGCGCGCCGCTGCGGGTGGCGCACCAGTTGTACAACTGCGCGGTGGTGGCGGCAGGCGGCCGCATCCTGGGCGTGGTGCCCAAGAGCTACCTGCCCAACTACGGCGAATTCTACGAAGCGCGCCAGTTCAGCGCGGCCGATTGCGCCGTCGCCACCGAGATCCGCCTGCTGGAGCAGACCGTGCCGTTCGGCGCCGAGCTGCTGTTCCAGATGGAAAAGCTGCCGCTGTTCCAGTTCCACGTCGAGATCTGCGAAGACGTCTGGGTGCCGATCCCGCCGTCTTCGTTCGCGGCGCTGGCCGGCGCCACGGTGCTGGTGAACCTGTCCGCCTCGAACATCGTGGTCGGCAAGTCGGCCTACCGCCACCAGCTGGTGGCGCAGCAGTCGGCGCGCTGCCTGGCGGCCTACATGTATACGTCGGCCGGCCGCGGCGAGTCGTCCACCGACCTGGCCTGGGACGGCCAGGCGCTGATCTATGAAAACGGCGAGCTGCTGGGCGAGTCCGAGCGCTTCCTGAACGAATCGCACCTGCTGTTCTCCGACGTGGACCTGGACCGCCTGTCGCGCGAGCGCATGCACCAGACCACCTTCGGCCAGTCGGCGCGGCGCCACCGCGACGAAGTGCGCAAGTTCCGCCAGGTGCTGGTGCCGGTCGCGGCGCCGCTGGAGGACGCCGAGCTGCCGCTGGAGCGGCGCGTTGCGCGCTTTCCGTACGTGCCGGCCGACGCCCAGCGCCGCGACGCGCGCTGCAAGGAGGTCTACAACATCCAGGTGCAGGCGCTGGCGCAGCGGCTGTCGGCCAGCGGCATGTCCAAGGTGGTCATCGGCATTTCGGGCGGGCTGGATTCGACCCACGCGCTGCTGGTCTGCGCCCAGGCCATGGACACGCTGGGGCTGCCGCGCGCCAACATCCTGGCCGTGACCATGCCGGGTTTCGCCACCAGCAGCCGCACGCTGCAGCAGGCGCGCCAGCTGATGGCGGTGGTGGGCTGCACGGCTTCCGAGGTCGACATCCGCCCGAGCTGCCTGCAGATGCTCAAGGACCTTGGCCATCCCTATGCCGATGGCAAGCCGGTGTACGACATCACCTTCGAGAACGTGCAGGCCGGCGAGCGCACCAACCACCTGTTCCGCATCGCCAATTTCAACAACGCCATCGTCATCGGCACCGGCGACCTGAGCGAGCTGGCGCTGGGCTGGTGCACCTATGGCGTGGGCGACCACATGTCGCACTACAGCGTCAATGCCAGCGTGCCCAAGACGCTGATCACCCACCTGGTGCGCTGGGTGGCCGAGTCCGGCCGCCTGGGCGAGACCGGCGCGGCGGTGCTGCTGGACGTGCTGGAGACGGACGTCAGCCCCGAGCTGGTGCCGGGCGGCGATGACGGCAAGCCGACCCAGAAAAGCGAAGACACGATCGGCCCTTACGAGCTGCAGGACTTCAATCTGTACTACACGCTGCGCTATGGCTTCGCGCCGACCAAGGTGGCGTTCCTGGCGCTGGCGGCCTGGCGCGACCGCGATGCCGGCGCCTGGCCGGAAGGCGGCCACGTGGCGCGCAACCAGTACGACCTGGCGGCGATCAAGCGCAACCTGAAGATCTTCCTGGACCGGTTCTTCCGCCTCAGCCAGTTCAAGCGCACCTGCGTGCCGAACGCGCCCAAGGTGGGCTCGGGCGGCTCGCTGTCGCCGCGCGGCGACTGGCGCGCGCCGAGCGATTCCGAGTCGGTGGTGTGGATGCGCGACGCCGACCGGATTCCGGATCAGGCGCCGCCGGGCTGAGCCGTATTCGGGTTTTCCCGGCAATGGCGGACGGGCCGGTTGGCCCCCGGCGCCGGTGGTATTCTCTCAATCATTGCGCCTGGGTCCGATAGTGTTCGAGGCCGGGCGCCGCAACAGACCGCACAATCAGGACGACCAACGTGAAACAAGTCACCGCCATCATCAAACCCTTCAAGCTCGACGAAGTCCGCGAGGCGCTGGCCGAGGTCGGCGTCAGCGGGCTGACCGTGACCGAAGTGAAGGGCTTCGGGCGCCAGAAAGGGCATACCGAGCTGTATCGCGGGGCGGAGTATGTGGTGGATTTCCTGCCGAAGATCCGCGTCGAGGTGGTGCTGCCGGATGATCAGGTCGAGGCGGCGATCGAGGCGGTGGTGAAGGCGGCTCGGACGGGGAAGATCGGGGATGGCAAGATTTTCGTGACGCCGGTCGAGCAGGCCATCCGGATTCGGACGGGGGAGAGCGACGAAGAGGCGCTTTGAGTTTGCGTTTGAATCGCTTGGGTTGGATGTCGGGGTGGCCGTAAGGGTCGCCCCGAAGTTTTTTGCGGTAGTGGTTTTTTCTTGGGTCGCCCGGCGCGCAGGTGGGACGGATGCGGGCGCCAACGATTGCGGTCCGGAGCGTTCGCTCCGGACTTCCCCGTTGTCATCTTCGTCCAGGCCTGCGGCCTTCCCTTCAGATTCCCTCGGGCGCATCGACGGCGCCCGCATCCGTCCCGCCTGCGCGCCGAGCTGGCGCCTTTGAGAATTGACGCGCTGCTGTGGTGGTGGCTTGCGGGGAGCTTGCGGGGCCCGCAAACTGTGGCCGCGCGGGCGGCCGCAGTTTGCATACGCGGGGGTGGGGCGGCGGGGTGTTGTCGCTTCGCGCGGGTGGGGAGAGAGAACTGTAGGGCGGCGGCTTTTGGGGGGCCGCTTTTTTCTTTGGCGTTCACTTTTCTGTTTTTCCGCGCGCTGTTATTCCAGCTGTTCCGCGGTGTGCCAATGCGCGGGTTGGCGGTTGTTCGATTTCCTTGTTATTGATTCTGCGAGGCCCGCGGCTTGGATGCGGGCCTTTTCTTTTTTGTGCGCTTAGCGGATCAGCTGGTTCATTTCCAGGATCGGCATCATCACGGCCAGCACGATCAGGAGGACGAAGCCGCCCATCAGCAGGATCAGGGCGGGTTCCAGCAGGGCGGTCATGGCCATGGCGCGGCGTTCGAGGTCGCGCGAGAGGTTCTGGGCGCCGCGGTCGAGCAGTTCGGGGAGCTGGCCGGTTTTTTCGCCGCTGGCGATGAGGTGGATGAGCAGTGAGGGGAAGGCTTTCTGCGCGGCTAGCGAAGCGGACAGGGAGGCGCCTTCGCGCACGCGGGCGGCGGCTTCGTCGACGGCGCCGCGCAGGACGTCGTTGCCGAGGGTGCGGCGGGCGGCGTCGAGGGCGGTGAGCAGGGCGACGCCGCTGCCGCAGAGGATGGCCAGGGTCGAGGCGAAGCGGGCGGCGTTGACGCCGAGGACGAAGCGGCCGGCCAGGGGCAGGCGCAGGACGCGGGCGTGCCAGGCGCGGCGCGCGGCGGGCACGCGCAGGGAGTAGCGCCACAGCATGATGGCGAGCGCGATGGCGGCGCCGGTGGCCAGGCCCCATTCACGCACGTAGTCGGACAGCCCTAGCATGATGCGGGTCAGCAGCGGCAGCTGCTGCTTGGCGTGGTTGAAGGCCGACACCACCTGCGGCACGACGTAGCCCAGCAGGAAGATCACGATGATGACGGAGACGCAGGCGACCACGGCGGGGTAGATGAACGCCGTCATGACCTTGCTGCGCAGGGTGTTGCGCTCTTCGATGTAGTCCGCCAGTTTCTCCATGACCTGCGCCAGGTCGCCGGATTCCTCGCCGGCGCCGATCAGGGCGCGGTAGATCTCGGGGAAGTCGCGCGGGCGCGAGGCCAGCGCGGCGGACAGGCGGTGGCCGGCGCGCACGTCGTCGCGCACGCCTTCGAGCGTGGCGGCGATGTGTTTTTTCTCGGCCTGTTCGAGCGTGGCGCTGAGCGCGGCGTCCAGCGGCAGGCGCGCGGCCAGCAGGCTGGCGAGCTGGCGCGTGAGCCAGGCCAGGTCGGCATCGGACAGGCGCGTGCGCAGGGCGGCGCCCAGGCCTTCGGCGCGCGCGGCGGGAGAGGTGGACAGGGGCAACAGGCCGCGGCCGCGCAACTGGTTGCGGGCGCCGCGCTCGCTGTCGGCGTCGATCGTGCCCTGCACGATTTTGCCGAGCGCGTCAGTCGCTTCGTAACGAAAGGATGGCATGGTGGAGGTCGCTGCGGGCTTGCGCCGGTTGGCGCGAAAGGCCCGTAAATCAAGGCTTTGCAGCCCGTCACCTTGCCTTTGGATTATGACCGTAGTGTTGCAGTGTCACCCCGTATACTCCGACGCGCTTTCACGTTTTTTCACACGACTTCACGTCTCAGGCACATCTCGTCATGCGTCATATCGCGCAACTCAGCCTTGCGGTCTTGCTCGCGGCAAGCCAACTCGGACCCATGGCCGGCAAGGCCCAAGCTCAACAGGCGGACAATCGCGTCAGCCTGAACTTCGTCGACACGGATATCCCCGCCGTGCTGCGTGCGCTGTCGCTGTTCACCAAGCGCAATTTCCTGGTGGATCCCCGCGTGAAGGGCAAGCTCACGCTGGTGTCGGACCGGCCGGTCGATAGCGCGCAGGCGTTGTCGATGCTGACCGGCGCGCTGCGGCTGCAAGGCTTCGCGATCGTCGATGTGGACGGCGTGACGCGCGTGGTGCCGGAGGCCGACGCCAAGCTGCAGGGCAGCGCGGTGGTGGGCGATCCGCGCCCGGCGCCCGCCGCCGGCGGCGCGGGCAAGGCGCCGGTGCCGGTGGCGGACTTCGCGCGCGGCCGCTCGGGCAACAGCGGCGAGATGCTGACGCGGGTGTTCCCGTTGAAGTACGAGAACGCGGCCAACCTGGTGCCGGTGCTGCGCCCGATGGTGCCGCCCAACAACCCGATCAACGCATATCCCGGCAACAACACGCTGGTGGTGACGGACTACGCCGACAACCTCGACCGCATCGCGGCCGTGATCGCGCGCATCGACGTGCCCAGTTCGATCGACACCGATGTGGTGCCGGTGCGTTCGGGCATCGCCTCGGACATCGCCATCCTGGCGTCGCAACTGCTGGACACGCAGAGCAGCGACCCGACGCAGCGCATCGCGGTGGTGGCCGACCCGCGCAGCAACAGCGTGCTGATCCGCGCCGGCAGCCCGGCGCGCACGCGCCTGGCGCGCGACCTCATCACCAAGCTGGACGCGCAGCAGAACCGCGCCGGCAACCTGCACGTGGTCTACATGCGCAATGCGCAGGCCACCCGCATCGCCGAAGTGCTGGGCGGGCTGCTGACCGGCCAGGCCAACTCGGCGCCGGGAGCGGGCCCCACGGCAGGCACGGGCAGTCCGCTCGGGCAGGGCGGCGGCAGCCGGCCGCCGCAGGCGTCGGCCAGCAACGGCAATACCGGCCTGGGCATGTCCTCCAACGCGGCGAATTCGTCCGGCAACGCCAAGGGCGGCCTGTCGGGCGACCAGGACCGCATCGCGCGCGACGATTCCGGTAACCAGGCGGTGTCGTACTCCGCCGGCGGCGCGACGATCCAGGCCGATCCGGCCACCAACTCGCTCATCATCGCGGCGCCCGAACCGCTGTACCGCAGCCTGCGCGAAGTCATCGACCAGCTCGACCAGCGCCGCGCGCAGGTGCTGGTCGAAAGCCTGATCGTCGAGGTCAGCGAACAGGCGGCGGCCGAATTCGGCATCCAGTGGATGACCGGCGCCGGCAACATCAACGGCGGCGGCACCAGCTTCATCGGCGGCACCAACCTGGGCGGCAGCGGCCTCTCGGGCAAAGGCCCGACCTCGATCGACGCGCTGGGCGGCGGGCTGAGCCTGGGCGTGGTCAAGGGCACGGTCGACGTGCTCGGCAACAAGGTCATCAACCTGGGCGTGCTGGCCCGCGCGATGCAGAACAGCGGCGAAGCCAACATCCTGTCCACGCCGAACCTGCTGACGCTGGACAACCAGTCGGCCAGCATCCTGGTGGGCAAGACGGTGCCGTTCGTGACGGGGCAATACGTCACCAACGGCGGCAACAACAACAACCCGTTCCAGACCATCCAGCGCGAGGACGTCGGCCTGAAGCTGAACATCCGGCCGCAGATTTCCGAAGGCGGCGCGGTCAAGCTCGACATCTACCAGGAAGTCAGCAGCATCGACGAAAGCAGTTCGTCCGCCACCACCGGCATCGTCACCAACAAGCGCGCCATCGACACCAGCGTGCTGATCGACGACGGCCAGATCATCGTGCTCGGCGGCCTGCTGGAAGAGAACGTGACGCTGACTTCCAACAACGTGCCGGGCCTGAGCTCGATCCCGGTGCTGGGCTCGCTGTTCAAGTACGACAGCCGCAAGCGCACCAAGACCAACCTGATGGTGTTCCTGCGGCCCTACGTGGTGCGCGACGCGCGCCAGAGCGCCAGCGTGACGATGGACCGCTACGACTACATGCGCCGCGCCCAGGGCAACGCGCAGCCGGGCGACCACTGGCTGCTGCCGAACATGCAGGCGCCGATGCTGCCGCCGTCGGGATCGGCGCCGTCGGTGTCCAACAACGCCTATGACATGCGGCCCGACCAGTTGGCCGAGACCATGCGGCGTCCGCCGCCCACGACGGTCGAGTCGTTCGCGGTGCGCCAGTATCCGGCGGCGCGCCAGACCAGCGACCCGGCGCAGCCGATCCGCGCCAGCCTGCCGCTGGGCGTGAGCGTGGCGCGCGATCCGTCTTCGCTCTACGGCGAAACCGAGAGCGCCAGCGCGACGCTGCAGTTCGCCTCGGTCAAGACGCGCGCCGAGGCCGACCGCATCGCCCAGCGGGTGCAGGCCAGCGGGCTGCAGGCCTACGTGCAGACGGGGCCGGGCGGCATGGGCTACGTGGTGCGCAGCCAGGTGTCCAAGGACCCCGGCACCATCTCCACCGCGACGGCGCTGCTCAAGGAACTGGGCTTCAAGGGCGAACTGGTCTCGCATCTATGAGCGCGCATCCCTTGCCCTATGCCTGGGCGCGCGCGCAGCGGGCGGTGCTGTCGCTGCGCGCCGGCCATGCGCAGCTGACGGTGAGCCCGCGCACGCCCGAGTGGGCCGTGCGCGAGATCCAGCGCTGCCACGGCGACATCGCCGTGGCGCGGGTCGACGACGAGGCGCTGGAAACGCTGCTGACCGCCGCCTACAGCCACGCCGAGGACGCCGCCTCGGTGATGGGCGTGGCCGAGAACGAGATCGACCTGGACCGCCTGCTGCAGGACATGCCCGAGGTGGCCGACCTGCTGGACGCGCAGGACGACGCGCCGGTGATCCGCATGATCAACGCGCTGTTCGCGCAGGCGGCGCGCGACGGCGCCAGCGATATCCACATCGAGCCGTTCGAGACCCATTCGGTGGTGCGCTACCGGGTCGACGGCACGCTGCGCGACGTGGTCTCGCCGCGCAAGGCGCTGCACGCGGCGCTGATCTCGCGCATCAAGATCATGGCGCACCTGGACATCGCCGAAAAACGCCTGCCGCAGGACGGCCGCATCGCGCTGCGGGTGGGCGGCCGGCCGATCGACGTGCGCGTCTCGACGCTGCCCACCGGCCATGGCGAGCGCGCGGTGCTGCGCCTGCTGGACAAGGAAGCCGGCCGCCTGCAGCTGGAAAAGCTGGGCATGGCGCCCGGCGTGCTGCGCCAGCTCGACCGCCTGATCCGCCAGCCGCACGGCATCGTGCTGGTGACCGGGCCGACCGGCAGCGGCAAGACCACCACGCTGTACGCGGCCTTGAGCCGGCTGGACGCCTCCACCAGCAATATCCTGACGGTGGAGGATCCGATCGAATACGACCTGGCGGGCATCAGCCAGACCCAGGTCAACGCCAAGATCGACATGAGCTTCGCGCTGGCGCTGCGCGCCATCCTGCGCCAGGATCCGGACGTCATCATGATCGGTGAAATCCGCGACCTGGAGACCGCGCAGATCGCGGTGCAGGCGTCGCTGACGGGCCACCTGGTGCTGGCCACGCTGCACACCAACGACGCGGTGTCGGCGGTGACGCGCCTGACCGACATGGGGGTGGAGCCGTTCCTGCTGTCCTCGTCGCTGCTGGGCGTGCTGGCGCAGCGGCTGGTGCGCAAGCTGTGTCCGGCCTGCAAGAAGCCGTCGATGCAGGATGGCGCGCGGGTGTTCCAGCCGGTCGGCTGCGAGGCCTGCAACCACACCGGCTACGCCGGCCGTTCCGGCATCCATGAACTGTTCACCGTGGACGACGAGGCGCGCCGCCTGATCCATGAAGGCAGCGACGAGCGCGAACTGCGCCGCGCCGCCAGCGCCGCCGGCATGCTCAGCATGCGCGAGGACGGCGCGCGCTGGGTCGAAAGCGGCGAGACCTCGCCGGAAGAGATCCTGCGGGTGACGCGCGACGCATAGGGTCTGTGCGAGGCGCCAAACAGGCCCTGGTCGCCCACCCCGCGCGGCGACAGGCGGGTCAGCCTTGCCAGCAAGGGACGCGGTGCGGACGGCGCGCTGGCGGCGCAACGCTGCGTGAGCGCAGGCGGTTGCGGCGCGCGTGTCGGGGCCTGCGAGAGGCGTTCATGGCGCGGTGGCGGCCGTGCCCGGCGCTGCCGCGCAGGTGGCCGCGACGCGTTGCAGATCCGCCGCGGACAGCGCGCCAAGTTGTCCGTCGCAGATGCGGGCGGCGCGGGTCGCCACCGTGAAGGGCAGGGCGCCGCCCCGATTGCCGGCGGCGCGCATCAGGGCGACGACGTTGCCGCCCGGACGCAATACGGGCAGGGCGATGCCGTGGCGCCGCGTGAATTCGGTCGCGGCGGCCGGCGTATCGGTGCTGACCAGCAGGACGGTCCACGCCGGATGATCGGCGGCGAAGGCCTGCAGCCGCGGCAGCTCGGTGACGCACGGCGGGCAGTCGCGGCTCCAGAAATTGACCAGCACCGGACCGTCCAGCGCCGCCAGCCGCACGAAGCGGTCGCCGGCCAGCGTCGGCAGCGAGAAGTCCCAGGCCACGCCGACCGGCGGGCGCGAGGCTGGCCGGGGCTGTGCGCCCGCCATGAGCGGCGCGGCGCACAGCGCCAGGCAGGCGCGTAGCAGCATGCGGCGCATCAGAAGCTGATCTTGGTGCCGGCGTACAGGTAGCGTCCGCGGCTGGGCCCCCACAGCTGCGTCACGTCGATCTCGCCCGCGCTGTCGACGAACAGCGGGCTTTCCTTGTCCGACTGCTTGTAGTCGAACACGTTGTCGACACCGGCGTAGAAGGTGAAGTTCTTGTTGATGGCGTATTCACCGCGCAGGTCGAGCGTGAAGAAGCCCGGACTCTTGTCCCGCTTGGGCGTGCCGTCGAGGTTGTAGCGGTTCGGGCCGTCCGAGCCGTCGCCGTGGAACTTGCGCAGGTTCATGGGGCCGGTCCAGACCAGCTTGGCATTGAGGTCGAGGTCGCCGCGATCGTAGTCCAGGCCGAGATAGGCCTTGGCGTACGGCCGCGCGAAGATCAGCGTGCCCGCCGGGAAGCGGTAGTTGAAGCCCTCGGCGGCGGCCATGACCGACAGGGCGGGCGTGACCAGATAGGACAGCGTCAGGTCCACGCCCTGCACGATGACGGGTTGCCGCGCGCTGCTGAACACCGTGATCGGGTCGCCGTTGGCATCGGTCTGGCCCGGATCGAGCATGGCGAAGTTCTTGATGTGGTTGTAGTTGTAGGAGCCGGTCACCGCCAGCCGGTCGTCGGCGTAGTTGAGGGCATAGCTGGCGTTCAGGGATTCCTCGGGCTTGGTGATCTGCCGGTCGATGCGGATGGTGTTGAGGATGCCGTGTTCCTGCTCGAAGAAGCTGGTGGGCGCGCGGAAGCCCTTGCCGATGCTGAAGCGGCTGGAGAGTTGGGCCGTGTGGTGATAGAGCGCATTCAGGCGCGGCGAGGTGATGCCGCCGAATACGTTGTGGCGGTCGTAGCGCACCGAGCCGTTGATTTCCAGCGCGTCGTCCAGGAAGGCGCGGTAGGCCTGCAAGAACAGCGCGGGCGTGCGATAGGTGTAGTCGTCGACGCCACGCACGGCCGTGCCGTCTTCCATGCTGCCGTGGCTCTTCAGGTCTTCGTAGCGGAAGTTGGCGCCGGTGGTGGTCAACCAGCCGGCGATGGGCGTCTGCCAGCTGGCTTCGGCGTAATACTGCTTCTGGCGGGCGATGTAGGTGGCCAGTTCATAGAAGCTGTCCTGCTTGTGCTCTGCCGCGCCGACGGCCAGGCGCAACAGGCTGTCGCCGAAGTGCTTTTCGCCGGTGGAGATGAACTGCACGCGATCCGTGAAGATGATCTCGGACATGCCGCCGCGGCCACCGCGATCGCCGCCCGGGCCTTGATCGTAGGCAACGATGCTGCCGTCTTCCGGCTTGACCCAGCCGTCGCGGTCGGGCGAGCCGTGCACGCCGCCGCGCCAGTCGAAGGGGTTGCCCGAGGTGCTGTCCTTGATGGCCGAATAGTCGGTGCCCAGCGCGCCGCCGCCGCGCTTCTCGTTGACCACGTCGAGCCGCCCGCGCACCTTGAAGCCGCCGGCGTCGTCCAGGAAGAAGCCGAGGCCGCCCAGGCGGCGGTCGTAGCCGGTGTACTCGGAGATGCCGTTGTGGTCGGCGTCGACCGAATCGTGCGTGTTGTAGTTGAGCGAGGCCGTGATGGCGCCGCCCTCGAACGGGCGGGCCAGGTAGGCGTCGCCCTGGCGCGAGCCGAAGCTGCCGATCTGCGCGCGGGCGCGGTTCTCGGCCTCGGTCGGACGCTTGGTGACGATGTTGACCGAGCCGGCCAGGGCTTCCGGCGCGATCAGGCTGGCGCCGGCGCCGCGCGCCACGTCGATGCGTTCGACGCCATAGACGCTGACGCTGTCCAGGCCGTAGGCCGACGAGACCGAGGAGAAGATCGGCACGCCGTCGATCATCAGCGTGGTGTAGCGGCCGGGCAGGTTGTTCAGCAGGATGTTGCGCACGTTGCAGATCGAGCATTCGACCTGGACGGCGATGCCGGGGTTCTTGTCGAGCGCTTCGTTGACGTTGGTGGCGCCGGCCTTGGCGATGGCGCGTTCACTGATGGATTCGGTCTTGACCAGTTCGTCGCGCAGGGCGCCGGGCCGCATCGATCCCTGGTTGGAGCGGTCGATGACGGTGATCGCCGGTAGCGTGGCGGTGTGGTCGGCGGGCGCCGTGGTCTGGGCCTGCGTGGCGCCGGCAGCGGTCAGCGCCGCCGCCAGGGCGGCGAGCCGGAAGCGGGAGGGCGTGCGGGAGGGGAAGGCGAAAGACATGGCAAGAGGCATCGGGCGTGCGGTTTCCAGGAACGGACGGCCGCGGCGCAGGCGCGGGGCGCCCGCGCCGCGGCGCGTTCAGTTGAGACAGGGAACCGTGCCGGGCCCGCGCGGCGCGACACGCGGCCGCGCCTTGCGCGAGGCAGGGCGGGACGCAGCGGTGTGGCGCAGGGAAATGCTCATGGAAGGGCGCGGATCTGCCGTGACGGAAATTATTCAAAACGTTATGTTTTATGAAAATTTGCGTCAACGTCAGCTGGTCTGATAGTGACCGGTGCGCCGGCGAGGGCGGCCGCCAGGGCCGTGAAAGGCGGACTATTTGCCGGTGCCGAAGACCACGACGTCGTCGCTGCGCCGGCCCAGGGTCGACATGAGGCCGTCGAGCGCGCCGCGGTCGGCCTCGCTGGCGCCGGGGGCGAAGGTCGCCTGGCCCTGGAAACGCACGCCGCGGGCGTTGACGCTGCCCTGGCCGGTGACGGCCAGCGGACCGCTCTCGGTGCTGAGCGCCAGCGTGGCGCCGGCGCGGCCGTTGCCGCGCACCCGCAGCACATAGGTGCCGACCGGCGCCACCGGCGACAAGGCGGTGGCGGCGTCGCGCCAGCGCAGTTCGGCCAGCGGCGCGTCGGGCAGGGCGCCGCCCAGGCGCAGCGCCTGCCAGTTGATCTCCAGCGCGCCCTCGGGCGCCAGCGTGTTCCAGGGCGCGCCCAGCGCCGGCAGCACCGTGGCGGGCACCCGCAGCGATTGCGCCGACAGCGACAGGCCGTCCCAGCCCAGGCCGGCGCGCACCGGTCCGCGCAGCCAGGGATGCGACACCTCCAGCGTCATCGACGACCAGCGCCACTGCCAGTGCAGGGCCTGCGGCAGCATGCGGCGCGCGCCGGGCGGGCCGAGCGCGAGCCAGGCGCTGCCGTTCCAGACCGTGCCGGCGGCGTCGGCCAGCGTCACCGGCGCGTCGGCGGGCAGGAAGGCCAGCAGCCAGCGGGCCGGCAGCACGGCGGCCGCGGCCGTGAGGGCGCAGGCGGCGCAGGCCAGCGCCAGGCCGGTGCGCTTGGGCAGGCGGGGCAGACGCATCAGGAGCGGGCCCGCGGGGCCGGCAGGGCCAGCTTGATGCTGCCGTTGACCAGGCCGGGCAACGGCCGGCCATTGACGTTGGCGGCGCGGGTCAGCTCGACCTGCCTGACCGCCAGGCCCCAGTTGCCGGCGGCGTTCTCGAGCCAGCGCAGCAGCGCGGACGAGGGCACCTCGGTCACGGCCAGCGTGACGCTGTCGCCCTGGCCGGGATGATCCAGTTTCCAGTGGTCGGCCGGCAGGCCCGCGCGTTCCAGGCTGGCGCCGAGGTCGGCGGCGGCCGGCAGGGCGGCGGCAGGCGCGGCGGCCTTGCCGCGCAGGGCCATCGCCTGGGTGGTGATGTCCGCCACGGCGGCGGCCT
>NZ_CADIJR010000095.1 GCF_902859645.1 Achromobacter insuavis | reverse complement strand
CCGCCGCCCAGCGCCGCCACCCGGCCCGGCGCGCCCAGGCCCAGGGCCGCCAGCCGCTTCAGGTGCCAGGCATGCCAGGCCGCCACGCCGTCGACCACGGCGCGCGCCATGTGGGCGCGGGTGTGCTGCGCCTGCAGCCCGACGAAGCCGGCGCTGGCGCCCGCGGGCCAGTTGCCGCCATTGATGAACGGCAGGAAGCGCAGGCCCTCGGCGCCCAGCGGCACGGACATGGCGCACTCGACCACGGCGGCGGCGTCGGCGAACTGCAGCGCGCGCGCCGCCCAGGCGACGTTGGCCATGGAAGACGGGCTGTTCTCCAGGTACAGCCGCCGCGCCGGGTCGCCAAAGCTGACGATGGCGCCGACCTCGGGCTTGGGTTCACGCGTGGGCGCCACCACGGCGTTGACGCACCAGGTGCCCAGCACCGCCACCGCGTGGCCCTGGCGTTCCGCGCCCACGGCCCGCAGCGAGGCCAACAGGTCGATCGCGCCCATCGCCACGGGGATGCCCGGCGGCAGGCCGAAGGCCGCCGCGGCGGCCGCCGACACCCGCCCGACCACGCTGCCGGCCGCCACGATCGGCGCCGGCGCGCGCGCGCCCAGGTCGGCCAGGCCGGCGGCCTCGAACGCCAGTGACGACCAGCCGCCATCGCGCAGCGCCAGCAGGCCCGCCGTGCTGGCGTCGCTGGCGTCGGTGGCGATCTCGCCGGTCAGGAGGAAGGTCAGGTAGTCCTTGGCGAACAGCAGATGGCGGGCGCGGTCGCGCAGCCCGGGATCGGCGCCCAGCAACTCGGCCGCGATCAGCGAGGACTGGCCCGACCATGGCCGGCAACCGACCTCGTCATACAGCGCATCGCCCGCGCGTTCGCCCAGCGCGCGGGCCCGGGCCGCGGCGCGCTGGTCGGTCGAGGCCACGGCGCGCGCGCCCAGCAACTGGCCGCGCGGGTCCAGCAGATACAGCCCCGCGCCATGGCCGGTGCAGCTCAGGGCGCGGATGTCGCGCACCCGCGCGCCGAGCTGATCGGCCACGCCCTGCAGCGCCCGGGCCAGCGCCGCCACGATGGCGTCGGCGGCCAGCTCGCAGCCGCCCTGCGGCAATTGCCGGTAAGGCAGCGCGCCGCCCGCGGCCGCCAGCGTGGCCCCGCTCCCGGCCGCGAAGGCAACCGCCTTCAGGCCCGTGGAGCCCATGTCGATCCCGAGGTAGATGTCTGTTCTCATGTCATAACATTGTCTACGGAATTTTTTTGGAGAATAGCAGTGTTTCCCCTAGTAATCTAAAAATTTCGGCTGCCATATAGTGCAGCGACCAGGGCAACGATGTCATAACAACTAATCAGCCCCAAGACGCATCATCAGCAGGTTCCCGGGCCGCAAGCCCACTGGATCAATGCAAGGACGAGGAGCGGAGAACATGAGACGAGATTTCCTGAAGACCGTGGCGGCGGCGGGCGCGGGCCTGGCCAGCGCCAATGCCTTTGCGCAGTCCGCGCCGCAGGCCCCCGGGCTGCGCGGCAACGCCAATGACGTCTACGTGATGAACGTGATGGTGTCGGGCGTGGAGTACTGGTTTCCGGTGTACGAAATGATGAAGCAGCTGGGCCAGTCGCTCGGCGTGCGCACGCGCTATTCCGGCACCCCGGAATACGACGTCAACAAGCAGCTGGCCTCGTTCGAGCAGGAACTGGCGCGCAAGCCGGCCGGCATCCTGCTGCATCCGATGAACCCCGATCCGTTCATCGAGCCCATCAACCGCGCCGCCGCCATGGGCATCCCGGTGGTGACCTTCGCCGCCGACTCGCCCAATTCCAAGCGAGTCTCGTTCGTGACCTCGGACAACGAGCGCGAAGGCGCGCAGGCGGCCGACGCGATCGCCGCCGCGCTGGGCGGCAAGGGCGAATACGCGGTGCTGGAGAACCCCGGCCAGGACAACCACGACCGCCGCATCGCGGCCTTCATCAACCGCATGAAGACCCAGCACCCCGGCATGAAACTGGTGGGCCGCGCGGCCAGCAACCAGGATCCCAACAAGGCCTACCAGGCCACGCTGAGCCTGGCGCAGGGCAACCCCGGCCTGGGCGCGCTGTTCATGCCCGAGGCCAACTCGGCGCTGGGCGCGGCCCAGGCCAGCATCGAGACCAAGAAGAACATCAAGGTGCTGTGCTGCGACGTCAACGCCAAGATCCTGGACATGATCAAGTCCGGCGAGGTCTACGGCTCGGTCAACCCGAACCAGGGCGTGCAGGGCTACATGGGCATGATGCTGCTGTTCCTGGCGCGCAACCAGCAGCTGATCGACCCGATGAACGACGCCAGGCGCAACGGCACCAACCCGATGGCGGTGCCGTTCCTGGACAACGGCCTGTCGATCGTCAGCAAGGCCAACGCCGACGACTTCTATTGGGACAAGTACCTGGCGCGGCGCGGCACCAAGGGCATCAACGAATGACGGCGGCCGCGCCCCTGCTGGAGCTGCAGGGCATCAGCAAGCACTTCGGCGCCTCGCAGGCGCTGGCCGGCGTGCGCTTCTCGCTGCAACGGGGCGAGATCCACGCCCTGTGCGGCGAGAACGGCGCCGGCAAGTCGACGCTGATGAAGATCATCGACGGCATCCACCAGCCCGACGACGGCGCCATCCTGCTCGAAGGCCGGCGCGTGGTGATCGACGGCCCGGCCCACGCCATGCGGCTGGGCATCGGCCTGGTGCACCAGGAAATCGCGCTGTGCGGCGACGCCACGGTGGCCGAGAACCTGTTCATGCCCCACATCAACACCCAGCGCGGGGCCTGGATGGACTACGCCGGCCTGAACCGGCGCGCCCGCGAAGTGCTGCGGCGGCTGGGCCAGGACATCGATCCGGGCCTGCGGGTCGACCAGCTGGGCATCTCCAGCCAGCAACTGGTCGAGATCGCGCGCGCCCTGACGCTGGACTGCAAGGTGCTGATCCTGGACGAACCGACGGCGGCGCTGACCGAAGTCGAGTCGGCCGCGCTGTTCCGCGTGCTGCACGGGCTGAAGGCGCAAGGCATCGGCATCATCTACATCAGCCACCGCATGGCCGAGATCTTCGCGCACTGCGACCGCGTCACCGTGCTGCGCGATGGCCGCGACGTGCACTGCGGCGCCCTGTCCGAGCTGACGCCCGACGCGCTGGTGCGCCGCATGGTCGGGCGCGACCTGGGCAACTACTATCCGCCGCGCGCCGCCGACGGCGGCCAGCCGCCCGAGACCGTACTGGAAGTCACGGACCTGGACGACGGCGCGCGCGTGCACGGCATTTCGTTCACGTTGCGGCGTGGCGAGATCCTCGGCATCTCGGGGCTGATGGGCGCCGGCCGCAGCGAGCTGGCCGAAACCGTCTGCGGCCTGCGGCGCGCGCGCCGCGGCTCGGTCAGCCTGCGCGGCCAGCCCCTGCGGCTGCGGCGCTATGCCGACGCCCTGCGCCATGGCATCGCCTACCTGAGCGAGGACCGCAAGGCCGCCGGCCTGTTCCTGGACATGCCGATCGAGCGCAACGTGTCGTCGATGGCGCTGGCCCGCGTCAGCGGCCGCTTCGGCCTGTTGCGGCGCGCGGCCGAGCGGCGGCTGGCCGCCGAGCTGGGCGCGCGCCTCAAGCTCAAGGCCGCGAGCGTCGAGCAGGACGCCAGCTGCCTGTCGGGCGGCAACCAGCAGAAGGTCGCCATCGCCAAGCTGCTGGCAACGCGCCCCGCCGTGCTGCTGATGGACGAACCGACGCGCGGCGTGGACGTGGGCGCCAAATCCGAGATCCACCACCTGCTGCGTGAACTGGCCGACCAGGGCGTGGGCGTGGTGGTGATCTCTTCCGAACTGCCCGAGATCATCGGCCTGTGCGACCGCGCGCTGGTGATCCGCAACGGCGCCCTGGCCGGCGAACTGGCCGCGGCCGACATGACTGAAGAAAAGCTGCTGAGGCTGGCCTCCGGCCTGGGCGCACAGGAGACGCCATGATGACCCTTCCCCCCTCCCCGCCTTCGGCCGGCGCGATGCTGGCGCCCGGCGCGACCGCGGCCGACGCGCCGCCGCGCCTGCGCCACCGGCTGGCCAGCCTGCGCGAAGCCGGCCTGCTGCTGATCATCGCCGCGCTGTGCGTGATCATGAGTTTCGCCTCGCCCCACTTCCTGACCTGGGAGAACGTGCGCGCGATGCTGCTGTCGTTCTCCATCGAGGGCATCGTGGTCGTGGGCATGACCTTCCTGGTGATCGTCGGCGGCATCGACCTGTCGGTGGGCTCGGTGGTGTGCCTGGCCATGGTGGTGACCGGCAAGCTGTTCCTGATGGGGCTGGACCCGTGGACCGCGGGTCTCGCGGCGATCGCGGCCAGCGCCGCCATCGGCGCCCTGATCGGCGGCTGCGTCACGCGCATCGGGCTGAGCCACTTCATCGCCTCGCTGGCCTTCATGGTGATCGTGCGCGGGCTGTGCCTGGCCATCACCCAGGGCACGCCGCAATCGCTGTTCTCGCTGCCGCCGTCGTTCAAGTTCATCGGCCAGGGCAACGTCGCCGGCATCCCCGCCGTGATCCTGATCTTCGGCGCCATCGTCATCGCCAGCGACTTCGCGCTGCGCCGCTCGGCGCTGCTGCGCAAGGTGTTCTACACCGGCAGCAACGAAAAGGCCGCGCTCTACGCCGGCATCCGCACCGGCCGCGTCAAGTTCTGGGTCACCGTGCTGTGCTCGGCGCTGGCCGGGCTGGCCGGCGTGGTCTACACCGCGCGCTTCGGCGCCGCCACCCCGACCTTCGGCGTCGGCATGGAGCTGAACGTGATCGCCGCGGTGGTGATCGGCGGGGCCAGCCTCAAGGGCGGCTCGGGCACCGTGCTGGGCGCGGTGCTGGGGCTGGCGCTGCTGTCGGTGGTGACCAGCTCGCTGATCCTGCTGGACGTGTCGCCGTACTGGCAGGACGTGGTCAAGGGCCTGATCCTGCTGGGCGCGGTGACCGTCGACCATCTCATGAACGTCAAGAAGGGACACCGATGAACACCATCACGCTGGGCAGCTCCGGCATCCGCTGCCAGTCCGTCGGCCTGGGCACCTGGGCCATGGGCGGCTGGATGTGGGGCGGCAACGACGACGCGGCCGCCATCGACGCCATCCGCGCCTCGCTCGACGCGGGCGTGCAACTGATCGACACCGCGCCGGCCTATGGCCTGGGGCATGCCGAGACACTGGTCGGCCGCGCCCTGGAAGGCCGGCGCGAGCAGGCCATCGTCGCCACCAAATGCGGGCTGGTGTGGCACACCCGCCAGGGCCGCCATTTCTTCGACGAGGCCGGCCAGGCGGTGCACCGCCACCTGGGCCGCGACTCCATCTTCCACGAGGTCGAACAGAGCCTGGCGCGCCTGCGCACCGACTACATCGACCTGTACATCACCCATTGGCAGGACGAGACCACGCCGGTGGCCGAGACCATGGCCGCGCTGCTCGACCTGAAGCGCCAGGGCAGGATCCGCGCCATCGGCGTCAGCAACGTCGACGCCGCCACGTTGGCCGAGTATCTGCGCCACGGCCCGGTCGACGCCATCCAGGAGCGCTACAGCCTGATCGACCGCGAGATCGAATCGACCCTGATGCCGCTGTGCCGCGAGCACGGCGTCGGCATCCTCGGCTATTCGTCGCTGGCGCTGGGCCTGCTGGCCGGCCCGATCGACCCGGGGCGGCAATTCACCGGCGACGACCAGCGCGCCGGCAACCCGCGCTTCGGCGCCGCCAACCGCGCCCGGCTGGCGGCGTTCTTCGACGAACTGGAGCCGCTGCGCCGGCAACTGGACTGCCCGTTCTCGCAACTGATGATCGCCTGGACCACGCGCCCCGGCGGCGTCAGCGTGGCGCTGTGCGGCGCCCGCGACGCGCGCCAGGCCACCCAGAACGCCCGCGCGGCCCTGCTGCGCCTCTCCCCCTCCCACATCGCCGCCATCGACGCGGCGGCCCGGCGCCACCTGCAAGCGCTGGACTGAACCAGGAACCCGCATGCCCCATCTCAAGCAAGCCCGCCTGAACCGCCTTTTCACCGCCGGCCGTTGCCTTGACATCGCCGTCGACCATGGCGTCTGCAACGAACCCAGCTTCCTCGACGGCCTGGAGGACATGCCCGCCGTCATGGCGCAACTGCTGGCCGCCGGCCCCGACGCCATCCAGCTCAACTACGGCCAGGCCGACCTGCTGCAGCACCATCCCGCCCGCGCCAAGCCCGCGCTGGTGATGCGGCTGGACATGGGCAACCCCTACAACGCCATGATCCACCGCGTCATGTGGGCGGTGCTGCAGAACGAGCACGACCCGGTGCTGCCCGCCGTGCAAATGGACGCGGCCTGCGTGGTCGTCAACCTGTTCATGCTGCCCGGCGAGCCCGACCTGTTCCGCCAGTGCGTCGCCAACATCGCCCGCGTGCGCGCCGACTGCGAGCGCTACGGCATGCCGCTGATGATCGAACCGCTGGTGATGGCGCCGCATTCCGAACGCGGCGGCTACATGGTGGACGGCGACGCCGACAAGATCGTGACGCTGGTGCGGCTGGCGCGCGAGATGGGCGCCGACATCGTCAAGGCCGACCCCACCACCCATGCCGGCGAGTTCCACCGAGTGGTGCAGGCCGCGCGCTGCCCGGTGCTGGTGCGCGGCGGCGGCCGCGAGGACCTGCGCCAGGTGTTCGGCCGCTCGCGCGAACTGCTGGACCAGGGCGCCGTGGGGCTGGTGTACGGCCGCAATGTGTATCAGCATGCCGATCCCTCGGCGGTGGTGCGGGCGCTGATGGCCATGATCCACGACAACGCCGACGCCGCCCGCGCCTGGGACATCTACCAGGCCGGCGGCGGACGCCGCTGAGTCCGCGCCGGATGGCGGCGGGCTCCACCGCCAGACCTCCGCCTTTTCGGCAATAGTCCTGTCATCGACCGCGCGCTACGCTCTTCGCACCTTGACGGAGGTGCCCATGAAGCTGCCGGTCGAACTGCTCGCCCAAGCCACCGCCGCGTACCCCAGGCGCGCCGACGACATGGCCGCGCTGCGCCAGCGCAACGCGGCCGAGTCCGCCCTCCAGCTCGATGGCCCCGCGCATTTCGCCCGGCGCCGCGCCATGATCTCGGCCAACGCCCGCGAAAGCGCCGACCTGGCGCTCGAGCGCTACATCGGCACCAACGACCTGCTGCCCAGCAACTACCTGCTGTCGGGCCATCTGCACGCGCGCGCGGTCGGCCGCATCCGCTACCTGGACCGGACGACGCGCCGCGCCGCCTACGCCACCGGCTTCATGGTGACGCCGGAACTGATGATCACCAACCATCACGTCTTCCCGGTGGCCACGGCCGCCGAGTTCGCCGCCTTCGCCGACGGCGCGGTGATCGAATTCGGCTACGAATACGACGTGCTCGGCCGGCTCCAGGAACCGGTGGCCCACGCCCTCGACCCCGAGACCTTCCTGCACACCCACGCCGCGCTCGACCTGGCGCTGGTGGCGGTGCGCCCGCTCGACGTCGGCGGCCGCCGCCCGCTGACGGACCAGGGCTACCTGGTGCTGGACGGCGCGTTGGGCAAGGCCGGCGCGGGCGACTACGCCACCATCGTGCAGCACCCCGACGGCCGCGAGAAGCAGGTGGCGCTGCGCAACAACGAGATCGTCGACAACAGCCTGGCCGACGTCCTGATCTACCAGAGCGACACCGCGCCCGGCAGCAGCGGCGCCGCGGTCTTCAACAACGAATGGCAGGTCATCGCCCTGCACAGCGCCGGCGTGGCCAGGCAGGACGCCTCGGGCAACTACCTGGACCGGGACGGCCAGATCATCCCGGTCGAGAACGGCCGCGTCGACGAATCGCGGCTGGTGTGGCTCAGCAACCGCGGCATCCGCGTCAGCGCCATCGTCGCCTACCTGCTGTCGCCCGCCAGCGGGGTGGACCCGCACCCGCTGATCCAGACCCTGCGCAGCCCCGCCTACACCAACGCCCGCCCCTTCACCGCCGCCGCGCTGCCGCCGATGCGCGAATTGGGGCTGACCCCGCCGCCCGCCGCGGCTCCGGCCACGCCAGCCGCCCCGGCGCCGATCGAGATCCGCATCCGCATCAGCGCCGACCAGCCCGTCGCCGTCCAGGCGCTGACGGACGGCGCCGCCCCGCAGGCCCTGGCCTACGAAAAGAAGGCCGAGGACGAGCAGGACTACTCGGCCTGCCTGGGCTACGACGACCAGTTCATGGGCATCCGCCTGCCGCTGCCCGCGCCCAACGCGGCCCTGCGCAAGAAGCTCGCGCGGCGCGGCGACGCGCCCGCCGACTTCGTGCTGAAGTACCACCACTTCAGCACCCTGCAGCACGCCGTGCGGCGCGTGCCCGTGCTCAGCGCCATCAACGTCTACGGCAAGCAGCGCTACGCCGAGCTGGACGACAGCACCCGCAAGGACCGCTGGCTGCGCGACAACCGCATCGACTACGACGCCCAGCTGGACGACGCCTGGTATGCCAAGAGCGGCTTCGATCGCGGCCACCTGTCGCGCCGCGAGGACGCCGAATGGGGCCCGACCCTGGCCGCCGCCAAGACCGCCGCCGACATGACCTGTTCCTACGCCAACGCGGTGCCGCAGGTGCCGGCGTTCAACCGCGCCATCATGGGCTACCACGGCCAATGGGGCCGGCTCGAACAGATGCTGCTGGAACAGGGAGTGGAAGGCGAGTCCGGCAAGAGCGCCCGCATCTGCGTCTACAGCGGCCCGATCTTCCTGAACGACGATCCGGTCTACGCCTCGGTGCAGGTCGCGCTCAGTTGCTTCAAGGTGGTGGCCTGGTTCGACGCTCGCGGCGCGTTGCGCGCCACCGGCTTCCGGCTGTCGCAGGAGAAGCTGGTCGACGGCATCGATTTCGAGGTGCTGCATTTCGACAAGCTGTTCAAGATGCAGCGGAAACCGCTGGCGTGGATCGAGGGCGCCACCGGCCTGGCGTTTCCGCAGGCGCTGCGCGACGCCGACACCCATGACGCGGCGTCCGAAGCCGTCGACGACGACGCCATCGAGCGGCTGTTGAGCCTGCCCGAGCCGATGCGCGACTAGCGCATCGCAACGTTGCGCCCGGGTCAGGGCCGCTCAGCCACGGTCGCGCCAGGCGATGGCCAGCGCGGCCGCGCCGAGCGCCGCCGCCACCCCGAACGTCAGCGCCATGCCGCGCGCCACCGCCGCCGCCGAGGCGCCCGCCAGTTCGGCCGCGCCCGCCCCCAGCGCGAACACCGCGCCCATGACCGACGCCCCGGTCACCAGCCCCAGATTGCGCGACAGGTTCAGCATGCCCGACACCAGGCCGCGCTGCCGCGCGTCGATCGCCGCCATCACGCCCGTGTTGTTGGCGGCCTGGAACGTCGCATAGCCCGCGGTCAGCAACACGATCGGACCGATGTAACCCGCCACGCCCAGCGTCGCCGGCGCGGCCGCCAGCAGGGCCGTGCCGACGGCGAGCGCGGCCAGCGCCGCGCGCGTGATGCGCCCGGCGCCGTAGCGGTCCACCAGGCGCCCCGCCGGCACGCCGCACAGCGCGCTGACCAGCGGCCCGGCCGACATCGCCAGCCCGGCCCGCGCCGGACTCAAGCCCAGCGCCTGGGTCAGGTAGAACGGGCCGACGACCAAGGTCGCCATCATCACCGTGGACACCAGCGCGTTCATCGCCAGCCCGGCGCCCAGGCGCGGTTGGCGCAGCAGCGCGGGATCCAGCAGCGGCGACGCCGTGCGCGTCTCGACCCGCAGGAACAGCCAGCCCGCCGCGAGCGCGGCCAGCAGCAGGCCGGCGTTGAGTCCGCTGAAATGGCCGCGTCCCAGCGTCATCGCCAGCGCATAGGCCGCCAGCGCCGCCGCCAGCAGCAGCGTGCCCGCGGCATCGAACCGCGCGCCGGCCGCCGCCCGCGGCCGATCGGCGGGCAGGAAGCGGCCAGCCAGCGCCATCGCCAACAGGCCCAGCGGCAGGTTCGCCAGGAAGATCCAGCGCCAGCCGAGCGCGGCGATCAACGCGCCGCCCAGGGTCGGCCCCAGCGCCGTGCCCACCGCCGACATGGTGCCCAGCAGCCCCATGGCGCTGCCCGTCCGTTCCTTGGGCAGCAGGTCGCCGACGAACGCCATCGTCAACGCCATCATCACCGCGGCGCCCGCGCCCTGCAGCGCGCGCGCCGCCAACAGCAGCCCGAGCGAGGACGCCAGCCCGCACAGCGCCGAGGCCGCCGTGAACACGGCGATCCCGGCCAGCAACAGGCGCCGCCGGCCGATCAGGTCGCCCAGGCGGCCGGCGCCGACCACGCACAGCGTGATCGCCAGCAGGTAGGCCAGCACGATCCACTGCACCTGGGAAAACGGCGCGTCGAACACGCGCGCCAGCGTCGGCAGGCCGACGTTGGCGCTGCTGGTGCCCAGCGACGCCAGCAACAGGGACAGGGCCAGACTGGCGAGCGGCCAGGCGACGGCGCGGGCGGCCGGGGCGGAGGAATGCGGAAGCGATTGCGACATGAAGGTCCGTAGCGGTTGGAAATGGCCATCCGGCACGCGCCGGAACAGCCCAACCGCCAGCGTAGGACTGCCGCGCCCATGGCGGAAGGCGCAGCATTTGCACTTTATTCGTGCGTTTGACGCCATCTCACGGCGGCGCCGTGCTACCGTCGCGCCATGTCCCGCCCCGATCTGAACCTGCTGCTCACGCTCGACGTGCTGCTCACCGAAGGCAACGTCGCGCGCGCCGCGCGCCGCCTGCGCCTGAGCCCCTCGGCGATGAGCCGGGCGCTGGCGCGGCTGCGCGAGACCACCGGCGATCCGCTGCTGGTGCGGGCCGGCCGCGGCCTGGTGCCGACTCCGCGCGCCCAGGAACTGCGCGACCCGGTCAGCCGCCTGGTGCAGGAGGCGCAGGCCGTGCTGCGCCCCGCGGAACTGCTCGATCCGTCGCGGCTGTCGCGCGGCTTCACGCTGCGCGTCAGCGACGGCTTCGTCGAGTATTTCGGTCCGGCGCTGATCGCCCTGGCCCAACGCGAGGCGCCCGGCGTGCGGCTGCGCTTCGTGCCCAAGCCCGACAAGGACAGCACGCCGCTGCGCGACGGCAGCGCCGACCTGGAAACCGGCGTGATCGGCGCCGCCAGCAGCCCCGAGATCCGCACCCGGGCGCTGTTTCGCGATCGCTTCATCGGCGTGGTGCGGGCCGGCCATCCGCTGGCCAAGGGCAAGGTCACGGCGGCGCGCTACGCCGCCGGCCAGCATGTGCTGGTCTCGCGCCGCGGCCTGGACAAGGGCCCGATCGACGAGGCGCTGCACGCGCTCGGCCTGGCGCGCGAGATCACGGTCATCGTCGCCGGCTTTTCCGACGCGCTGGCCCTGGCGCGCGCCTCCGACCTGATCGCCAGCGTGCCCGAGCGCCACACCACCAACCTGCGCGCCGGCATGCACAGCTTCGCGCTGCCCGTGGAAGCGCCCGGCCTGACGGTCTCGATGCTCTGGCATCCGCGCATGGACGCCGATCCCGGGCACCGCTGGCTGCGCGAATGCGTGCGGCAGGTGTGCGCGGCGTGAGCCCGCGCGGCGCCGCTCAGGCCCGCAACGTGACCCGCTCGGGCCAGCGCCAGGATTGCTCGCGGAATTCCTGCGGCGGCATGTCGTAGGCGCGGCGGAACGCGCGGGCGAAGTCCGAGGCGCTGCCGAACCCCAGCCCATAGGCGATTTCCATGACGCCCAGGTGCGGATAGCGCACCAGTTCCTCGGCCGCCAGCCGCAGCCGCAGGTGGCGGATGTAGGCGCCCAGCCCGCCCTCGTGCTGGAACAGCCGGTACACCGTCGGCCGCGGCAGGCGCAGCGCCTGGATCACCGAGTCCGGCGTCAGGCCGGCCTGGTGCAGATTGGCCTGGATGTAGCGCCGCACCTCCGCGAACATCGCCGCCCGTCCGGCGGCGCGGGCATTGCCCGCCAGCCGCGCGTCCTTGCCGAAGGCGGCCAGCAGCAGGCGCGCACAGGCGGTGATGTCCGCCTCGGCCTGCGCCAGGCCCAGGCCGCGCACCGATTGCCCCAGCGCCGCCGCCTGCCGGATCGCCAGCCGCGCCAGCGGCGTGGCGTCGCCCAGCATGCGGCCGTGGATCGCCTGCGGATCCGGAAACACTTCCTGCACCAGGTCCGCCGGCACGAACAGCGTCAGCAGCCGGCAGGCCTGGCGCCGCATGCGCATCGGCTGGCCCAGGTCCACCGCCACCACCCGCGCCGCGGCGCCGTCGGCGGCGGGCCGCGGCCCATTGCGCACCGCCAGCTCGTCGACCCCGCCCTCCAGGAACACGTGCAGGGCGAAATCCCGGATGTGGTCGCGCGAAATGCGCACCAGCGAGCGTTCCAGCTGCATGGCGTCGGAACGGCAATCGGTGAACATCAGCCGGCCGGCGCGGTAGCGGTCGATGGACGCATTGAAAGGCTGACGCAGCGCGTCGCGGCTGGGCAGCACGTCGACCACGTGCCCGACCTGGTCGCGCCAGGCCAGCAGGCGGCGCTCAGGCGCCTGCGCCGCCACATCGAAATGATGGTGGGCGATCTCGGACGGCAGGCGCGGCGGTTGGCCGGCGGGGTAAGCACTCGGGTTCATGCTTGCGGGTTGCCGCGCGGATGGCGCGGACTCGGGGGGCCAAATATGACAAAAAGTAAATCCGGCGTCACCCACCAAAAACTGAGACGCACGGTATAGCCACGAGACTAACAGTATCTAAGCTTGCCAGGAGATTCCGCAAGACGTACGCGGACTCGGGCCGAAGTACCGCATGCCAGCGGGGCGCCGCGCCGGGACTGCCCGGCGCGCGCCGCAAAGCATTTCGCGCATTCCCCTCAGGGGGAATGCGCGCTTTTTTTCATTCATCCGTCTCGCGCGCCGCCGCCAGCACCTGCTCCAGTATCCAGTCATGCCCGGGAATACCCGCGTGGCGCGCATGGAACAGCACCTTCAGCGTATAGGCCGGCGCCGCGAACGGCGCGGCATAGACCGCCAGGCCCGCCGCCGGCCCCAGGCGCCGCGCCAGCCGCCGCGGCAACGTCGCCAGCAGGTCGGAACCGGCCACGATGAAAGGCGCCGCCAGCAGGCTGGGCAGCTCCATCGTCACCTGGCGGCGCAGCCCCTGCCGTTCCAGCGCGCCGTCGATCACCCCGCGCCCCTCGCGCCAGGGTTTCACCGCCAGATGGCTGGCCGCCAGGTATTGCGCCAGCGACAGGCTGCCGCGAACCTCGGGATGATCCTCGCGCGCCACCACCACGTAGTCGTCGGTGAACCCATCGCGCGCCTGCACGCCTTCCGGCAGCGCCGCCGGCCCCTCGTCGAACCCCAGCGCGAAATGCGCGCGTCCGGCCGCGAGGTCGTCGAAGGAATCCTGCCGGGTCGAGTACACCGCGCGCAGCCGCAGCCGGGGCGCCAGGGTGCGCAGGCGCTCGGCCAGCGCCGGCAACACCGCGTAAGCCGTGTAGTCGGTGACCGCGAAGACAAAGGCCTGGGTGCTGTCCGCCGGCGCGAACGGCCGCGCGCCGTCCAGGCTGCCGCCCAGCGCCTGCAGCGCCTGGCCGATGACCGGCGCCATCGCCTGGGCGCGCGCCGTGGGCTGCATGCCGCTGCCGTAGCGCACGAACAGCGGATCCGACAGCGCGCCGCGCAGCCGCGTCAGCGCGTGGCTGCAGGCCGACGGGCTCATCGCCAGCTCCTCGGCGGCGGCGGCCACGCTGCCCAGCCGGACCAGCGCGTCGAACACCAGCAGCAGATTCATATCCAGGCGGCGCAGCGCTTCATGCATGGCATGCACTCCCTATTGAAAACAATGCAGTGCATGCATTTTATCGAGCCGCTACCATACCGGCTTTGCCGCCATCCTGGGCGGCCCGCCTTCCCGCCCCTCATGCCCGTCCTGACTTTCCGCGCCCCCACCCCCGCCGACGCCGACCGCTGCTTCGAGATCGAAAGCACCGCCTACGAAGGCGACGAAGCCGCCACCCACGCCAAGATCGCCACCCGCATCGCCCGGTATCCGCAGGGTTTCCTGCTGCTGGAGGAGGACGGCGTCATCGTCGGCTTCATCAACAGCGGCTGCGCCCGCGAGGTGGTGATGGCCGACGAGGCCTTCAAGGAATTGGTGGGCCACGATCCCGCCGCCCCCAACGTGGTGATCATGTCGGTCGTGGTGGACCCCGCCCATCAGGGCAAGGGATATGCCACGCGGCTGATGGATACCTTCGTCGAGCAGACCCGCGGGCTCGGCAAGCAGACCATCCATCTGATGTGCAAGGAGCGCCACGTCGCGCTGTACCGCAAGCTCGGCTACCAGTACGTGCGGCCGTCGCCGTCCGATCATGGCGGCATGGCCTGGCATGAAATGGTGATGACGCTGTAGAACGCAAAACGGCCGGTTGCGCGCAACCGGCCGCCTGGCGCGGGGCCCTGGCGCCCCGCCTCAATCCAGCTGGATCTTGGCGCTGTCGATGATCTGCTTCCAGCGCCGCGTTTCCTCGGCCGACAGCTTGGCCAGGTCTTCGCTGCCGCCCGGGAACGGCACCGCGCCCTGCTCCGCCAGCTGCCCCACCAGCGCCTTGTCGTTGGCGATCGCGATCACCGTGTCCTGCAGCTTGCGGATGATCTGCGGGTCCGTGCCGGTCGGCGCCATCACGCCGTACCAGGATTCGACGACCGCATCCTTGACGCCGGCCTCGGCCAGCGTCGGGATGTCGGGGATCGACTCGCTGCGTTTGTCGCTGGCCACCGCCAGCACCCGCACCTGCCCGGATTTGACGTACGCCAGCACGTTCGGCAGGTTGGCGAACAGCACCTGCACCTGGCCCGACAGCAGGTCCGACGTGGCCGGCCCCGCGCCGCGGTAAGGCACGTGCTCGAAGCGGGCGCCCGAACGGAACATGAACAGTTCGCCGGTCAGGTGGTTCACCGAGCCGATGCCCGCCGAGGCCATGTTCAGCTTGCCCGGGTTGGCCTTGCCGTACGCCACCAGCTCGGCCACCGTCTTGGCCGGCGCGTCCCTGGACACCGCCAGCACGTTCGGCACGGTCGAGAACAGCGCCACCGGCGCGAAGTCCTTGTCGGCGTTGTAGGGCAGGTTCTTCGATATCAGCGGCAGGATCGACTGCTGCCCCATCGTCGCCAGCAGCAGCGTGTAGCCATCCGGCGCCGCCTTGGCCACGAAGTTGGCGCCGATGCTGCCGCCGCCGCCCGGCTTGTTCTCGACGATCACCGTCTGTCCCAATGCCTCGGACATGCGGTTGGCCAGCAGGCGTCCCATCAGATTGACGGTGCCGCCCGGCGCGAACGGCACCACCAGCGTGATCGGCTTGGCGGGATAGACCGGCGCCGCGCGGGCCGCCGGGTTGAGGCTCAGGGCCGCGGCCAGCGCCACGGCGAGTTTGGGCAGTGCTTTGAACATGATGGAATTCCCCTTGGTTTGATTTATACGGCGGCGCCTCAGGCGGCGGCCATGCCGTTTTCCTGATGAACCAGCGCGTGGGCGCGCCGTTGCAGCGTCTCGCGGGCGTCGGCGACGCGTTGCCGGGCGGCATCGATGGACGCCTGGCGCGCGTCGAGGACCGCATGCTGTTCGCGCAGGTGCGCCCGCACCGATTGCGGCGCCGGGCCGCCCGGCGACAGCCGCGCGGCCACGTTGCGCACCGGGTCGAGGCAGGCGGCGATGTCATCGGCCGCCAGCGCCACCGGCCGGCCCAGCTGTTGCTCGGCCGCCGCCGCGATCATCGCCGGCGGGATCGCGCGCGCCGGCAAGCCCTGCTCCAGCGCCTGCCGCACCACCGCGCCGATGATGTGGTGCGCGTCGCGGAACGAGGCGCCGGCCTGGCGCACCAACAGGTCCGCCAGGTCGGTCACGGTCGAGAAGTCATCCGCCGCGCGCGCCACCATGCGTTCGCGGTTCGGCGCGACCTGCTCGACCAGCAACTGGATCAGTTCCAGCGCCTTCAGCGCTTCCTCGCAGGCTTCCCAGCAGGTGCGGGTGCTTTCGCGGCTGCTGTCGCCCGAGTGGGTGAAGTGGGTCGACTTGACCGTCGACAGCGCCGCGCTGGTCAGGCCGATCAGGTGGCCGGTCTTGCCGCGCAGGTATTCCAGCACCGCCGGGTTCTTCTTCTGCGGCATGATGCTGGAGGTGCTGGCGATGCTGTCCGGGAACGACAGATAGCCGAACTCCGGCGTCGACCAGATGTAGAAGTCCTGCACCATGCGGCTGCAGGTGATCATCATGATCGACAGCGTCGCGCTCAGTTCCAGCGCGAAATCGCGCGAGGCCACGCTGTCCAGCGCATTGGCCAGCGGGCCGCTGAAGCCCAGCAGCGCGCTGGTGCTGTCGCGGTCGATCGGGAACGAGGTGCCGGCCAGCGCGCAGGCGCCCAGCGGCGAGGCGTCCGCCGTCTCCAGCACGTGCGCCAGCCGGCCGATGTCGCGCGACCACGCATCCACCAGCGCCGACAGGTAATAGCCGTAGGTGATCGGCTGCGCCGCCTGCATGTGGGTGTAGCCCGGCATCACGCAATCGGCATAGCGCTCGGCCTGCGCCAGCGCGGCGCGCGACACGCCGATCAGCGCGCTGCCGATGCGCGCCGTGAAATCGCGCGCCCGCATGCGGTCGATGGTCGCGCCGATGTCGTTGCGGCTGCGGGCGGTATGCAGGCGGCCGCCCAGCTCCTGCCCCACCGCCTTGATCAGGTGCGCCTCGTAGTTGAAGTAGGCCTCTTCGCGCGCCGCGTCCAGCTCGACCGCGTGCGGGCCATCGGCCTGCATTTGCAGCAGCGCCCGCGCCAGCCGCCGCGCGGCGTCGTGATCGACGATGCCGCGCTCGCGCAGCATCAGCAGGTGCGCCAGGTTGATCTGCGTGAGCATGTCGAAGTTGGCGAAGAACTCGCGATTCAGGCGCGGCAGGAAGAGATGCTCCAGCACCTCCCTGGCCAGGGGTTGCTTGAGACGGGCGCTGACTTTGGATTCCATATCGGTCCGGAGGGAAGCAAGGAAAACCGTAGTCTCCTGCCGGGCCAATTCATACGTCAAATCAGATTCTTACGACTTCTAATACAAAAATGATATGATTTGACCCGCTCGTCTCCGGACCGTCGAACGCATGAATTTCAAACAAGTCGAGGCCTTCCGCGCCGTCATGATGACGCGCTCCATGACCACCGCGGCCGGCCTGCTGCACACCTCGCAGCCCAATGTCAGCCGCTGGATCGCGTTGCTGGAAAAAGCGCTGGGATTCGTGCTGTTCCAGCGCGTCGGCACCCGCATCATTCCGACGCCCGAGGCCGAGGCCTTCTACGCCGACGTCGAGCGCGCCTTCATCGGCCTGGAATCGCTCAACGACAGCGCCAGCTCGATCCGCCGGCGCGGCACCGGCCTGCTGCGGGTCGGCGCGGTCGGCTCGATCACCCAATGCGTCCTACCCGACGCCATCCGCCTGTTCCGGCACAAGCACTCGGACATCCCGGTGGTGGTCAATACGGGCGGCTCCGACGCCGTCGCCAAATGGCTGGCCACCGGCGTCTGCGACATCGGCTTCTGCTCGCTGCACACCGACCTGCCGGGACTGCGCTACGAGCGCATCGACACCACCCACGGCGCCGCCATCGTGCCGCGCGCGCATCCGCTGGCGGCCAAGGCCATGCTGACGCCCGCCGACTTCCGCGACCAGGATTTCATCTCGCTGCCGGCCGGCAGTTTCAACCGCGCCGCCATCGACCGCCACTTTCCCGACGACGCCCGCGTGCTGTCGATCGAAACGCCCTACGCCACCACCATCTGCAGCATGGTCGGCAAGGGGCTGGGCGTGTCCATCGTCAACCCGGTGGTGCCGCGCGCGCTCGGCATCGCCGAGCTATGCGAAATCCCGTTCTCGGAAAAAGTGGAGTTCCACAGCTACGCTGTCACCTCCGAGCATTACCCGGTCAACACGCTGGCGCGGCGCATGGCCGACTGCGTGCGCGAGACGTTCGCGGCGCTGCAACGACCCGCGGCGGCGCGTTAGCACGCCGGCAGCGCCGGCGCTCACTCCTTGGCGCGGAACGGTTCCGACAGCGCCAGGTTGCGCTCGAAATGCGCCAGATAGGCCTCGGCCAGGGCCGGATTGTTCCAATTGACCAGCGCGTTCTCGGAATTGCGATGCGCCGCCGAATCGACGAAATTGAAGCTGCCCAATTCCACCGTCTCGCGGTCGGCGATCAGCACCTTGTCGTGATGCAGGTGGAAGGTCGACACCATGCGCACATCGATGCCCGCCTCGACCAGCCTGGCCAGCGCCTCGCGCGCCTTGCCGCTGTGGTCGGTGACGAGATTGCGCTTGTAGTCGGCCAGCACGGTCACCGCCACGCCGCGTCGCGCCGCCTTCACCAACGCGGCCGTGACGGTGGGGCTGGAAAAGCTGTAGGCCAGCACCTTGAGCTCGGTCCTGGCCGACGCGATCACCCGCAACACCAGTTGCTCGGCGCCGCCATCGGGCGAAAAGCCCACTTCGAGCGTGCCGGCCGCCGGCACCGCGATCGGCGGCGTGGGCGGGATCGCGGGCGTCGGCCGGTTGGCCATGGCCGGCCCCACGGGCAGCAGAACCAGCGCGGCCAGAAGCGCGCAGACAGACAGGCGGAAGTTCACGGCAATCATCCAGGAAGGAAGTGGCGCGCCTTGCCGGTCACGGCACGAAGGGCGGCGGCGCTGGCGTACTGTACTCCAGCGCCGCCGCTCAACGCGCCGCCCGCCGCCGGCCAGACTTGAAGCCGTGGACCCTGGCGCGCCATGCCACCGCAATCGCCAACGCCAGCAACACCAGGATGCCGCGCGGCAGCGCCTGCGCGCCCGCCGTTTCAAGCAACACCCCGCCCAGCGCCCCGCCCGCGGCGAACGCCAGGTTGAACACCGTCACCAGCATCGATTGCGCCACCTCGGCGCCCTCGCCCGCGGCATCCGCCAACGCCGTCTGCAACAGCGTGGGCGCCCCGCCGAAGCTCGCGCCCCACAGCGCGATCGCGACGTACACGGCCGCGCCCTGCGCCCATCCCGACCCCAGCGCCAGCGCCACCAGCGCGAATCCGCCCAGGCTGGCCAGGACCAGCGCCCGCAGGCCCCGGTCCACCCACAGCCCGGTGAACCAGATGCCGCCCAGCGCGGCCACGCCGAACACCAGCAGCGCCGCATCGACACGCGCGCCCAGGCCGCGCGACGCCATGAACGGCGCGATGTACGTGTACAAGGTGTAGTGCGCCAGGATCCAGAGCAGGATCACGCCCAGCACCGGCCGCACGCCCGGCGTCATCCAGACCCGCTTCAGCGGCAGGCGGCGGCGGGCGGCCTGGCCGGGATAGTCCGGCACCGCGCGCAGCACCCACGCCGCCAGCGCCAGGCTCAACCCGGACAACGCGCCGAACACCGCGCGCCATCCCGCCAGCTCGCCCAGCCACGCGCTCAGCGGCACGCCGAACGCCAGGGCCAGCGGAATGCCGACCATCGCCAGCGCCATCGCCCGCCCCTGCAACGACGCCGGCGCCATCCGCCGCGCGTAGCCCGCCAGCAGGCTCCAGGCCAGTCCGGTGGCGACCCCGGCCAGCAGGCGCGCCGCCAACGCCAGCCCGAAAGACGGCGACACCGCCGTCACCGCATTGCCGACGATGAATCCCGCCACCGCCAGCAGCAACACCAGGCGTCGGCGCCAGCCGCGCAGCGCGAGCGTCAACGGCATCGCCGCCAGCCCCGAGCCCAGCGCGCACGCCGTCACCCACTGCCCCGCCCAGCCCTGCGACACGCCAAAGCCCCGCGCAATCTGCGGCAGCAGGCCTGCGGCCACGGTTTCGTTGGCGGTCGCGATGAAGCTGCACATCGTCAGCGCCAGCAGCGCCGCCATCGGCAAGCCTGGCGCGGCGGCCTGCCGCTCCGCATGGCCCGCCACCCCGGAAATCCCGTCCATGTCCCGCCCTCCTTGCCCAGGGGCCCTGCCCCGATTGAAGAGGCGCCAGTGTGCGTCTTGCGGTTTTGTTTGATAATTGGCCTGCAATTTGAATGACTTTCAAATCTGGATTTGAAATGGCGACAGACCGATTGGGTGACATGCGTTTATTCGTGGAAGCGGCGGCCTTGGGCAGCCTGTCCGCGGCCGGGCGCAAGCTGGGCCTGTCGGCCGCCGCCGCCAGCGCCCGGCTGATCAAGCTGGAAGCCGCGCTGCGCACCCGGCTGTTCCACCGCAGCACGCGCCAGCTGCAACTGACCGACGAAGGCCGGCTGTACCTGGCGCACTGCGAGATCGCGCTGCGGGCCGTCGACGATGCCGAAGCGGCGCTGCAGGCGGGCCAGAACGCGGTGCGCGGCAAACTGCGGATCTCGGCCTCGGCCGATTTCGGCCGCCACCTGCTGAGCCAGTGGCTGGATGAATTCAGCGCCGCGCATCCGCAACTGAAAATCGCGCTGACGCTGTCGGACTCGCTGTCGAACCTGCTGCAGGACGACATCGACCTCGCGATCCGTTTCGGCCGGCCACAGGACGGCACGCTGGTCGCCCGCCCGCTCGCGCCCAACTGGCGCGTGCTGTGCGCCTCGCCCGACTATCTGGCGCGGCATGGCGTGCCGCGCACGCCCGCCGACCTGGCGCATCACACGTTTGTCGTGCTGGTCACCGCGGCCGGCCCCTTGAACACCTTTCACTTCGCGCGGGACGGCCAGCCCGAGACCTACACCGTGCCACTGGAGCAGGCCTGGGAAACCAACGACGGCGCGCTGGCGCGCCGCTGGGCGCTGGCCGGGCGCGGCATCGCCCGCAAGACCATCTGGGACGCCGCCGACGACATTCGCGCCGGACGCCTGGTGGCCCTGTTGCCGGAATACCACGTGGCCGAAGCCGGCGTGCATGCCGTGTTCCACGGCACCCGCTACCTGGCGCCGCGGGTTAGGCAACTGCTGGATTTCCTGGTGGCGCGCTTCGCCCAGGCCGGCGCGGAACTGCCGGCGGACGGACCGGCGCGCGACGCCCCGGCGCGAGACAGGCGGCCTGCCCGCGCCTGAAGCGCTACGCGGTCTTGCCCATCACGCGCGACAGCACGCGCTGCGCGCTGGCCTCGCGGGTCGTGCCATCGGGGCGGGTGCCGACATCCCGCATCAACGCCACCAACTGCCGCTTGCTGTGGACCAGCCGCAGCTCCAGCGCTTCGATCTTGGCGACCTTGCGCCGCAGCGCGACCCGCAGCATGGCGTGGTCCCAGACTTCCTGACCCGACGGCAGCAGCGGCCGGATCTCGTCCAGGCTGAAACCCACCTGCTCCGCCACCGTGATGAACGCCAGCGCCAACAGGGTCTCGGGCGGATAGGCGCGGCAGCCATCGCGCGGGCGGGGCACCGTCTCGAGCAGGCCGGCGCTCTCGTAGCTGCGGATCCGCGCGGGCGTCAATCCGGTGCGTTGGGCCAATTCCCCGATGTTCATTCCTGACCTTGTAAAAAAAAGCGCCGGCGAAACGCCGGCGGGCGCCGGGCCGCGCCCCGTTCGGCCCGCCGCCGGGAGCTTTCGGGCCTCGGCGGCGGGCCGCATGGCGGGATCTACTGGGAGGCTGCGGCGGACGCGGCGGCCGGCGCGGCG
>NZ_CADIJR010000094.1 GCF_902859645.1 Achromobacter insuavis | reverse complement strand
CTCGTTGTGGCAGTCCGGCTGCTACCGGCTGATGGATGACGACGTCCCTACCCCAGCACCCTCCCACTGCGGAAGGCGCATCTACACCATACAAGGATGACGACGGGGCAGCCCGGAGCGAAGGCTCCGGGCCGCAATCGTGGGCGCCCGCCCCGGGGGCCACCTGCCCGAGGGGCGACCTACGAAGCACTACAACCTCGCAAGCAACACAACGCCGCAGTAGATAGACAATTACCGATTCGCAGCCACAGCCTCAGCACCAGGCACAGGATTCCCCCACCCGCCCCCGATCGCCCGAATCAGATCCACCGCCGACCGCGCCTGCTCACCGCTCAACTGCACGGCGACCCGTTGCTGCAACAGCACGCTGCGGTCCGCCTCGATCACGTCAAGATAGCTGATCGAGCCTTCGCGGTATTGCGTGTGCGACAGCTTGGCGGCGCGGGCCGAGGCTTCCACCGCCGCGTCCTGCGCGCGCGTCTGGTCGGACAGGATGCGCAGATTGGCCAGGTTGTCCTCGACCTCGCGGAACGCATTCAGCACCGTCTGGCGGTACACCGCCACGTCTTCCTCGTAGACCGCGCGGGCGCGGTCCAGGCCGGCCTGGCGGCGGCCGCCGTCGAAGATCGGCATAGACAGCGCGGCGCCCACCAGCGGGCCCAGCAGGAACGTGCGGCTCGACCATTGGAACAGGTTGCCCAGCTCCGACGACTCGTAGCCAAACGCGCCGGTGATGTCCAGGCGCGGGAAGAACGCCGACTTGGCGGCGCCCACGCGGGCGTTGGCGGCGGCCATGGCGCGTTCGGCCGCGGCGATGTCGGGGCGGCGTTCCAGCAGCGTCGACGGCAGGCCGGCCGGGATCGACAGGGCCACCTTCTCGATCGGCTTGGGCGGCATCGCGAACTCCGACGGCGCGCGGCCCAGCAGCACGGCCAGCGCGTGTTCGCCGGCGGCGCGGCGGCGGTCGATGCCCAGCGCTTCGGACTGCGCCGAAGCCAGCTCGGCCTTGGCGCGCGCCAGGTCCAGCTCGCTGATGTCGCCCGCGTCATAGCGGCGCTGGATCAGCTGCAGCGTCTCGGTGCGCAGTTGCACCGTCTGGCGGTACAGCGCGGCTTCGGCATCCTGCTCGCGCACCAGGAAATAGGTGGTGGCGACGTCGGCCTGCAGCGCCAGCAGCACCGAGCGGTACAGCGCCTCGCTCTGTTGCGCATCGGCGGTGGCGGCGTCGGCCGTGGAGGCGACGCGGCCGAACAGGTCGGCCTCGTACGACACCGAGCCCTGGGCGCGCCAGGTGGTCGACGGGCTGGTCGGCGTGCCGTCGGGCAGGCCTTGCGACACCGCCGAGGGACGCTGGCGGCTGGGGCCGAAGGCGGCGTCCAGGCTGGGGAAGAAGCCGGCGCGGGCCTCGCGCTGCAGCGCGCGGGCCTGTGTCAGGCGGGCGGCCGCGGCCTGCAGGTTCTGGTTGGCCTTGTGGGCCTCTTCCTGCAACTGGTTCAGGCCTTCGTCGCCGAACACCTTCCACCATTCGCCGCGCAACTGCTCTTCCGAGGGCTGGGCGGTCTTCCAGGTGCCGGCTTCCGAGGCGGGCAGGGCGGCTTCCTTGTAGGCCGCCGACGTGGCGGCCGCGGGCCGTTCGTAGGTCGGACCCACCGCGCAGCCGGCCAGCACGAGCAGGACGGCAAGCAGGGCGGAACCGCGGATCAGTCTTTTGGTCTTCATGACGATTCTCTTGGGCGCGCGCCCCGCCGTTCGGGACGGGACGCGCTGGCTATTTTTTCCAGGCCGGATCAGGCGTTGTGCTGCGTGGCGGGCGGCGCGTTCGGATCGATGTGCGGCACGCACACCGGCGCTTCATGCGGCGCGGCCGAGTGCAGCGTCTTGCCGCCCAGCGAGCGCAGCAGGACGTAGAACACCGGCGTCAGGAACAGGCCGAACAGCGTCACGCCGAGCATGCCGAAGAACACCGCGACACCCATGGCGTGGCGCATTTCCGAACCGGCGCCGGACGACAGCACCAGCGGCACCACACCCATGATGAAGGCGATCGACGTCATCAGGATCGGGCGCAGGCGCAGGCGGCTGGCCTCGATCGCGGCTTCCAGCGGCGAACGGCCGTTCATCTCCAGCTCGCGGGCGAATTCCACGATCAGGATCGCGTTCTTCGCCGACAGCCCCACCAGCACCATCAAGCCGATCTGGGTGAAGATGTTGTTGTCGTTGCCCGTCAGGTAGACGCCGGTCAGCGCCGCCAGGATGCTCATCGGCACGATCAGGATCACGGCCAGCGGCAGGGTCAGGCTTTCGTACAGCGCGGCCAGCACCAGGAACACCAGCAGCACGCTGATCGGGAACACCCACAGGCCGGCGTTGCCCGCCAGGATCTGCTGGTACGTCAGGTCGGTCCATTCGAACTTCACGCCGCGCGGCAGGGTTTCCGCCGCCACGCGCTCGGCCGCGGCCTGCGCCTGGTTGGTCGAGTAGCCCGGGGCCGGGCCGCCGTTGATGTCGGCGGCGGTGTAGCCGTTGTAGCGCACCACCATTTCCGGACCGAAGGTCTGCTTGACCGTCACCAGCGACGACAGCGGCACCATGTCACCCGCGGCATTGCGGGTCTTCAGTTGCAGGATGTCGTCGGAGTGGGCGCGGAACGGCGCGTCCGCCTGGGCCCGCACCTGGAACACGCGACCGAACCGGTTGAAGTCGTTGACGTACATCGAACCCAGATAGATCTGCATGGTGTCGAACACTTCCGTCACCGGCACGCCCAGTTGCTTGGCCTTGACCCGGTCCAGGTCGACGTCCAGCTGCGGCACGTTGATCTCGTAGCTCGAGAACGCCGGGCCCAGTTCGGGCGTCTGGCGCGCCTTGGCCAGGAACGCCTGCTTGGCCTTGTCCAGCTCGGCATAGCCCAGCGCTGCGCGGTCTTCCAGTTGCAGCTTGAAGCCGCCCAGCGTGCCCAGGCCGAGCACCGGCGGGGGCGGGAACACGGCGATGAACGCCTGCTGGATGGCGCCGAACTTCTGGTTCAGCGAGGCCGCGATGGCGTTGCCCGACAGCGCCGCGCCCTTGCGTTCGTCGAACGGCTTGAGGGTCACGAACACGATGCCGGCGCTGGAGCTGTTGGTGAAGCCGTTGATCGACAGGCCCGGGAAGGCGATGGCGCTCTGCACGCCGGGTTCCTTCAGGGCGATGGCGCTCATCTGGCGGATCACGTCTTCCGTGCGGTCGAGCGAGGCGCCGTTGGGCAGCTGGGTGAAGCCGATCAGGTACTGCTTGTCCTGCGCCGGCACGAAGCCACCGGGCACCAGGTACGATACGCCGATGGTGGCGGCCACCAGCACCGCGTAGACGCCCATGGCGCCGGCCTTGCGGCGGATCACGCCGGACACGCCCACGCCGTAGTTCTCCGAGGCGCGGCCGAACATGTTGTTGAACCAGTTGAAGAAGCGGCCGAACACGCGGTTCATGCCCCGGGTCAGCCAGTCCGGCTTGTCGTGGTGGCTCTTGAGCAGCAGGGCCGACAGGGCCGGCGACAGCGTCAGCGAGTTAAAGGCCGAGATCACCGTCGAGATGGCGATGGTCATGGCGAACTGCTTGTAGAACTGGCCGGTCAGGCCCGTCATGAACGCCAGCGGCACGAACACCGCGCACAGCGTCAGGGCGATGGCGATGATGGGGCCGCTCACCTCGCGCATGGCGCGATAGGTCGCGTCGCGCGGACTCAGGCCCGCGGCGATGTTGCGTTCGACGTTTTCCACCACCACGATCGCGTCGTCGACCACGATCCCGATGGCCAGCACCATCCCGAACAACGACAGCGCGTTGATGGAATAGCCGAACATCAGCAGCAGGCCGAATGTGCCGACGATCGACACCGGCACCGCCAGCAGCGGGATGATGGACGCGCGCCAGGTCTGCAGGAACAGGATCACCACCAGCACCACCAGCGCGATGGCTTCCAGCAGCGTGTGCACCACGGCCTCGATACTGGAACGCACGAACTGGGTCGGGTCGTATTCGATGCGGTATTCCACGCCCGGCGGGAAGTCCTGGGCCAGCTCGACCATGGCGGCGCGCACTTGCGACGACACGTCCAGCGCGTTGGCGCCCGGCGATTGCATGATGCCCATGCCCACCGCCTGCTTGTTGTCCAGCAGCGAACGCAGGCCGTATTCCTGGGCATCCAGTTCCACGCGGGCCACGTCCGACAGGTGCGTCACGGCGCCGTCGGGCGAGGTCTTCAGGATGATGTCGCGGAATTCCTCTTCGGTCTGCAGGCGGCCGCGCGCATTCACGTTCAGCTGCAGCGGCACGTCGCCCTGGGTCGGGGACGCGCCGATCACGCCGGCGGCGACCTGCACGTTCTGTTCGCGGATGGCCGCGACCACTTCGCTGGCCGTCATGCCGCGCTGCGCGACCTTCTGCGGGTCGAGCCACACGCGCATCGAATAGTTGCCCGCGCCCCACACCGTCACTTCACCGACGCCGGTAATGCGCGCCAGGCGGTCCTTGATGTTCAGGATCGCGTAGTTGCGCAGGTAGGTGATGTCGTAGCGGTCGTTGGGCGAGATCAGGTGCACCACCAGCGTCAGGGTGGGCGAGCTCTTGGTGGTCGTGACGCCCAGCCGCTGCACGTCCGGCGGCAGGCGCGGCAGCGCCTGCGACACGCGGTTCTGCACCAGCTGCTGCGCCTTGTCCGGGTCCACGCCCAGCTTGAAGTTGACCGTCAGCGTCAGGTTGCCGTCGCTGTTGGCCTGCGACTGCATGTACAGCATGTTTTCCACGCCGTTGATGGATTCCTCCAGCGGCGAGGCGACGGTTTCGGCGATGACCTTGGGGTTGGCGCCCGGATACTGCGCGCGCACCACCACCGAGGGCGGCACCACTTCCGGGTATTCCGAGATGGGCAGCTGGAACATGGCCAGCAGGCCTCCCAGCAGCACCAGCACGGACAGCACCCCGGCGAAGATCGGCCGGTCAATGAAGAATTTCGAGATATTCATGAACGTTCTCGTTCTGCTTTGCGGGTCACCGGCGGCTTAGTTGGCGGCCGCGGTCTTGACCGGGTTGCGTTGCGCCGTGACCATGGGCACCACGGTCGGGCTCACGGCGTCGCCGGGGCGCACGCGCTGCAAGCCGTTGACCACGATGCGTTCGCCGGCGGCCAGGCCGGAGTCCACGACCCGCAGGCCTTCCTGGTTGGCGCCCAGCTTGACCTGGCGGTAGTTGGCGTGATTCTTGTCGTCCAGCACCAGCACGTAGCGCTTGTCCTGGTCGGTGCCGATGGCCTTTTCATCGATCAGCACGGCGCTGCGCGGCTCGCTGCCGCCCAGGCGGATGCGGGCGTACAGGCCGGGCAGCAGGGTGCCGTCGGCGTTGTCGAACTCGGCGCGCACGCGGATGGTGCCGGACGTGGCGTCCAGGCGGTTGTCCACCGATTGCACGAAGCCGGTGCGCGAGTAGCCGTCCTCGTTGGCCAGGCCCAGCTCGACCGGCACCGAACCGGCCTTGCCGTTGCGAGCCGGGTTCACGTACTTCAGGAAGGTCTGCTCGTCGACGTCGAACGAGGCGTACATCTTCGAGACCGACACCAGCGTGGTCAGCGGCACCGAGGTGGCGCCGGCGGCGACCACGTTGCCGACCGTGACTTCCGCGCGCGACACGCGGCCGGCGACCGGCGCTTCGATGCGGGTGTAGCCCAGGTTGAGCTTGGCGTAGTCGAGCGCGGCCTGCGCGCCCTGCAGGTTGGCCGCGGCTTCACGCGCGGCGTTCTGCTTTTCCTCGAAATCGCGGCGGGCGATGGCGTTGTCGGTCAGCAGGCGCTGGCCGCGGGCCAATTCGGTGGCCGTGTACGAGGCGCGGGCCTTGGCGGCGGTCAGGGCGGCGGCGGCGCGGTCCACTTCGGCCGCGTAGGGGCGCGGGTCGATGGTGAACAGCACGTCGCCCTTCTTGACGATGCTGCCGTCCTGGAAGTGGACGGCGGTCAGGGTGCCGGAGACCAGCGGACGGATGTCCACGCGGTCGATGGCTTCCAGGCGGCCGGAATAACGCTGCCAGTCGACGATGGTCTTGTTGACCACTTCCGCCACTTCGACAGGGGGCGCGGCGGGCGCGCCTTGCGCCTGGGCCGCATTGGCGCCCGCGGGGGCGCGAAACAGGGCGTAGCTACCGCCGGCCGCGATGACGGCCGCGAAAACGACGAGCACAGCAATACGATTACGCGAAACCATGATGTTCCTTGAGGGTGGTGTCGGGGTGAAGCGCGCTTGCCGGGGACCGCGAGGGGGGGCGGGGGGCGGCGGGGGCGGGCATCGCGGCGGGTCTGGCAGTCCTGAAACACCGATGTCATATTGCAGTGCAACATGCGACGCGGTTACGTTTCCCTGGTGAAATCCGTCTATTTGGGGACGGGTTCTACCGGGATCGGAGTCTGAGGATTGACAGGCCCTGGGATGGCGCCGGGCGGCACGGGCACTTCAAGATGGTTTGCATTCTGAGTGTTTTGCGGGCGCGGATAAACACTGCTATCTCGGCAACACTGTTCGGTGGATTTGTCTAATCCCGGACCGTTTCGGGTTATGCTCCGTACACCCCGACCAAATTGCCCTTAAAGGACACCGTCGCCATGGACCGTTTTCAGGCTATGCAGGTGTTTGTGCGCGTCGTGGACGCCAATAGCTTCACCCGGGCGGCCGACAGCCTCTCGCTTCCGCGCACCACCGTCACCACCATCATCCAGAACCTCGAACGCCTGCTGGGCGTGCGCCTGCTCAACCGCACCACCCGCCGCATCGGCCTGACGCCCGACGGCGCCGGCTACTACCAGCATTGCGTGCGCATTCTCGCCGATGTCGAGGAAACCGAGGCCTGCTTCCAGGAAGCGGCCCTGCGCCTGAAGGGGCGGCTGCGCATCGACGTGCCGACCTGTATCGGCCGGCTGATCCTGATTCCGTCATTGTGTGATTTCCACGACAAGTACCCCGACGTCGAGCTGGTGCTCGGCCTGGGCGACCGTCCGGTGGACATGGTGCAGGAGGCCGTCGACTGCGTCATCCGCGCCGGCGACCTGGAAGACTCCAGCCTGGTGGCGCGCCGCATCGGCACGCTGCAGACCGTGACCTGCGCCTCGCCGACCTACGTCGCGCGCCATGGCATGCCGCAGACCATCGAGGAACTGCGCAACCACCACGCGGTGCATTATTTCTCCAGCCGCACCGGCCGCAACTGCGCCTGGGACTTCAAGATCGACGGCAAGCACCAGGAAGTGGACATGCGCGGCACCGTGGCGGTGAACGAGGCCGGCGCCTACCTGGATTGCGGCCTGAAGGGCTTCGGCCTGATCCAGACGCCTCGCTACATGGCGCTGCCGTACCTGCAGTCGGGCGAGCTGATCGAAGTGCTGCCGCAGTGGAAGCCCAGCGCCACCCCGATCTCGGTGCTGTATCCGCAAAGCCGCCAGCTGTCGCCCAAGGTGCGCGCCTTCGCCGACTGGGTCGCGGAACTGTTCGCCAGCTGCCCGCTGCTCAGCGGCCGCGATGAGACCGACCCGGCCGCCGCCAGCTGCGGCGTGTTCCAGCAACGCCAGGTCAGCCAGGCCAAGCAGATGGCCGTGGCCGGCGTGGCCGCCGCCAACGAGCCCATGCCGCGCCGCCGCACCGCGCGGGAGGAAGCCGCGGAATACGCCCTGTAGGCGGGCGCATGGCGGGCCGCCTGGCCCGCCATGCCGGCAATTCGCCGGCAAAATCCTGGAAAACCCGGGAAACCCCGTAGTAAATACAGGCTTTGCGTCCCTCGTATTTCTGGAAACGTCTGTATAGTCCGACAGTCAAAGCCTCAACGCATTCACTGTCGATCCGCTCTATGCAGCCTGTACTTCCCGCTTACCTGATCGCCCGTTGGCTTTTGCTGCTCGTCCTGTTGGCGGGGGTGTATTTCCTCAGCGGCTTCCTGGTGCCCGCGCTGGCCGCGCTGATCATCGGCCTGGCCAGCTGGCCGCTGTACCAGCGGCTGGTCGCGCGTTGCGGCGGCCGCACCGCGCTGGCGGCCTCGCTGGCGCTGCTGGTGGTGATCGTGGTGCTGATCGTGCCGCTGTCGCTGGCGCTGTCGTACGCCATCAAGGAAGCCAGCACCTTCTTCGCCTGGGCCATCGCCGCCAACCGCCACGGCGTCGCGGTGCCGAACTGGATCACCTCGATGCCGGTGGTGGGCGACCGGCTTGGCGAATACTGGGAGGCCTACATCGGCCAGCCGCATGCGCTGGGCGCGCTGGTCGAAGCCGTCAGCGGCGAACACCTGGGCAATATCTACCGCATGGTGCTGGCCGCCACCGGCAATGTGTTCCAGCTGCTGCTGACCGTGCTGTTCATGCTGATCACGCTGTTCTTCGTCTACAAGGACGGCGTGCGCATGGTGGCGCAACTGGACGTGCTGGGCGAACGCATCCTGCCGGCGCGCTGGCAGCGTTTTTCGCGCGTGGTGCCGGCCACCATCAATTCCACCGTCACCGGCATGGGCCTGATCGCATTGGGCGAGGGCGTGGTGCTGGGCATCGCCTACTGGGTCGCGGGCGTGCCGTCGCCGGTGCTGCTGGGCGTGGTCACCGGCTTCATGGCCCTGATCCCCGGCGGCGCGCCGCTGTCGTTCACGCTGGTGTCGCTGTATCTGGTCGGTTCCGGCCACATGGTGGCGGGCATCGCGCTGATGGTGTGGGGCAGCGTCGAATTGTTCATCGTCGACAAGACGCTGCGCCCGCGCCTGGTGGGCGGCCCGGTCAAGCTGCCGTTCCTGCCGACCTTCTTCGGCCTGGTGGGCGGCGTGAAGACCATGGGCATCGTCGGGCTGTTCGTGGGCCCGGTGCTGATGGCGCTGCTGGTGGCCGTGTGGCGCGAATGGGTCAACCACGAGGAAGTCGAGCGCGACACCGCCCGGCTCAGGGCCGGCGCGCCGCCCGACAATACGCCGACCGGCGGCCAGGCCTAGCCGGGCCGGGGCTGCGGGTTTGGGTGTAATCTAGCTCTCCCGCGCTCGCCGGCGCCTCGTCCGGCACGCGCCTGCCGTGTGCGCAGACGCTTGCAGCTCATGCCGCGGGGTCTGAGGGTTTGGCAGGTTCATCATGTCCGGGTCATTGCAAGAAGATGAGTTAGCGGTCCTGCGCGAGCAGGGTTTCGTGGTCGCGCGCCAGTTCGCGGACCCGGCCGAGGTGGCGGCGCTGCGCGCGCTGGCCGAGCGCCATTTGCACGAGCACGTGGCGCCCATCGAATACGAGGCGGATCTGCGCTATCCCGGCGCCCCCGAGTCGCGCGACGCCGCAGGCGGCTTGACGGTGCGGCGCCTGCTCGGCGCCTACGGCCGCGATCCGCTGTTCGCGCAATGGGCCACCGACCCGCGCATCGGCCAATCGCTGGCGCGCTATTTCGGCGAGACGCCGGTGCTGTCCACCGTGCACCACAACTGCGTGATGACCAAGCATCCGGCCTACGGCAGCCTGACCGGCTGGCACCAGGACATCCGCTACTGGTCGTTCTCCGACACCGACCTGGTGTCCTGTTGGCTGGCGCTCGGCGACGAGAACCGGGACAACGGCGGCCTGTCGTTCATCCCCGGTTCGCACGCGGCCGCGTTCCAGCCGGCGCAGTTCGACGAGAAGAAATTCTTCCGCGACGACGCGCCCGAAAATGCCGAATGGATCGGGCGCGCCGTCTGTCCCGAGCTGCGCGCCGGCGACCTGGTGTTCTTCCATTGCCGCACGCTGCACGCGGCGCAGGGCAACCGCAGCGACCGCGTCAAGCTGTCGCTGGTGCACACCTATCATCCGCAGTCCTGCCATCCGCTGCCGGGCACGCGTTCGGCCAGCCAGCCGGGCGTGCCGTTGGCGCCATAGCGCCGCGTCCTCGGGATGGCGTCGTCAACGGCGCCGTCCCAGCCACCCCAGCAACAGCACCGACGCGCCGATGGCCGCGAGGTTGAAGCGCATCGCGCTGGCGAAGGCCTGCGCGTAGCGGTCGCCGACGGCCGCGTCCGCCAGCGCATCGAGCGTGCCGCTGAACAGCATGCCGGCGGCCGACACGCCCAGCGCCGCGCCGACCTGCTGCAAGGTGGCGACCACGCCCGCCGCCATGCCGGCCTGGCGGTCTTCCACCAGTCCCAATGCCAGGTTCACCAGCGGCGTGTTGACGGCGCCTTGCGCCGCGCCCAGCCAGACCAGCGCGGGCACCAGCGACCAGGGCGCGAGCGCGGCGCCGGCCGCGCCCACCTGCCACATCAGCGTGGCCGTGGCGCCGCCATACAGCAGCGCGGCCACGGTGACCGCGTGCGTGCCGAAGCGCGCCACCAGCCGCGGCGCCGCCATCGAGCCGGCCACGAAGCCGACGCTGGCCGGCGCGAACACCGTGCCCGCCGTCAGCGCATCCACGCCCAGCCCGGTCTGCAACAGCAGGGCGTAGCAGAGGAACATGGCGCTGGCGGTGGAGAACACCAGCGTCACCAGCAGGCAGCCCGCGGCGAAGCGCGGCTGCGCCAGCAGCGTCATGTCGACCAGCGGCGCGCGGCCGGCGGCGCCGGCGCGGCGCTGCATCCATACGAACAGCGCCAGCAACGCGACCGACGCCGCGCCGCAGGCCAGCGTCCACGTCGGCCAATGGCGCGCCGGGCCTTCGACCAGCGCCAGCAGCAACAGGCCCAGTCCCGCGCCGACCAGCGCCGAGCCGCCCCAATCCATCGGCGCGCCCGCGGCGTCGCGCGATTCCGGAATGTGGCGCGCCAGCCGCCAGGCCAGCAGGCCGACCGGCACGTTCACCAGGAAGATCGTGCGCCATGCCAGCCCGAACAGATCGGCATGCACGATCCAGCCGCCCAGCACCTGGCCGGCGATGGCCGCCAGTCCCAGCGTCATGCCGAGCAGGCCGAAGGCGCGGCGCCGCGCATGGCCGTCGTAGCTGACGCGGATCAGCGCGTAGACCTGCGGGAACAGCATGGCCGCGGCCACGCCCTGCAGCACGCGCGCGCCGATCAGCGTGTTGGCGTCGGGTGCCAGGCCGCACAGCGCCGAGGCCAGCGCGAAGCCGGCCATGCCCAGCATGAACAGGCGCCGGCGGCCATGACGGTCGCCCAGCCGGCTGCCCGCGATCAGCAGCACGCCATAGGCCAGCTCGTAGGCGACGATGATGAAATTGATCTGCGCGAAGCTGGCCGCCAGCGTCGTCTGCATGCTGGGGATGGCGACGTTGACCACGAACAGGTCGAAGATCGTGATGAAGCCGCCGGACAGCAGCACGGCCAGGCCGAGCGGGCCGGGCGTGGCGGGCTTGGTGGCGGCATCGGGGCAGGGCGAGGGCAGGGTGGCGGAGGACATGGACAGGCCGCGGGAGTGGGGATCGGCGCTATTCTGTGGGCTGTTCGAGCCTCATACAATTTAGCTGTTTATGCTATTACTGAAGGCAATAGCCTATGCCCCGTTCCCCTTCGCATGACGCGGCGCCGGCCGCCGCGCCCGCGCCGCGAGCCGGCGCGCTCGACACGGGCGCGCAGCGGCTGGACCGCACCCGCGCCGACCTCGCCGAATTCCTGCGGCTGCGCCGCGAGCGCCTGAGTCCGGCCGCGCTGGGCCTGCCCGCCGGCGGCCGTCGTCGTACCCCCGGCCTGCGGCGCGAGGAAGTGGCGGCGCTGGCCGGCGTCGGCCTGGCCTGGTACACCTGGTTCGAGCAGGGCCGCAACATCAGTGTGTCGGCCACCTTCCTGGAAAACCTGGCGCGCGTGCTGCGACTGGACGCGGCGGAACGGCGCCACCTGTACCTGCTGGCGCACCAGCGTCCGCCAGCCGAGCCGGGTCGCACCTGGTGCACCGTGCCGCCGCAGGTGCGACGCCTGATGGACGACCTGCCCGCGCGTCCCGCCTACATCCTCAACCTGCGCTGGGACGTGGTGGTGTGGAACGCCGCCGCCGAGCGCGTGTTCGGCTTTGGCGCGCAGCCGGCGGGGCGGCGCAACCTGCTGTGGATGCTGTTCGTGGATCCGGCGATGCGCGAGCTGTTCGTCGACTGGCCGGCGCAGGCGCCGGCGATGCTGTCCACCTTCCGGCGCGATTTCGCCTCGGCCTCGGGCGCGCCGGACATCACCGAACTGGTCGACGAACTGGAACGCGTCGCGCCCGAGTTCAAGGCCTGGTGGCGCGAGCACGACGTGCACGGCGCCTGCATGGGCGTGCGCAGCCTGCGCCTGCCGGCGCTGGGCGAGGTGGCGTTCGAGCATTCCACCTTGTCGGTCGATGAAAGCCGCCACCTGCGCCTGGTGGTGTACGCGCCCGCGCCGGACGAACCACAGGCCGCGGCTGTCGCGCGCTGGCTGGCGCGCAAGCCGCGCGCGGCCGCGCGTGGCTCCAGAGATTAGGCGCCGCGTGGCGCTACGGCGGGGGCGCGGCGCGCTTCTATAGTCGGGGCGATTCGCCCCTTCCGCCCGCGCCATGTCCACTCAAATCCTGCCCCGCCGCCAGGCCCTGTCGCTGCTCGTCGTGGTGGTGCTGGCCTGGGGCTTCACCTGGGTCGTCAGCAAGCTGCTGCTGCAATACATGACCCCGATCTGGGCGGTGGCCGCGCGCAGCGTCGCCGGCGCCGCCGCGCTGCTGGCGCTGGGCCTGGCGCTGCGGCGGGTGGCCTGGCCGGTCAAGGCCGACATTCCCGTGATCCTGAGCGTGGGCCTGCTGCACATGGGCGCGTTCGCCGCCCTGGTCAGTCTCGGCCTGCAATACGTGCCGGCCGGCCGCTCGGTGGTGCTGGCCTATACCACGCCGCTGTGGGTCATTCCGGCCGCGCGCGTGTTCCTGGGCGAGCCAATCGGGCGCGGCCGGCAACTCGGGCTGGCGCTCGGCCTGCTGGGGCTGGTCGTCATCTTCAATCCGCTGGCGTTCGATTGGCGCAATCGCGAGGCCGTGTTCGGCAACGGCCTGGTGCTGCTGGCGGCGCTGTGCTGGGCCGCCAACATCGTCTACGTGCGCGCCCACCGCTGGGTCACGCCGCCGTTCGAGCTGGCGTTCTGGCAGGCGCTGCTGGCCTCCGGCGTGCTGGCCGCGGTCGCCTGGGCGGCCGAGGGCGCGCCGCGCGTGACGTGGAGCCCGGACCTGGGCTGGCTGCTGGGTTATGGCGGCGTGTTCGGCATCGCCGTGGCGTATTGGGCGGCGGTGAACGTGAACCGGTCCCTGCCCGCGGGCGTCACGTCGATCGGCCTGCTGGGCGTGCCGGTGGTGGGCCTGCTGTGTTCGGCGGTGGTGCTGCACGAGCCCCTGAGCGCGCCGCTGTTGCTGGGGATGGCGTTGATCGTGGCCGGCATCGCCGCCGGCGTGCTCGACAAGACGCCCCGGTAGCGGCGTCACAAAAAAAGGCGCTTGACGGCCGGAATCGTGTCTGTGTATCGTAAGACATATATCTTAAGATATGTTTTAAGTAACACGTCAGACTCCCAGCGAGGCCCCCATGCGCCATTTCCACTTCCTGACCGCCTTTGCCCGCGGCTCGCGCCATGAATCGCGCGAGCGCCACCACGGCCACCGTGGCCATCACGACCACCACGGCCACCACGATCATCACCACGGCCACCACGATCATCACCACGGCCACCACGATCATCACCACGGCCATCACGGCCATCCCGAATTCCACGATCATCGCGGTCGCCACGAATCCCTCGATCATCACGACCCCTACGAACGTCATGGCCACGCCGGCCACGGCGCGGATGGTCGCCACGAAGGCGGCCGCGGCCGTCATGGCCGTCATGCCGGCGGCGGGCGCGGCTGGTTTGGCGGCCCGTGGGGCGGCCACGGCCGGGGCGGCGATGCCGACGACAGCTTCGGCGGCGATGGCCGTCATTGGGCGCGCGGCCGCAAAGTCTCGGCCGACGACCTGCAACTGATGCTGCTCGGCCTGCTGGAACAGAACCCCAGCCACGGCTACGAGCTGATCAAGGCGCTGGGCGCGATGTCCAACGGCTTCTACACGCCCAGCCCGGGCATGGTGTATCCGGCGCTGACCTATCTGGAAGAACTGGGCTACGCCACCGTCGAGCAGGAAGGCAGCAAGAAGCGCTACCACCTGGCGGACCCGGGCCGCGAACACCTGGAAGCCAACCGCGAGCGCCTGTCGGTGATGTTCAACAAGCTCAAGCACGTGGCCCGCAAGATGGACTGGATGCGCCAGGCCTGGAGCGGCGAGCCGCGTCCCGCTACCGACGAGGAAGACGCCAGCGGCTGGATCGATGAGTTCGTGCACGCCCGCCAGGAGATCCGCCACGCGCTGCTGCAGCGCACCGAGGCGTCGCCCGCCGAACAACGTCGCATCGCCGCCATCCTGCGCCGCGCGACCGCGGAAATCACCGGCAAGAGCTGTGACTGATTCCGCCTATTCCATTGGAGACCCCATGACCCGTAGCGACCTGACTGTCGAACGCGTGCGCCATCCCCTGAAGATGCGCATCCTGACCGTGGCGCGCGTCGAGCGCATCGCCGGCCTGCTGGCCCGCGTCACCTTCACCGGCGACGACCTGCGCGACTTCGTGTCCGCGTCCTTCGACGACCACGTGAAACTGTTTTTCCCCGCCGATCCCTCGCAACCCCTGCTGTTGCCCGAGGTCGGCCCCGACGGCATCAAGTTCCCCGACGGCGCGCCGCGCCCCGCGGCGCGCGACTACACCCCGCGCCGCTACGACGCCGCGCGCGAGGAACTGGATATCGACTTCGTGCTGCACGGCGATGGCCCCGCCTCGACCTGGGCCGAGCAGGCCGAGGCCGGCCAGCGCCTGGGCATCGGCGGCCCGCGCGGCTCGTTCGTGGTGCCCAAGGGCTTCGATTGGCACGTGCTGATCGGCGACGAGACCGCGCTGCCCGCCATCGCCCGCCGCCTGGAGGAGTTACCCGCGACCGCGCAGGCGCTGGTGCTGATCGAGGTGCCGTCCGCCGCCAACGAGATTGCCCTGCCGACCCGGGCACAGGCCACGGTGCGCTGGCTGCATCGCGACGGCACCGCCGCCGGCTACAGCACGCTGCTCCTGGAGGCCGCGCGCGAGCTGGCGTTGCCGGCGGGCGAGGGCTATACGTGGATCGCGGCCGAGTCTGCCGTGGCCAAGGCGGTGCGTGAAATCATGGTGGCGCAGCACGGCGTCGACAAGAGCCGCATCCGCGCCGCCAGCTACTGGAAGCGTGGCGCCATCGCCGTGCACGAATCGCACGACGATTGACGTGGCGCGGATCAGGCCGCGGGTTCAGGCCGCGGGTTTAGGTCACTAGCGCGCGACTACCCCTGCGCCAGCGCCAGCAGGTTGGCCACGCGTCCGCCGGGCGCATCGTCGCGCACCACCAGGCCCAGCACCGCGCGCGGCCAGTCCAGCGCGAAGGGGCGGTAGACCACGCCGTCCGGACGCAGGTGGCGCAGCGACGCCGGCACGATCGCCACGCCCATGCCCGCCGCCACCAGGTTCACCGCCGATGACAACTGCGGCGCGCGCTGGCCCGGCAGCGGGTTCAGCCCATGCTGGCGGCACGCCGCCATGATGTCGGCGCTCAGGCCATAGCCGGACTTGCGCGAATACTGGATGAAGCGTTCCTGCGTCAGGTCGGCCGGCGCCAGCCGCTTGCGCCGCGCCAGCGCGTGGCCCAGCGGCAGCGCCACCACCAGCGGCTCTTCCGTCAGCTGCGTGAAGCGCAGGCCGCCGTCCATCGCGAACGGCGGCCGCACGAAGGCCGCGTCGATCAGCCCTTCGCGCAGGCGCGCCACCAGCGTTTCGCTGTCGTCCTGCGACAGCGTCATTTCCACATCGGGGTATTGCTGCCGGTAGAGCCGGATCAATTCGGTCACGACCGGATGGAACGACGCCGATTCGGTGAAGCCCAGCGACAGTTCGCCGACCTCGCCGCGCGCGGCGCGGCGCGCCGTCCGCACCGCGTCCTGCGCGCGTTGCAGGATGTCCTGTGCGCAGGCCAGGAAGGCGTGGCCGGCGTCGTTCAGGCTGACCCCGCGGCCGCGGCGGTCGAACAGCGGCGTGCCGACTTCCTCTTCCAGCTGGCGGATCTGCTGCGACAGCGGCGGCTGCGCCATGCCCAGCTGCTCGGCCGCGCGGGTGAAGTGCTGGGCCTCGGCGGTGGCCACGAAATAGCGCAGGTGGCGCAGTTCCATATTGGTATCCAGAAAGTACCGATTATCAATTTTCCATATATTGGACATTCTAGTGCGGCGGAACGATGATGCGCACATCCCCTCTTCGTTTCCAAAGGAATGCGCATGGCTTCGACTCCCACCCCCGGCGCGCTGCTGCGCCGCCATCTGGCCCAGGACATCGTGGTGGCGCCCGGCGCCTACGATGGCATGTCGGCCCGCCTGGTGGCGGCGGCCGGCTTCAACGCCGTCTACGCCAGCGGCGGCGCCATCGCGCGCGCCGCGGGCTATCCCGACATCGGCCTGCTGAGCTTCACCGAGGTCATGGACCGGGTCGAGAAGATCGTCGACGCCAGCGGCCTGCCGGTGGTGGCCGACGCCGACACCGGCTTCGGCGGTTCGGCCAACGTCGAGCGCACGGTGCGCATCATGGAGCGCGCCGGCGTCGCGGCCTTCCATATCGAGGACCAGTCGTTTCCCAAGCGTTGCGGCCACCTGGACGACAAGAGCCTGGTGGACGCCGAGGAAATGTGCCGCAAGGTCCACATCGCGCGCCAGACGCTGGCCGATGCCGACACGCTGGTGATCGCGCGCACCGACGCAATCGCGGTGGAAGGCTTCGATGCCGCCATCGCGCGCGCCGAGCGCTATGTGAAGGCCGGCGCCGACATGGTGTTCGTCGAGGCGCCGGAAACGCTGGAGCAGATCCGCGCCATCGCCGACCGGCTGCCCGGCCTGAAGCTGATCAACATGTTCTATGGCGGCAAGACGCCGCTGGTGCCGCTGCCCGACCTGGCCGCGATGGGCTATCGCCTGGCGATCATTCCGTCGGACCTGCAACGCGCCGCCATCCACGCCATGCAGGCCACGCTGGCGGCGATCCGCGAGACCGGCGACAGCAGCGCGCTGGCCGACCGCCTGACCAGCTTCAAGGAGCGCGAAGAGATCGTGCAGACCCGCCGCTACCTGGCGCTGGACGCGCAGTAGCAGGGCCGGGGCGCGCGCCGGCTCGTTCCGGCGCGCGCGGCCTCACTGGCGGCAGCGCTGCGGCATCGACAGCGGCCACAGCCGCTGGTTATAGCTGCCGTGGAGCGTGCGGATGCCGCATTCCATGGTGACGCGCGCCACCATCGTGCCGCGCTCGTCCACGATCATCGAGAGATCCCGCGTCGACACCACGGCGCGCTGGTTGGCATAGGCCGAGGCCCACAGGTAGACCGGCGTGATCGCCAGCCGGCCCTGGCTGTCGGCGTAGCCGTAGCGGTCGCCGACCAGGACCGCCGCCAGGCCGTCGCGGCGCGGGCCGATGTAGCTGAACGTCGGTCCGCTCTCCACGCCCTTTTCGTTGACCGCGCGCATGTTGCCGTTGGGCAGCACTACGGCCGCCTGGCCTTCGGAGAACGAGGTCGCGGTGCCCGGCAGGGTCAGGCGTGTCTTGCCCGTGGTGTCGGTGTAGACAGTGACCGGGTTGCCGGCGGCGTCGGCGTCCGCGCGCAGCAGCCAGGCCGATCCCGTCGGCCAGTACCAGTCGCCGGCCGGCAGGCTGGCCACGGTCTTGCCGTGTTCGTCGATCAGGCGGGCGCCGTCTTCGCCGCTCACCAGCGCACGTGCCGGCTTGCCCTGGAACCGCGTGCCGGGCACCGCGCCCGGCGCGATCTGCCAGCGGCCCTGGCCATCCACATAGCCGTGGCGGTCGGCGCGGCGGATGGCGAGCCAGGCGCCCATCGGCGTGTAGTTCGCGTCCTGCAGGTCGAGCGCGTCGGAGGCGTCGGGCGCGATGATCCAGCGGTTCTTCTGGCTGTAGGCCAGATAGGCGCCGCTGCCGTCGCGCGACACATCCAGCGCCGGCTGGAAGCTGGTCAGGACGCGTCCCTCGCGATTGAACAGCGCGGCCGGGCGGCGGTAGTCCTCTTCCTTCGAGCCCGCCTGGTACATCAGCCACAGCTTGTCGTTGACGCGGCGGGCATCGTTGTGGCGCGGTGGCACGATCCACTTGCCTTGCGCATCGATCAGGCCCACCTTGTCCTTGCCGAGCGCGGCAATGGCGCGGCCGTCGTGGAACGCGCCGATGTACTGGAAGACCGGGGCCGACACTTCCTTGCCGGCGATGAAGTCGTACAGGCCCCAGGGGTCGCCCTCGGCCGCGGTCTTCAGGTAGCGCACCAGTCCCGGCGCGACCACTTCGGCCTCGAAGTAGTCGGGCAGGGCATAGGTCTTGCCGGCGCGGTCGATGAGGCGCGTCTCGCCCTTGGCGTAGATCAGCGCGTAGCCGTGACGGAAGGCGCCGATGTGCTGTTGCAGCGGCAGGTCCATCGGCTGGCCGCGGCCGTCGAGCAGCTGCACGCCCTCGTCGGTCTGCGCGGCGAAGCGCAACTGGTCGGCGGTCAGCGGCGCGGCCTCGGCGGCGTCCTCCGCCGTGTCGTTGTCGCGCGGGCCGTCCAGCGGCACGATCTCGCTCCAGTCCTTGCGGGTGGCGACGCTGCCGTCGGCCAGCAGCAGGCCGGCGCCGCCTTCCGTGCAGTGGCAATAGCCCTGGCCCAGCACGCCGAGCGGGCCGTCGGGCACGTCCAGCGGCATGTCGCGCAGTTGCGAGCCTTGCGCCGCTTCGACCGCCTCGGGTTGCAGCACCGCGCGGCCGTCGGCATCGATGGCGTTGAGCAGCTGGCCGTCCTGGCTGGAAACCCACAGCTTGCCCTGGCGCACCGCCAGCCGGCTGGCCTGCGCCAGCCAGGACGGCGCGTTGTCGCCTTGCAGCCAGGCGCCCTTGGGCGTCAGCAGGCCGGCGACATTGCCGGCCTTGCCGCGCAGCAGCAGATAGCCGCCTTCGTTCTGCTCGGGCTTGAGGTCGCGGCTGCCCAGCGTCAGGGCCTCGGCGCGTCCGGGCACATAGGCCTTGAGCGTGTCGCCCGAGCGGTAGACCAGCGTGTTGTCGTAGATATCCGAGGCGTTCGCTTCCTCGTTGGTGAGCGTGGCGATGGGCTGGCCGCGCGCGTCCAGCAGCGCGTAGCCCGTGGTCGGCAGCTGCGCGCTCCAGAACGCCTTGCCGACGCGGCCCAGGCGCTGATAGCGCTTGCCCTCGCCGATCAGCGCGCCCTGCTCGTCGATCAGCACCACCTCATCGTCGCCGATGCCGAGCGCCAGCGGGTCGTCCTTCTGCCGCGTGATGTCGCTGAACTTCGGTTCCATGCGCCAGTTCCAGTCGGCGTCGAGCAGGCCGTACATGCCATGGTCGTCGACGCCGATGAACAGGTCCTTGCCGTAGCTCGACACCACCCGCAGGCCATCCTTGGCGTAGCGGCGCTCGCCGTCGGGGGAGCGGTATTCCTCGCGGTAGGTGACGGACAGTTGCGCCGGCCGGCCCTCGCCCAGGATCACGTTGTCGACGCTGGCGTCGAGCGCGTCGCCCACGGCCTTGCCGCCGCGGTCGATCAGCTGGCGCTGGCCGTCCAGCGTCACCACCGCCAGCCCGGCCTCGACGAAGTCGCCGACGCTGTCATAGCGCGGCGGCACCGCCATCCTGCCCTTGCCGTCGATATAGCCCCACTTGCCCTTCCAGCGCACCGCGGCCAGGCCGTGGTGGAAGTTGCCGACGCGTTCGAACTGCGGCTGCACCACGAGCTTGCCGTTGCCGTCGATGAAACCCCAGGCATGCCGGCGCAGCGACTGGTCGGTCGGCACGCGGTCGATTTCCTCCAGCGAGGACGGCAGCAGCACGGCGGCGCGATTGTCCGACAGCGGCCCGATGCAACCGGCGGGACCCTGGTAGTCCTGGATGTCGCGGCTGGTCGCGGCCGGATCCATCAGGCCGTCGACGCAGGGAATGCCGTTCTGGCGGTATTGCGCGTGGGCGGACAGCGACAGGCCGAGCGCGGCGACGGCGCAGGCGATACGGGTGGCGTGAAACGCGCGCGTGGTCATGATTGTTCTGCTTTGGTGGATTCGGGGACGGGCACGCCTTCGGTCCCGACGGCGTCGGGGCAGGTCAGCTTCTCGCGCGGCCAGGTCACGCGTTCCTGCGCGTCCATCACGATGATCTGGCCGCACAGCAGGCCGAAGATGGCGGTGGTCTTGCCGCGGGTGTCGATGAATTCGAGCAGGCGATCGCGGCGCACCAGCGCGCGGCCCTCCTTGAAGTCGCCGGCCCAGCCGAACTCGGGCGGGATCACGTAGCGCCCGCTCAGGTCGATGTAGCCGAGCAGCTTGCCGCTGCGCTGGTCGCGCCGCGCCAACGCCAGGCCGTCGCGCAGCGGACCGAGCTTGTTGAAGTAGGGGCCGACGATGCGCTTGCCGGCGGCATTGACGAAACCGTAGCGGTCGCCGCTGCCGCGATAGGCCACCACGCCCTCGCTGGCGGTGCGCTCCTCGACAGTGAACTCGCCCTTGAAGCGCGTGATTTCGCGGCCCTGCAGGTCGGTCATGACGCTTTCCGCCGCGTCGCTGTCGCGGAAGATCACCCGCTGCATGGAGGCCAGCGGCGTGCCATCGCCGAGCTTTTCGAGCAGGGCCTTGCCGTTTTCGTCCATGAGGCGGTAGCGCTGGCCGTCGTAGACGCGCGCCAGGCCCTCGGGCTGGACGAAGAACGGATTGAACTCGCCGCTGCTGGCGGAGACCTTGAGGTTGCCGCGCGCGTCGATCGCGCCGTTGCGCGAACGGTATTGCACGTAGATCCAGTCGCCGAACTGATCCTGGCGCTCGGGCACGCCGTCGAACAGGCGGGTCATGCCGCCGTCGGCGTCGAACAGCAGCGTGCCGCCGTCCTTGCCCTGTCCCAGGTAGCGGCCCTGTTTCAGGTCCCGCGGTTTCTCGTGCAGCACCACGCTGCGCTTGCCGCTGGGCAGATGGATCAGGCGGTAGTCGTCGCGGTAGCCCGAGTCATTCTTGCCTTTGGGCTCGCGCGCCAGCAGGTAGCCGTTGCCGAGGTAGTCCAGGTCGTAGCTGCCGGCGTAGGTGGCCGGCACGACCCACTTGCCATGGCGGTCGATGATGCCCCAGCGGTCGCGGTCCTGCGCCTTGGCCCAGTCGTCCTGGAAATCCTCGATGCGGTCGAGCGTCGGCGCCACGGCGATGCTGGCGCCGCGGATGTTCCACAGGCCCCAGTGGCGGTTGCGGCGGTCGTCCTGCTTGTAGAAATAGAGCAGGTCGCCATTGATCTTTTCGCCGTTGACTTCGACGTGGGCCGGCAGCTTCTGCGTATTGCCGCGGGTGTCGATCAGCACGGCTTCGTCGCGGCTCATGGCCGGCGTGCGCGCCCAGCTGTAGGCGCCCTTGAAGCCGCCGATGCCGGCGTAGGTGGGCGGCAGGATCCAGTTGCCCTCGGCGTCGATGGCGCCGACGGTGCGCTTGCGCGTCTTCACCAGCAGCGGCGCGGCGGCGTCGTAGGTGCTCATGTCGTCCCAGTCGGGATTGGTGACGATCTTGCCCGAGCGCGTCAGGATGCCGGTGGGCTGCTGGTAGTCGTTCGGCCGCAGCAGGGCCAGCGGCAATTGGTCGGCGCCGGGCGCGGCCTCGCGCGAGCTGTCGTTGGCGCGCCGGGGGGAGAAGGGCAGCACGCGATATTGGCCCAGGCGTTCGGCGGTATCGCTGTCGAGCAACGCGGTGCCGTCGGCGCGGTAGATCTGGCGCAGCGTGGCTTCGCTGTCGGTGCCGGCCACCGCGACGCTGGTGGCGGCATCGGCGGCGGCTTCCCCGGCGTCGCTGGCGGCGGCATCGGCGGCGGCTTGCGTCGCGGCTTCGGCGGCGACCGGCGCCGCGTTGTCGGCCGCGGCAT
>NZ_CADIJR010000093.1 GCF_902859645.1 Achromobacter insuavis | reverse complement strand
CTGCGCGCGCGTCATCAACCGGCTCGCCGACCATGTCGAGAACGACACGCCGCAGGCGCCCGCCGAGGACATCGCGGCGCTGCGCCAGGCCGGCGCCGGCGCGCTGGCCGACGCGCTGCAGCAGGCGCAACCCTTGCTGGAAGGCAGCGGCCCGGCGCGGCCCGACGCCTTTCCCGCCCTGCCGCCGGCCCGTCCACGCACGCCCTGGCGGGTGCTGGCGCGCACCTACCGGCCGGGGCCCACCACCGTGCGCTACCTGGTGCGGCTGGGCCTGTGCCTGATCGTCGCCGAGGCGGTGGCGCGCGCCGTGGCGCTGCCGCGCTCGTACTGGGTGCCGCTGATCGTGGTGGTGGTGTTCAAGCCCAACTTCGGCTCGGTCTTCGCCCGCGCGCTGCAAAGCTGCGCCGGCAGCGTGGTGGGCGTGGCGATCAGCGCCACGGTGCTGGCGCTGGACCGCAGCGGCATCGCCAGCCTGCTCACGGTGACCGTGCTGGCGGCCCTGCTGCCGTGGTCGATCCGCCGCAACTACGGCCTGTTCTCGGCGATCCTGCTGCCCATCCTGATGCTGCTGATCGGCGCGCTGCAACCCGGCAGCTGGCCGATCGCGCTGGCGCGGCTGGAGGACGTGGCGGTGGCCGCCGCCATCGTGCTGGCGGTCGGCTACCTGCCGTGGATGCGGATCGAGCGCCACAACCTGGACCAGGCGGTGGCCACCGCCATCGAAACCCTGGCCGCTTACCTGAACACCGTGTTCCAGGCCGACTCCACGGCCCGCCACGACCTGCGCACCCAGGCCTACGCGCGCCTGTCCGACCTGCGCATCGCCTTGCAGCGCGGCCTGTCGGAACCGCGCCTGGTGAGCCGCCGGGCGCTGGCCTGGTGGCCGGTCGAGGTGGCCCTGGAACGGGTCGCCAACGCGATCTCCGACAGCGCCTGGTCGCTGCCCGCCGGCCAGCCGGCGCCCGAACCGGCGGCGCTGGCGCGGCTGGCCGACGCGCTGCACGCCATGGCGCAGGCCGTGACCCAGGGCGCGGCGGTCAGCGCCACGTCCATCGCCACGGACGCCCCCGCGCTGCGCGAAGCCGCCGGCGCCATCGAAGCGCTGCGCGCCACGCTCGCCGGACCGGGCTTCGCCGCCGAACCCGGCCGCGCCCGCCCGCCGTCCCACACCATCCAACCGGACTGAACCATGTGCCTCGCCGTCCTCGCCCTGCATACCGTGCCGGGCATTCCCGTCCTGATCGCCGCCAACCGCGATGAATTCCACGCCCGGCCGACGTTGCCGGCGGCGCAATGGGCCGACGCCGCCGACGTATACGGCGGCCGCGACGGCCTGGCCGGCGGCACCTGGATGGGCGCGACCCGCGACGGCCGCTACGCGCTGGTCACGAATTTCCGCGAACCCGGCCGCCAGATCGCCGATGCGCCCTCGCGCGGCGCGCTGGTCGAGGACTTCCTGCGCGGCCACGCGCCGGCCGCCGAGTACATCGCCGCCGCGCATGCCGCCGGCCAGGCGTACAACGGTTTCAACCTGATCGTCGGCGATGCCCGCGGCGCCTGGTACGCCAGCAACCGCGACGGCGCCCCGCGGCGCCTGGCGTCGGGCGTCTACGCGCTGTCGAACCACCTGCTGGACACGCCCTGGCCCAAGCTGGCGCGCACCAAAGCCGCCTTCGAACGCGTATTGGCGCGCGGCCCCCAGCCCGACCTGCCCGCGCTGTTCCAGGCGCTGGCCGACCGCAGCCCGGCCGATGACGCCGATCTGCCGGCCACCGGCCTGCCGCCGGATCGCGAAAAACTATTGAGCAGCCCCTTCATCGTCAGTCCGAACTATGGCACCCGCAGCTCCACCGTGCTGGCGCTGTGCGACGACGGCAGCGGCCAATTGACCGAAAAGCGTTTTGCCCCCGACGGCGGCGCCAGCGGCGAAAGCGTGCTGGCATTCGCCTGGCGTGATCGTGGCGCGAGCGATACGCTTGGATAGTCCGCCCCCCGCGACGACGGACAGCCGGCGGCGAACTCGCCGCCGGCATGCCGGTCGAATTTCTTGCGTGATCATCCCTTCAAGGAGAATTGCATGAACAAGCGCATCGAACGTTGCACCCTGGCCGCCGCCATGACCGTGGGCACCCTGGCCCTCGCCGGCTTCCTGACCGCCGCCCAGGCCGCCCTGCCCGCCGTCCAGCACCAGGGCAGCGTGCAATACGTCAGCGGCGGCATCGGCCTGGACGAATCCGAAGCCATGAAGGCCGCCGCCAAGGACTACCCCCTGTCGCTGACCTTCGCCGCCCAGCGCGATGGCAAGGCCGACTATGTCGCCAACGTCGCCGTCGTCATCCAGGATGGCCACGGCAAACAGGTGCTGCACGCCGAAGCCCAGGGCCCCTACATGCTGGTCAAGCTGCCCGCCGGCAGCTACAAGGTCTCGGCCACCTACAACGGCAAGGCGCAGGAACGCGAGGTCAACGTGCAGAACAGCGGCACCGCGCGCGCCGTGTTCGAGTGGAAGTGAATCGACGCTGATGGCCATGCGGCCTGGCCGGGCGCGCGGGGCGCCCCGGACCCGGCATGGCCCCCGCAAGCGGGCTACACGCCCGCGAACAGGATGGCGATGATGAAGCCCACGCTGATCGCCCAGACCAGCGAACGCAGCGCGCCCCAGCCCGCCAGGTACATCGCCAGGTAGCCCAGGCGCACGCCCAGCCAGCAGGCCATCAGCGTGGCCACGTGCAGGGGCGCCGCCTGGTTGTAGAGCGCGAACAGCACCGCCGCGTAGAAGAACGGCAGCGCCTCGAACGTGTTGGCCTGCGCCGCGTTGGCGCGCGCGCGCCAGCCTTCCTGCCGCGCCAGCCAGGCGCGCGGATCGTTGTTGTCGAACTTCTTGCCGCCGGCCTTGGCGACGATCGTGCAGACGAACGGCAGGATCGCCGCCGCCAACATCAACCATGCGATCAATTTCATTGCTGCTCCTTGCGCGGAACGTGCTCCTTCCCGCCACCGGGCGGGAAACGCCGCTGCGGCATGGTCGCCTGAAAGCGCGGAAATGAAAAGCGGCCGACGGCGGCCGCGCAATCCGGCGCTTACACTTGCGCCTTTGGGCGCCTCCCGCGAACGCGATGCCGGTGACGCGCCGCCCGTTGTCTCGCAGGAAGAACCATGCCCCTCGCCTCTCCCGGCTCCCTGATGTTCCTGGCCGCCGCCCTGCTGTGGCCGCCGGCCACGCGCCGCTGGGCGCTGTTGCCGCTGGCGGCCGCCTACGCCTGGGCCTGGACGCAAGGCGGCCTCGAGCCCCTGGCGCTGGCCTGGCCCGCGTTGCTGGCGCTGGCCGCCGTGCTGGTTCGACCCGCCATGGCGCCGGCCGCCCGCGCCGCCGGCCATGCGCTGTTCGTGATCCTGGCGGTGCTGCTGTTCCTGCACTGGCTGCCCGGCTTCCACAATCCGCTGGTGATTCCGCGCGCCGCGCTGACGCCCGACGCCGTGCCCTTCGGCATGTACCTGAACCTGGACAAGCCGCTGGTGGCGTTCTGGGTGCTGCTGGCCGCCGCGCCCGCGATGGCCGGCGCCAACGCGCGCGCCACGCTCACCGCGGCGCTGGCCGCGTGCGCGGGCGCCATCGTGGCCTGCCTCGGGCTGGGGCTGGCGCTACAGGTGGTGGGGTGGACGCCGAAATGGCCCGACTCGGGCTGGCTCTGGCTGATCAATAACGCGTTGCTGGTGACGCTGGCCGAGGAAGCATTGTTCCGCGGCTATGTGCAGCAGCGGCTGGCGCGGTGCTGGCGCGACCGCCCCTGGGGCCCCAGCGCGGCGCTGCTGATCGCCGCGCTGCTGTTCGGGCTGGCGCATTACGCCGGCGGCTGGCAATGGATGCTGCTGGCCGGCATCGCCGGCGTGGCCTACGGGCTGGCCTATCGCCATGGCGGCCTGGCGGCCGCGGTGCTGGCCCATCTGGGCCTGAACGCGGCGCACTACGGGTTGTTCACCTACCCGATGCGCGCCGCGCTGCATTGATGCGCCCACGCCATTGCCGACCCGTTGCGGGCGGCAATGGCGCGGCGCTTCAGGCCGTCGCCAGGGCCGGATAGTCGGTGTAGCCGACCGCGCCCGCGGCGTAGAAGGTCGACGAATCCGGCGCGTTCAGCGGCGCCTTCAGGGCGAAACGCTGCGCCAGGTCGGGATTGGCGATGTACTGCACGCCGAACGCCACCGCATCGGCGCGGCCCGCGGCAATCGCCGCCTCGGCCGATTCGCGCGTGAAGCCTTCGTTGGCGATGTACACGCCGCCGAACGATTCCTTGAGCTGAGGGCCCAGGCTGTCGGCGCCTTCGTGTTCCCGCGCGCACAGGAACGCCAGGCCGCGGCGGCGCGCCGCGCGCGCCACATAGTTGAAGGTCGTGGCCGGATCCGAATCGCCCATCGTATGGGCATCGCCGCGCGGCGACAGATGCAGGCCGACCCGGCCCGCGCCCCACACGCTGACGCTGGCGTCCACCACTTCCAGCATCAGGCGGGCGCGCGCTTCGAGCGAGCCGCCGTAGCCGTCGGTGCGGTGGTTGGTGCTGTCCTGCAGGAACTGGTCCAGCAGATAGCCGTTGGCGCCGTGCACTTCGACGCCGTCGAAACCGGCTTCCTGCGCCAGCTGCGCGCCGCGGCGGTAGGCCTCGACGATGCCCGGGATCTCATCGGTCTCGAGCGCGCGCGGCACCACATAGCCGCGCTTGGGGCGCACGTGGCTGACATGGCCGCCGGCCGCGATCGCGCTCGGCGCCACCGGCAGTTCGCCATTCAGGAACACCGGATCCGAAATGCGGCCCACGTGCCACAGCTGCGCAAAGATGCGGCCGCCGGCCTCGTGCACCGCCGACGTCACCTTGCGCCAGCCCTTGACCTGCTCCTGCGACCACAGCCCCGGCGTGTCGGCATACCCCACGCCCTGCGGCGTCACCGAGGTGGCCTCGGTCAGGATCAGCCCGGCGCCGGCGCGCTGGACGTAATACTCGACCATCAGGTCGTTCGGCACCCGGCCTTCGCTGGCGCGCTGGCGCGTCAACGGGGCCATGATGATGCGGTTGGGCAGGGTCAGTTCCCCCACTTGCAAGGGTTCGAACAGCAGGCTCATAACAATCCTCGTGCCCGGCGGGCGGGCTTGGGTAGCGGCGGCAGGCTACATGTCTTGATTCAATTGCAGCAGGAACGCGGCAATCACGGGTTCATTGCGACGGAAGAACACCCACTGCCCCACCTTGGTGGCCGAAATCAGCCCCGCGCGCTGCAGCACCGCGAGGTGCGAAGACACGGTGGACTGCGACAGCCCGCAGCGCCCATCGATATGGCCCGCGCACACCCCGTGTTCGAAGGTATGGCCCGGACGCTCCTCGAAGTGCGCCTGCGGCGTCTTCAACCACCCCAAAATCTCGCGGCGCACGGGATTGGCCAACGCCTTGAGAATGGCGTCGACATCGATCTCCGTGGTGGCCTCGACGGCGGTGGCAGCAGTGGTCGTCATATTGAAATATCGCAATTTATCGAATCTTATATCGAGACATCCCGATATATCGTTATACCCCTGCCGGCCGAGGGGCCTTCCTTGGAATCGACTCCGCACCCGGACCCGCCCCCAATAACCGGCCGTCCGTTACCGGCCGTCCGCAGCCACCGACAGCCCGTCCAGGCAGACCGTCACTCCCCCTGCACCCGCCCCCGCAACCGCTTCACCTCGCCATGCAGCACCTTGCGCTGCACCCGCCGCCGCTGCGACGCCCGCGTCGGCTTCGTCGCCCGCCGCGGCTTCTCCACCTTCGCCGCCGCGCGCACCATGTTCACCAGCCGCTCGATCGCCTCCGCCCGGTTCTTGTCCTGGCTGCGGAACGACTGCGACTTGATGACGATCACCCCCTCCTTGGAAATGCGATGGTCGCTCATCGCGCACAACGCATCCTTGATGTCGGCCGGCAACGACGACGCCCGCACATCGAACCGCAGATGCACCGCGCTCGACACCTTGTTGACGTTCTGCCCGCCCGCGCCCTGCGCCCGGATCATCGAGAACTCAATCTCGCGCTCGTCAATATGGAGAGAATCTTGAACATGAAACATAGCGCGAGAGTATATAAGCCTTCGCCAGGCCCAACGCCTCTCCGCGCATGCGCCGCGCAGGCGCGCCAGCGCACACCGCCCCAACGCCCCAATTCGCGTATGCCTTGAACGGCCGCCCGCGCGGCCGTTCAAGGCGGGCCCCGCAAGCCTCTCCAGAACCCCGAAGCCCAGCAGCGCCACGCACCCAGGCATTCGCAGCCCTGGGCGCGGGCGGGTCGGGAGGCGGGCAACCTCGATGCGCCCGAGGGAATCTGAAGGAACAGCCGAAGGCTGTGACGAAGATGACGAAGGGGCAGTCCGGAGCGAACGCTCCGGACCGCAATCGTGGGCGCCCGCCTCCCGACCCGCCCGCGCCCAGGGCGACCTACGAAGCACCAGACGCGCCCCCCCGGCAACGCCCCGCGGAAATCCCCCGCCAGCCCCCACAAAGGAGAAAAAGCCCACGACATCAAGGACATCCCAGCCCCCCGCAACCAAGACCGACTAAAATAATGCGCTTTTGCCCCTCCCTGGCGCACCACCAAGCGCCACGCCCCCATGACCTACACCGCCAAAGAAATCTTCAAAACCCTGCAAGGCGAAGGCGCCCACGCAGGCCGCGCGGCGGTCTTCTGCCGGTTCGCAGGCTGTAATCTCTGGACCGGCCGCGAAAGCGACCGCGCCAGCGCCGCCTGCACCTTCTGCGACACCGACTTCATCGGCACCGACGGCGACGGCGGCGGCAAATTCGCCACCCCCGACCTGCTCGCCGACGCCATCGAAGCCGCCTGGGGCCCCGACACCGCCAACCGCTACATCGTCTTCACCGGCGGCGAACCCCTGCTGCAACTGGACGAAGCCCTCCTGGCCGTCGTCCACGCCCGCGGCTTCACCGTCGCCATCGAAACCAACGGCACCGTCCAGCCGCCTCCCGGCATCGACTGGATCTGCGTCAGCCCCAAAGGCACCGCCCCCGTCGTCATCGAACGCGGCAACGAACTCAAGCTGGTCTACCCCCAGGCCAACGCCCTGCCTCCGCGCTTCGAACACCTGGACTTCGAACACTTCTTCCTGCAACCCATGGATGGCCCCGCCCGCCTGGCCAACACCGAACAGGCCGTCCAGTACTGCATGCAGCACCCGCAATGGCGCCTGAGCCTGCAGACCCATAAATACATAGGCATTCCATGATTTCCGTGACCCGCAGGCTTGAATTCGACGCCGGCCACCGCATTCCCGATCACCGCAGCCAGTGCCGCAACATGCATGGCCACCGCTACGTGCTCGAAATCACCCTGACCGGCGACATCGTCCAGGCCCCCGGCGAATCCGACAACGGCATGCTGATGGACTTCGCCGACATCAAGCGCATCGCCAAGACCCACGTCGTCGACGTCTGGGACCACGCCTTCCTGGTGTACGAGGGCGACACCGCCGTGCGCGGCTTCCTCGACTCGATGCCCGGCCACAAGACCGTGGTGCTGGACCGCATCCCGACCGCCGAGAACCTGGCCGCCATCATCTTCGGGATCCTGGCGCCGCACTATCACGGCCACTACGGCGCCGACCTGCGCCTGACGCGCGTGCGCCTGTACGAAACGCCCAATTGCTGGGCTGACTGCAACGGCTGATCGCCCAGGGCGGCCGGCCTGGCCGCCCGCAAGCCGATGCGACAGCATGCGCTTGCCGCCCCGTCTTTCCACCCACGGAAAGCCCGCCCCTGATTTTCCCGATTGAAAAAATCAATGGAGATCTTCGCCATTTTCAATTAATAGTAAGCTAATAGATAGGATACAATCGATTCCTATGGACACCCCCACCGACTCCCAACTCATGGCCACCACCGCCAACCTGATGGTGCTGTCGCGCGCCTACCGCGGCGCCGCCGACAAGGCCCTGGCCGACTACGGCCTGTCGCAAGCCACCGCCTGGCCCGTGATCCTGGCCGGCCGGCTGGGCGACGGCGTGCGCCAGGGCGCGCTGGCCGAAGCGCTGGGGGTCGAGGGCCCGTCGCTGGTGCGCGTGCTCGACCAGCTGGTCGCCGCCGGCCTGATGGAACGCCGCGAAGACCCGCACGACCGCCGCGCCAAGACCCTGCACCTGACCGAGGCCGGCCACGCCCTGCGCAAGCAGGTCGAGGACGTGCTGGTGGAACTGCGCCGGCGCCTGTTCGACGGCGTCAGCGAAGCCGACCTGCAGGCCTGCCTGCGCGTGTTCGATTCGCTCAAGGCCGCGCTGGGCCGCGGCGCCGCCGGCGCGCAAGAGGACCCGCGGCCATGAAACTGCCCAACGTCCGCGAGACGATCTTCTCCCTCAAGAGCTACCTGAGCGCCATCATGGCGCTCTATCTTTCGTACAGCATCGGCCTGCCGCGCCCGTTCTGGGCCATGACCACCGCCTACATCGTGGCCCAGCCCTGGTCCGGCGCGGTGCGCTCCAAGGCGCTGTACCGCCTGGTCGGCACCTTCTGCGGCTCGGCCATGACCGTCTACATGGTGCCGCGCCTGTCCAATTCGCCCGTCGTCATGACCGCCGCCATGGTGGCCTGGGTCGGCGTCTGCCTGTACCTGTCGGTGCTGGACCGCACGCCGCGCTCGTATCTCTTCATGCTGGCCGGCTACACCGCCGCCATGATCGGCTTTCCCAGCGTCACCGATCCGTCGCTGGTGTTCGACACCGCGCTGGCGCGGGTCGAGGAAATCAGCCTGGGCATCGTCTGCGCCACACTGGTCCACAGCATCGTGCTGCCCCGCGGCCTGGCGCCCGCCCTGACGCTGCAGCTGGACAAGGCGGTGCGCGACGCCAAGCTCTGGATCCACGACACCCTGAGCGGCAAGACCGCCGAACAGAAAGACCGCGACCGCCGCGAGCTGGCCAACGACATCACCCAGCTGCGCCTGCTGTCGACCCACGTGCCGTTCGACACCGGCAACCTGCGCTGGACCGCCGGCGCGGTGCGCGCCATGCAGGACCAGATCGCCGCGCTCACGCCCGCCGTGTCCGCGGTCGAGGACCGCATGCGCGCCCTGCAGGCCAACGGCCAGACGCTGCCCGAACCGGTCTCGCAAGTGCTGGCCGACATCTCCGAATGGATCAACGCCGGCGCCAAGGCCACCCATGAAACCGCCGTGCAGTTGCGCGCCGCCGTGGCGCGCCTGACGCCCGCCATCGACAGCCATTCCGGCTGGCGCGACGCGCTGCTGGCCAGCCTCATGACGCGGCTGCGCGAGCTGATCGACACCTACGACGAATGCCTGGCGCTGCGCCGCGAAATCCGCGCCGGACTGGCCGGCGCCCCGCTGCGCGCGCCGCGCGCCGCCACCAGCACGCCCAATCGCGCGCTGCACCGCGACCGCGGCATGGCGCTGCTGTCGGCCGCCGCCGCCGGCGTCGCCATCTCGGCCGTCTGCCTGTTCTGGATCGGCACGGCCTGGAGCAACGGCGCCACCGCCGCCATGATGGCCGCCATCTTTAGCTGCTTCTTCGCCTCGCAGGACAACCCGGTGCCGGGCATCATGCAGTTCCTGACCTACACGGTGTATTCGATCCCGCTGTCGGCGCTGTACCTCCTGGGCATCATGCCGGCCATCCATTCGTTCGAGATGCTGGCGCTGGCGATGCTGCCCACCGCCTTCGTGCTGGGCATCTTCATCGCGCGGCCGGCCTCCACCGGCAAGGCCATGGCGGTGCTGTTCGGCTTCCTGGGCACCATGGCGCTGCAAGACACCCACACCGCCGACCTGGTGTCGTTCATCGACACCCAGGTGGCGCAGTGCATGGGCGTGGCCACCGCCGCGATCATCGCCGCCATCTTCCGCACCGTCAGCGCCGACTGGAGCGCGCGCCGCATCCAGGCCGCCAACTGGAACGAACTGGCCACGCTGGCCAGCTCGCCGCGCGCCCCGGCCCGCCACACCTATGCCGCCCGCATGCTCGACCGCATCGGCCTGCTGCAACCGCGCCTGGCCATGGCCAAGCGGCCCGACGACCTGGTCGCCGCCGATGCGCTCAAGGACCTGCGCGTGGGCCGCGACATCACCGAACTGCAACGCGCCCGCCGCCACCTGCCCATGGCCGACGCCACCATCGCGCCGGTGCTCGACAGCCTGGCGCGCTTCTTCCGTCAACGCTCGGCCTGGCGCGGCGGCGACAAAGCGCCGGAAATGCTGGCGCAGATCGACCGGGCCCTGGCCAGCGTCAGCGCCACGCCCGGCACCGTCGCCGCGCGCGACCGCGCCGTGGTGGCCCTGGTGGGCCTGCGCCGCGCCTTCTTCCCCGACGCGGCCGATTACCAACCCGCCCATCCCACGCTGGAAACACCATGATCGGCGAATTCAACCTCTACGGCATTTATTTCCCCTGGCTGCTGGTGCTGGGCGTGGTCACCCTGGGCGTGGCCTGGGCCGTGCGCCGCGTGCTGGCACGCGCCGGGCTGTACCGCCTGGTGTGGCACCCGGCGCTGTTCGACCTGGCGCTGTTCATCGTGCTGCTGTATGGCGTCTCCCTGATTTCCCCTTACTTTCTGCAGAGATAGGTATGAAACTCCCCAATGCCCTGCGCCCCGCCGCCATCGGCAAATTCGCGGTGACCGCCGCCGTGGTCGCGGCCGCCGTCTACGCCGGCTGGCAGCTGTGGGTGCACTATGAAGTCGAGCCCTGGACCCGCGATGGCCGCGTCAAGGCCTACGTGGTGCAGGTGGCGCCGGACGTGTCCGGCCTGGTGACCGCCGTGCCGGTGCACGACAACCAGGACGTCAAGGCCGGCGACGTGCTGTTCGAGATCGACCGCGCGCGCTTCCAGCTGGCCTACGACCAGGCCGAAGCGTCCGTGCGCTCGCAACAGGTGGCGCGCGAACAGGCGCTGCGCGACGCCAAGCGCAACCGCTCGCTCGGCCAGCTGGTGGCCGCCGAAGCGCTGGAACAGAGCCAGACCAAGTTGCAGCAGACCGAGGCCGCGCTGGCCCAGGCCGAGGTGCAATTGAACACCGCCCGCCTGAACCTGGAACGCAGCCGCGTGCTGGCCGTGACCGATGGCCGCGTCACCAACCTCGACCTGCGGGCTGGCTCGTACGCCAGCGCCGGGCGCGGCGTGATGGCGCTGGTCGACGCCAGCTCGTTCTACGTCGAAGGCTATTTCGAGGAAACCAAGCTGCCCGGCATCCACGAAGGCGCCCCCGTGACCGTGACGCTGATGGGTGACAACCGCCAGATCCGCGGCCACGTCGAGAGCATCGCGCTGGGCATCGCCGACCGCGACCGCAGCACCGGCGCCAACCTGCTGCCCAACGTCAACCCGACCTTCAACTGGGTGCGCCTGGCGCAGCGCATCCCGGTGCGCGTGAAGATCGACGAAGTCCCCACCGGCGTGCGCCTGGTGGCCGGCCAGACCGCCACCGTCGCGGTCGGCGCCGCCGCCGCGCCCGCACAGACGCAGACCGACGCGCGCCAACCGTCCTGAACACGCCTTTTTTGCAAACCCGCAATCTCCTAGACAACGCCAAGCCGTAATCGCCATGAACACCAGATTCTTCCTGCCGCTGATGCTGTCCGCCGCATTGGCCGGATGCGCCGCCGTGGGCCCTGACTACCAGGTGCCCGCCGGATCGGCCGCCACCCGGCCAAGCGCGCAGGCGCCGTTCGCCGAGGCGCGGGAAGGCGTGTTCCAGCGCGACCAGGTGCCCGGCCACTGGTGGCGGCTGTACAACGATCCGGTGCTGGACGGCCTGGTGGAAAAGGCCCTGGCGGCCAACACCGACCTGCGCGTGGCCAGCGCCAATCTCGAACGGGCCCAGGCCGCCGTGCGCGAAACCCAGGCGCAGCAGCAGCCCAGCCTGGGCGTGAACGCCTCGCCCACCTTCGGCCACGTCTCCGGCATCCAGGAACTGGCGCCCGGCATCGACCCGCCCAACCGCTGGTCGTACTCGGCCGGCGCCAGCATGTCGTATCAGCTGGACCTGTTCGGCCAGATCCGGCGCGCCGTGGAAGCGGCCGGCGCCGATGCGCAGTCGGCGCAGGCGGCGTACGACGCCACCCGCGTCACGGTCGCGGCCGAGACCACCCGCGCCTACGCCAACCTGTGTTCGGCCGGCATGCAGCTGGCCTCGGCCGAACACTCGGTCAAGGTGCAGCAGGAATCGCTGGATGCCGTCAGCCGGCTGCAACGCGCCGGCCGCGGCACCGCGCTCGACGTCACCCGCGCCCGCAGCCAGCTGGAGCAGCTGCGTGCCAACCTGCCGCCGTTCCAGGCGCAGCAGCGCACCGCGCTGTACCGCCTGGCCGCGCTGACCGGCCAGACCCCGGCCGAGATCCCGACCACGCTGCTGCAATGCGCCGCCGCGCCGCAACTGAGCCAGACGATTCCGGTGGGCGATGGCGCCGCGCTGCTGCGCCGCCGTCCCGACATCCGCCAGGCCGAACGCACGCTGGCCGCCGCCACCGCGCGCATCGGCGTGGCCACGGCCGACCTGTATCCCAAGATCACGCTGGGCCTGTCCGGCGCCTCGGGCGGCCCGGCCGCCATGTTCGGCGACCGCGGCACCTTCAGCTGGAGCGTCGGGCCGCTGATCTCCTGGACGCTGCCCAACACCGGCGCGGTGCAGGCGCGCATCGCCGAGGCCGAGGCCAACACCAAGGCCGCCGTGGCGCGCTTTGACGCCTCGGTGCTGAACGCGCTGCGCGAAACCGAGAGCGCGCTGGTGGTGTATGCGCGCCAGCTCGACCGCCAGGCCGCGCTGCAGGCCGCGCGCGACCAGGCGGCGCAGGCCGCGTCGCAGGCGCGCCAGCTGTTCCAGTACGGCAAGACCGACTACCTGACGGTGCTCGACGCCGAACGCACGCTGGCCAGCAGCGAAAGCGCGCTGGCCGCCGGCCAGGCCGAACTCAGCAACGACCAGATCGCCGTGTTCCTGGCGCTGGGCGGCGGCTGGGAAAAGTAGACGCGGCGGGCCGCCCGGCCCGTCCATCGAGACCGCGCGCCGCCCGCCCTGGCGGCGCCGACAAGGCCGTCCCCGCCTGGCCGGCTTGCCGGCACGGCGGCGTCGCGGTTACTCGACGCGGTTGCCTGACGCGGTAACCGCAGCCGCTTCGCCGGCCTCTCCTTAGCCACCGCACGGTCATCGCGCCGCGCTCGCCGCGCGTGATCGTTCACGCCCCGTTGCACGCCGCAGCGCAGGACCTGTCGCAAGACCCTCCGCAAGCCCCCCGCAGGCCTCCGCGCCTGCGCGCGCCCGGCGGACGGCGCCACCAGCCGACCCGGCCCGGCCCGCCTTATCCCTCTTTCTCGCCCTGTCCCGCACCGATTGCTCCACCCGGCTTCTCCCTCCTAGCCCGCTCGCCCTGTGCCACCCGGCCTTTCTTCATATAGTTTCCACAATATGGAGACAACATTGCGAATCCGAGCCGCCGCCTCTTAGAATCGGCTGCATATCATTATTCAAACCTATACAGAGACAAGTCGATTTCACTCGGAAGTTCGCAACCCGAAGGAAATCCGACCAAACATCCATAATATGGAAAACCAGATTCACACCGAGGCTGCCCGCATCCTCGACAGCATCACCAAGCTGGCCCCCACGGACGCCGGCCGCGTGGTGATCGCCGGTTCGCACGGCGGCAGCTACGCCGCCTATTGCGCCGCCCGAGGCCGGGTGCGCGCGGTGGTCTTGAACGACGCCGGCGTGGGCTGGCAGCAGGCCGGCATCGCCGGCCTGGACGAACTGCAGCAATGGGGCGTGGCCGCCGCCACCGCCGACTACCGCAGCTGCCGCATCGGCGACGGCGCCGACATGGCGCGCCACGGCATCATCAGCCACGTCAACGGCCTGGCCCATGCGCTCGGCTGCCGTCCCGGCATGGCCGTGGCGCAGGCCGCGCGGCGGCTGGCCGATGCCGACATGGCGCCGACCTGGCCGGCGCCGCGCCACGAGGCCCGCGCGGTCCTGGCCACGGCCGCCGACGGCACGCCGCGGGTGATCGGCGCCGACTCGGTCTCGCTGCTGGAGGCGGACGACGACGGCCGCATCGCCGTCACCGCCTCGCACGGCGAACGGCTGGCGGGCCTGGCCACCGACGGCGTGCGCCCCCGCCCCTGGCTGGTGACCTTCAACGACGCCGGCATCGGCAAGGACAGCGCCGGCATCGGCCGCCTGCCGCTACTGCAGCAGCGCGGCATCGCGGCGCTGACCGTGTCGGCCCACAGCGCCCGCATCGGCGACGCGCGCTCCTGCTACGAGGACGGCGTGGTGTCGTGCGCCAACGCCCGCGCCCGCGAACTCGGCTGCCGCATCGGCGCCCCCCTGAAATCCTTTATCGACGCCCTGCTGGCCGGGCGCGCAACCCACCTGGAGCATTCCCCGCATGTCGGAAACCCTTGAAATCACCGGCGGCGAAGCCATCGCCCGCATGTTCGCGGCGCATGACGTCGGCCTGATGTTCGGCATGGGCGGCTTCCAGCTGCTGCCGTTCTACGACGCGGTGCGACGCCTGAAACTGAACCACAACCTGATCAACGACGAACGCTGCGCGGTGTTCGCCGCCGACGCCTACACCAAGGTCAGCGGCCGCCCCGCCGTGTGCGACGCCACCCTCGGCCCCGGCGCCACCAACCTGGTCACCGGCCTGGCCGAGGCCTACAACGCCGGCACCGCCATGGTGGCGCTGGTGGGCGACTCGCACCGCATGCATTCGTGGAAGAACATGACGCAGGAAGCGCGCCAGCTGGAAGTGCTGCGCCCGGTGGTCAAGGACGTGCTGCGGGTCGAGAAGATCGAGCGCATTCCCGAACTGGTGCGGCGCGCCTTCGCGGTCGCCACCAGCGGCCGGCCCGGCCCGGTGGTGCTGGACGTGCCCGAGGACATCGCGCATGAAGTCCACGCGTTCGACGCCGACGCCTTCCACGCCAGCGCCACCTACCGCCGCGCGCCCGCCCTGCGCTGCCGCCCCGACGCCGACGCCCTGGCGCAGGCCGCCGCCATGCTGGCCGGCGCCGCCCGTCCGCTGATGCTGTGCGGCGGCGGCGTGCACATCAGCGAGGCCGCCGAGGCGGTGCAGGCCTTCGCCCGGCGCTACAACATCCCGGTCGCCCACACCATGAGCGGCAAGGGCGCCATCGCCTGCGACGATCCGCTGAACGCGGGCCTGTTCGGCCGCTACAGCCGCATCGCCAACGACCTGATCGCCAAGTCCGACTGCCTGTTCGTGGTCGGCTGCAAGCTGGGCGAAGTGGCCACGCGCCGCTATGACCTGCTGGCCACCGGCGCGCCCATCATCCACCTGGACATCGTGGCCGAGGAATTCGACCGCACCACCACGCCGACGCTGCGGCTGTGGGGCGACGCCCGCGCCACACTGGCCGAGCTGGACCAGTCCCTGGCCGCCCGGCCCGACGACGGCGCCGCCCGCCGGGAAAGCTACGCCGCCGAAGTCGGCCAGGCCATGCATACCTGGCGCGAATCGGTGCACGCCAAGCTGACCTCGGCCGACCGGCCCATCGGCATGGCGCGCCTGATGCACGAGATCAACGCCAGCCTGCCCGAGGACGGCGTGCTGGTGGCCGACGGCGGCTTCGCCGCGCACTGGGGCGGCCTGCTGTTCGACACCAAGCGCGCCGGGCGCGGCTTCGTGCCGGACCGCGGCTTCGCGTCGATCGGCTACGGCATCCCCGGCGCCATCGGCGCGGCCGCGGCGGCGCCCGGGCGGCAGGTGATCAGCCTGACCGGCGACGGCGGCTGCAACATGTCGCTGGGCGAACTGGAAACCGCCGTGCGCATGGGCCTGGCCTTCACCCTGGTGGTGGTCAACAATGCCGCCTCGGGCTATATCAAGGCCTTGCAGCACCTGATGTACGGCAGCGGCAGCTACCAGTCGTCGGACCTGGCCGAGACCAACTACGCCAACGTGGCGCGCGCGCTGGGCTGCAACGGCATCCGGGTGGAGGACCCGGCCGAGATCCCGGCCGCGCTGGCCGCCGCCTATGCCTGCAAGGACCGCCCCACCGTGCTGGACGTGGTGGTGACGCGCGACCCCGCGCACATGCTGCCCGGCGTCGACAGCCGCGCCGCCAAGATCAAGCCGGGCGACCGCATCGCCTGAGCCTGAATAACAACACAGACATACCAAGCGAGGAGACAACCCATGAAGATCCGTACCTGGCTGACCGCGGCGGCCGCCGCCCTGGCCACCGTGCTGGCGCCGTCCGCCGGCGCCCAGAGCAACTATCCCGACCGTCCGATCCGCCTGATCGTGCCCTTCCCGCCCGGCGGCACCTCGGACGTGGTCGGCCGCATCTTCGCCGAAGCGCTGGGCAAGCAGATCGGCCAGGCGGTGGTGGTCGAGAACCGCGGCGGCGCCGGCGGCACGGTCGGCTCGCGCGCGGTGGCCAGCGCCACGCCCGACGGCTACACGCTGCTGCTGGGCACGTCCAGCACCAACGGCACCAACTCGGCGGTCTACAAGAACCTGCCGTACGACGCGGTCAAGGACTTCACCCCGGTCACGCAGATCATCCGCGTGCCGGGCGTGATCGTGGTCAACAAGGACTTCCCGGCCAAGGACTACGCGTCCTTCGTGGCGCTGGTCAAGGGCGCGCCGGGCAAGTATTCGTATGCCTCGTCGGGCAACGGCGGCGCCACCCACATGGCGATGGAGTACTACAAGTCGCTGTCGGGCCTGGACATGATGCACGTGCCGTACCGCGGCACCGGCCCGGCGCTCAACGACGTCATCGCCGGCCAGGTGCCGATCCTGTGGGACACGGCGGCCTCGTCGATGGCGCACATCCAGTCGGGCAGCCTGCGCGCCATCGTGGTGGCCGCGCGCAAGCGCCTGCCGCAACTGCCCGACGTGCCCACCTTCGCCGAAGTCGGCCTGCCGACGTATGACGCCGAGATGTGGAACGGCCTGCTGGCCCCGGCCGGCCTGCCCGCGCCGATCCTGGCCAAGCTGGGCGAGGCCTCGCGCCGCGCGCTGGCCGACCCCGAGGTGCAGGCCAAGTATGCCGGCGTGGGCGCCTACGTGGTGGCCGACCAGCCGGAGGCCTTCGCCGCCATGATCAAGGAAGACGTGGCCAAGTGGAAGAAGGTGGCCGAGTTCGCGCACATCTCGGTGGACTGACATGGGCCAGCGCATGCAAGGCAAGACCGCGCTGGTGTTCGGCGCGGGTTCGTCCGGACCGGGCTGGAGCAACGGCCGCGCCGCCGCCGCGCTCTATGCCCGCGAAGGCGCGCACGTGTTCGCGGTCGACCTGCGCGCCGATTCGGCCGAGGAAACCCGCCGCATCATCGCCGAGGAAGGCGGCCGCTGCACCGCGCTGGCGGCCGACGTGACCGACAGCGCGCAGATCCTGGCGGCGGTGCAGGCCACGCTGGCCGAGGCCGGCCGCATCGATGTGCTGCACAACAACGTCGGCATCACCGAGATGGGCGACCCGATCGAGGCCAGCGAAGAAAGCTGGCACCGCGTCATGGACACCAACCTGACCGGCGTGTTCCTGACCTGCAAGCACGTGCTGCCGGCCATGCTGGCCCAGGGCGGCGGCAGCATCGTCAACATCTCGTCGCTGGCCTCGATCCAGGTCAACACCTATCCGTACACCTCGTACTACGCCGCCAAGGCCGGACTGAACCACCTGACCCGCGCCCTGGCGGTGCGCTACGCGCCCGACAACATCCGCGTCAACGCGGTGCTGCCGGGCGTGATGGACACGCCGCTGATCTACACCCAGATCGCGGGCCAGTTCGAGGATGTCGAGGAAATGCGCCGGCGCCGCAACGCCGCCAGCCCGATGGGCCGCATGGGCGACGCCTGGGACGTGGCGCACGCGGCGCTGTTCCTGGCCAGCGACGAAGCGAAATACATCACCGGCGTGTGCCTGCCGGTGGACGGCGGCAAGTCCTGCGCGGGGCGATAGCCGGCGTAGCAGGCCGGCCAGCGGGACGCCAGGACGCGCCGCCTGCCGGCCATCTCCCGATCGGTCCGATGCTTGTGTCGGATTGCCCGGATCCGAGACGCGCGCGGTCGCGCCGCGCGTCAGGCCGGGCGCGGCGCCAGCTCCGCGCCCAGTTCCGTGGCGGCGCGCTGCAGCGCCGCCACCACCTCCTGCAAACGCGCGCCCGACAAGCGCGAGCGGATCGCGGCCACGCTGAGCGCGGCCACCACGTGCTGCTCGCGGTCGTACACCGGCACGCCCACCCCCAGCATGTCCGGAATGATGCGGCCCGGGTTCAGCGCATAGCCTTGTTTGCGGGCGGCGGCGATATCCTCGCGCAGCATCGCGGTGGACGGCAGGTCCGGCGCGGCCGAGGCGTCGTAGCGCGCCAGCACCCGCTCGATGTCGTCGTTGGGCAGGAACGCCAGCAGCGCCAGGCTGCCCGCCCCCACGCCCAGCGGCCGGCGGTGGCCGACCTCCAGCGTCAGGATCTTGATGGGGAAATCGCCCGTCTTGCGGTCGACGCAGACCGCCTCGTGGCCCGACCGCACCGACAGGAAGCTGGTGTCGCCGGTGGACTCGGCCAGCCGCAGCACAGCCGATTCGGCGATCGCCTTGATGCCGTGGCGGCTTTCCGCCGCCAGCCCCAGGATGTACGACTCGCGCCCCAGGCTGTAGGTCTTGAGCTTGGGGTTGAGGGCCAGAAAGCCCTCTTGCAGCAGGGCCGACAGCATGCGGTGCGCGGTCGGCGGCGTCAGGCCCAGGTCGCGCGCCACGTCGGTCAGGCCGACGCCGCGCGCGGGCGCGGCGCCCACGTACTTGAGGATGCGCAGCACCCGGAAGATGCTCTGCGCGCCGCCGACCGGATCGGCGTCGCGGGCGGCGGCGGAGGATTTGGCGGGACTCATCGGCGCGGCGTCAGTGCACCGTGGTGCCGTCCGGCGGCGACTGGTTCAGGCCCAGCGCCGCTTCCCAGCTGCGCAGCGGCACGCAGGTCTGCAGCCGCTCGATGGCGCGCTGGATCAGCGCCGGGTGCAGCTCGTGGCCGACCTGCGAGGCCACGTCGATGGTGGCGTCGCCATGCAGCTCGTCCAGCCGCGCCTGCGCCGCCTGGATGTGCGCCACCGGCATGATGCCGTCGGCCGCGCCGTGCAACAGGTGCAGCGTGGTGTACTGCGGCGCGGCCTTGGGCAATTGCGCATAGCGGCCCGAAAAGGCGATCACGCGGCCGGCCATGCCGTCATGCGCCTGCACCAGTTCGAGCGCCATGATGGCGCCCTGCGAGAAGCCGGCCAGCGCGGTGTCGGACTGCAGCAGGCCAAAGCGCGCCTGGGCCTGCTTCACGTAGGCCTCCAGCGGCGGCAGGGCCCGGGCCACCCGTTCGGGGCGGTTTTCCTCGGTGACGCCGCGCACCGAGAACCATTGCCGGCCGGCGCCGCCGCCGTCGAACGGCTCGAAACCCTCGGGGATCAGGATCGCCGCGGCGGGGAACGCGGCGCGCACGGCCTGGGCCAGCGGCAGCAGGTTGTCGGGCGCGCCGCCGACGCCGTGCAGCAGGATGAACAACTGGCGCACCTCGGCGCCCGGTTCGGGCAGCAGTTCGATCGCGCGGGAAGAAGAGGACGAATCTGGGGAAGAAGCAGCCATGCAACGGCTCCGTTCGGGCACTGGATGGCCCCATTGTAAAATGCCCGTCACACGCAATCCTAGGCAAGGCGCCCCCCGGGCTGGCTACTGCCCCCGGTGTCCACCAGGCGCTGACGGGCGTTCGTGGCCGGCGCAGCGCTTTGCATCAACCTGTGCATTCCATGAAAACACCGACGACAGATTCGGGAACCCCTCCGGCCGGCAAGAACCAGTTGCACCGCGTGCTCAAGGCGCGCCACCTGACCATGATAGCCCTGGGCGGCGCCATCGGCACCGGCCTGTTCATCGCCTCGGGCGCGGCCATCGCCCAGGCCGGCCCGGGCGGCGCGCTCACGGTCTACCTGCTGATCGGCCTGATGGTCTATTTCATCATGACCAGCCTGGGCGAACTGGCCACCTTCATGCCCGTCTCGGGCTCGTTCTGCACCTACGCCTCGCGCTACGTGGACGGCGGCTTCGGCTTCGCGCTGGGCTGGAACTTCTGGCTCAGCTGGGCCACAGTGGTGGCGGTGGACGTGGTCGCCGCCCAGCTGGTGATGGCGTACTGGTTCCCCGACACCCCCGGCTGGATCTGGAGCGTGGTCTTCCTAGCGCTGACCTTCGGCCTGAACGCCTTCTCGGCGCGCAGCTTCGGCGAGGCCGAATACTGGTTTGCCATCATCAAGGTAGTGGCGGTGCTGTGCTTCATCGTGCTGGGCGTGGCCATGCTGGTCGGCATCATCCACAGCGACGCGCCGGTCGGCCTGCGCAACTGGACGGTGGGCGACGCGCCCTTCGTCGGCAACGCCGCCACCTGGGTCGGGGTGGCCATGGTGGTGGCCTATTCATTCCAGGGCACCGAGCTGGTCGGCGTGGCCGCCGGCGAATCCGAGAACCCGCGCCGCAACGTGCCGCGCGCCATCAACCACGTGTTCTGGCGCATCCTGCTGTTCTACGTGCTGGCGATCCTGATCATCGGCCTGCTGATCCCCTATACCGACCCGCAGCTGCTGCGCAACGAAGTCGAGGACATCGCCGTCAGCCCGTTCACGCTGGTGTTCCAGCACGCCGGGCTGCTGTCGGCGGCCACCGTGATGAACGCGGTGATCCTGACCTCGGTGCTGTCGGCCGGCAATTCGGGCATGTACGCCGCCACGCGGATGCTGTTCAACATGGCGGTCGAGGGCCAGGCGCCGGCCGTGTTCAAGCGCCTGACCGGCAACGGCGTGCCGCTGTACGCGCTGCTGGCCACCACCGCGCTGGCCTGCCTGTGCATGTTCAGCGTGGTCTACAGCCCCAAGGCGGTCTACATCTGGCTGCTGAATTTCGCCGGCATGACCGAGTTCATCGTCTGGCTCAGTATCGCCGTCAGCCACTACCGCTTCCGCCAGGGCTATATAAAGCACGGCTACGACACCGCCAACCTGCCCTACAAGGCCGGGCTGTTCCCGTTCGGCCCGCTGTTCGCCTTCGTGCTGTGCCTGCTGGTCACGCTGGGCCAGAACTACCAGGCTTTCCTGGACGAGCGCATCGACTGGATCGGGGTGGTCTCGACCTACCTGGCGATCCCGCTGTTCCTGGCGTTCTGGATCGGCCACCGGCTGGTGAAAAAGTCGCGCTGGATCCGCTACGAGGACATGCAGTTCTACGGTTTCGAGGCCGACCGCGCCGCCGGCGTGGGCCAGGACGCGCCGGTGGCCGCCGGGCAGGCCGCGCGGACCTGACGCGATACCGGGCCGTCCCGCGCGACGGCCCGGCCCGTTCCAGCATGCCGGGCAGTCCGGGCGCGCGGCGCGGCACCGCCCGGCGTCCCGCCGCCACGGCCAGACTCCGCGGAAACGGGGGATTTCCGCCCCTCGCCCCCCTCTCCATGGCAGTGCAATCCCGGGATACATCCGGTGCCTTCCGGGTCGGGTAAAATACTGTATATTCATACAGCAATCAGCGATTTCGGCCAGGCGCTTCCCCGCCCGGCCGTATCGCCGCCCACCGCGTCTTCACCCAGGAAAACCGGGTCGTCCACCCGCCATGCCGTCGCCAGAACAGATCCATCCCGCGTTGTGGCGCGCCACCCAGTTGGCGCGCGGCGCCGCCCGCAGCCTGCCCACCGGCCACGCCGCCCTGTCGGCCGAGCTGCCGGACGGCGGCTGGCCGCTGGGGTCGCTGATCGAGCTGCTGGCGCCGCAACCCGGCATCGGTGAAATCCGCCTGCTGCGCCCGGCCCTGGCGCAGCTCGAAACGCGCCGCCCCATCGCCCTGGTGCAGCCGCCGCACGCGCCGCACATCGCCAGCTGGATGAGCTGGCGGCTCGACCCGCGCCAGCTGCTCTGGGTCGCCCCCGAAAAGCCCCTGGACGCCCTGTGGGCCGCCGAGCAGATCCTGAAGAACGGCAGCTGCGGCGCCCTGCTCTGCTGGCTGCCGCACGTGCGCCCCGAATCGCTGCGCCGGCTGCACCTGGCGGCCCAGGCCAGCGACCTGCTGTTCGTCGCCCTGCGTCCGGCCAGCGCCGCGCAGCACGCCACTCCCGCCCCGTTGCGCCTGGCGCTCGCGCCCGCGCCGGGCGGGCTGTCCGTCCATATCCTCAAGCGCCGGGGACCGGTCTGCGAGGCCCCGCTGTACGTGGGCCTGGAGCCCGGCGTCCTGGCGCCCACCCGCCATGCGCCTCTGGATCGCCGCCTGCCTGCGCTGCCTGCCGCTGGACGCCCTGCGCCCGCACTGGCCGCTTGAGGCGCAGGCCTGCGCGGTCCTCGACCAGGAACGCGTCGCCGCCCTCACGCCCGCCGCGCGCCAGGCCGGCGTGCGCCCGGGCATGC
>NZ_CADIJR010000092.1 GCF_902859645.1 Achromobacter insuavis | reverse complement strand
CCTGGCCGCGGCCGCGGCGCTGGGCCGGGCCGGCGCGCACGTGACGGTGGCGGCCCGCCGCGAGGCGGAGCTGGCGAACGTCTGCGCGGCCCTGCGCGCCGAGGACATCGGCTGCGACGCCCTGGTGCTCGACGTCACCGATGCGCCGGCGGTCGATGCGGCGCTGGGGCAGGGCGAGGTGTTCGACATCCTGGTCAACAATGCCGGCATGAACCGCCCGTTGCCGCTGGTGGAGCAGCCGGACGCCGATATCGATGCCGTGCTGGACCTGAACGTCAAGGCGGCGTTCTACGTCAGCCGGGCCGTGGCGCGGCGCCTGCGGTCCGCGGGCCGGCCGGGCTCGCTCATCAATGTGTCTTCGCAGATGGGGCATGTGGGCAGCCCGCGACGCACGCTGTACTGCGCCAGCAAGCACGCGCTGGAAGGCTTCACCCGCGCCCTGGCGTGGGAACTCGGGCCGGACGGCATCCGCGTCAACACCCTGTGCCCAACCTTCATCGAGACGCCCATGACAGCGGGCATGCTGGCCGAACCCGGCTTTCGCGACTGGGTCTGCGCCCGCAATGCGCTGGGCCGCGTGGGCCAGTTGCACGAGGTCATGGGCGCGGTGGTGTTCCTGGCCAGCGATGCCGCCAGCCTGGTCACGGGCAGCGCGCTGATGCTGGACGCGGGCTGGACGGCCGCATGAGAACCGCCCCCCGCGCCCAGGACGTGGCCGATCTGGCCGAGGTGTCGCAGTCGGCGGTCAGCCGCACGTTCACCCCCGGCGCCAGCGTGTCGGAGGAAACGCGGCGCAAGGTGCTGGCGGCCGCGCAGCGGCTGGGCTACCGCCCCAATGCCCTGGCGCGCAGCCTGATCACGCGCCGCAGCCGCATCGTGGCGCTGGTGATGAGCTACCTCGAGAACCAGTTCTATCCGCTGGTGATGGAACGGCTGTCGCAGCGCCTGCAGCGCGAGGGGTACCACGTGCTGATGTTCATCGCCGAGGTGGGCGAGGCCGCCGACGGCGTGTTGGCGGAGATCCTGGAATACCAGGTCGACGGCATCGTGATGGCCTCGGCCATGCTGTCCCCCACGCTGGCGCGCAGTTGCGCCGAAGTCGGCGTGCCGGTGCTGCAGTTCAACCGGGTGTCGGCGCTGGGCGGCCTGGCGCGCCATGCCAGCAGCTCGGTCACGTCGGACAACTATGCCGGCGGCCAGGCGGTGGCGCGGCTGCTGGCGGGACGCGGCCACCGGCGTTTCGGCTTCCTGGCGGGGCTGGAGGATTCCTCCACCAGCCTGGAGCGCGAGCGCGGCTTTCGCGACGCGCTGGAGGCCGAGGGCCATGCGCTGCACGCCCGCGCCGTCGGGCATTACGACTTCGAGCGCGCCAAGCAGGCGGTGCGCGCGATGTTCGCGCAGGACCCGCCGGACGCCTTGTTCGCCGCCAACGACCACATGGCGATCGCGAGCCTGGACGTGCTGCGCCAGGAACTCGGCCTGCGCGTGCCCCGCGACATCGCCGTCGTGGGTTTCGACGACGTGCCGCAGGCGGCCTGGGGCGCCTACGACCTGACCACCGTGCGCCAGGGCGTCGACCCCATGGTCGAGGCCACGGTGACGCTGCTACGCGAGCAGATGCATGCCGAACTGCGACCGCGCGACGTCGTCGTGCCGGTCGAACTGGTCGAACGGGGCACCGTGCGGCCGGCAACATGATGATTCAAGAGCGGCGCAAGCCGCCCCTAACAGGAGACTATCCATGCGCAGTACTACCTTGTTTCGCACCCTGGCGACCGCCTGGGCGCTGGCCTGCGCCGCGCTGCCGGCCCATGCCCAGGGCGGGGCGGCCTGGCCGGCCAAGCCCATTCGCTACATTGTGCCGTTCTCGCCCGGCGGCGTGTCCGACGGCGTGGCCCGCCTGATGGCCGAACAGTTGAGCACGCGCCTGGGCCAGCCCGTCATCGTCGAGAACAAGCCGGGCGTGTCCGGCGTGGTCGGCACGCAGCTGGTCGCGCGGGCGGAGCCCGACGGTTACACCGTGGTCGGCGGCACCATCACCACGCACGCGGTCAACCCATTCTTCATCAAGTCGCTGGGTTACGACCCGGTCAAGGATTTCGCGCCGGTGGCGTTGGTGGGCATGGTCAGCAACGCGCTGGTGGTCCGCGCCGACAGTCCGTTCAATTCCGTGCAGCAGGTCATCGATGCCGCCCGCGCGCAACCGGACGGGCTGACCTACGGCACCGCCGGCGCCGGCACCTCGCAGCACTTGTCGGGCCAGCTGTTCCAGTCGATCTCGGGCACCCGGCTGCGCCAGATCATCTACAAGGGCGGCTCGCAGTCGATGGTGGACCTGATCGGCGGCCAGATCGACATGGTGTTTGAAACGGTGGCGGCGGCCCGGCCCATGATCGATTCGAAGCGCGTGAAGGTGCTGGGCGTGACCGCTGCCGCGCCGCTGGCCGATCTGCCGGGCGCAAAGCCGCTGGCCGAGCTGGGCCTGCCGGGCTTCGAGATGCAATCGTGGCAAGGCATTTTCGCGCCGGCGGGCACGCCCGCTCCCATTGTCGAACGACTGGCGCGCGAGATCGGCGCCGCCCTGCAGAGCCCGGACGTGCGGGCCAAACTGTTGACGCTGGGCGTGGCGCCCGACGGCCGCGGCCCGGCGCCATTCGCGCAGTTCCAGCGCAGCGAAATCGACAAATGGGGCAAGGTCATCAAAGACGCCGGCATCCAGGCCGACTGACACGCATTCCTCGACACCCACAGAGAAGACAACCCATGAATGAACCCTGCTATCCCCTCAATGGCGACCTGCCCGCGATGCTGCGCGGCGGCGGTCCGGTGCGCGGCCTGTTCAACGGCCTGCCGAGCCCGGCCGTGGTCGAAATGTGCGCCTACGCCGGTTTCGACTTCATCATCCTGGACAACGAGCACGGCAGCGCCGACCTCGACACCACCGAACACATGTTGCGCGCCGCCCGCGCCGCCGGCATCGCCCCCGTGGTGCGCTGCTTCGAGCACGATCTGCCGCGCATCCTGGACATGGGCGCCAGCGCCGTGCAGGTGCCGATGGTGGAAAGCGCCGCCCAGGCGCGACGCCTGGCCGACCAGATGCGTTATCCGCCGCTGGGCCGGCGCGGCAGCGCCTTCAGCACCCGCGCGGCTGGCTATGGCGCATTCGGCGGGGCAGGGCATACGCAACGCAGCAATGACGGCGTGGCGCTGATCGCGATGGTCGAGACGCCGCAAGCCATTGCCGCGGCCGGCGAGATCGCCGCCGTCGACGGCGTGGACGCGGTGTTCATCGGCCCCAATGACCTGGCGCACGCGATGGGCTACGGCAGCGACTGGAATGCCGCGCCGGTGCAGCAGGCCATCGAGCAGGGCCTCGGGGCCATCGTGGCGGCGGGCAAGTGCGCCGGCATCGTGGCGCTGACGCCGGCCGACGAAGAGAAGTACGGCGCCTGGGGCGCGCGCTACTTCGCCAACGTGTCCACCAGCATCATCACCCGCGCGCTGGCCCAGGCCGCCGCGGCGGGGAGGGACGCGCGCCTGCGTTACTGAGCAGCCTCCAGACCGGGCCGACCGCGAGGGTGGCCCGGTTATCATCGCCTGCTCATGCATTCGAATGCACAAAATAACGGCGACCACGATCCGGTACGCCGCGAGAGGAGACAAGCATGAAAAGAAGACAGTTCCTGGCGGCCGCGGCTGCCTGCTCCGGGTGGAGCGCCATGCCGGCCTGGTCGCAGGCCGGCCCGGACCTGAAGCCGGGCAGGCCCTATGCCGGCACGCGACTGGCGATCATGCTGCCGCCGTCGTCGCAGTTCCGGGCACAGGAGAAGCGCCTGGACGAGTTCGAGGCGGCCACGGGCATCAAGGTGGCCTATCAGTACGTGCCTTATGGCCAGTTGCTGGAGAAGCTGACGACGGAAGCGGTCGGCGGCGGCAGCGCTTATGACCTGATGGCCTACCAGGACAGCTGGCTGGCGTCGCTGTCGGGGTACCTCAGCCCGCTGGACGCGCGGCTGGCCGATGGCGTGGTGGATCTGGGGCGTTATCCCGAGGTCTATCGCAAGGCCTGCCAGTATGGCGGCGCCACCTATGGCTTGCCGGTGCGGGCCCATCCCCAATTGCTGTTCTACCGGCGTGACCTGTACGAGCAGGCCGGCGTCGAGCCGCCGCGCACCTGGGACCAGATGCTGACCGCGGCGACCGCGGTGCAGGCCGCCAGCGGCGTGCCGGGCGTGGTGATGGACTACGTCAAGGGCAGCGGCTTCCAGAATCTGTGGATCTGGCTGAATTGCCTGTGGGGCCACGGCGCCGAGGTGCTGGATGCCGACGGCAGGCCGTCCTTTCAGCTGCCGGCCGGCGTGCAGGCCACCCAGGCCTATGTCGACGTGCTGCTCAAGCACCGGATCGCCAATCCCGGTTCCAGCCAGTTCAATGAGTACGACATGGTCAACGCCATGGCGCAGGGCAACGGCGCGACCATGATGGTGTGGTGGTGGACCTATTCCGTGCTGACAGGGGAGCGTTCGCGGTTGAAGCCCGGCCAGGTCGGCTTCGCGCCCATGCTGCGCGTGGGCTCGCCGCAGTCGCCGACCGTGGCGATCGTCATGCCTTTCGGCATTGCCAGGCAGTCGCGCCAGCAGGACGCGGCCTGGGAATTCCTGAAGTGGGTGTCCAACCCGGCGCTGGAAAAGGCCATCGTCTGCGACAAGCGCGACCCGCAGAGCGCGGATATCGTCGCCACGCACACGGCGACCTATCTGGACGACGAGGTCAACCAGGTCAACCACGGCCTGCATCGCGCCGCGCTGGCCAGCCTGCAGGGCGCCCGCACCGTGCCGCAGCTGGCCAACTGGCCGCAGATCGCCACTGCGCTGGAGGCCGCCGTGTCCGAAATCGTCTCCAGCGGCAAGCCGGTGCAGGCGGCGCTGGACGACGCGGCCGCCCAGGTGGCCCGCATGAATCGCCGCGCCGGCGCACGCGGGCGAGGGTAGGGCCATGAAAGACCGTACCTTGAAATACGCCTTGCTGGCGCCTGCCCTGGCCATCTGCGCGGCGACCCTGTTGTATCCGCTTTGCCAGTCGCTCTGGTACTCGCTGCACGACTGGAACCTGGGCCGTTCGGCTACGCCCGAGGGCTATGTGGGCTGGCTGAACTATGCCGACTTGCTCTGGCATGATCCGGTCTTCCTGGACAGCGCCTGGGTCACACTGGTGTTCACCGTGCCGTCGGTGGTCCTGACCATGGCGGTGGCGCTGGGCCTGGCCGTGTTGCTGGCCGGCGACGGCCGGTTGCAGGTCAATGCCCGCACGCTGCTGGTGATTCCGTTCGCGATGTCGCCCGCGCTGATCGGCATCTCCTGGCGTTTCATGCTGAATCCGGAATTCGGCGCGGTCGACGCGCTGCTCAAGGCGGTGATGCCGGGATGGAGCGGAGCGCCCGTGCTGGCGGATCCGGTGCTGGCCATGGCGGCCCTGATCCTGGTCGATGTGTGGCATTGGGCGCCTTATTTCATGTTGACCTTCATCGGCGCGCTGGCCGCGTTGCCGCAGGACACGCTGGACGCCGCCCAGGTCGACGGCGCCGGACGCGGCCGCATCTTCTTCGAAATCGTGCTGCCGCAACTGCGGCCGGTGCTGACCATCGCCATCCTGCTCAAGACCATCTTTTCGCTCAAGGCGCTGGACCAGGTCGTGACGATGACGGCGGGCGGCCCCGGGGCGGCCACCGACACGTTGCCCCACGCCATCTACAGCACCGCCTTCCGCTTCTACGACATCGGCTATGCCGCGGCCATGGCCTGGCTGCTGGCCATCGTGATGATGGGCCTGGCGCTGGTCTATTCCCGCTTTGCCATGGGACGCCCATCATGACCCAGACTGCCATTCTCAATCCCGCCGCCGCCACGCGCCGCCGCCGCCGCCGGGGCCTGGCGCGCCGACTGGCGATCTGCCTGGTCACGCTGGCCTGGTTCGCGCCCGTGGCCTGGATCGTCGCCACCGCCTTCAAGCCGCGGCTCGACGTCTACAGCCTGGCGCTGTGGTTCCGTCCCACGCTCGACAGCATCGTCGCGGCCTTCGGCTCTCCCTACCTGCTGGGAGAGCGCCTGTTCAACAGCGTGTTCGTCACCGCGGGCACCTTGCTGATGGCGATTCCGGTGGCCACGCTGGCTGCCTATGCATTTTCGCGTTTTCGCTTCCCGGGGGGACAGTTGGGGCCGCTGCTGCTCCTGGCCACGCAATTCCTGCCGCCCGTCATCATCGTGATTCCGTTGTTCGTGGTGTTCCGCAATCTGGGCCTGCTGGATACGCCCTGGGCGCTGATGGTGGCCAATCTGTCATTCGTGGTGCCGTACGCCACCTGGATGATCAAGGCCTTCTTCGACGCCTTGCCGCCGGACATGGAAGAGGCGGCTCAGATCGATGGCGCCTCGCGGTTGCGGGCGCTCTGGGAAGTGGTGGTGCCGGTGGCGCTGCCCGGCATCGCCAGCGCCGCGATCTTTTCGTTCGTGGTGTCGTGGAACGAATTCTTCTATGCGCTGGTGCTGACGCGCGACCAGGCCGTGACGCTGCCGGTGGCGCTGATGAGCGCCCGCACGGAGCAGGGCGACGCCTGGGAAATCATGGCCAGCATGGGGCTTTTCATCATTGCGCCCATGCTGCTGATCTCGCGCTTCGTGCAGCGCTATTTCGTCAAGGGCCTGGTCACAGGCGCGATTCGCTGAGGGAAAAAATGGCTTCCGTAAAACTGATCGATATCGAGAAACGCTGGGGCGGCGTGGTCGGGGTGGCCCGCCAGTCGCTGGAGATCGCCGACGGCGAATTCGTCGTCTTCCTGGGACCGTCCGGATGCGGCAAGACCACCACCATGCGCATGGTGGCGGGGCTGGAGGCGCCCAGCGCGGGCGAGATCTGGATCGGCGGGCAGGACGTCACCGACGCCTTGCCCAAGGACCGCGACGTGGCGATGGTGTTCCAGAACTATGGCCTCTATCCGCACATGACGGTGGGCGAAAACATCGCCTATCCGCTCAAGGTGCGCGGCGTCGCGCCCTCGGAGCGGCGCGAGCGGGCCCGCGCGGTGGCCGAGAAAGTCGAGCTGGCCCACTTGCTGGACCGCCGTCCGCGCGACCTGTCCGGCGGACAGCGCCAGCGCGTGGCCCTGGCCCGCGCCATCGTGCGTCGCCCGCAGGTCTTCTTGATGGACGAACCGCTGTCCAACCTGGACGCCAAGCTGCGCGTCAGCATGCGCGCGGAAATCCGCCGGCTGCAGTGCGAACTGCGGGTGACCACGATCTACGTCACCCACGACCAGATCGAGGCCATGACACTGGCCGATCGAGTGGTGGTCATGCGCGGCGGCCTCATCCAGCAGGTCGGCACGCCCGCGGATGTCTACAACCGGCCCGCCAATCTGTTCGTCGCCGGGTTCGTGGGTTCGCCGTCGATGAACCTGCTGCCGGCGCGGGCGACGGCGGGCGGGCTGGAGGTCGAAGGCTTCCGCCTGGCCGGCTTCGACGCGCCGCCGGACACGGCCCTGGTGCTGGGCGTGCGCCCCGAAGACGTGGCGCTGGCGCCCGCGGGCGGGGGAGACCTGGACGGCGTGGTCTACATGTTCGAATTGACGGGCGATGCGGTGCTGGTCACGCTGGATGTGGGCGGCTCGCGGCTTTGCGTGCGCGGCGACCGCCACCTGCGCTATGCCATCGGCGAGCGTGTCGGGCTGTGCCTGCCGCGCGAGCATTGCCACCTGTTCGACGCCGCCACCGAAGCGCGCCTGTCCGCCTGAGCCATGACAGTCCGTTCACCCCGGCCAGGCCGCCGACGCGCGGATGATGACTTCGCCCGGCAGGCGCTGGCGGCGCGGGCGCCGCTCGGGCGTGGCGCGGCGCTGGCGCAGCAGTTCCACGGCCTGGCGCGCCATGGCGTCGATGGGCTGGCGCACCGTGGTCAGTCTGTAGGGCGCCCGCGCGCCTTCCGGGACATCGTCGAAGCCGGCCACCATGACCTCGTCCGGAATCTTCCAGCCCAGCTCATGGCGGCAGGCATCGATGACGCCCATGGCCATCTGGTCGTTGGCGCAGAATATCGCGTCAGGTCGGGCGCCCCGGGCAACCGCATCCACGAAGACGGCGTGCGCCTGGTCGTAGGAAAAGCCGCCGTCGAGCACCGCGGCCTCGGGCAGGCCGGCCGCGCGCAGGCCAGCCTGGAAGCCGTCGATCCGCAGGCGGCCCACCGGCGCCGCCGCCGGGCCGCCCAGGCAAAGAAAGCGGCGGCGGCCCGCGCCCAGCATGCCCTCGGCCAGCGCCCGCGCGCCGGCCTCGTGATCGGTCGACACCGCGTCCGCGTCCGTCTCGCCGGGGCTGCGGTTGAAGAACAGCACCGGCACGCCGTGGGCCGTGAACCCCTGCACAGCGGCCGGATCCAGCGTGGCGCAGGCGATCAGGCCATCCAGCGGATACCCGCGCAGGCCCAGCAGCACCGGCTTGACCGAGGCGTCGTCGTCGACCGCCAGCAGGATCATGTGCTGCCCGGCGCGCGCCAGCGCATCGCCCAGCGAGTAGAGCAGGGCGGGCGCGCTGCGCAGGGTGTAGCGGGTGATCAGCACGCCGACCGCATGCGAACGGCGCGTGATCAGCGAGCGCGCCAGGGCGTTGGGCGCGTAACCCAGGCGAGCCGCGACGGCCAGCACGTGTTCGCGCGTGTCGTCCGAAATGTGGCTGCCCGGCTGGAAGCAGCGCGAGACCGTCGATTGTGCAACGCCGGCCGCCTGGGCCACGTCGTAGGAGGTGGCGCGGGCGGCGCGCGGGCGGGAAGCTGTCGGCATGGGCTTGGGTGGCGGTTTTTTTCGCCTGATTATGCATTCGAATGCTTTCCGTTCCAAATGTGGGGCGCCTATGCCTCTTTTCCGTTTCCGGCGCCGCCGCGCGCCGCCACAGGAGTCAAGCAATGAATGAAGTCGTTCTGGACCGCGCCGCCGCCCAGGCCCGCGCCATCGCCCGTGAGGACATGGTGGCTTGCCGGTTGGCCTTTATCGACTGCAAGCTGCCTGGATCCGACCTGAAGGAGAACTACTCCATGATCGGTCCGGGCGTGACGCAATCGGAGGAGCAGGTGGTGAACCTGCGCGAACCGCACGGTTTCAATATCGGCGCCGCCGCCATGCCGGCAGGGGTGACCAATAACCTGCACCTGCATTTCAGCGCCGAGGTCTTCTTCATCCATTCGGGCCAGTGGACGTTCCGCTGGGGCTCGGGCGAGGGCGCCGGCGAACTGCGTGGCGGGCCGGGCGACGTGCTCAGTATTCCGACCTGGATCTTCCGGGGGTTCTCCAACGATGGCGACGGGCATGGCTGGATCTTCACCGCCCTGGGCGGCGACGACACCGGCGGCATCATCTGGCACCCGGACGTGCTGGCCGCGGCGGCCACGCACGGATTGTTCCTGGGTCGCGACAACACCTTGCTGCATGGCGCGGCGGGCCAGCCTCCCGAGGCCGGGCTGATCGAGCCCCTGAGCCCGGCCGACATGGCCGCGCTGCCGCGCTACACCCCTGCGCAGATGCGCCGGCGCGCGCTGGCCGCGCAAGACCGCGACTGGTCGGCCCAGGCGTTGCTCGGCGCTCGCGGCTGCGAACTGGCGCCGGTGATCGGCCACGGCATGAGCGAAGACCGGGCGCAGGCCGCGCCCATCGCCAACCCCCATGGCTTCTCGGTCGACTGGCTGCGGTTGGCGCCCGGCGGCACCACCGGGCGCCTGCGGCTGCGCGAAAAGCAGGTGTTCATCGTGATGCGGGGCGAAGCCGAACTGGTGCTCAACGGCCCGGGCCGCGAAGTGGTGGTGCCGCTGCGCGAACAGGCCATCTATTCGGTGCCGTCCGGCGTCTGGCGTGAACTGCGCCAGGCTGGCGAACAGCCCGCGGCGGTGATCTCGGTCTGCGCGGGCGACCAGCGCAAGCGCATCGAATGGCCGGCCGCCACGTTGGCCGAGGCCGCGGGGCACGACCTGGCGTTGGACCCCGACGGCTACCTTGCGCGCCGAGGCTTGCTGCCCGAGACCGCCCTCGGGGTCGGCGAAGCGCGCTTCTGACGTGGCGCCCACCTTGCTGTTGATCGGCGGCACGGCGTGCGACGAGGCCTTGTGGGCGCCGCTGCGCAAGCTGGCGCCGCCCTTGGCGCAGTGCGTCCGGGTGGCGGATTACGGCGCGCACGAATCGGCCCGCGCGGCGGCGACCGACCTGCTGGCGCGGCATCGAGGCAGACTGGTGCCGGTGGGCTTTTCGCTCGGCGGCTTCGTCGCCCAGGAAATGGCCGCGCAGGCGCCCGAACGCCTGGCCGGCATCGTGTTGGTCGCCACCAACGCCCGGGCCGATACGGCCGCCGGCGCCCAGGCGCGCCAGCGCATCGTCGATCTGGCCGATGCGCTTGGCCCGGGGGCCGTCGTCCGGCAGCACCTCTGGCCGGCGTATGTGGCGCCGGGCAGGCTGTCGGACAGCGCGTTGCAAGACGCCATCGTCGCAATGGCCGACCGCCTCGGCATCGCCGCGCTGCGGCGCCACGCCGCGATCGCGGCCACGCGCGCCGACGGGCTGGCGCGCCTGTCGGCGTGGCACGGCCCGGCGCTGGTGATCAGCGGCGCGCGGGATGCGCTGAACCCCGCGGACCGCCAGCGCGAGATGCATGGCCGGTTGCGGCAGGGCCGCTGGGTCAACCTGCCGGAGGTGGGGCATTTCGTGCCGCTGGAGGCGCCACGGGCCTTGCATGGCGCGTTGCGCCAGTGGTTGCGGGACGGTGTGGCGTTCGAAAACCTGCGGCCATCGGCGCGCAACCCGACGTCTCAGGAGCGAGCGCTTGACGACGGCCAGGGAAAGCCTTAAAGTTGCTACTAACAACTAATTGGATCCGTGGCCATGGGCCTGCCGAAAAAGCGACTGCAACGCCAGGATGCTGAAACACTCTACGAGGCCGTGAACCAGCTCATCAGGGTGCATCAGTTCCGTGATCGCGATCGCATCTGCTGCCATGACGTGTCCGTCGCGCAGTGCTACGCCTTGGAAACGCTGGTCAAGCAAGGGCCATTGCGGCTGCAGACGCTCGCGCAGGAAATGTTCCTGGACAAGAGCACGGCCAGCCGGGTGGTTGATTCGCTGGAGCGCAAGGGCTACGTCACGAGAGTCGAAGATGCCTCTGATCGCCGTGCGGTGCAGCTGCAACCCACCCCGGCGGGGCGCACGTTGTATCAGACGATCCGTGCGGATCTGGTGACTGAGGAACTGGCCATGATCAAAGACATGGATCCGGCGGTCCTGGACGCATCGCTCGACTTGCTGCGGCAACTGACGCGCGCCGCGCAGGCCCGCTGCGGTGTAGCCGGCGGCCATGCCATCGAGTCGGAGCCGTAGGGCGTATCCGGCTTTTTTTTGGACAGATAGTTGTTAGTACCAATTAATACGGGATCAACCGTGCTCCCACCACGTGAAAAGAGGTACCTGAAATGCGCCAAAACGACCTTCCCATTGCAATCATCGGAGCGGGCCCTGTCGGGCTGAGCGCCGCCGCGCAGGCGCTGGCCAGGGGGATGACGCCTATCGTCTTCGAAGCGGGAGACCAGGTCGGAACGAGCTTGCGCCATTGGGGCCATGTCCGGATGTTCTCACCGTGGAGCTTCAACATCGACAAGGAGGCCGCCGCGCTGTTGGCGCCGACTGGTTGGGTCGCTCCGCCCGGCGACGCGTATCCCACCGGGAGGGACTTGCTGGCGCGCTACCTGCTGCCGCTGTCCGAGGTCGCGCAGATCAAGCGTTGCCTGAAGACCCGTCACCGCGTGATGGCTGTCTCGCGGACCGGTCATGATGTCATGAGAAGTTCGGACCGCGCGGCCGCGCCGTTTCTGCTGCGGGTCCAGGGGCCCGAGGGCGAACGGGATTTCCTGGCGCGGGCGGTCATCGATGCATCCGGCACTTACGCCAGGCCGAACTGGATGGGCGCCCACGGTATCCCGGCCCTCGGCGAAGAGGCGGCGGCCGCACAGATCGCCTATGGCGTTCCCGAGATCCTGGGAACGGCCCGCCAGCGCTACGCCGAGCGCCGCGTGCTGGTGCTGGGCGGCGGGCATTCCGCGTTCAATGCCCTTCAGGATCTGGTGGAACTGGCCGGCCAGGCGCCAGGCACGCGGATCTGGTGGGCCATCCGCGGCGTTTCTCTCGATCGCCTTTTTGGAGGAGGGGAGAACGACCAGCTGGCGGAACGCGGCAAGCTGGGCAGGGCAATCCAGCAACGGCTGGCCGAAGGTCGGATCACACTTCTGACGGCCGTCAATGTCGACCGGGTGAGCCGCTCATCCGACGGGCTGCTGGTGCACAGCGGCGCAACGACGCTGCCGGCCGTCGACGAAGTCATCGTGGCGACGGGATTCCGTCCGGACCTCCGATTGCTGGCGGAGCTTCGGCTGGAACTGGACCCGGCCACGGAAAGCCCGGTGCGTCTGGCGCCGCTGATCGATCCCAACGTGCACAGCTGCGGCACGGTGAGGCCGCACGGCGCCGCCGAACTCGCGCATCCGGAGGAAGGCGTGTTCGTGGTCGGGATGAAGAGCTACGGCAGAGCGCCCACATTCCTGCTGCGGACCGGCTATGAACAGGTCCGGTCCGTCGTTGCCGCGCTGGCCGGTGATCGGGACGCCGCGGAACGCGTGGCGCTGGCGCTTCCAGAGACCGGTGTGTGCGGGGCGCGATTGCCGCGTGCGAACGACGGGGCGGGTTGCGGAGCCTGAAGCAGGAATGTTCTGGATCGGGATGGCCTGGATCCGGGATTGTCAGGGGCGGTGGGCCCCTGGCGAGTCAATTCTTTACTTTACATAATATACATTATGCGTAATTCAGACAGGGAGATGGCCGGCCTGCCTCGCCTGGCCGTCTCCCAAGCAATCTACGCGTGCGGAAATGCCTGGAATGCGGGCAAGGCTTCCGCCTGTGCCGACAGTTGCGCCAGTCCGGGATGCAGCTGGGGCTGGATGGTTCCTGGCAGCAAGGCCTGCGTGAAACGCCACGCGACCGCCGCCGTCACGGCGAACTGGCCGACTTTCTTCAAGGGCTGCGCCGGCGTCCATGTCTGCTGCAAGGCGGCCTCAAGCGCCGCGTAGGCCGCGTCCAGCTGCCCCTGCACGCGTGTCACCCAGGGCTCGTGCTGCTTCTCGGCCGGACGCAGATTGCGTTCATAGACGATCTGCACCGTCTTCTCGCACGCCGCCAATGCCAGTCCGATAACGGCCGTGGCCTGGCGCCGCTGCTCGAGGGAATCCGGCATGAGCGTGCGTCCGCTGGCATGTTCGGCGTAGTCGATGATGAGCGTGGAATCCATCAGTACCGTGCCATCGTCCAGCACCAGCGTGGGCGCCTTGACGACCGGATTGATGGCCTTGAATTCGTCAAAGGTGCTGAATACGGATAGCGGCATGTGATCGAAATCGACGCCGAGCAGGTGCAGCGATATGGCGCTGCGGCGTACGTAGGGGGAATCCAGGCGTGTAACAAAATCAAATAATTCAATTCAGCCCCGCAAAGGCCTTGCCGTGGCCGTTGAATCGATCGTTCGCATCTCGTCCCGACATCGCCCTATGACGAAGCCGCGCTTTTCCCGAACCTTGCCCCGTGGGAACCCCGGCAAAGCTGTTTTATCGCACCGGCGCCGTTGCGCGCGGGGTGTGGAATACGCGCCACACCCCCTCTCGCCATCTCCTCGAGCCGCTGGCATGATGCGGCGCGTAGGGAACCTGTCAAGCATCTGAATAAGGAAAACAAACGTGCGATTCAGTTTTTTCAAGGCCCTGCTGGCCTGCCTGTGTGGCGCCATGTTGAGCGCCTGCACGACTTGGGACGTGGCCATGATGCGCCACAAGGGCAAGCCCGTGAACGACATCGTGACCGAATGGGGCATTCCCGACCGCGTCTACGCCAGCGAAGACTTGCCGGTCGGACAATTGGTCTACCAATGGCAGACCTCCGGTGAAGTCTCATGGGACCAACCCGTCGGCAGCTTTAGCTACGGTATGAACGGCGGCACCATCTACGAGCGCCGCTCGGGCATCGCGAGCTGCTACACCATGCTCCATGTCGACGAAAAGGGCATCGTGGTCGGCGGCGAGCTGGTCAACAACGGTACGACATGCAAGATGTGGTGATGGCAAAGCGCCGCGGATCGGGCACGCGTCCCGCCGGCCCGCGGCCTCTCGGATAACCCGCTCTAGAAATCCTGATGACTACCATGAAAAAAGCCACCCTCACTCCCCTGCTCGCCCTGTGCTTGCTGGCCGGCCCGGCCCTCGCCGCGGAAAAAAAGCCCAGCGCCGGCGACATCTCGCGCGCCATCGCCTATACCGACGTGATGCGCGCCTATGCGTACAGCAAGCAGGCCAACGAGTACAAAGAACGCTATGACAAGATCGGTCCCGGTCCGGACGGCCTGGAAGCCATGACCAACGCCGCCAATCTCATGAGCCTTGCCAACCAGGCCATGCGCGCGGCCTGCGCGCGCGAACCGCATTACGTGGAAAAAGGCATCGAAGCCTTCCGCTGCAGCAAGATCAAATAGGTTCCGCAGCGGCGGCCGCGATTCCTTAGAATCCGGCCATGGTGATTTCCCCCCGCCCGGGCCCGACCCTCGCGCTCAAGTCCTGGCACGCCCATGGCGTGCTGTGGGCGTTGTTGCTGGCGTCGGCGCGCGCGCCACTACGATCTAGACCCCGGTCGACATCTGCAAGCTCAACCGGAATGACGCCGAGGCCTGATTGCATCACGCCCTGGCTCGCGCGTCGAATATCGTCTGCCTCCGCATTGATCCCCTAGCGAAAAGTAGCCATGACAAACTTGCTTCCGATCGAGAATCGGGCGGTTTACCAAGAACTGGTCAACACCTTGTACCGGCAATCGCCTCCGATCTTCCTGGGCAACATCGCCGTTGCCGGCCTGACGGTGTTCTTGCTGTGGCACGAGGTCGGGCGCGAGCTGTTGCTGGGATGGGCGGCGGCAGTCTACCTGCTCACCGCACTACGCGTTGTTGTTGTCTGGAAGGACAGACGCTCCGGCCCGCATCACCCCGAAGCCACCTCCCGGCGCTGCCGCCAGTACGTATTCTGGGTGACGGTATCGGGTTGTCTATGGGGTGCAATGGGGCCGCTGTTTTTCGAACCCGAAAACACCATCGTCACGGTGTATATCTGCATTGTGCTGGCCGGGATGACAGGCGGCTCGGTGGCCTCGCTGTCAGCGTTCTGGCCGGCGTACTACCTCTTTGCCCTGCTCACCGTGCTGCCCTTCGCGCTACGCTCGTTTGCGCACGGCACGCCGTTGTTCACCGTGTTGGGCGTGCTGTCGCTGTTCTTGCTGGGCGTGAACCTGGCCTACTGCAAGGTGATGCAGCGCACGCTGTCCGATGCCATCAGGCTGCGTTTCGAGAACGCGGCGCTGGTCCGTCAACTGACCGAAGAGAAAGATCGCGCCGAGCAGGCAAACCGCAGCAAGTCTCAATTCCTGGCAGCGGCCAGCCATGACCTGCGCCAACCCGTGCATGCGCTCGGCCTGTACATCGAGACGATGCGCATGGCGGCGCAAGCCTCGAAAATCGAGCGCGCCACCATCGAGACATTGGCGGAGCGGCTGCAATCGGCACTGACGGGTATGTCGCGGCTACTTGACGTGCTGCTGGATGTCTCTCGCCTGGACGCCGGCGTGATCCAGGTGGAAAGGCGCCGTTTCCGTTTGCAGGAAACCTTCGATTCATTGGCCAACCAGTACACCCATTCCGCCGCTTCCAAGGGCCTCGAGCTGAAGATACGACGTACCAGCGTCCGACCCGATACGGATCCGATTCTGCTGCAGAATATTCTCTCGAATCTCCTTTCCAATGCGGTGCGCTACACGGCGCACGGCAAGATCCTGCTGGCATGCCGCCGTCGGCGGGACGCACTGGACATCTGCGTACTGGACACCGGCATCGGCATCGCCGAGGATCATTTCGACAGTATCTTCCAGGAGTTCTACCAGGTCGAAAACATAGTCCGCGATCGGGAACACGGCCTGGGACTAGGGCTCGCTATCGTCAAGAGAACCGCCGATCTGATCGGCGCCGAGCTGCGCTTGCGTTCGGTCTATGGCAAAGGATCCTGCTTCACTGTGCGCGTTCCGCATCGAGACGAACCCGCCATTGCAGAGGGCCCATCGGTTCAGATGAATTCGCTACGTAAAGCCGATGGAAAACACACGGTTCTGGTGGTCGATGACGATAAGCAAGTGCTCGATGGCATGGCGGTACTGCTGACCAGTTGGGGATATGCGGTCATCGCAGCGCGTTCATTGGAACAGGCATCAAGGGAATTGGACAATGCCATCCCGCAGCTAATCGTGACGGACTTCCGGCTGGCCACGGAAACCACCGGCATTGACGTGGTGCATGCCGTGCGCAAGGCCATCGGATTCGACGTTCCAGCCATCATCATTACCGGCGACACTTCGCCGCAAGGCATTAGCGAAGCCAACGCCAGCGGCTTCACAGTGCTGCACAAGCCGCTCGACATCACAACATTGAAAGATGCGATGTCAAGTGCTATCCGGCGTCATGCGCCAAACACCTTTGCTTATTAACAATAAATCGTGGAGAAAACGCTGACGATTTCTTAGGATGCCGGTTCGTTACCCCATTCAAGGCATCACCATGTTCCTCTCCGCCAAACGGCTTGTCGCCGCCCTTGCCGCCAGCGCCGCGCTGACCGCGCCCGCGCTGGCCGCCGACCCCATCAACGTCGGCTTCTTCTCGCACCTGTCGGGCAATTTCGCCGAATACGGCGCCAGCTTCAAGAACGCCGTCGAACTCTACCTGGACCGCGTCAACGCCGATGGCGGCATTGGCGGCCGCCCGCTCAAGCTGATCGTCGAAGACGACCGCAATTCACCGCAGGAAGCCGCCACCGTGGCGCGCAAGATCGTGGCCACGCCGGGCGTGGTGCTGGCCATCGGCTCCTGGTCGACCACGGCCTCGCTGGCCGCCGCGCCGATCTTCGCCGAAGCCCGGATCCCCCAGATCAGCCCGACGTCGTCGCATCCGGATTACAGCCGCCAGAGTCCCTTCCAGTTCCGCCAGAACAATACCGACGACGTGCTGGCCCAGTACAACGCCGATACGATCCACAAGCAGCTCAAGGCCAACCGCATCGTCATCCCGTACTCGCAGGACGATTGGGGCGTGTTCACGGTCAAGGCCACCAAGGCGGCCATCGAAAAGGACGGCGGCCAGGTGCTGCTGACCGAGGCGGTGTTGCCCGGCTCCAAGGATTTCCGTCCGTTGATCAGCAAGATCAAGGCCGCCAAGCCCGACGGCGTGTTCGTGGCGCTGCCGTATCAGGAAGCCTCGATCTTCCTGCAGCAGTTGCGCCAGGCGGGCGTGGACATCCCGGCCGGCGGCGGCATTCCGCTGACGTCGCCCAAGTTCATCGAGCTGGCCGGCAAGGCGGCCGAGGGCGTGGTGGTGCACAGCATTTTCTTTGCCGGCGATCCGTCCAGGAAGGCTTTCGTGGACGCTTACCAGGCCAGGTACAACAAGCTGCCCGACCAGTTCGCGGCGCTGGCCTATGACGCCGCCGGCGTGGGCGTGGCCGCGATCCGCCGGGTGGTCGAGTCGGGCCAGCCGCTGACCGGCCAGGCCGTGCGCGACGCGCTGGCCAATGGCCCGGCCTATGAAGGCGTGACCGGCGAGACCAAATACGAAAACGGCAACGTGAAGAAGGCGCCGACCTTCCTCGTGGTGCGCAACGGCGTCTTCCAGCTGCTCAAGGACTGACCGCGCCGCCGCCACCCTGGCATCGGCCGGGCCTGAGCGCCCGGCCGATGCCGTCATTTTCCTGGATTACTTGGCATGCTAGAACTCTTTGCCAGCCAGATCGTCAACGGCCTGGCCATCGGCCAGGTCTATGCCCTGATCGCGCTGGGCTTTTCGCTGGTCTTCGGCGTTTCCAACCTCATCAATTTCGCGCAGGGCGCCCTGTTCATGCTGGGCGCCTTCATCGCGTTCAGCGCGATGACGCTGCTGCGCCTGCCGCTGGTGCCGGCCGCCCTGCTCTCGCTCTGCGCGGTCACGGTGCTGGGCATGCTGCTGGAACGGCTGGCGCTGCGCCCGCTGGAGAACGCGCCCTATATCGCGCCGGTGCTGTCGACCCTGGCGATCAGCCTCATCATCGAACAGCTGGCCGAGATCCTCTGGTCGCCCGAAGGCCAGGCGTTTCCGCTGCCGTTTGAAGAGGCGACCTTCTTTTTCGGCTCGGCCTACATCACCAGCACGGATCTGCTGATCTTCGGCTTCGGCGCGTTGGCCGTGCTGGGGCTGTCACGCTTCCTGTCGCACTCCTGGCTGGGCCGCACCCTGCGCGCCACCGCGCAGGACCGCGACGCGGCGGCGCAACTGGGCATACGCACCACCCAGGTCAAGCAGATGGCCTTCGGCCTGGCCGGCGCGCTGGGCGCGTTGTCCGGCATCCTGGTGGCGCTGTATTTCAAGAGCGTGTTTCCGCAGATGGGCCTGCCGTACGGCCTGAAGGGCTTCGCCGCCGCGCTGCTGGGCGGCCTGAGCAGCACGCCGGGCGCGGTGCTGGGCGGCCTGCTGCTGGGCGTGGTGGAGACGCTGGCCAGCGCTTATGTCGGCGAAGGCTATCGCGACCTGGTGGCCTACACGCTGGTGCTGGTGTTCCTGGTGTTCCGGCCGCAGGGTCTGCTGGGCGACCGGCGCCTGGATGCCCTGGGCGGCGCCGGCGGCGCGGGCGGCGCGATGCCCAGTACCAGCGTGCTGGCCTCGTCGTCGAGCCAGCGCAAGGCGGTCAAGGCAATCGAAATGCCGCCGTGGGGCTTCCTGGCGGCGGGCGCGATCCTGGCCCTGCTGCCGCTGGCCACCCAAAGCGGCTACGTGCTGCAGGCCTTCGCCTACGCCATGATCTTCGCCTTGCTGGTGGCCAGCGTCACCCTGGTCTCGGGCGCGCTGGGCATCCTGTCGATCGGCCACCTGGCGTTCTACGGCGTGGGCGCCTATGCGGTGGGCATCCTGGCGCGCAATCATGGCTGGCCGGCCGAGGCCGCGCTGCTGGGCGCCGCCGCGGTCACGGCGCTGATCGCCGTGGTCGCGGCCTTGCCGTTGCTCAAGCTGGGCGGGCACACCGCCGCGCTGGGCACGCTGGCCGTGGGCCAGATCGGCTATCTGGTCTTCATGACCTGGCTGGACGTCACGCGCGGGCCGATGGGCTTCATCGGCATTCCCGCGCCGCGCCTGGCGGCCTGGGGCGATGCGGTGCTGTCCAGCCTGTCGCAGAAGTATTGGCTGATCGCGGCGGTCAGCGCGGTGGCGCTGGCGCTGACGCAGCGGCTACTGAACGCCGACATCGGGCGGGTCTGGCGGGGTATCCGCGAAGACCGCCTGGCCGCGCACGCCGCCGGCCTGCCGGTGCGGCGCTACATCCTGCTGGGTTTCGCGCTGTCGGGCGCGCTGGCCGGCGCCGCGGGCGGCCTGTTCGCCTATGTGCAGAGCGTGGTCAGCCCGGAGAGCTTCACCGTCAGCGGTTCGATCCTGTTGCTGACGCTGGCCGTGCTCGGCGGCCTGGGCAACCTGACCGGCGCGGCGTTGGCGGGGTTTGCGCTGACGCTCCTGCCCGAGCTGCTGCGCTTTTTCGCCGAGTGGCGCATGATCGTCTACGGCCTGGCGCTGCTGCTCATGCTGCGGCTGCGTCCGCACGGCCTGCTGGGAGCGCGTTGAGATGACGGCCCATCACACTCCCCTGCTCCCCCGAGACGGCCTGGTCGTGGACGGACTCAGCCGCCACTTCAGCGGCGTGAAGGCGGTCGATGACGTGAGCTTCACGCTCGATCGCGGCGCGACCGTGGCGCTGGTCGGCCCCAACGGCGCCGGCAAATCCACCCTGATCCAGTTGCTCAGCGGCATCGAAAAGCCCAGCGGCGGCCGGGTCTGGCTCGATGGCCGCCGCATCGATGGCCTGGCGCCGGAACGCATCGCGCGGCTCGGCCTGGGCCGCAGCTTCCAGACTTCGCGCGTCTTTCCCGCGCTGACGGTCTGGGACAGCGTGCGGCTGGGCACGCAGGCGCGGTTGCTGGCCACCTCAAGCGGGCGGCTGCGCAATCCGCTGGCCGAGGTGCTGGGCGAACTGGGCCTGCTGCCCGGCTGGCGGGCGCTGCGCGCGCAGGCCGACGCCCTGGCCGAAGCCGCGCTCAAGCGCTTTGGCGACCGCCTGTGGCCGCGCCGCCACCAGCCGGCGTTCAGCCTTTCCTATGCCAACCGGCGCCGCCTGGAGATCGCCCGCGTGCTGGCCGCGCGGCCGCGCTATCTGCTGCTGGATGAACCGGCCGCGGGGATGAATCCCAGCGAAACGCTGGAACTCACCGACATCCTGCTGGCCTTGCGGGCCGAGCAGCCGGAGCTCGGCATCCTGGTGGTCGAGCACAAGCTGTCGCTGGTCAGGCGCATTGCCGACCACGTCATCGTGCTCAACCAGGGCCGCATCCTGGTCACCGGCGAGCCGGCGCATGCGCTGGAACAGCCCGAGGTGGTCGAAGCTTATCTGGGGCGCACCCGCGCGCGCCCCGTCGAATCGGATGCCCATCTTGGCTGACTCCACTCCCCTCTTGTCCATCGACGCCATCGACGTGCACTACGGCGCCGTGCAGGCGCTCTATGGCGTCAGCCTCGCGGTGCATGCCGGCGAGGTCGTCTCCGTGCTCGGCGGCAACGCCTCGGGCAAATCGACCACGCTCAAGTCGGTGCTGGGCCTGGTGTCGCCGACCCGCGGCCGCATCCGCCTCGATGGCCGCGAGATCCACGGCCGGCGCCCCGCCGACGTCATCGACCTGGGCCTGGCCAGCGTGCCCGAGGGCCGTCGGGTCTTTCCCGCGATGTCGGTGGAAGAAAACCTGCTGCTGGGCGCCTATCCGCGGCGCAAGGAAAAGGCCGCCATCGCGCAGGACCTGGCCGAAGTGTTCGAGGTGTTTCCGCGCCTGGCCGAACGCCGCGCGCAGGCGGCCGGCACCTTGTCGGGCGGCGAACAGCAGATGCTGGCGCTGGGCCGGGCCTGGCTGCGGCGCGGCCGTCTGGTCTGCATCGACGAACCGTCCATGGGCCTGTCGCCGCGTTTCGTGGATACGGTCTACGACGTGCTGTTCCGCTGGAAGGCGGCCGGACAGACCATCCTGCTGGTCGAGCAGAACGCCCGCATCGCGCTGGAACTGGCCGACCGCGCCTATGTGCTGCAGCACGGCCATGTCGTCCTGGCGGGCAACGCGGCCGACCTGGCCGCCGACCCCGCCGTCCAGAGAGCCTACCTGGGCGCCGCCTGACACCCCTATCCCCTCATCATGAACGACGATACCTATCACTGTTTCGACACCGACGTCCTGGTCATCGGCGCGGGCGGCGCCGGCATGAGCGCGGCCATCTCCGCCGCCGGCGAAGGGGGCCGCGTCATGCTGGCCGACCGCAGCCTGATCGGCCGCGGCGGGGCTACCATCATGGCGCAGATGACCGTCGCCGCCGCGCTCGGCGAACAGACGCCCGACCACTGGACCCACCATTGGCGCGACACGCTGGCCGCCGGCCGCGGCCTGTGCGACGAGACGCTCGCGCGCATTTTGTGCGAGGACGGCGTGGCGGCCATCCGCCAGTTGCAGGACTGGGGCGCGGGCTGGGCCCAGGCCGATGGCCACCTGACCCAGGTGCAGGCGCCCGGCCATGACCGGCCGCGCTGCGTCTACGTGGATTTCCTCAATACCGGACCGGCGCTGGCCAAGGTGCTGCGGGCCCAGGTGGCGCGCCGTCCGGAAATCCATCGGGTGGGCGATCTGGCGGTCGTCGACCTGCTCCGGCATGGCGGGCGCGTGCATGGCGCCGTGGCGCTGCACCTGACCACCGGCAAGCCCGTGTTGATCCAGGCCGGCGCCGTCGTCATCGCCACCGGCGGACTGACGCGGCTCTACCGGCGTAACAGCGCATCGCTCAACATGGGTGGCGACGGGCTGGCGCTGGCGCTGCGCGCCGGCGCCCGGCTGCTGGACATGGAGTTCGTGCAGTTCTTTCCCATCGGCCACCTGGCCCCGCGCCTGGTCGGTTTCGACCCCATCATGTGGGACCCGTTCCGCTACAAGCTGGGCGGCCGCCTGCTCAACGCCGAGGGCGAGGAGTTCGTCGAGCGCTACGGCAACCGCACCGAGGACGGCCGCTACACCACCACCCGCGACGCGGCCACCTACGCCATTCTCAAGGAGGTGGAGGCCGGCCGCGGGTCGCCGGCGGGCGGCGCCTGGCTGAGCTTCCAGCACGTGCCGCCGGACACGCTGAAGGCGGCCTTCGGCCCCATCATCAAGCGGCTGGAAGCGGCTGGCATCGACCTCACGCGACAGCCGGTGGAGGTCGCGCCCATCGCCCACTATCACATGGGCGGCATCCGCGTGGACGCCGGCATGGCGACCGACGTGCCGGGCCTGTACGCGGCCGGCGAGGCGGTGGGCGGCGCCAATGGCGCCAACCGCCTGTCGGGCAACGCCATCACCGAGGCCGTGGCGTTTGGCCTGCGCGCCGGCCGTTCGGCCGCGGACGCGGCGCGCGCGGCCCCGCCCCTGCCGCCGGACA
>NZ_CADIJR010000091.1 GCF_902859645.1 Achromobacter insuavis | reverse complement strand
CCGGCTCCTGTCGCGGCCGCACCGGCCGCAGCAGCACCGGCGCCCGCCGCCGCGCCCGCGCCGCAACAGGCCGCCGCGGTCAATCCCGCCGGCGAGAAGCTCTACAAGAGCGTCTGCTTCGCCTGCCACGCCACCGGCGTCGCCAACGCGCCCAAGTTCGGCGACAAGGCCGCCTGGGACCCGTACATCAAGACGGGCATGGACGCGATGGTCAAGGTCGCCATGCAGGGCAAGCCGCCCATGCCGCCCAAGGGCGGCGCGGCCAACGCCTCGGAAGACGACATCCGCGCGGCCGTGCAGTACATGGTGGACGCGGCCAAGTAAGCCGCGCACCGCTCTCCCGCCGCGCGCCCTCAACGCCGCGCAGGCGAAAAAAAGCCCCTCGATGCATCGAGGGGCTTTTCATTTGGCGCGGCCTCAATCGGCCGCGGACGTCTTCAGCAACGACATGCCCAGTTGCACGCGGCGCTGCAGCCACAGGCTGGGGCGATAGCGCGGATCGCCCGTGACGCGCTGCAGGCTCTTGAGGATCTCGAGGATGCGCTCGGCGCCCAGCGCGTCGCCCAGGGCCAGCGGTCCCACCGGATAGCCCAGGCCCAGCGTCACGGCGCGGTCGATGTCTTCCGGCGTGGCGATCTGCTGCTGCGCGATGTCGGCGGCGATGTTGACGATCATGGCCACGATGCGCTGGGCCACGAAGCCCGGCGAATCCTCGATCACCGAGACCGGCACGCCATCGCCCGCCAGCAGCGCATGCGCGGCGTCGCGCCACTTTTCCTGCGTGGCCGGCGACGCCATGACGGTGCGGCGGGCGGCCTTGTCGAAGGCGAACAGGGTATCCAGGCCGACGCAGCGCGCCGGATCCAGGCCCTGCGCCGACACGGTGGTGGACACGTCCTCGCCGAACGGCGTGACGATGATGAGCGTGTCGGCCGCCGGCGTGGAACCGGACACCAGCGGCGCGCCCAGCTTTTCCAGCAGCGCGGTGGCGCGCGCGTAGCCCTCAGGGTGGCGCGGGCTGACCCAGACCTTCAGGCCTTCCGGCAGCGCCGGCACGGGCGGCTCGGCCGGCACCTGCTTCTGGCCGTCGACGTACTTGTAGAAGCCCTCGCCGGCCTTGCGGCCGATCAGGCCGCCGGCCAGGCGCACGGTGGTGATGGGCGACGGACGGAAGCGCGGTTCGTCGAAGAACTGGCGGTAGATCGATTCCATCACCGGATGCGAGACATCCAGCGCGGTCAGGTCCAGCAGCTCGAACGGACCCATGCGGAAGCCGGCCTGCTCGCGCATGATGGCGTCGACCTGCGCGAAGCTCGCCACCGATTCCTGCGCCACGCGCAGGCCTTCGGTGTTCATGCCGCGACCGGCGTGGTTGACGATGAAGCCGGGCATGTCCTTGGCGCGCACCGGCGTGTGGCCCATGCGGCGCGCCAGTTCGGCCAGCGCGTCGCCGGTCTCGGGCGCGCTGCGCAGGCCGTCGATGACCTCGACCACCTTCATCAGCGCCACCGGGTTGAAGAAGTGATAGCCCGCGACGCGCTGCGGCAGCTTGCAGGCCGCGGCGATGGCGGTGATCGACAGCGACGAGGTGTTCGAGGCCAGGATGCAGTCGTCGGCCACCACGCCCTCCAGGGCGGCGAACAGGTCGCGCTTGACGTCCAGGCGCTCGACGATGGCTTCGACCACCAGCTGGCATTGCGACATGTCGGTCAGCGCGGTGGCGGACTCGACGCGCGCCAGCGCGGCCTGCGCGTCGGCGGCGGTCAGCTTGCCCTTCTGGGCCAGCTTGTCCCAGGTCTGGCGCAGCGACTCGCGCGCGGCGGCCACGGCGTCGGCGCTGGTGTCGTACAGGCGCACGCGCAGGCCGGCCTGCGCCGCGATCTGGGCGATGCCCCGCCCCATGGCCCCGGCGCCCACGACGCCGATGGTTTGAATCTCCGTCATCAACTTCTCCTGCCTGTCATTGGAATGGTGTGTGCGCCGCGCCAGGCGCGGCGACCGGATGGCGCCGGCGAATCAGGACGGGCTTTGCGCCAGCGCCTGGATTTCCGCGGCCGACAGCCCGAGCTTTTCGGCCAGCACCTGCGCGGTGTGCTCGCCCAGCATGGGCGGCGCGCGGCGGTATTCGACCGGGCTGCCCGAGAACTTCAGGGGGCTGGCGGCCATCGGCACGGTGCCCGCGGTCGGGTGCGGCAGCTCGCGCTTCATGCCGCGCGCCAGCACCTGCGGGTCTTCGTAGACCTGGTCGAGCGTATTGATCGGGCCGGCCGGCACGCCGACGGCCTCGAGCGAGGCGAGCCAGTGGTCGCGCGCGCCGGTGGCCATGCGTTCGGCCAGCAGCGGCACCAGCGCCTCGCGGTTCTTGACGCGCTGCGGGTTGGTGGAGAAACGCGGATCGGCCGACAGCTCGGGCAGGCCGATGGCGCCGCAGTAGTTGCGGAACTGGCTGTCGTTGCCGACCGCGACGATCAGGTGGCCATCGCTGGCGGCGAAGACCTGGTACGGCACCAGGTTCTGGTGCGCGTTGCCGGCGCGGCGCGGTGCGTTGCCGGAGGTCATGAAGTTCAGGTTCTGGTTCGCCAGCATGGCGACCTGGCAGTCCAGCAGCGCCATGTCGATGTGCTGCCCCAGACCGCTGACCGAGCGCTCGTGCAGCGCGGCCAGGATGCCGACGGTGGAGTACATGCCGGTCATCAGGTCGGCCACGGCCACGCCCGCCTTCTGCGGACCGCCGCCAGGCAGGTCGTCGCGCTCGCCGGTGATGCTCATCAGGCCGCCCATGCCCTGAATCATGAAGTCGTAGCCGGGGCGGCTGGCGTAGGGGCCGGTCTGGCCGAAGCCGGTGATGGAGCAGTAGATCAGGCGCGGGTTCACTTCCTTGAGACTGGCGTAGTCCAGGCCGTACTTGGCCAGGCCGCCGACCTTGAAGTTCTCGACCAGGATGTCGCTCTGCAAGGCCAGCTCGCGCACCAGTTCGGCGCCGCGCGGCGAGGCGATGTCGAGGGCGACGGAGAATTTGTTGCGGTTGGCCGAGAGGTAGTAGGCCGCTTCGGTGGTGTCGTCGCCGGCCGCGTCCTTCAGGTACGGAGGGCCCCAGGCACGGGTGTCGTCACCGGCGCCGGGGCGCTCGATCTTGATGACTTCGGCGCCGAGGTCGGCCAGGTTCTGGGTGCACCAGGGGCCGGCGAGGACGCGGGTCAGGTCCAGGACGCGGATGCCTGTCAGGGGAGCGGGACGTTGCGACATCTTTTATCTTTTCGCCAAAGAGTATTAGGTCAGTGGGGATATTAGCCGGTGGGGGCTTGGGTGTGTTGGGGTGGTCGGTGGGCGGACGCGTCTGGGTTCTTGGGACGCCCTTTGCTGTGGGGCGCGGGGTGCGGGGGGCTACGATTGCGGTCCGGAGCGTTCGCTCCGGACTGCCCCTTCCTCATCCTCGTCCTCGCCTGCGGCGACTCCTTCGGATTCCGTCGGGCGCATCTACACGCCCCCCGCACCCCGCGCCCCACAGCAAAGGGCTGCGCTGAAGGCTCATGGCGGGTGCTGGGACGGACGGTGTGCTTGGCATTCTGGTGACGACCATCGGGGGGTGGAGAGGTAGTGCGGGGCCCGCCAAAGGCGGCTGCGCGGGCAGCCTTCTTTGGCTTACATGGGCTCTTGCGTTTGATTAATGATGCTGCGCGTGGGTGGAGGACCTGCAGGTTGCATGGGCGCCCGCGGCACATGATGCATGGCGCCCTGCCCTATTGATGAGGTTCCGGTATCGGGCGTGGCGGTCGATGCCCGCCACGCCGTCGCCCTGCTCAGCTGTTGGCCTTGATGACCTCGCGGGCGATGACCAGTTGCTGGATTTGCGAGGTGCCTTCGAAGATGCGGAACAGGCGGACGTCGCGGTAGAAGCGTTCGACGGCGTATTCGGACATGTAGCCGGCGCCGCCGTGGATCTGGACGGCGCGGTCGGCGACGCGGCCGACCATTTCGGTGGCGTAGAGTTTGCAGCAGGCGGCCTGCATGGTGGTGTTCTCGCCGCGGTCGCGCAGGCGGGCGGCGTCCAGGACCATGCAGCGGGCGGCGTAGAGTTCGGCCTGGCTGTCAGCGATCATGGCCTGGATCAGCTGGAATTCGGCGATGGGCTGGCCGAACTGTTTGCGGTCGGTGGCGTATTTGACGGCGTCGCGCAGCAGGCGGTCGGCGATGCCGACGCACAGGGCCGAGATGTGCAGGCGGCCCTTGTCCAGCACGCGCATCGAGGTGCGGAAACCATTGCCTTCCTCGCCGCCCAGCAGGGCCGAGGCGGGGACGCGGCAGTTGTCGAAGACCACGTCGCTGGTGAGCGCGCCGGCCTGGCCCATTTTCTTGTCGGGCTTGCCGATGATCAGGCCCGGCGTGCCGGCTTCGACCAGGAAGCACGAAATGGAATTGGCGCGGCGCTCGGGCGCGGTGCGGGCCATCACTGAGAACAGGCCGGCGATGGGCGCGTTGGTGATGTAGCGCTTGGTGCCGTTGAGCACGTAGTGGTCGCCATCGCGTTCGGCCGACAGGCGCAGCGCCATGGCGTCGGAGCCGGCGTCGGGCTCGGTCAGCGCGAACGAGCCGATCAGCTCGCCGCTGGCCAGGCGCGGCAGGTAGCGGGCGCGCTGTTCGTCGGTGCCGGCCAGCACGATGGCCTGCGAGCCGATGCCGATGTTGGTGCCGGCGAGCGAACGGAACGCGGGCGAGGTCTGGCCCAGTTCGAACACCACCTTCACTTCTTCTTCCATCGTCAGGCCCAGGCCGCCGTGGTCGGGCGAGATCGACAGGCCGAACAGGCCCAGCTCGCGCATTTCGGCCACGATGTCCGGCGGCACCTGGCCGCTGGCGGCCAGTTCGTCCTCGGCGGGAATCAGGCGTTCGTGCACGAAGCGGCGCACGGCGTCCAGCAACAGGGTCAGGGTTTCGGTATCCAGGGCCATGATCTGAGTCTCTCGGGTGTGCGGGGCGGCGGCGCTCAGGGGCGCATGCCGCCAACCAGTAAATCGAAATAGCCGGCGGCGATGGCCTCGGCGCTGTCGCCCTGGCCGGGCTTGTACCAGCGCACCATCCAGTTCAGCATCGACAGCACGGCGCGGCCGGTGGCGGGCACGTCCAGCGGACGGAACGCGCCTTCGGTCACGCCCTGCGCGATCAGGTCGCGCAGGCGCTTCTCGTAGCCGTCGCGCAGACGCGCAGCGTCCTCGCGCTCGGGCAGCGCCATGCCGGAATAGCCGATCAGCATGGTGACGAACTCGGCGTGGTGCTGCTCGAAATAGCGGGCGTGGCCCACCATGAAGGCGCGCAGGCGGGCGGCGCCGCCCTCGGCGCGCGCCACGTCCTGGCCAACGCTCTGGTTCAGGCCATTGAGCACCGCCAGGATGATGGCGTCGTAGATGTCCTGCTTGGTGGTGAAGTAGTGATAGATGGCGGCCTTGGACACGCCGATGGCGCCCGCCAGGTCCGACACCGAACTGCCGTCGTAGCCGCTGCGCGCGAACAGCTTGGCGGCTTCGGCCAGGATGCGTTCGCGCGGCGCCGCCAGGGTCGGCGGACGGCCGGCGCGGGCGCGTTTGGAAGCGGGGGCAGGGGAAGTCGCCATGGGCAGGCCTGGTTGGGGCGACGTCGAGGAAGCCAATGCCGGACCACGGGCGGTTCCGTTCCATTGACAGCGGTTCGACGCTTGCCGTTAAATAAAGATTAATTAATTACCGGACGGTCGGTAGGTAATTGTAGGCACATCCCTTTCCGCCATGCAAGCGCGGCTTGGGCGCTCAACCCGAAACCACACGTGACGCCGTTATGCCCCACTCCCTAGTGACAGATCTGTATGGCCAGATGTCCCTGCCGGTCATCAGCGCCCCCATGTTCATCGTGTCCAACCCGAAGCTGGTCGTCGCGCAATGCACGAGCGGCATCGTCGGTTCGTTTCCGGCGCTGAACGCGCGCCCGCAGAGCCTGCTGACCGACTGGCTGGACGAGATCCAGGCCGGCCTGGCCTCGTACCGCGAGGCCAACCCCGGCGCCGCGGTCGCGCCCTATGCCGTCAACCAGATAATCCACCAGTCCAACGACCGGCTCGAACAGGACCTGGCGGTGTGCGCCAGCCATCGCGTGCCGCTGATCATCACCAGCCTGCGCGCCCCCGGCGACCTGGTCAAAGGCGTCCACGACTGGGGCGGCAAGGTGTTCCACGACGTCACCACCATCCGCCACGCCGAAAAGGCGCTGGAAGCGGGCGTGGACGGCCTGATCCTGGTGTGCGCGGGCGCGGGCGGCCATGCCGGCACCCTCAGCCCGTTCGCGCTGGTATCCGAAGTGCGCCGCTTCTATGACGGCCCGCTGATCCTGTCGGGCGCCATCACCTCCGGTGCCCAGGTGCTGGCCGCGCTCGCCATGGGCGTGGACTTCGCCTACATGGGCACGCGCTTCATCGCCAGCGAGGAAGCCAACGCCAGCGAGGGTTACAAGTCCGCCATCGTCGAGGCCAGCGCCTCCGACATCCTCTACACCCCGTTCTTCACCGGCATCCCCGGCAACTACCTGAAGGCCAGCATCAGCGCCGCCGGCCTCGATCCGGCCAACCTGCCGCAGCCGGACAGCGGCGCCTCCAATTTCGGCTCCAGCCGCGTCAAGCCGTGGAAGGACATCTGGGGCGCGGGCCAGGGCGTGGGCAACATCGGCAGCGTGCAGCCGACGCATCAGATCGTCGATACGCTGCGCCGCGAGTACGCCGAGGCCAGGACGCAACTGGCCGCCAGGACCTTCGCATGAGCGCCGGGCTGCGGGTCACGCGCGACGGCGCGGTGCTGACGCTGGTGATCGACCGCCAGGACCGCCGCAACGCCCTCGACACGGCCACCTACGCCGGGCTGACCGAACAGCTCTCGCTGGCCGCCGCCGACACCGGCGTGTCGGCGGTGATCCTGGCCGGCGCCGGCGAACACTTCACGGCCGGCAACGACCTGCGCGATTTCCAGGCCGAGCGCGGCGCCGGCGACAGCGCCGGCCTGACCTTCCTGCGCGCGTTGACGCAGGCCGACGTGCCGGTCATCGCCGCCGTCGAGGGCTATGCCATCGGCATCGGCGTGACGCTGCTGCAGCATTGCGACTTCGTCTATGTCGGCGAGGGCGCCACCCTGCGCATGCCGTTCGTGGCGCTGGGCCTGTGTCCGGAAGGCGCGTCCAGCCTGCTGATGCCGCGCCTGGCCGGCGCCCGCCGCGCCGCCGAATGGCTGCTGCAGGGCAAGGCGTTCTCGGCGCAGGAAGCCTGCGACGCCGGCCTGGCCACCGCGGTCACCGCCAAGGGCGGCGCCCTGGCGGCCGCGCAGGCCACCGCCGCCAGCCTCGCCAGGCAGCCGCCAGCCGCGCTGCGGCTGACCAAGGCCATGCTCAAGCGGCCGGACAGGCAAGCAATCCAGGACACGCTCGATTACGAGGCGCAGCAGTTCCGCGCCCGCCTGCAGACGGACGAAGCGCAAGCCGCGTTCGCGGCGTTCTTCAAGAAGTGAATCCGGCGCGGCGTGGCGCCTTGGGCGCCCGCCGCGCCGCATGCGACGCCCGGGCCGACGCGCGTCGCCCGATCGCGCCCGGCGCGGGGCCAGATGCGGTCGGCAGCCGCCCCCTCAGAACGGCGAGTCGGGCCGGAAGTTCGGCGCGCGCCGCTCGCGCAACGACTGAACGCCTTCGCGCACGTCCGGGCCGCCAAATCCCATGAACTCCAGCGCCAGCGACGTATCGAAGGTCGGGCCGGCCATGCGCAGCCAGTTGTTCAGCGAATACTTGGTCCAGCGGATCGCGGTCTGCGAACCGGCCGCCAGGCGGTTGGCCACCTCGAAGGCGCGGCCGATCAGCTCGGCCTCGTCCACGCACAGCGACACCAGGCCGATGCGCTCGGCCTCTTCGCCGCTGACGGTTTCGCACAGCATCAGGTAGTACTTGGCGCGCGCCATGCCGCACAGCAGCGGCCAGACGATGGCGGCGTGGTCGCCGGCCGTGACGCCCAGGCGGGTGTGGCCGTCGATGATGCGGGCGTCGCGCGCGGCGATCGAGATATCGGCCAGCAGGCCGGCCACCAGGCCGGCGCCCACGGCGGCGCCGTGCATCGCCGACACGATCGGCTTGCTGCAGTTGATGATGTTGTAGACCAGGTCGCGCGCCTCGCGCCAGACGCGGGTGCGCACGTCGAAGTCGTCCGCCATCTGCTGCACCAGGTCCAGGTCGCCGCCGCCCGAGAAACCCTTGCCCTCGCCGCGGATCACCACCACGCGGGTATCGGGGTCGGTGTCGATATCGCGCCAGATGTCGGCCAGCTCGCGGTGCATGCGGTCGTCGGCGGTGGACAGCTTGCCCGGCTTGCCGTCCTTGGACCCCATGATCAGTTCCAGCACGCCGTTGGGATGGCGGCGCAGCTTGAGGGACTCGTAGGCGGAATAGTGTTCCAGCGTGATATCGGTCATCGTCGTCTCCGGTGGCGCGGGCGGAAGGCCGCGCGTTTTGGGGCACTATAGTGGATAGCCCCTGCCCCGACGCCCCCGCCGATCCCGGAGCCTCAGCCCATGAACACCCCCGCCCCCTCCTTTGCCGGCGAGATCCGCCGCGACGACCTGCCAGCCCTGTTCGCCGTGCGCGACCCGGACACCCATAAGGGCAGTTTCGGCACCGTCGGCGTGGTGGGCGGCGGGCGCGGCATGGAAGGCGCGGCGCTGCTGGCCGCGCGCGCCGCGCTCAAGACCGGCGCCGGCAAGGTGCTGGTGGGCTTCGCCCAGGAAACGGCGCCGCTGCCCTGCGATCCACTGCAACCCGAACTGATGCTGCGCGACGCGCGCTCGCTGCTGGAGGCGGACTGGGGCGTCACCGCCTGGGTCGCCGGGTGCGGCATCGGCGCCGGCGCGGCCGCCGCCAACGCCCTGTCGGAACTGTTCGTGCTGCGCGGCGGCGCGCCGCTGGTGCTGGACGCCGACGGCCTGAACCTGCTGGCCAACGGCGGCATCCAGCCCAACTGGGGCGACGGCCCGGTGGTGCTGACCCCGCACCCGGCCGAGGCCGGCCGGCTGCTCGGCCTGGACACCCCCGGCATCCAGGCCGACCGCCCCGCCGCCGCCCAGGCGCTGGCGCGACGATTTGGCGCCTGGGTGGTCCTGAAGGGCGCGGGCACCGTGGTCTGTGCCCCGGACGGCACGTGGCGCCGCAACACCAGCGGCAACCCCGGCCTGGCCACGGCCGGAACCGGGGACGTATTGGCCGGCATCCTGGGCTCGCTGCTGGCCCAGCGCCTGCCGCTGGCGCAGGCCGTGGCCGGCGCGGTCTGGCTGCATGGCGCTGCCGCCGACGCCCTGGTGGCCCGGGGCATCGGGCCGATCGGGCTGACCGCCGGGGAGCTGGCGGACGCCGCCCGGGAGCTGCGCAATGGCGGTCCGCAGGCCTAAGTCCCCGGGGCAAATACATTTTTACAACATACTAGGGTTTTCCCCTAAAAACGCGTTGCTTTTGATTTAGGGTTATCCCTATAATGGTTTACCCCAAGACGAAACGGACTGGAGCCAACCATGAGCGAACTGACCTTGAACCACACTGCCCGCCTGACCGACGCGCTGGAGCGTGACCTGCTCCGCGGCGCCCTCGAGAACCAACCGAATTCCCACCCGCTGACCAACCTGAAGAAGGCTGGCCAGGCGATCGCCGCCGCCGTTGCTGGCGTGTTCGCCTTCATCGACGAAGTCAACGAATCGATGAACAAGGCCCGCGCCGCCAGCTCGCGCTTCTCCGGTTCGCAGTGGTAAGACCAGCCGTGCCAGGCTGAGTCGCGACCGATCTCCCGCGATTCGGCCCGGCGCGCTGCCGGTGTGACGCCCGCCGCCCACGCGGCGCCCGTCGCATCGGACCCGGCGCCCGGGGCCTCGGGCCCTCCCCCTCACCGGGCGCCATCGCGCCGCGCCGGCCCCTTCACGGGGCCCCCGCGACGCCCTCCACGACGCAATACCCCTGTCGCCCCAGCGCGAAGCCGTCCCGAAGCGGGACCGCCTCGCACTGGGGCGATGGTCATTTTGTGCGCGGCAACGGCGGCATTCTCCCCTCTCGGCGTTTACCCTAGCGTCGGCCCGGCGCGCATTGACAGCGCGCGAACCCCCTACCGATAATCGGCCCCTTGCCGTCGTGCCTGGCGCCAAAAACACCGCAAGCCCCCCGGCCGACGTTGCGTTTCCCCGGTTGGCCCGCCCGCTGTTCCCCGCCGCCAGCACGATCCGGTTCGTTCCCCATCCGGAGTTGTCACCATGAAGTTGCGCACCACCCTGGCCCTCGTGGCCGCCGCCATTCCCTTGGCCGCTGCCCAGGCCCAGACGCTGAAGATCGGCCTGTCCGCCGAACCCACCTCGGCCGACCCCCACTACCACAAGATGACGCAGAACGACGCGTTCTCCGCGCACGTCTACAGTTCGCTGGTGGGCCGCAGTGCCGACATGAAGCTGGTGCCCGCGCTGGCCACGTCCTGGAAGAACCTGGACGACCTGACCTGGGAATTCAAGCTGCGCGACGACGTCAAGTTCTCCAATGGCAAGCCGTTCACGTCCGAAGACGTGCTGTTCACGATCTGCCGCACGCTGAACAACGAGACCAACGTGTCGCAGTCCTACATGGACACGACCAAGCTGATCACCGACGTGCAGACGCCGGATGCGCATACCGTCATCATCAAGACCGGCGCCCCCTTCCCGCTGATGCCCGCCGAAATGGCGCGCTCGCTGCCGATCATCTGGAACGGCATCGTCGAGCACGGCAAGCTGACGTTCGACCCGAAGAAGGGTTGCGGCGTGACCGGCGCCTGGCCGACGGTGGCCGACTTCAACAACGGCAAGGACGCCATCGGCACCGGCCCGTACACCCTGAAGTCCTACGTCAAGGGCACCGGCATCGAACTGGTGCGCAACGAGAACTACTGGGGCCCGAAGCCCTACTGGAAGGAAGTGAAGTTCGTGCCGGTGCCGGCCGCCGGCCCGCGCCTGACCGGCCTGCTGTCGGGTGACTTCGACATGATCGAGAACCCCGCCGCGCGCGACCTGCAGCGCCTGAAGGACAATCCCAAGTTCGGTTTCGTGGCCACGCCCTCGACCCGCCTGGTGTTCTTCCAGCCCGACGTGGCGCGCAACCCGAGCCCGTTCGTCAAGAGCGCCGACGGCAAGAACCCGCTGCAGGACCTGCGCGTGCGCCGCGCGATCTCGATGGCCATCGACCGCAAGACCATCACCGCCCGCATCATGGACGGCATGGCCACCCCGGCCTACCAGTACATGCCCGACGGCATGTTCGGCGCGCTGCCCAAGGCTCCGGAAATCAAGTACGACCCGGAAGGCGCCAAGAAGCTGCTGGCCGAAGCCGGCTACCCCAACGGCTTCGAGCTGACGCTGTCGTCGACCAACGACCGCTACGTCAATGACGGCCAGGTGGCGCAGGCCGTGGCCCAGTACCTGGCCCGCGTCGGCATCAAGACCAACGTCGACGCCATGACCGCCTCGATCTACTTCCCCAAGCGCGCCAAGCGCGAGTTCAGCTTCTCGATGGGCGGCTGGCCGGCGGAAACGGGCGAAGCCTCGGCGCTGTTCCAGCTATGGGTCGCCTCGCTCGACTCGCCCAACAGCCTGGGCACCAGCAACTACGGCGGCTTCACCAACGCCGACTTCGACAAGGTCTACAAGCAGGCCATCGTGACGGTCGACGCGCCCAAGCGCGAGAAGCTGCTGCAGGAAGCCACCCAGATCGCGCTGGACAACGTGCCGCTGATCCCGCTGCACTTCGAAAGCAGCATCTGGGCCTTCCGCAAGGGCATCTCCTATGAAGGCCGCCGCGACCAGTTCACGCTGGCCACCTCGGTCAAGCCCGACGCCAAGTAATCCGGCGCGCGCCCTATGAAAACGGCTGCCTTCGGGCAGCCGTTTTTCTTTGCGCGCCTGCAGCGCCCCCGGCTGGCGTCGCGAGCCAGCGGCCGCCTCAGGCGCCCGGCCCTTGCGCCAGCAGCACGTCCAGCTCGCGCGACAACAGGTCGATGAAGGCTTCCGTCTTGGAAGGCAGCTGACGCCCCTGCATGACGTGCAGCTGCAAGGTGCGCGACTGCAACTGCGCGTTGGAGATCGGCACCGCCACCAGTTCGTCGCGCTTCAGGCTCCAGGCCACCGAGATGTAGCCGCTGAGCATGATGGCGTCGGAACCGAACACGAAGCCATGCAGCGGGGAGGAGTCGTTGCAGGTCAGGGTGGGTTCGAGCTGCACCGACTCCAGCAGGCAGCCCATCTCGAACAGGTGGCGGGTGGTGGTGCCCGGGCCGGTCAGCGCCAGGGGATAGCGGCCCAGGTCCTGCAGGCTGACGCTCTTGCGGCTGGCCAGCGGATGGCCGGCGGCCATGACGGCGTGCACCGGCGCGCGCCGCGAATAACGCACGCTGACGCCGCTGAGACGCTCGACGTTGAAGGTCATGCCCAGTTCGACGCTGCCTTCGGCGACGCGGCGCGCGACATCGGCCGGCGTGCCCACGTGCAGGTCGAAGCGCACCTCGGGCCAGTCGCGGCGAAAGCGCGCCATGGCCGACGGCAGGAAAATGCGCGCCACGCCCTCGACGGCCGCCATGCGGATCTCGTTGCGCGCCATGCCCTTGAGCGCGGCGATCTCCTGCAGCACCGAATCCGATTCCAGCAGCGTGCGGCGCGCATGGGTCAGCAGCAGCCGGCCGGCCTCGCTCAGCACCATGCCGCGCGCGGCGCGCTCGAACAGCGGCGCGCCCGCTTCTTCCTCCAGCTTGGCGATCTGGCGGCTGATGGCGGACACCGCCACGTGCAGGCGTTCGGACGCCCCGCTCAGGCTGCCCGCCTGGGCAACCTCGACAAAGTAACGCAGGGCGATGCCGTGCATGTTTCCCCCTCGCTGGGGCCTGACGCCGATGAAAATAGCTTTGCCTTTTTTGCAAAGCTTCCGATAAATATTCTAATTGTAGAGAAAGCTTCCCTGATCCTAGAATTTGCGCAACGATTCAGCAGGGTGCGCAATGACGCGCCCCGCCAGACAAGGGGAAGTCCGTGCCAGCAGCAGTCACGAGCGCCAGCCGCGCCGCCGCCATCGGCCGCGCGGTCGCGTACGCCGATAGCGGCGCCTTGCAGCGCGACCTGGCGGAGCTGGTCGCGCACCGCACCGAAAGCCAGAACCCCGACCAGCGCGCCGCGCTCTACGACTACCTGCGCGCGGCGGTCGCCCCGCGCCTGGAAGCGCTGGGCTGTTCCTGGCGCGTCGAGGACAACCCCGTCGCCGGCGGCCCGCCGTTCCTGCTGGCCGAGCGCATCGAAGACCCCGCCCTGCCCACCGTGCTGATGTACGCCCACGGCGACGTGGTGCGCGGCTACGACGAGCAGTGGCGCGACGGCCTGGCGCCCTGGCGGCTGACCGCCGAGGGCGACCGCTGGTACGGCCGCGGCACCGCCGACAACAAGGGACAGTACTGCGTCAACATGACCGCGCTGGAACAGGTGCGGGCCGAACGCGGCGGACGCCTGGGCTTCAATCTGCGCATGCTGGTGGAATGCGGCGAGGAAGTCGGCTCGCCCGGCCTGCACCAGGCCTGCGCCGCGTGGCGCGAGTCGCTGGCGGCGGACGTCTTCATCGCCTCCGACGGGCCGCGGCTGGCGGCCGACCTGCCGACGCTGTTCCTGGGGTCGCGCGGCACGCTGCTGTTCGACCTGACGGTGGACCTGCGCGGCCACGCCCACCACTCCGGCAACTGGGGCGGCGTGCTGCCCAATCCCGGCATCATCCTGGCGAACGCGCTGGCCAGCCTGGTGGACGCGCGCGGCCGGCTATTGGTCGACGGCCTGCGTCCGCCGGCGATTCCGCCCGCCGTGCGCCAGGCGCTGGCGGACATCCAGGTCGGCCAGGACGACGACGCCCCCGACATCGACCCGGACTGGGGCGAGCCCGGCCTGTCGCTGGCCGAGCGCCTGTTCGGCTGGAACACGCTGGAAGTGCTGGCCTACAAGACCGGCAACCCCGACAACCCGGTGGGCGCGATTCCGCCGCGCGCCAGCGCCACCTGCAACCTGCGCTTCGTGGTCGGCACCGACTGGCGCCAGGCCGAGGGCATCCTGCGCCGGCACCTGGACGCGCGGGGCCTGCGGCAGGTCCAGGTCCGCGTGCGGCGCGGCACGCCGGCCACCCGGCTGGACCCGGACGATCCGTGGGCGCGCTGGGCCGTGGCCTCGCTGGCCGCCACCACCGGCAAGACGCCCGCGCTGCTGCCCAACCTGGGCGGCACCGTGCCCAACGACGCCTTCTCGGACGTGCTGGGGCTGCCCACCGTGTGGGTGCCGCACTCGTATCCCGCCTGTTGCCAGCATGGCCCCGACGAACATCTGCTCGCCTCGGTGGCGCGCGAGGGCGCGGCCGTGATGGCCGGCCTGTTCTGGGACCTGGGCGAGCAAGGCTCGGCCGTGGCCGCGCAACGCGGGCGCCTGACCGCCACCTGACCGCCTCCGGGCGCCATCCCTTATACAATCCCCCTCGCTTGATCGGAGTTCCCATGTCCTCGTCCTCTCCCGCGCCCCGTCCGCGTCCCTTCCTTCTCGCCTGTCCGGATCTGGCGGCCGAGCGCGTGGGCAACACGGATACCCCCGGCGTCTGGCATTTCGACTCCGGCGTGCCGGGCAAGCGCGTGATGCTCAGCGCCCTGGTCCACGGCAACGAGCTGTGCGGCGCCTGGGCCCTGAAGGACGCGCTGGCCGCCGGCCTGCGCCCGCGCCGCGGTTCGCTGACGCTGGCGTTCTGCAACCTGGCCGCGTTCGACCGCTTCGATCCCGCCAATTACGCGCCGGCGCGCTTCGTCGACGAAGACATGAACCGGGTCTGGAGCGACGACAAGCTGGCCCAGCCCATCAGCCAGGAACGCCGCCGCGCCGCCGCCCTGCGTCCGTGGGTGGCGCAGGCCGACTGGCTGCTGGACTTCCACTCGATGAGCAATTCCGACGTGCCGCTGCAGCTGACCGGCATGGAACAGCGCAACATCGACCTGGCCCTGTCGCTGGGCAACCCCGCCACCATCATCGCCGACGCCGGCCATGCCGCCGGCGTGCGCATGCGCGACTACGGCCGTTTCGGCGAGGCCGGCGACAACGGCACCCGTTCGCTGCTGATCGAATGCGGCTTCCATGGCGCGCCCGAGGCGCGCGGCGTGGCGGTCGACCAGATGGCGCGCTTCCTGGCGGCCGCCGGCACGGTGGACGAGGCCGACCTGCCCGCCGCCTGGTTCGCCCCCCAGGCCAGCGCCCAGCGCGCGCTGCGCGTGACCCACGCGATCGCCGCCAAGAGCGCAGATTTCCGTTTCGCCGAGCCCTGGAAGGGCCTGGAGACGCTGGCGCGCGCCGGCACCGTCATCGGCTGGTCCGAGGGCGAGGCCGTGACCACGCCGTACGACAACTGCGTCCTGATCATGCCGTCGACCGCCAACCTGCGGGCCGGGGTGACGGTGGTGCGGTTGGCGCAACCGATCGGCTAGAGCCATTGCGCGGCGCGCCCTCGACGGCGCGCCGCCTTCTATAAAAAACCACCAAGGGAAGCAGCATGTCCGCAAACGTTTTCATCCGCAGCGCGTTATCGACCTGTACGCTGGCGGCCGCCCTGGCCGCCGGGGCGCCCGGCGCCATGGCCCAAACGGCCCCGCAGACGCTGCGGATCGGCCTGTCGTCCGAACCCACGGCGATGGACCCGCACTACCACCAGGTCACGCCCAACGACGCGATGACCTCGCACATCTTCGAGACCCTGATCGGCCAGGACGCCAAGATGAACCTGGTGCCGCGGCTGGCCACCGCCTGGAAGGCGGTGGACGACACCACCTGGGAATTCACGCTGCGCGACGGCGTGAAGTTTTCCAATGGCCAGCCGTTCACGCCGCAGGACGTGATCTTCACGCTGTGCCGCGCGTTCCACAACGAGCAGTCGATCGGCGGCTCGTACCTGAGCGTGGTGCAGAAGCTGGCCAGCATCGACGTGCGCGACGGCAACGTGCTGGTCATCAAGACCCACCTGCCCTACCCGTTGCTGCCCAACGACCTGACCCGCAACGCCATGCTGTGGAGCGGCATCGTCGAGCATGGCCCGATCCGCTTCGAGCCCAAGAACAATTGCGGCGTGACCGGCCCCTGGCCGACCATCAGCGACTTCAACAGTGGCAAGTCCGCCATCGGCACCGGCCCGTACACGCTCAAGTCCTACGTCAAGGGCAGCGCCATCGAGCTGGCGCGCAACGACGCCTACTGGGGCGACAAGCCGGCCTGGCCGAACGTGCGCCTGATCCCGGTGCCGGCCGCCGGCCCGCGCCTGACCGGCCTCCTGGCCGGCGACTTCGACCTGATCGAGAACCCCGCCGCGCGCGACGTCAAGCGCATCTCGGAAACGCCGGGCTTCGGCTACGTCATCACGCCGTCGGTGCGGGTGGTGTACTTCCAGTTCGACGTGGCGCGCAGCCCCAGCCCGATGGTGCGCGCCGCCGACGGCAAGAACCCGCTGCAGGACGTGCGCGTGCGCCGCGCCATCTCGATGGCGATCGACCGCAAGGCCATTACCGACCGCATCATGGACGGCGCCGCCACCCCGGCCAACCAGTTCCTGCCCGACGGCATGTTCGGCACGCTGCAGCCGCCGCCCGAACTGAAGTACGATCCGGCCGCCGCCAGGAAGCTGCTGGCCGAGGCCGGCTACCCGGACGGCTTCGAGCTGACCATCTCGTCGACCAACGACCGCTATATCAACGACGCGCAGATCTCGCAGGCCGTGGCCCAGTACCTGTCGCGCGTGGGCATCAAGACGACCGTGGACGCCATGACGCGCTCGGTCTACTTCCCCAAGCGCGCCAAGCGCGAGTTCAGCTTCGCCATGGGCGGCTGGTCGTCGGAAACCGGCGAGGCCTCGTCGTTCCTGCAGTACTGGGTCAGCGCCTTCGACAAGGAACACGGCCTGGGCACCAGCAACTACGGCGGTTATAACAATCCGGCCTTCGACAAGGTCTTCAAGCGCGCCCTGACCACCGTCGATCCGGCGGTGCGCGAAAAGCTGCTGCAGGAGTCCCTGACCCTGGCGCTGGCCGACCTGCCCAGCATTCCGCTGCATTTCGAGAGCAGCATCTGGGCGTTCGGCAAGGGCCTGACGTACGAAGGCCGCGCCGACCAATACACCCTGGCCATGTCGGCCAAGCCCGCTAATTAAGATCGCCGTTTCCGGCGCCTGCAACCCCGAGCCCACCAAGGAAATATCACGTGGCCCTTTTCATCCTACGCAGACTGATCCAGAGTCTGTTCGTGCTGCTGGCCGTCTCGGTCGTGGTCTTCTTCGCGGTGTATGCCGTGGGCGACCCGATCGAACTGCTGGTCAGCCCCGAAGCCAGCCAGGCGGCGCGCGAGGCGATGATCGCCCGCCTCGGCCTGGACCTGCCCGTGTGGCAGCAATACACAGGATTCCTGTGGCGCGCGCTGCACGGCGACCTGGGCACGTCGTTCGTGCACGGCATCCCGGCCATCGAGTTGATCGTGCAACGCATCCCCGCCACCTTCGAGCTGGTGATCGTGGCCATCGGCCTGACCTGTGTGATCGGCATTCCGCTGGGCCTGGTGGCCGGCCTGTACCGCGATGAGCCCCTGGGCCGCGGCATCATGGCGTCGTCGGTGCTGGGCTTCTCGCTGCCCAACTTCTGGCAGGGCATGATGCTGATCCTGCTGTTCGCGGTGTGGCTCGGCTGGCTGCCCGCCACCGGCCGCGGCGACACCGTGACGGTGCTCGGCGTGCGCCTGTCGATCCTGACGGCCGACGGCTGGTCGCACCTGATCATGCCGGCGATCAACCTGGCGCTGGCCAACATCGCGCTGGTGCTGCGCCTGACCGCCTCGGGCGTGGTCGAGGCCCGCAGCCAGGACTACGTGAAGTTCGCGCGCGCCAAGGGCATCAAGCCCGGCCGCATCGTGCGCCGCCACATCCTGCGCAACATCCTGATCCCGGTGGTCACCGTCATCGGCATGGAATTCGGCAGCCTGATCGCCTATTCCACCATCACCGAGACCGTGTTCGCGTGGCCCGGCATGGGCAAGCTGCTCATCGACAGCGTCTACCAGCTCGACCGGCCCGTGGTGGTCGCGTACGTGATGCTGGTCACCCTGATCTTCGTGGTCATCAACCTGGTTGTGGACATCCTGTACGCCGCGCTCGATCCGCGCGTGCAGCTCGTGACCCCCGCTCAATAATCGCCATGGCTCAATCTCCCAATACCGGCCGCACCCGTACCGTCCAGCCCCTGGCCGATACGCCCAAGCGCGCCTCGATCCTGAAGAAACTGCGGGCCCGGCCGACCGTGCGCGGCTCGGTCATCGCGCTCACCATCCTGGTGCTGCTGGTGGTGTTCGCGCCCTACTTCGCGCCGCAGAATCCCTATGACCTGGCCAACCTGTCGCTGATGGACGGCCGCCTGGCGCCGCGCCAGGCGCTGATGGACGGCAGCATCGCCTGGCTCGGCACCGACGACCAGGGCCGCGACATGCTCAGCGCCATTCTCTATGGCCTGCGCATCAGCCTGATGGTGGGCCTGTCGGCCGTGGTGCTGGCCACCGCCGTGGGCGGCGCGGTCGGCCTGGTGGCCGCCTATATTGGCGGCCTGGTCGACACCGTGCTGATGCGCATCGTCGACTTCATCCTGGGTTTCCCGACCATCCTGGTGGCGCTGGTGCTGCTGGTGGTGCTGGGGCGCGGGGTCGACAAGGTGATCCTGGCGCTGGTGCTGGTGCAGTGGGGCCACTATGCCCGCATCATGCGCAGCCGCGCGCTGCAGGAACGCCGCAAGGAATACGTCGAGGCCGCCGCCAACCTGGGCTTTCCGGCCTGGCGCATCATGGTGTTCCACCTGCTGCCCAACTGCCTGGGTCCGGTCATGGTGTTCGCCACCATCCAGATCGCCACTGCCATCGCGCTGGAAGCGACGCTGTCGTTCCTGGGCGTCGGCGTGCCGATCACCGAACCCTCGCTGGGCCTGCTGATCTCCAACGGCTTCCAGTACCTGCTGTCGGGCGACTACTGGATCAGTCTGTTCCCGGGCATTGCGCTGTTGCTGCTGATTCTCTCCATCAACATCGTGGGCGACCGCCTGCGCGAAAGCCTGGACCCCAAGCGATGAGTGACGTCCTTCTTGATGTGCGCGGCCTGCGCACCGCATTCCATACCGAGGCCGGCGCCTGGCTGGCGGTCGACGGCGTCGACCTGACCGTGCGCCGCGGCGAGATCGTGGGCCTGGTCGGCGAGTCCGGCTCGGGCAAGTCGGTCACCGGCTTCTCGCTGCTGGGGCTGATCGATCCGCCCGGAGAAGTCGTCGACGGCGAAGTGAAGTTCAAGGGCAACGACCTGCGCAAGCTCTCAGAAGAGCAGATGCGCCAGTTGCGCGGCAACCGCATCGCCATGATCTTCCAGGACCCCCTGATGACGCTCAATCCGGTCCTGCGCATCGGCGAGCAGATGATGGAAGCCATCCTGACGCACGAGGACGTGCCGCGCGCCGAGGCCATGGAACGCTGCCGCGAGGCGCTGGCCATGGTCGGCATTCCGTCGCCGGAGAAGCGCCTGAAGAGCTACCCGCACGAATTCTCGGGCGGCATGCGCCAGCGCGTGGCGATCGCCATCGCCATGCTCAACAAGCCCGACCTGATCATCTGCGACGAGCCGACCACGGCGCTGGACGTGACCATCCAGGGCCAGATCCTGTACCGCATGCAGGAGATCTGCCGCGAGCACAACACGGCGCTGATCTGGATCACCCACGACCTGGGCGTGGTGGCCGAGCTGGCCGACCGCGTCGCGGTCATGTACGCCGGCCGCATCGTCGAGAGCGGCCCGGTCGAACAGGTGCTGGACGCGCCGCGCCATCCCTACACCCGGGGCCTGCTGGACTCGATGCCTGGCGCCACCACGCCGGGCGCGCGCCTGCACCAGATCAACGGCATGGCGCCGAGCCTGGCCGGCCGCCCGTCGGGCTGTGCCTTCCGGCCGCGCTGCACCCACGCGGTCACGCGCTGCACCGAGCAAGCCCCCACCGTCACCACCGAAGGTTCGCGCAGCTATCGCTGTTACGTCCCGATCGCCCGCGAGGCCGAGCAAGCATGAGTCAAGCCGATACCCCTGTCATCGAGCTCAGGAACGTCCACAAGCGCTTCGAACAGCGTCCCGACCTGGCCCAGCGCATCCTGGCCCTGGGCGGCCGCCCGATCGACCGCCGCACCGTGTATGCCGTCAACGGCGTCGACCTGCGCATCGGCCGCGGCGAAGTCGTCGGCCTGGTGGGCGAGTCCGGCTGCGGCAAGTCCACCCTGGGCCGCGTCGTCGCCGGCCTGCACCGCCAGACCGAAGGCGATCTGCTCTATCAGGGCCAGGACGCGCGCCGCCTGCGCGGCGCCGACAAGCTGGCCTACACGCTAGGCGTGCAGATGATCTTCCAGGATCCGCAGGCCTCGCTCAATCCGCGCCAGCGCCTGCGCCAGATCCTGGGCGAATCGCTCAAGGTGCACAAGCTGGCGCCGTCGGCCGAGATTCCCGCGCGCATCGACCAGGCGCTGACCGAAGTGGGCCTGGACACCGAGTACCGCGACCGCTTCCCGCACCAGATCTCGGGCGGCCAGCGCCAGCGCATCGGCATCGCCCGCGCGCTGATGGTGGCGCCCAAGTTCCTGGTGTGCGACGAACCGGTGGCGGCGCTGGACGTGTCGATCCAGGCGCAGGTCATCAACCTGTTCATGGACCTGCGCGAGCAGCACGGTTTCACCTACCTGTTCATCAGCCACGACCTGGGCGTGGTGCGCCACATCTCGGATCGCGTGGCTATCATGTACCTGGGCAAGATCGTCGAGATCTCGACCTCGGCCGAGATCTTCGCGCGCGCCAACCATCCGTACACCCAGGCCCTGATGGCCGAGGTGCCGGACGTGGCCCGCCGCGGCCGCAAGTTCACGCCCATCAAGGGCGAAATCCCGTCGCCGCTGAACCCGCCGTCGGGCTGTACCTTCAACCCGCGCTGCCCGCACGCCATGCCGCGCTGCCGCGAGCAGGCGCCGACGTTGAAGGAAATCTCTCCGGGCCACTGGTCGGCCTGCCATCTGAACGAAGCCACCGCCTGAACGCCATGAAACCCTCTGACATGTCCAACGTGGACCGCATCGCCATCGAAATGGGCCATGCCGGCCGCAACGCCATCGCCTATATCGACGAGGATCGCAATTCCGATCGCCCGTTCAAGCTGCAGACCTATCGCCCCTACGGCTACACCCCGGACCGTCCGGTGGTGATCGTGCAGCACGGCGTGCTGCGCAACGGCGACGAATACCGCGACTTCTGGGTCGAGGCCGCCGACAAGCACAAGCTGCTGATCGTGGCGCTGACCTTCTCCAACGAGATCTGGCCGGGCGTGGAGAGCTACAACAACGGCCGCGTGTTCTCGGCCGGCGGCAACCCGCGCCACATCGACGGCTGGACCTACGCGCTGGTGGGCAATGTGATCCGCGACATGATCGACGCCGAGATCACCGACGGCCAGAACGTCTACCTGTTCGGCCACTCCGCCGGCGGCCAGTTCGTGCACCGCCTGATGAGCAGCCAGTCGCACGCGCCGTTCAAGGCCGTGGCGGCCGGCAACCCGGGCTGGTACACGCTGCCGACCTTCGACCATCCGTTCCCCGAAGGCATGGACGGCGTCGGCCTGACCGAAGACCACCTGGTCAAACTGCTGGCGTACCCGATGACGATCCTGGCCGGCGACCAGGACATCGCCACCGACGATCCCAACCTGCCGTCGGAACCGGCCGCCATGCGCCAGGGCCCGCACCGCTTCGCTCGCGCCCACAACTATTTCGAGGCCGGCCGCAAGGAAGCCGAGCGCCGCGGCGTGCCGTTCAACTGGACGCTGCAGGTGGTGCCCGGCATCGGCCACGACGGCCGCGCCATGTCCGCGGTCTGCGCCAGCCTGTGGTTCGACGGCGCCATGCCGAGCGATGCCGAGCTGGCCCGCCTGGCCGGCCAGCAGGTCGCCTGAACGTTCCCTTTCATTCCCGCTAGCAGAATCGCCATGTCCACTTCCCGCACTGAACAACTCGTCGCCGGCATCCAGAGCTGGCTGCAATGCGAATCGCCCTCGAACTTCCCCGACGGCATCGCCGCGATGGCCCGCATCATCGCCGACTACGCCGCCGCGGCCGGCCTGACGGTGGAACTGTCGTCCCTCGGCCCCACCACCGGCCCGCTGCTGTACGCCACCAACCGCGCCCCCGGCGACACCCGCCCCGGCATCCTGATCCTGGCGCACATGGACACGGTGCATCCGGTCGGCACGCTGCTGGAGAATCCGGTGCGCATCGACGGCGACCGCCTCTACGGCCCCGGCAGCTACGACATGAAGGCCGGCATCTACCTGGCGCTGACGGCGCTCGCCAGCGTGGCCCGCCCCGGCGCGACGCAACTGCCGGTGGACTTCCTGGTGGTGCCCGACGAGGAGACCGGCAGCCACGCCTCGCGCGTGCACATCGAGCGCTTCGCCGCCAACGCCAAGTACGCGCTGGTGTGCGAACCGGCCCGCCCCAACGGCGGCAAGTGCGTGACGGCGCGCAAGGGCACCGGCATGCTGAACCTGAACGTCAAGGGCCGCCCGGCCCACGCCGGCATGCAGCACGAGAAGGGCCGCAGCGCGATCCGCGAAATGGCGCACCAGGTGCTGGCGCTGGAAGCGATGACGGACTACGAGCGCGGCATCACCGTGAGCGTGGGCACCATCGCCGGCGGCACGGTGACCAACACCGTGCCGGCGCTGTGCCGCTGCGTGGTGGACTTCCGCGTGCCCGACATGGGCGCGGCCGAAGACGTGCTGCGCCGCATGCGCGAGCTGTGCGCGGTGGGCCCGGATGTGGAACTGGACATCGACGTGGAACTGAACCGCCCGCCGATGGTGAAGACCGAAGAAGCCGCCGCGCTGCTGGCGCTGGTGCAAGGCTACGCGGAACGCGCCGGCTTCCTGCTGGAAGACGCGCCGATGACCGGCGGCGGCAGCGACGCCAACTTCACCTCGGCCATGGGGATTCCGACGCTGGATGGTCTTGGGGCCGACGGAGACGGCGCACATACGTTGAATGAGTACATTCTGGTGTCTACGTTGGAGCAGCGGTTGAAGTTTTGGGAGTTGTTGTTGAAGGAACTTGCTTAGAGTTCTTTTTGCGGCGGGTTGGGTTCTTTAGCCGCGGGTGTCGGGGCAGGCGGAGGATGGCGGGGCTACGATTGCGGTCCGGAGCCTTCGCTCCGGACTGCCCCGTCGTCATCCTTGTATGGTGTAGATGCGCCTTCCGCAGTGGGAGGGTGCTGGGGTAGGGACGTCGTCATCCATCAGCCGGTAGCAGCCGGACT
>NZ_CADIJR010000090.1 GCF_902859645.1 Achromobacter insuavis | reverse complement strand
CACGCCGGCCGCGGCGACGCCCGCCCGCAGCAGAACCACCGCCGTCCCGAAGGCAGCGCCCGTCCCGCCGGCAACGGCAACGGCAACGGCGGCCGCCCGGCCGGCGGTCCGCGCGCGGCGCTGCTCTCCAAGTAATATCAGCGGCATACCTGTTACTGCGACCCACGGACCCGCGCCATCATGCCTCTTTCTACCTGGTTGACGTTCTTCCTGGCCTCCTGGGCCATTTCGTTCTCGCCCGGCGCGGGGGCCATCTCCGCGATGTCCTCCGGACTGAAGTACGGCTTTGCCCGCGGCTACTGGAACACGGCCGGCCTGATCATGGGCATCCTGTTCCAGTTCGTGGTGGTCGCGGTCGGCCTGGGCGCGGTGCTGGCCACCTCCGAGATGGCCTTCAACGTGGTCAAGTACCTGGGCGTTGCCTACCTGATCTACCTGGGCGTGCGCCAGATCCGCACCGACGCCGCGCCGGTCGCGGTCGACGCCGGCGATCCCAAGCAGGCCTCGATCCGCGAACTGGTGATGCGCGGCTTCCTGATCAACACCATGAACCCCAAGGGCACGGTGTTCCTGCTGGCGGTGGTGCCGCAGTTCGTCGACACCGCCTTGCCGCTGACGCCGCAGTACGCGGCGCTGGCCGGCACGCTGGCGTTCACCGACCTGGTGGCGATGGGCGTGTACACGCTGCTGGCGGCGCGCGTGCTGCGCATGCTGCGCGATGCCAAGCACATCCGCTGGATGAACCGCACCTTCGGCTCGCTGTTCATCCTGGCCGGCGTGTTCCTGGCGTCGTTCCGCCGCCATTCCTGAATTTCCACGCGCGGGGCACGCGCCGGCAACGGCGCGTGCCCCGCTTGTTTCGATGCACGATACCGGACCGCGCCGGGCTGAGGCCGCGGCGTCAGGTTGAATCCTCCGATCATGAACATCCCACAAGAAGTAGCGCGGCGCCGTACATTCGCCATCATTTCCCACCCTGACGCGGGCAAGACCACGCTGACCGAAAAGCTGCTGCTGTTCGCAGGCGCGATCCAGATCGCCGGCAGCGTCAAGGCGCGCAAGGCCTCGCGCCACGCCTCGTCCGACTGGATGGAAATCGAAAAGCAGCGCGGCATTTCGGTGGCGTCGTCGGTGATGCAGATGGAATACCGCGACTGCGTCATCAACCTGCTCGACACCCCGGGCCACCAGGACTTCTCGGAAGACACCTACCGCGTGCTGACGGCGGTCGACGCCGCGCTGATGGTGATCGACGCCGCCAACGGCGTCGAACCGCAGACCATCCGCCTGCTGCAGGTCTGCCGCGCGCGCAACACGCCCATCATCACGTTCATCAACAAGATGGACCGTGAAGTGCGCGAGCCGCTCGAGCTGCTGTCGGAGATCGAAGGCCACCTGGGCATGGACGCCGTGCCGTTCTCGTGGCCGGTGGGCATGGGCAAAGCCTTCGGCGGCGTGTTCGACATCCGCCGCGACCGCATGCGCGTGTTCCGCCCCGGCCAGGAGCGCCGTTCGGACAACGACGATTTCATCGAAGGCCTGACCAACCCCGAGATCGGCCGCCGCTTCGGCTCGGCCTTCGAACAGGCCAGCGGCGAGATCGAACTGATCAACGAAGCCGCGCCCGCGTTCGACCGCGACCAGTTCCTCGCCGGCAAGCAGACCCCGGTGTTCTTCGGCTCGGCCATCAACAACTTCGGCGTGCAGGAAGTGCTGGACGCGCTGGTCGAGCAGGCCCCGCCCCCCGGCCCGCGCGTCGCGCTGCAACGCGAAGTGCAGCCCGAGGAGCCCAAGTTCACGGGCGTCGTGTTCAAGGTGCAGGCCAACATGGATCCGGCCCACCGCGACCGCGTCGCCTTCGTGCGCGTGAGCTCCGGCCGCTTCGAGCGCGGCATGCGCCTGAAGGTCGCGCGCACCAACAAGGAAATGCGCCCCAACAACGTGGTGTCGTTCCTGTCGCAACGCCGCGAACTGCTGGACGAGGCCTATGCCGGCGACGTGATCGGTATTCCCAACCACGGCGTGCTGCAACTGGGCGACGTGCTGACCGAAGGCGAAACGCTGCAGTTCACCGGCCTGCCGTTCTTCGCGCCGGAACTGTTCCAGGCCGTCGAAGTGAAGGACCCGCTGCGCACCAAGCAGTTGCGCACCGGCCTGACGCAGCTGGGCGAAGAGGGCGCCATCCAGGTGTTCCGCCCCGAGGCCGCCGGCGGTTCGCTGCTGCTGGGCGCGGTCGGCCAGCTGCAGTTCGAAGTGGTCGCGCACCGCCTCAAGACCGAGTACGGCGTGGACGCGCGCATGATGCCTTCGCGCTACACAATGGCACGTTGGATTACTTCTGATAACCCCAAGGCGCTGCGCAAGTTCATGGATGCCAATGCAGCCCATATCGCCTATGATGTGGTCGATGCGGCGGCGTTTTTGATCAGTTCCCCCGCGCAGTTGCGCGTGGCCGAGGAACTGTATCCGGATGTGAAATTCCACGCCATGCGGGAGCACGGCGGCAAGGTCTTCGGAGACAAGGCGTAGACCCGTTCGGGTACCGCACGGCAGATGAGGGTAGCAATGTCTTGGCGTTTATTATTCGCAACGCTCTTGCTGGCGCTTGGCGCGTCGGCATGGGGCGGCATTCAATTGGGTGATTGGCTGGTGGCGCATGCGCCGCCCGCCGCGCCTGCGCCCGGCCAGGATGCGGCCGCGTCGCAGCAACCCGTGCTCGACGCCAACGGGCGTCCCTACGTGGCCCAGCCGCCGCAGCCGCGCATCGACGGCACGCTCGGCGTGCCCGACAAGCCCGCCGACCGCGAATGGGCCATCAACACCGTTTCGCTGTTCGACACCGTCAGCGATCCGGCCGTGAAGATCTCGCGCGAACGCATCAGCCAGGAACAGGCGCGCGAAATCGCCGCCGCCTCGCAAGTGCCGCTGCCGCAAGGCGGCTCCGACGTCAGCACGCTGGATCTGCAGGCGCCGGGCACCGGCGCCGCCGTCAATGGCGGCCAGGGCCAGCCCGCCAACCAGACCCAGGCCGCCGGCTACGGCAACACGCCGATGGTGCAGGCGCCGCCGCCGCCCAACTCTTCGCCCGCGCCCGGCGCGCCTGGCTGGCAGGACGCGCTCAAGCGCGAACTGGCGCAGTGCGCCCAGCAAGGCTTCTTCGAACGCCCCTCGTGTTCGTGGGCGGCCCGCAACAAGTACTGCGGTCCCAACCGCGCCTGGGGCACGATGGCCGAATGCCCGGCCCGCCCGCAATAAGTCCGCATTCCCCGGCCGCGCCGCACGCGCGGCGGCAGCAAAAAAATGGCGCCCCGCGGGGCGCCATTTTCATGCCGGCAGGGCCGTTCAGTCGGGCACCGACATCTGGCTTTGCAGGTAGTTCTGCAGGCCGACCTTGTCGATCAGGTCGATCTGGGTTTCCAGGTAGTCGATGTGCTCTTCGGTGTCGTCCAGGATGTCCTGGAACAGATCACGCGACACGTAGTCGCGCACCGATTCGCAATAGGCGATGGCTTCCTTGACGGTCGCCTGGGCGCCTTGCTCCAGCTTCAGGTCACAGGCCAGCAGCTCCGGCACGTCTTCACCGATCAGCAGCTTGTGCAGGTCCTGCAGGTTGGGCAGGCCGTCGAGCATGAAGATGCGCGCGATCAGGCGATCGGCATGCTTCATTTCACCGATGGACTCTTCGTACTCGTGCTTGCCCAGCTTGTCGAAACCCCAGTGGTTCAACATGCGGGCGTGCAGGAAATACTGGTTGATCGCCGTCAGTTCGTTGGTCAGTTGCTTGTTCAGGAACTGGATGACGGTTTTGTCGCCTTTCATAATGGACTCCTTGCAGTCGGACGCGACGCGCACTGCATCGCGACAAGAAGCGCACGATGCCGCGAGTACGCAACCCCGGCAGACTAACATCGGCCGCGGGGCCGCGCCTAGCCTTGGCGCGCATTTGGTAAACCGCTTTACGAGCGCTACAAGAAAGCGACAAACAAATGAGAATGAGTATGTGTGCGCGTTGATTTGCATGCGCGGCGCAAGCGTTGCGCGGCCTGCGCGCACGCGGCCCGCCCGATCCGGCCGTCATTTGCCGCGCAAGCGCCGGGCCTGGGCCCGGGCCGGGCGCCGGATTCATCGACGCGATCGCAACGACGCCCCGCGTTGTCCTGGAACAACCCGCGGGGCATGGATGCCGCGCACGCTTCACGCCTTGCCGCCGCGCCGCGTCCCGGCCGACAGCCGCGCCACCTCAAGGCGCGCGCCGCGTCGCCAGCCAGATGCCGAACGCGATCGGCACGATGCCCAGCAGGTCCAGCCACGTCACCTGTTCGCGCAGCACCAGCCAGCCGAACAGCAGCCCCAGCGGCGGCATCAGGAAATGCAGGGCGCTGGCCGCCGTCGCGCTGGCGCGGCCCAGGATCATGAACCACAGGTAATAGCCGCCGATGGACACCGCCACGATCATGTAGGCCATGCTCCAGAACAGGCTTGTGGTCATGCGCGCATCGCCGATGCTCTCGTGCAGCAGCGCCACCGGCATCAACGCCACCGCCCCGGCCAGCGACTGGATGCCGGTCGCCATCCACAGTCCCGTCGAAGGCTTGAGGCGCTTGTAGAGCAGCGTGCCCGCCACCAACGCCACCAGGCCGCCCGTCACCAGCAAGGTGCCGTGCAGGTCCTCCTGCATGCCCGACAGCCGTGAACGCAGCACCAGCGCCACGCCGGCCAGCCCCAGGCACAGGCCCAGCATCTTGCGCCAGCCCAGCCGCTCGCCCAGCACCGGTCCGGCCAGCACGCCGATCAACAGCGGATTGGTGCTGATCAGCACCGCGGTGAAGGCCGACGAGACCGTGGTCATGCCGCTCCAGCTCATGCCCAGGTAGGCCGCGTTGTTCAACACGCCCAGCAGCACCAGCGCCGCCAGATCGCGGCCGCTGGGCCGTTGCCAACGGCCACTGGCCGCGGCCACGCCGAGCATCAGGGCGCCGGCGATCAGGAAGCGGATGGTCAGCAGGGTCAGCGGCGGACAGTCGCGCACCGCGATCTTGGCCGCCGCGAACGCCGAGCTCCACAGGAAACAGAACGCCGCGATGGGCGTCCAGGCCACGCCCATCGGCGCGTCGGCGGGCAGGGCGGTGGCGGGCAAAGTCGATGACGCCTTCATGGCAGCGGGTCCGGGCAAAGGAAGAGGAGCCCATTCTGGGCGCGGCCCTATCCATTGACAAACGCTTTATTTGGATCAAAAGTATTTGAAAAACCGATGCAAAGGCGTCTCTCATGCTCGATCTCGATCTACTGCACAGCTTCGTCTCCGTCGTCGACGCGGGCGGCTTCACCCGCGCCGGCGAGCGGGTTCACCGCAGCCAGTCCACCGTCAGCCAGCAGATCCGCAAGCTGGAGGAGACTCTCGAATGCACGCTGTTCGTGCGCGAGGGCCGCCAGGTCCACCTGACCGAGGACGGCGAACGCCTGCTGGGCTATGCGCGCCGCATGCTGGCGCTATCCACCGAAGTGCGCGAAGCGGTCAGCGGCCGCAAGCGGGTCGAGGTGATCCGGCTGGGCATCCCCGACGATTTCGCCGCCGACACGCTGACAGCCATCGTGGCGCAGTTCGCCCGCGCCCGGCCAGCCGTCAGGCTGTCGGTGCGCTGCGACCTGACCGTGGCGCTGACGCGCGGGCTGGAACGGGGCGACCTGGACCTGGCGCTGCTCAAGCGCGAACCCGGCGCCGGCCCGGCGCTGACCACCTGGCCGGAACACCTGCACTGGATCGCCGGCCCGCACGCGCTGCCCGCCAGCAGCGAACCGGTGCCGCTGGTGGCCTTTCCGCAGGGCTGCATCTACCGCAACCGCGCCATCCACGCGCTCGAACGCGCCGGACGCCGCTGGCGCATCGCCTACGAGAGCCCCAATCTGATGGGGATCCAGGCCGCGCTGGCGGGGGGGCTGGGAGTGGCCTTGCTGGAGCGCCGCTGCATCGCCGCGGGCCATCGGCTGGTCGACGACGCGTTGCCGCCGGTGCCGCCGTCCGAGCTGGCGCTATGCCTGTCGGAGCCGGCGCGCGAGCCGGTGCGCCAGTTGGCGGGGATGATCAGGGAGTTTTGTGAAACGGAAACACAACGGCTTGCAGGGCTGAGCCTGCAAGCCGTGGCAGATGACGGCGCCGTTCAGGCGACCGCGACCTGGATGACCGGATAGCTGCTGTTCGCCGCGGACGCGCCCGGTTCGACCATGGCGGCCGGCGGGTTGACCGGAACGGCGATCGAGCGCACATCGCACACGCTGGAGCAGCGGCCGCCCGGCAGGTATTCGGCGGCGGTGGCCGCGCAGCAGCCGCAGCACGTGGCCACGCCCAGCTCGAACTGCAGGTCGGAAAGCGACGTCGCGCCCGCGTCCACGCTGGCGCGGACTTGGCGTTCGGTAATGGCATTACATACGCAAATGTACATGAGAATAATTATCGAGATTTATTCCTGCAATGGCAAGTACCGTGCCTAAATAATTTGCAACTTCGTGGTCATCTAACTCTTTGAAATAAGGGACGTTTTATCGGCGTGACTTGACGCACGGCCGAAGGGCGCGCGCCCTGTCCGGCGTCCCATGCCACGCCGTTCAGCAGGTCCGGCAGGGTGCTTTTGCGATCAATCCGGGGGATATTCCCGGCGGGCGTGCAAGATATGGATGACCTCGATCGCCAGTTCGGTGACTCGGTAGACCACCACGTAATTGACGTGCACGACGAGTTCGCGCGTGCCGACGACGCGGCCGACTCGATACCGGTATGGGTGTCGGGCCAGGGACAGCACGGCGTTGTCGATGCGTTGCCGGAGGTTGCGCGCCGCTTGCGGACTACGCTCGGCAATGTAGGAGATGATTCCCGCCAGATCGTCTGCGGCGGTAGGAAGCCAGGATACGTGAAGCATGCGCAACTCGGCTGTGCCAGCGACCGGGCACGGCGAGCATGTCCTCAGACCGGCTCAGACCGACGGTTTCATCCTTGGCCGTCTTGCGTGTCCTGCCGACGCTTGCGCGCCGCGTCGATGATGGCATCCATGCGAGCCATCACTTGGTCGTGGGGAATGGCCGGACGCGGATCGTTCAGGCTGGCTTGCACCTTCGCGCGGAACCAGCGGTCGTAGCTGACCGCCTGTTCTTCAGTCTCGAATTCCGAGACGGTGGGGGAAGGGACTGGGCCCATGGAAACGCTCCTGATGAAAGCCCAGTGTACGGCAACGAACGCTCGTCAAAGCGCCAGGCCCCGCAGCGCTCTGCCGCAAAAATATCCCTTATTTCACCGCGCCACGGCCTGCGCCTTGCGCAGCGCGGCCGGTGCGATCCGCAGCGCTTCGCGATATTTCGCGACCGTGCGGCGGGCGATGACGATGCCCTGGTCGGCCAGCTTTTCCATGATCTGGCTGTCCGACAGCGGCTTGGCCCGGTTCTCCTCGGCCACCATCTGGCGGATGAAGGTCTGCACCGCCGTGGCCGACGTGGCGTCGCCGCCGTCCGTCGACACCCCCGCCCCGAAGAAGCGCTTGAGTTCTAGCGTGCCGAACGGAGTGAGCATGTACTTCTGCGTTGTGGCCCGTGAAATGGTGGATTCGTGCAGGCCCAGCTCGCCGGCGATGTCTTTCAGGATGAGCGGCCGCATGGCCGCCGGCCCCTGGCTGAAGAAGGCGGTCTGGCGGTCGACGATGGCCTGGGCCACCCGCAGGATGGTGTCGAAGCGCTGCTCGACGTTGCGGATCATCCACTTGGCCTGCTGCAACTGCGCCTGCAGGCCGGCGTGGGCCGACTCCTTCTGGTTGCCCAGCATCTGCGCGTACAGCCCGTTGATCTGCAGGCGCGGCATGGCGGCGCTGTTGAGCGTCACCTGCCAGCCGCGGCGCGTCTTGCGCACGATCACGTCGGGCACGGCGTAGTCGGCCGCCGGCACCGTCCAGGCGCGGCCGGGGCGCGGTTCCAGGCGCAGGATCAGGGCATGGGCGACGCGCAGCGTCGCCTCGTCACAGCCGACCGCCGCGCACAGGCGGGCGTTGTTGCCGGTGGCCAGCAACGCCAGGTGCTGGCCACAGATCAGTCGGGCGCAGGCCAGCGCCTTGGGATCGGCGGCCTCGGGCAGGCGCGTCAGGTCCGGGTTGCGCAGCTGCAACAGCAGGCAGTCGGACATGTCCCGGGCGCCGATACCGACCGGGTCGAACGACTGCAGCAGCGACAGCGCGGCGCGCAGTTCGTCCAGGTCCGGCTCCATCTCGGCGGGCAGCCAGCCCAGGATTTCCTCCAGCGGCGACCCCAGGTAGCCGTTCTCGTCCAGCTCATCGATCAGCAGCGCCGCCAGGGCGGCATCGCGCGGCGCCGCGCGCGTCAGCACCAGCTGGCCCAGCAGGTGTTCGCGCAGGGTGTCGGGCCGGGCCGCCTCGGGCAGGCTGGAGTCGTCGTCGGGATAGACGCCTCCCGAGCCCGGCATTTCGTCCACCGGGGTCTCGCGCTCGGGCGCTGGCTCGTCGTCCTGCACCGATGATTCGCGTTCCGATTCCGCCTGGGTTTCGACCGACGACGGCTCATCGTCGCGTTCCAACAACGGATTGTCGGCAAGCACCTGCGAGATTTCCGCCTCGAGGTCGAGCGTGGACAGCTGCAGCAACCGGATGGATTGCTGCAGTTGAGGGGTCAGCGTGAGATGCTGACCGGGCCGCAGTTCTAAAATTGGACGGGTCATAGGTACAATATTTTGCATGATGAATCAGACTTCGCCCGCACGCGTTCGCCAGGATTGCCGACTTATCGGCCAGACCCTGCTCAAACTGGCGCTTCCCCGACTTCTCGTGCGCGCGATCGTGATCGCCGTCGCCGTGATCGTCTGGTATCTCGCCGCCTCCTGGATCCTGGATTTCGGCAAGCGCATCAACTACGAATTCCTGCATTCGCTGGGCCAACCCACCATGGACATGGTGCAGAAGGTCAATCCGTACATCTGGTGGGTCGTCGCCGGCATCTGGACCCTGATCGTCTTCTTCATCCTGCGCGCCTGGCTGTCGGCCAGCCTGGCTTCCGGCCGCGCCACCCCGGTCGGCACCGGCGTGCTGGCCGACCTGGCGCCGCAGCTGTCGGAGGAGTCCCTCGGCGTGCTGCGCTGGACCTGGGGCAGCCGCGAAGAACCCTTCACCGTCGGCGACCTGCACCGCTCGCTGTCGGAAATCCGCCACAACCGCATCGGCAAGATCGCCATGGTGGCCGAACAGGCCGACATCCTCGACGCCAAGCCGTCGCGCGACAACCGTGACGACGGCCGCCGTGACGACGGCCGCCGCGATGCCCGCGACAGCCGCGAACAGCGCTACATCGAGCCCCGCATCGGCGGTCCGGCCCGCTGAACCGACGTCCGCCAACCAACGCATCAGGCCGCCGCAAGGCGGCCTGGTTGTTTCAGTCCCCTGCCAGCCGGGCTCCCCTATACTGGCCCTCCAGGCTCGCGCAACCGCGGGCCGCGCACCTTTAAAACCAGACCAAGCCGACTGCAGAGACCAGCCGGATGCGCGGCCGGCCCCCTGGAGTTGCTTTACATGTTCCGCACCCCCGTCCGGTATGCCGCCGGCCTCCTGCTGGCCTGCTCGGCCGCCTTCGTCGCCGCCCCGGCCAACGCCGCCTGGCCCGACAAGCCCATCACGTTCGTCGCGCCCTTCAGCGCCGGCGGCGCCAACGACCTGGTCGCTCGCATCATCGCCAAGGCGGTGGGCACGACCCTGAACCAGCCCGTCATCGTCGAAAACCGTCCCGGCGCCGGTGGCGTGGTCGGCGCCGCGCACGTCGCGCGCAGCGCGGCCGATGGCTACACCTACCTGGTGGGCAGCAACGGCACGGTCACCAACAGCCTGATCCGCTCGGACCAGCCCTACAAGGACGAAGAGCTGACCCCGGTCGCGCTGCTGTCGATCACGCCGTCGGTCATCGTCGCCAATCCGTCGAACCCGGCCAAGGACCTGAAGGACTTTGTCGAACGCGCCAAGAAGGCCAAGACCGACCGTATCACGTTCTCGACCGCCGGCAACGGCAGCACGCCGCACTTCGTGGCCGAGATGGTCAAGGAAGCCACCGGTCTGCCGGTCGAGCCGATCGCCTACAAGAGCGGCTCGGAAGGCGTGACCGCGGTGATCGGCAAGCAGGTCGACGCCACCTCCGAAGCCAGCATCGTCACGCTGCCGCTGGTGCAGAGCGGCAAGCTCAAGGCCCTGGCCACCACCTGGGACAAGCGCATGGCCAGCGCGCCGGACATCCCCACCACCGCGGAGCTGGGCTTCCCCGCCATCCGCATCGGCCACTGGGCCGGCCTGTACGCGCCCGCCGGCACGCCCGCCGACGTGCTCGACAAGATGAACGCCGCCATCGAGAAATCGCTGCAGACCAAGGAAGTGCAGGACGCCCTGCGCCAGAGCAGCATCGAGCCGGGCGGCGGTTCGCGCGCCAGCTTCATCGAATTCGCCAAGAGCGAGCGCGAGCGCCTGGGCCAGGTCGTCAAGAACGGCCACATGCAGACGCAGTAACGCGAGTGATGCCCAGCCGGGGACAGATCCGTCCCCGGCTTTTTTATCGCCTTCCCGATTGCGCTGCCCGCAAAAGTATGTTTGACTAGCACCCTATGGCCGCTCAACGCACCTCCCTCGCGATTGCCACCGGACGTTCCGCCGCTCCGGTTGCCGGCCTGCGCGCTCGTACCGCCTTCATCGCGCTATCGCTATACCTACCGATCGGTTGCCGGGCCTAGTGTCCCCGTGGTAGCTCGGCAGCCACGCTTGCCACACGCGATTTCCCCTTTTCAAAACTGAATCTTGCGCCGCGCGAACGCGGCCAACCCTGGCACCAGGCCGCCATCCGGCCGCATGCCGGCCGAGGAAACCGATCCCGGGATTCACAAGAAACCGATCGAGGTGTAGTGATGATGCTTGCCAACCCCGCCACCAAATACGTCCCCTTCGCGCCGTTCACCCGCGACTTCTCCGAACGCACCTGGCCCAGCCGCCGCATCACGCAGCCGCCGATCTGGATGAGCACCGACCTGCGCGACGGCAACCAGGCCCTGATCGAGCCGATGAGCGTCGAGCGCAAGCTCCGCTTCTTCGAGCAGCTGGTCAAGATCGGCTTCAAGGAAATCGAAGTGGGTTTCCCGTCGGCCTCGCAGACCGACTTCGATTTCGTGCGCAAGCTGATCGACGAAAAGCGCATCCCCGACGACGTCACCATCATCGTGCTGACGCAGTCGCGTGAAGACCTGATCAGCCGCACCGTGGAAGCCGCCGCGGGCGCCAAGCAAGCCATCGTCCACATGTACAACGCCTGCGCGCCGGCCTTCCGCAAGGTCGTGTTCAACATGAGCAAGGACGAAATCAAGAACATCGCCACCACCGGCACGCGTCTCATCAAGCAATACGTGGCGCAGCGTCCGGAAACCCAGTGGCGCTACGAGTACTCGCCCGAAGTCTTCAGCACCACCGAGCCCGAATTCGCGCTCGAAGTCTCGAACGCCGTGGCCGACGTCTGGCAGCCCACGCCGCAAAGCAAGATGGTGCTGAACCTGCCCGCCACCATCGAGGCCACCAGCCCCAACCTGTACGCCGACCAGATCGAGTGGATGCACAAGAACCTGGCGCGCCGCGACAGCATCGTCCTGAGCGTGCACCCGCACAATGACCGCGGCACCGCCGTGGCCGCCGCCGAATTCGCCGTGATGGCCGGCGCCGACCGCATCGAAGGCTGCCTGTTCGGCAGCGGCGAGCGCACCGGCAACGTCGACCTGGTCACGCTGGCCTTGAACCTCTACACCCAGGGCGTGCACCCGGGCCTGGACTTCTCGGACATCGATGAAGTGCGCCGCTGCGCCGAGTACTGCAACCAGTTGCCCGTGCACCCGCGCCACCCGTACGCCGGCGACCTGGTCTTCACGGCCTTCTCCGGTTCGCATCAGGACGCCATCAAGAAGGGCTTTGCCCTGCAACAGCCCGACGCCGTCTGGGAAGTGCCGTACCTGCCGATCGACCCGGCCGACCTCGGCCGCAGCTACGACGCCGTGATCCGCGTCAACAGCCAATCGGGCAAGGGCGGCGTGTCGTACCTGCTCGAACAGGAGCACGGCCTGGTGTTGCCGCGCCGCCTGCAGATCGAATTCAGCCGCGCCATCCAGCGCGTCACCGACGAGACCGGCCGCGAAGTCACGGCCGACGACGTGCACACCATCTTCAACCGCGAATACCTGGAACAGAAGACCCCGTGGAAGCTGGTGCGCCACCGCATCGACGGCAATCCGTCGGCGGGTGAAGGCCAGCACTTCAGCATCGAGGCCGAACTCGAATACAACGGCGAACGCCGCATCGTGACGGGCAAGGGCGACGGCGCCATCTCGGCCTTCGTGGCCGCGCTGGACGTGCCGGTGCGCATCATGGACTACCACGAGCACGCCATCGGCACCGGCACCGACACCCGTGCCGCCTCCTATGTGGAACTGCGCGTCGGCGATTCGAGCACGGGCTTCGGCGTGGGCATCGACCGCGACATCGTCACGGCCTCGTTCCAGGCCGTGCTGAGCGCGGTGAACCGTCACATCAACGCCGGCACCGTCGCCGCCGAACAGGAAGCCGCCGAGGCCGCGTGATCCGCCGCCAGGCCGCGGGCGTGGCGGTTACCGCCGCCGCGTCCCCCGCGCGCTTCTTACGGTGAAGCCGCTCCGCACAAAAAAAGCCCGCCTTTATCCGGCGGGCTTTCTTTTTGGCGCGGCGGGTCGAGGGTCCGGCTCAGCCCCGCGGCCACATGTCGGAGGCGCCGATGTCGGGCTCGCGCGCCGCCAGCAGCCGCTCGTGGATCCAGGCGGCGATCGCCAGGGTGCGATGGTCATCGTAGCGCTTGCCGATCAGCTGCAGGCCCACCGGCAGGCCTTGCGGGCCGGTGGCGAAGGGCAGGTTCAGGCACGGCAGGCCGAACAGGGTCCAGGCGCGCGAGAACTGCGGGTCGCCCGTGCCGAGGTCGGCGAACGGCGCTTCGCCGCTGGCGGCGGGCGCGAGCAGCACGTCGTACTTGTCGAACCAGCCGTCCACGCGGGCGCGCGATTCGGCGGCCCGCGCCAGGTTCCTGATGTGCTCTTCGGCGGTGATCTGCGCGCCGGCCTCGAGGATCGCCTGGATCTTCGGGCTGAGCTGCGCGGCATGCTCCAGCCGTTCATAGGCCAGTGACTGCGACGACTCGAACGCCATGATGTCGGCGTGCAGCTGCACCAGCATGCAGTGCTCGGGCGGCAGCGGCACCTCTTCGACGTGGGCGCCGGCGCGCGACAGCGTGGCGGCGGCCTGCGCGAAGGCTTCCTTGGTCTCGGACTGGGCATGGCGCCACTGCAGGCTGCGGTACATGCCGATGCGCGGCTTGGCGTCGTAGCTCAGGTCCAGCAGGCGCGGATCGCGCATCAGGACCGAGGCGAACAGGGCCACGTCCGGCACCGAGCGGGCGAAGCCACCCACGGTGTCGAGCGATTCGGCCAGGCTCTTCACGCCGGCCCGCGGAATCGCGCCGAAGGTGGGCTTGTAGCCGACGATGCCGCAATAGGAAGCCGGGCGGATGATGGAGCCCGCGGTCTGCGAGCCCAGCGCGAACGGCACCATGTCGTCGGCCACCGCCGCGGCCGAGCCGCTGGAGGAGCCGCCGGGGGTGTAGGCCTCGTTGCGCGGATTGCGGGTCGGGCCGGCCTGGTAGGTGGCGAATTCGGTGGTGACGGTCTTGCCGATCACGATGGCGCCGGCATGGCGGCACAGCGCCACGGCGGCCGCGTCCAGCCCGGGGCGATGGCGTTCGTAGATGGGCGAGCCGTAGCGCGTGGGCAGGTCGACGGTGTCGAACAGGTCTTTCACGCCCAGCGGCAGGCCGTGCAGCGGACCGCGCAATGCGCCCCGGTCGAGGGCTTCGGCGTGGTCCAGGGCGGCCTGCTTTTGCAGCGCCGTCCAGGCATGGATGGTGTTTTCGCGTTGTTCGATGCGCGCAAAGCAGGCGCGCACCAATTGCACCGCAGTCAATTCGCGCCGTTGCAGCTTGCGCGCCGCTTCAAGCGCGCCAAGTCTGTTTAAGGCAGTAGACATGATCCTTTCCTCTATCCCGGTGCCGTGCGAGATGCACGGTACTGACTTCCGCACCCGGTCCCCTTGACCTGGGGTTTATCCCGATCCGGCTGGCGGCATGATGCCGGCCGGCTGTGACAAACCCAGCCATTGTGCGCGTCGCGTCAATTGGGAAAACCACTGAAAAAAACGGGTTTTCACAGGGATTTCATGCGGCGCCGCGCCCTGGCTTTATGTTGTTGCGTCGTTAACAGCATAGCGCAAACGGGTGCAACACAAAGGTCATATTTGTCTTGTAAGATGAAAACGTTTTCAGCAAACCGGCAGCAATGTAGCCATGGCGTCGCGCGCATCGCCCCGCTTTTCCATCATCGAGGTTGCCCGCAAAGCGGGGGTGTCGCCCGCGACGGTTTCGCGCGCGTTCAACCAGCCGGACATCGTCCATCCCGACACCCTGGCGCACATCCGCGCCATCGCCAAGCGGGCAGGCTTCCGGCCCAACCGCGTCGGCCGCAGCCTGCGCTCCGGCAGCACGCGCACCATCGGCCTGATCCTGCCGACACTCTCCAACCCGGTGTTCGCCGAGTGCTTCGAAGGTGCCGAGCGGCGCGCCCGCGAATCGGGCTACAGCGTGATGCTGACCGCCACCGGCTATGACCCGGCGGTGGAATCGGCGGCGGTTCAGGGGCTGATCGACCACCAGGTCGACGGCCTGATCCTGACCGTGGCGGACGCCGCCCGCAGCACCACGCTGGATGACCTGGACAGCGCCGGCATGCCCTACGTGCTGGTCTACAACGAATCCGCCGCCCATCCCTATGCCTCTGTCGACAATCGCGCGGCGGCCATCGACATGGTTTCGCACCTGGCCGCGCTGGGGCACCGGCGCATCGCCATCGTGACCGGCCCGCTGACGGCATCGGACCGCGCGCGCCGCCGCCTGGCGGGCGCCCGCGCCTGCGCCAAGAAGCTGGGGCTGGAACCCATCCAGCACATCGCCATGAGCTCGCACACCGGCAGCGACGCCGACGCCCTGAAGGGTGCGTTGCGCGGCAAGCAGGCGCCCACGGCCCTGTTCTGCTCGAACGACCTGCTGGCCACGGCGGTCATTGCCGACCTGGTGGCGCTGGGCCTGTCGGTGCCGTCCGATATTTCGGTCTGCGGTTTCGACGGCATGCGCTTCGGCGCCTTGCTGACGCCGCCGCTGACCACGGTGGCGCAGCCCAGCGACGGCATCGGCCAGGCCGCCTGCTCGAACCTGCTGGCGCAGATCCACGGCCAGCCGCCGCAATCGAGCCGCCTGCCGCACTGCATCGTGGTCGGCGGCACCGCCGCGCCGGTGCGCCGCTGAACCTGCCAGAACAGATAAAAAACGAGACACGCGTCATGCTCATCGCACAGATCACCGACCTGCACATGCGCACCCCGGGCGACAAGGCCTACGGCATCATCGATCCCGCCGCCTTCCTCGGCCCCGCGGTGCGCGCCCTCAACGCCCTGACGCCGCGGCCCGACTGCGTGCTGATCACCGGCGACCTGACCGACCTGGGCAAGGCGCACGAATACCAGGCGCTGCGCGAGCAGCTGCAGGCGCTTGAAATCCCGTATTTCCTGCTGCCCGGCAACCATGACGACCGCGCGCAATTGCGCGCGGCCTTTCCCGACCATGGCTATCTGCAAGGGCAGGGGCCGTTCATCCAGTACGCGGTCGAAACCTATCCGCTGCGCCTGCTGGCGCTGGACACGGTGGTGCCGATGAAGAGCCACGGCGAACTGTGCGACGAGCGCCTGGGCTGGCTGGCCGCGCGGCTGGCCGAACAGCCCGACCGGCCGACGCTGGTGCTGATGCACCACCCGCCGTTCCTGACCGGCATCGAGCACATGGATGCGATCGGCCTGCTGGCCGGCGCGCCCGAGCTGGAGCGCATCGTGGCGCGCTATCCGCGCGTGGAGCGGGTGCTGTGCGGCCACCTGCACCGCACCATCTTCCGCCGCTTCGGCGGCACCATCGCCTCGACCTGTCCGGGCACCGCGCACCAGCTGGCGCTGGAACTGGGGCCGCGCCCGACCTTGCAGTACATCATGGAACCGCCGGGCTACCAGCTGCACTGGTGGCACGACGGCGCGCTGGTCACCCATCACGCCGTGATTGGGGAATACCCCGGGCCGTATCCCTTCGCCTGAGCCCCGATCTCGATTACAAACACTATGCCTTGCCATATCTCCGTCATGATTGCGCTGCACAATGAAAAGGTTTTCATCGCACGCGCCGCAGACGGATCTGAAAATTAGATCCAAGAGACAGCATGTCATCCATCGTTCTGGATAACCTCACCAAGCAATACGGCGGCGCGGCCGCGATCCACGGCGTCAGCTTCACCGTGCCGGCCGGCAGCTTCACCGTGCTGCTGGGCCCTTCGGGCTGCGGCAAGTCGACCACCCTGCGCATGATCGCCGGACTCGACACGCCCACGTCCGGCACCATCCGCATCGGCGACCGCGACGTCACCCAGCTGCCGCCCGCCAAGCGCCGCATTTCGATGGTGTTCCAGTCGTATGCGCTGTTTCCGCACCTGTCGGTGCGCGAGAACATCCTGTTCGGCCTGAAGGTGCGCAAGGAACCGGCGCGCGACTACGACCGCCGCCTGCAACGCGTGGCCTCGCTGCTGGGCCTGGGCCATCTGCTCGACCGCAAGCCGTCGCAACTGTCGGGCGGCCAGCAACAGCGCGTGGCGCTGGGCCGCGCGGTGATTTCCGAAGCGCCGGTGTGCCTGATGGACGAGCCGCTGTCCAACCTGGATGCGCAGCTGCGCCATGAAATGCGGCGCGAGATCCGCGCGCTGCAGCAGGACCTGGGCATCACCATGGTTTACGTCACGCACGACCAGACCGAGGCCATGAGCATGGCCGATCAGGTGGTGCTGCTGCGCGGCGGCCAGATCGAACAGCACGACACACCCGACGGCCTGTATGCCCGTCCGGCCAGCGAATTCGCGGCGCGCTTCATCGGCACGCCGCCCATGAACCTGATCAACCTGATGCCGCTCCAGGGCGCCACCGTGATCGCCGGCACCCACGGTCCGGCCATCGCGGGCGCGCCGGAAGGCGCCGCCAAGCTGGGCGTGCGCCCCGAGCACATCCGCATCGACGGCGATGGCATCGCCGCGACGGTGGAAAGCGTGGAGTACTTCGGCGCCGATTCCATCGTGGTCTGCCGCATCGGCGACAGCGGCGGCGTGGCGGTGCGCGTGGGCGGCCATCTGCGGGCCCGCGCCGGCGAGGCGCTGCGCCTGTCGTGGCCGGCCGAGCAACAGCATTTCTTTGCCGCCGATTCGGCGGTCATCAACACCGTCGGGCGCTGAAGACGCCCAATCCACAGGAAAGGAAACGCAATCATGCGACGCATCGTACTCAAGACCCTGGCCGCCAGCCTTGCCGCCGCCTGCCTGTCGCTGCCCGTGCAGGCGCAGCAGAAGCCCGTCGAAGTGGAGTTCTACTACCCAGTCGCCGTGGGCGGCCCGATCACCAAGATCGTCGATGACATGGTGACGGACTTCGAGAAGGAGAACCCCGGCATCAAGATCAAGCCGATCTACGCCGGCTCGTACCAGGATTCGATCGCCAAGGCGCTGACCGCCCTGAAGGGCGGCACGCCGCCGCAGCTGGCCGTGCTGCTGTCGACCGACATGTTCACGCTGATCGACGAAGACGCCATCGTGCCGATCGACTCGCTGGCCAAGAACGACGCCGACAAGAAGTGGCTGGGCGGCTTCTACGACGCCTTCATGCAGAACAGCCGCACCGGCGGCCACACCTGGGGCGTGCCGTTCCAGCGTTCGACCATCGTGATGTACTACAACAAGGATCTGTTCAAGGCCGCCGGCCTGGATCCCGAGCGCGCGCCCGCCACCTGGGCCGAGCTGGTCGAGTACGGCAAGAAACTGACCAAGCAGGACGCCAGCGGCAACACCACCCAGTGGGGCATCGAGATCCCGTCGGGCGGCGCCTTCGCCTACTGGCTGTTCCAGGCCCTGACCACGCCCAACGGCGCGATCCTGATGAACGAGGCCGGCAACGAGGTCTACCTGGACAAGCCCGCCGTGGTCGAGGCCGCGCAGTACTGGCGCGACCTGTCGGCCAAGCACAAGATCATGCCCACCGGCACGATCGACTGGGGCACCACGCCCAAGGACTTCCTGGAAAAGAAGGCCGCCATCATCTGGACCACCACCGGCAACCTGACCAACATCCGCAAGAACGCCGACTTCCCGTTCGGCGTGGCGATGATGCCGCAGCAAAAGCGCGGCGGCAGCCCGACCGGCGGCGGCAACTTCTACATCTTCAAGAGCGGCACGCCCGAGCAACAGCAGGCCGCGCTCAAGTTCGCGCAATGGGCCACGACGCCCGAGCGCGCCGCCGACTGGAGCATCGCCACCGGCTACGTGGCCGTGACGCCGGCCGCCTGGCAGACCGAGAAGATGAAGAAGTACGCGCAGGAAGTGCCGGCCGCCGCCGTGGCGCGCGACCAGCTGCAGGTGAGCGTGGCCGAATTCTCGACCCACGAGAACCAGCGCGTCACCAAGACCCTGAACGACGCCCTGCAGGCGGCGCTGACGGGTTCGAAGACGCCGCAGCAGGCGCTGACCGACGCCCAGCGCGAAGCCGACCGCATACTGCGTTCCTACAAGTGATCCCGCAAGCACGATGAGCCGCTCTTTGAATGCGCTTTATGGCTGGCTGCTGTTGCTGCCAGCCATCGTGCTGCTCGCCGCGTTCACGCATTACCCGGCGCTGGCGACGCTCTGGCACAGCTTCTATTCCACTCCCAAGGGCGCGCGCCCGGCCCGCTTCGTCGGGCTGGACAACTACGCGGTCATGCGCGACGACCCGGTGTTCTGGCAGTCGCTCTGGAACAACCTGTGGTTCGCGCTGGGCACCATCCCGACCTCGATCGGCATCGCGCTGGTCATGGCGCTGTGGGTCAACCGCAACCTGCGCGGGCGCGGTTTCCTGCGCATGGCGTACTTCACGCCGACGGTGCTGCCGATGGTGGCGGTGGCCAATATCTGGCTGTTCTTCTACACCCCGCAGTACGGCCTGATCGCGCAGGTGATGCAGCTGTTCGGCTCGCCCGGCCCCAACTGGCTCGGCAACCGCGAAACCGCGCTGCCGGCGCTGATGCTGGTGACGGTGTGGAAGGAATCCGGCTTCTTCATGATCTTCTACCTGGCCGCGCTGCAGACGGTGTCGCCGTCGCTGCGCGAGGCGGCGATGCTGGAAGGGGCCTCGCGCTGGCAGTATTTCCGGCGCGTGCTGTGGCCGCTGTTGATGCCGACCACGCTGTTCGTGCTGATCAACGCGCTGATCAACGCCTTCCGGCTGGTGGACCACGTGGTGGTCATGACCCGCGGCGGGCCCGACAACGCCAGCACGCTGCTGCTGTACTACATCTACCAGGTGGGCTTCAGTTTCTGGGACACCGCCTACGCCGCGACGCTGACCGTCGTGCTGCTGGTGGTGCTGGCGCTGACGGCGCTGATCAAGTTCCGCTGGCTGGACCGCAGGACGCACTACCAATGAAAGACAAGCTCGATACCCTGGGCGCGTGGGCGCTGGGCCTGCTGTGGATCCTGCCGCTGGCCTATGCCGTGTGGGCGGCGTTCCACCCGCCGGCCTACGCCACCCGCTTCGATCTGTTCGCGCCGCTGACGCTCGACAACTTCGCGCGGGCCTGGCAGGCCGCGCCGTTTCCGCGCTACTTCGCCAACACCTTCCTGCTGGTGACGATGGTGCTGGCGGCGCAGCTGGTGCTGTCGACGCTGGCCGGCTACGCCTTCGCGCGCTTCGAGTTCCGCGGCCGCGACTTCGTCTTCATGCTGGTGCTGCTGCAGCTGATGATCATGCCGGACGTGCTGCTGGTGGAGAACTACCGCTCCATGAGCCAGCTCGGCATCCGCGACACGGTGTTCGCCATCGGCCTGCCGTACTTCGCCTCGGCCTTCGGCATCTTCCTGCTGCGCCAGACCTTCAAGACGGTGCCGCGCGAGCTGGAAGAGGCCGCGCGCATGGAGGGCGCCAACGCGCTGCAGGTGCTGTGGAAGGTGTACGTGCCGCTGGCCAAGCCGATCTACGTGGCCTACGGGCTGGTGTCGGTCAGCCACCACTGGAACAACTTCCTGTGGCCGCTGATCATCACCAACTCGGTGGAATCGCGGCCGCTGACGGTGGGCCTGCAGGTGTTCTCGTCGACCGACCAGGGCATCGACTGGTCGGTGATCACCGCCGCCACGCTGATGTCGGCGGCGCCGCTGCTGATCGCCTTCCTGCTGTTCCAGCGCCAGTTCGTGCAGTCGTTCATGCGCGCCGGCATCCGCTGATCCGCCCCGGAAAACAAAAGACCCCGCGTCATGCGGGGTCTTTTCATTGGCGCGGCCAGGCGGTCAGTAACCGACCGTCAGTCCGGGCAGGTCCACGGTGATGCGCGGGCGCTCCAGCGCCAGCGCCAGGTGCTCGGCGAACTCGCGGGCTTCCTTGGCGTCGGTGGACAGGATGTCGTAGCCGAGCGCGTCGGCCACGCCCAGCACCTTGTCCAGCAGCAGCACCTTGCCGCTCGGGCGCAGGGGTTCACAGCCCAGGGTTTCCCAGGCGCCGTCGAACCAGTCGCGGGCGTCGTTCTGGCGCTGCGGGCTGGGTTCGACGTTGGCCGACAGGTCCAGCGAGCGCCGGGTATCGAAAACGATGGTGATGTCGCTGCGCATGGCAGGGATTCCTTGAAATGGCGTCAGCCGCAAAGGGTAGGGAAAAATCGCCGGACAGATTGTCCGTCCGGCGACATTGGCTTACCAGCCGCGCGACACTTCCCAGGTGACCTCGGCGCCGGCGGCCTGCGACTGGCGCATCATGTCCAGCAGCGGGAAGGCGCGCTCCTTCAGGCCGACCGCGCGCGCCATGGGCGCCACCGCCGGCTTGTCCTCGTCTTCCTCGTCCTCGGCGGGATTGCCCTGGGATTCTTCAATGGCCCGTTCGATACCCTGGATGGCCGGACCGAGCTGGTCGACGGTGAACACGCCGCGCTCGGGGATCTTGTCGCCAAAGGACTTGCCCGCGGCTTGCAGCAGGACGCCGGCGTGGTCGGTGAGCATCAGGACTTCGGCCACGACCTTGGAGTGAAACGTAATCAGCATATTCCGGTCTCCTACGGATTGAATACCCTCAATACACTACCGCAACACCCTGGGGATGCCAACTGGCGCCCCCGGGCGAGGGTCGGCGGGCGGCCCGGCCGACGGCGCCCCCGCGCGGTAACGGCCGCCAAATCAAGCTATGATTCAGGAGATTCCCGTGACGGCAGGATCCGCGGCGGCCGAGAATCCGGCGCCTCGCGCGGTCATGCCCCCGAGGCCCGCCAGCCGGCCGATCCCGCCCCCTGGCGCCGCGCGCGAGCCCACGGCCCGCCGCCCTCGTCACCCACCCAGAACTTCTCCAGACGCCCATGCTCCCCGAGCAACAAAAACAGCTTATCTCCCTGATCCAGGCCGCCGTCGCGCAGAGCCTGCCCGATGCCCAGGCCGATGCGGCCCGAGCCAACGTGCTGCTGGAGCGCCCCAAGGTCGCCGCCCACGGCGACGTCGCCACCAACGTGGCCATGCAGCTGGCCAAGCCGGCCAAGCGCAACCCGCGCGAACTGGCCCAGGCCATCGTCGAGGCGCTGCTGGCGCAGCCCGGCGCCCGCGACCTGGTGGAGAGCGCTGAAATCGCCGGTCCCGGCTTCATCAACCTGCGCGTCACCGCCGCCGCCCGCCAGGCCGTCATCGCGGCCGTGGCCGAGCAGGGCGAGGCCTTTGGCCGCGCCGCCCGCAGCGGCGAGAAGATCCTGGTGGAATTCGTGTCCGCCAACCCCACCGGCCCGCTGCACGTCGGCCACGCCCGCCAGGCCGCCCTGGGCGACGCCCTGTGCCGCCTGTATGACGCCATCGGCTGGGACGTGACCCGCGAGTTCTATTACAACGACGCCGGCAACCAGATCGAGAACCTGGCCATCAGCGTGCAGGCGCGCGCCCGCGGCCTGACGACCGACTCGCCCGACTGGCCCGCCGACGGCTACAAGGGCGACTACATCCTGGACATCGCCCGCGACTTCCAGGCCGGCAAGACCCTGCAGGCCTCGGACGGCGAACCCGTCACCGCCACCGGCAACATCGACAGCCTGGACGACATCCGCGCCTTCGCCGTGGCCTACCTGCGCCGCGAGCAGGACCTGGACCTGCAGGCGTTCGGCCTGAAGTTCGACAACTACTACCTGGAAAGCTCGCTGTACACGTCGGGCCGGGTCGAGGCCACCGTCAAGGCGCTGATCGCCGGCGGCCATACCTATGAGGAAGGCGGCGCGCTGTGGCTGCGCACCACCGAGCTGGGCACCGGCGACGACAAAGACCGCGTCATGCGCAAGAGCGAGGGCGGCTACACCTATTTCGTGCCGGACGTGGCCTACCACAAGGCCAAGTGGGAACGCGGCTTCCACCGCGCCGTGAACATCCAGGGCAGCGACCACCACGGCACCGTGGCGCGCGTGCGCGCCGGCCTGCAGGCGCTGGAAGAGGGCATTCCCAAGGACTACCCGTCCTACGTGCTGCACAAGATGGTCAAGGTGATGCGCGGCGGCCAGGAGGTCAAGATCTCCAAGCGCGCCGGCAGCTACGTGACCATGCGCGACCTGATCGACTGGGTCGGCCGCGACGCGGTGCGCTACTTCCTGATCCAGCGCCGCGCCGACACCGAATTCGTGTTCGACGTCGACCTGGCGCTGTCCAAGAGCGACGAGAACCCGGTCTATTACATCCAGTACGCCCACGCGCGCATCTGCTCGGTCATCAACAACGCCGGCATGCCGGCGGCGGACGTGGCCGCGGCCGATGCGTCCCTGTTGACCGCCCCGAGCGAATTCGCGCTGATGCAGCGCCTGGCCGAATTCCCCCACGTGGTGGCGCTGGCCGCCCAGGAACTGGCCCCGCACCACATCGCCTTCTGGCTGCGCGACTGCGCCTCGGACTTCCACGGCTGGTACAACGCCGAGCGCGTGCTGGTCGACGACACCGCGCTCAAGCTGGCGCGCCTGCGCCTGGCCGCGACCACGCGCCAGGTGCTGGCCAACGGCTTGGCGTTGATGGGCGTGTCCGCCCCCGAGCGGATGTAACATCGGTACATGGCCACCAAGCGCAAACCCACCCGCCGGTCAGGCGAAAGCGGCAGCACCCTGTACGGGGCGCTGGCCGGATTGCTCATCGGATTGATCGTGGCCGCCGTCGTGGCGTTCTACGTCACCAAGGCGCCCGTGCCGTTCGTCGACCGCGCCACGCGGCAGGGCGACGCCGGCAAGCTGCCCGACCCGCGCCAGGCGCCGGACCCCAACGCCGGCCTGTATGGCCGCGACGGCGCCGCGGGTTCGTCGCCCACCGGCCCGACCGCCACGGCGCCCG
>NZ_CADIJR010000089.1 GCF_902859645.1 Achromobacter insuavis | reverse complement strand
CTGCGTGCCGCCCGCGCCGGGCAGCAGGCCCAGCGTCACTTCGGGCAGCCCCAGCCTGGCGCCGGGCAGGGCCACGCGGTAGTGCGCGGCCAGCGCCACTTCCAGCCCGCCGCCCAGCGCGGCGCCGTGCAGCGCGGCCACGACCGGCTTGGCGCTGGCCTCGATCTGGTTGCACACGTCGGGCAGGGCGGGCGGACGCGGCGGCTTGCCGAATTCGCGGATGTCGGCGCCGGCGATGAAGTTGTTGCCGGCGCCGGTCAGCAGCACGGCCCGCACCTGCGGATCGCTGGCGGCCTGGTCGATGGCGCGCGCCAGGCCCGCGCGCACATCGGCGCTCAGGGCATTGACGGGGGGATGATCGATGGTGACGACGAGAACGTCGCCGTCGCGGCGCGTATGAACGGCGCCGGCGGGTGCGCTGGCTGTCATGGGACAGTGTCTCCGGTAGGGTCGCCGCCCGCGCCGGCCCTGGCCGGGACGCCGCGGCGGCTCAGGGAAGGCGCTGTGCCGGCGGGGCCCGGGGGCGGACGCGGCGCTGTCGCGGCGCCTGGCGGGCCAGGAACGGCCCGTCTTGTATCCGTCTATTCTTTCCCAGCAAAGAAGTCTTGACAATGGCATCCATAATTGACAACGACGATAAAAGAATTTGACAATGCCCCCGGACCGCCGGGATGCAATGGACAAAGCCAGCGCGGGTCCGGGAGATTCGATATGGATACGAAAGCGCTGACCCTGCTGGTGGAGATCGTGGACGCGGGCAACCTGAGCGAAGCGGCGCGCCGGCTGAAGATGACGCGCGCCAACGTCAGCTACCACCTGACCCAGCTGGAGCGCGCCGTCGGCATGCAGCTGTTGCGGCGCACCACGCGCCACGTCGAGCCCACCGAAATCGGACTCAAGCTGTACCAGCACGGCCGCAGCATCCAGGACGAACTGGCGGCGGCGCGCGAGGCCGTCGAAACCCTGGGCAAGACGCCGCAAGGCAAGGTGCGCCTGAGCGTGCCCAGCGGCTACGGCCAGTTCGTGATGATGCCGTGGCTGATCGAGTTCAAGCAGGCCTATCCCGACATCGTGCTGGACGTGCTGTTCGAGAACAGCGTCGACGACCTGCTGCGCGACGAGGTCGACATCGCCGTGCGCATCATGTCCGAGCCGCCGCACAACCTGGTGGCGCGCGAGCTGGGCCAGGTGCGCTACGTGGCCTGTGCCTCGCGCGATTTCGCGCGCGTCCGCGGCCTGCCGGACAAGCCGGCGGAGCTGGCGCGCCTGCCCATCATCAGCGCCGCCGTGATCGGCCGGCCGCTGCGGCTGTCGGCCTACTATGGCGGCCAGCCGCGCCAGCACGTGGTGCTGGAACCCACCGTGATCTCGCGCAACTACGCGTTCCTGCGCGAGGCGGCGCTGGCCGGGCTCGGCATCGGCGTGGTGCCCGATTACGTGGTGCACGACGACATCGCGCGCGGCGACCTGCTGCCCGCCTTGCCGCAGTGGCGGCTGAGCATCTTCGGCCGCGCCATGTACATGCTCTACATGCCCAACCGCCATCATCCGCGCGCCATCTCCATGATGATCGAGTTCATCCAGCAGCGCGCCCAGGCGGCGCACGAAGGACGGCCCGGGCTGCTGGGCGCGGCCTAGGACCGGCGTTTCGGCGGCGCCCGCCGGCTATCATCGGCGTCCGAGCCTCTGGATGCCGTCATGTCGAATGCCGATTGGAGTTTTCTCGCGCCCGCCCGGCGCGAGACGCCGCCAGCAAGGCGAGCCCGGTGCCACGGACCTGGCATCCGCGCGAAAGTTTGACAAAAAGAAACATAATGATAAAAATGCCGACCATTCCCGCGCCGGCTGGCGCCGGGAGTCCCCGGCCGCGGCCAGGGCGGCCTTGACCGCCTCTTGCCCATCGCGCCTGGCGTAGGCGTTGTTCCGATCCATTGCGGGCCTTTTCTTGCGGAGCAAGTATGGCTTTCGTGTTCATGCGCCGGGTATGGTCCGGCCTGCGGCGTCCGGACGGCGCCGCGTTGCGGTGGGGCATGTTGGGACTGGCGGCGATGTTGGCGGGGTGCGCGGGCAGCGAGCCGCGCATCGGCGACGCCTACACGGTGCACACCCCGATCTACGCCGACAACCGCATCTTCTATCTCAAGCCCGGCGACGATGAGCGCGCGCGCGTGCTGGAGCAGGCCGGCGCGCCGGCCTCTTCCGACGCGGAACGGCTGCTGGCGGTGCCCGCCAATGCGCCGCTCTCGATCATGATGCGGTCCGTCGAGATCCCGGCGCTGAAGGACGCGGCCGGCGTCAAGACCGCCGGCATCGACGGCCCGGCGGACTACGCGGTCATTCTCGACATCGCCGCCAAGGACGACGGCAGCAACCAGTCCATCGTGGTCTGGTACCAGCGCGGCGTGCAGCCCGATCAATCCCTGAACTTCTCCAATCTGCTGGTGTATTACGTGCAGCGCTGGGACGAGCGCGTGGCGCCGTCGTTCCGGCTGCGCGTGATGGACGTCACCACCGAACGCAACGCCGAGACCCTGCGCGCGCTGCAACGGGCGCAGGGCGTGGCCAACGGCGCGGCCAGCCTGGCCAACAATCCGCTGGTCTCGCCGCTGGTGGGGGTGGCCTTCACCGCCGCCGAGCTGGTGCTGGCGAACCAGCGCAACCGCATGGTGCTGGACTACAGCGTGCAGCTGTATTCGCAGTCGGCGGTGAGCCAGTCGGCCGGCTCCAACCTCGGCCTGCTCAAGCAGGGCACCTACGTGGTGGTGGGGCGTCCGGTGGCCGGCACGCGCGCGTTCTGGGAAAAGGCGCTGACCTACAACACCCGCACCAACCAGGTGATGGACGGCGCCGCGCCGCTGAACGTGCCGACCGCGCTGGTGTCGGTGGGCACCTTCGAGAGCATCGTGCCCAAGTCGGTGCTGGAAAAGTCGGTGGCGCTGACGGCGCTGCTGAGCAAGGTCGGCGCCAGCGCCTCGGTCGAGCAGGTCAGCGACGCGCAGGGCCGGCTGCAGGCCGCGCTGACCGCCTACACGCTGGGCGAGCGGCTGGCGCGCTATCGCGACCAGAAGACGCTGGACGAGATTTCGACCAAGCTGGCCGACGATGATTTCTCCAAGTCCCTCGGCAGCGAGGAAGCCTTCCTGCTGTTGCGCGGCCTGAACGCCTGCTATCGGTTGCAGAAGCCGCTGGCGGACCTGGAGGAATTCCGCACCTATCACGACAAGCCGGAGGGCCAGGCATGCGCGGCCAGATCCTAGCGCCGCGCGCCAGCGAGGGCGGCGGCTTCCTGCGCTGGCTGCCCCGGTTGTTGCTGCCGGCCCTGGCGGCGGTGCTGTTCGGCGGCTGTGCGTCGACCGCCGGACAGGCCCGGCTCACGGCGCCGGCGCCGGCGGGCATCGCGGATCCCGGACCGGTCACGGTGCCGGCTTCGTGGACGGCCGCCGCCACCCCGATGCCGCGGCTGTTCTCGCACCGGTTGCTGGTGCCGCCGCTGCAACTGGTGCAGATCGCTTTCTCCGCAGAGACCCCGACCGTGCTGGCGGCCATGCAGCGGTTCGCCGCCGCCGCGCCGTCCGCGCTGGAGGCGCGCGGCCTGTTGCGGGCCCGGACCCTGATCGAGCCGGACACCGGCTGGCTGACGTTGATTGCCCGCGCGCAAGGCGTGGACTGGGTGTTCGGCCTGCAGTTCAGCGCCGACGGCGGCGGGCTGCTGACACTGCGGTTGCGCACGGCGGGCGCCGGCAATATCGACAATCCGCGCCCGCAGGAAATGGACGCGCACATCGCCACCCTGGCGGCGCTGGCGCCGGGCCTGCTGGCCGATTGAATGCGGCGCGGCGGGCGCGCGTCTCTGGTATAAGGCCTGGAGTCGCCATCGGCCGCGGGGCCGATGGTCCCGACCTGACCGAGAGAGGTACACCTTGCCGCATCCGCTCACCGCGCGTCGCCTGCTGGCGTTGACGGCCCGCCAGTTCAGCGCGCAGGTTCCCGCCATGGTCGCCGCCGCGCCGTGGGCCTGCGTGCTGTTCGCGCTGTCGCTGCCGGGCGCGCTTCTGCTGAACCAGGCGGGCGGTCCGCGCGAAACCTGGTTCCTGCTGGCGGCGGTGGTCAATCTGCTGGCCCTGGCGCGCGTGGCGCTGGCGTGGCAGCGCCAGCTGGCGGGCGTGCCGCGCCAGGCGCCCAGCCTGGATGGCGCCCAGGCCCGGGTGCTGGCCCTGGTGTTCGCGGCGATCGTCGCGATCGCCGCCCTGAAGTCGATCAGCGGCAGCCTGACGCTCTCCCTGTATTTCCAGATGCCGAACACGCCCAGCACGGTGTTCCTGGCCATCGCATTGCTGTTGCTGATGATCCTGTGGCTGCCCATGACGCACCTGCTGGGATCCTGGTCCCTGGCCCTGCCGCAGGCCGCCCTGACGGATGGCTATGGCTGGCGGCGGTCGCGCCAGGCGCTGCGCGGCTCGGTCTGGCCGTTCGCTGTCGTGCTGCTGTTGCTGACGGGCCTGACCGAGGTGACCGGCGCCGCGTTGCGCCAGGCGCTGCTGTTGTGGCGCTCCGACGCCATCATCACGGCGGCGGGCGGCCTGTTGCTGACGCTGGCGCTGCTGCTGTTCCTGTCGATCCTGTGCGCCACCGCGTACCGCGAACGCGCCTGAGCGGTTGCGCCGGCGCGCGGGCGTTCAACGCAGCATCGGCAGGCTGCCGGTCAGCGCGTTGATCCAGCGCTTGGCGCCGGCCAGGCCGACGCCGAGCAGGGGCTGGTCGCGGTGCGAGGTCTCGCGGTGCCGCGCCCAATAGTGGGCGGCCTCATGGATCTCGCGGGCATAGGCCGGGAACACGGCCAGCCGCGCGCCGTCGGGCGGCGCGGGCGCCAGCCGTTCGCGCAGTTGCGCCATGCGCACCGCATCGGCCGAGAGCACGATGATGGGCAGGTGCGAGATGGCCGACGAGACCATGCCATCGGGGTCGCGCAGCGGCGCGCCGGCCCAGCCGGGCAGGGCGGCCGCGAGGCCCGCGGCCAGGCAGGCCGAGACGTTGGCGGCCTGGCCCACGCCGAGCGTTGCCGCCAGCACGATCACGATTTTCTCCGGCACGGCGGGCGCGGACGGGACGACAGGGGCGGTGGGGACGGACATGCGCGGTTCCTCGGAAAAAGCGGCCATCGTCGGCGCCGACGGCCGTCCTGTCTTGAACGCCAGTGAACGGGGTCAGGCCGCCGCCAGCCGCGTCAACGCCGCCGCGGCGCCGGTCAAGTCCGGCAGCACCGTGGCGCCGCGCTCGGCCAGCAGCCGCGCCTGCGCCGTCGCGCCCACGCCCAGGAAGCGCAGGCCCAGCCGGGCGGCCACCTCCAGGTCCCAGCGGCCATCGCCCATGGACAGGACCATGCCATCACGCGCCTGCGGATGGCGCTGGCGCGCATGCGCCACGGCGCGCGCCACCAGGGCGTCGCGCGACGGCTCCTCGCTGGCGGTGAACAGCGCATCGGGCCGGTAAACGATGCCGGCCGCGTCCAGCTTCAGGCCGCTGACCGCGCGCACGCCGCCGGTGGCGTAAACCACCGCCCAGTCCGAGCCGTCGAGCCAGCGCGTGAAGGCCGCCGCGCCGGTGATTTCGCGGATCGGCGCGGTCGCCATGGCGGCGCGAAAGCGCTCGGCCAGGTCCTGCTCGAAGCCCGCCTGCATCGCGGCGGACGGCGCCGCCAGGCCGTGGCGGGCGAGCGCATGGCGCAGGATGCCGGTGTCGGTGTGGTGGGGGTAACCGCCCCAATCCGTGTCCAGCGACGGCAGCGCCAGCGCCTGCATCGCGCCCAGGAAGGCGCGCTGGTGCAGCGCCACGGTGTTGGTCAGGGTGCCGTCGATGTCGAGCACGAGGATGTGTTTTTTCATTGGGTGGCCGCGGCAATGTCAAAATCCGGATTCTAGGAACGGGCGACCCCGCCGGTGGCGGGGATCCGGACAATGACTACGCCGTTTCGGACAACCCGGCGGCGCACCCACGATGACGGCGCAGAACAGCACCCGCGGCACCCGCAAGAGCACCAACCAGGTCGACTACCAATGGCTCGATCGCCCGCTGGGCGCCATGCCCAAGGAGTATCCGGACGGCCATCACAGCCTCCCGCACCAGCACCCGCGCGACCAGCTCATGTACGCGGTGCAGGGCGTGATGCAGGTCAGCGCCGCCGGCAGCGTGTGGCTGGTGCCGCCGCGCAGCGCGCTGTGGATGCCGGCCGGCGTGACGCACGAGACCCGCATGCGCGGCCGCGTGTCGCTGCGCACGGCCTACATCGTGCCCGGACTGGGCGCGGGGCGCGGGCCGGCGCTGACCGGCGTGTCGCCGCTGCTGCACGAACTGCTGCTGCGCGCCGCCGACATGCCGATGGACTACGACCCGCAGGGCAAGGACGGCCTGATCGCGCAGTTGCTGATGCGCGAGATCGACTGGGACGGCCTGGCCCACCTGGACATGCCGTGGCCGGCCGATGCGCGCCTGCGCGCCATCCACGAGCACCTGCTGCGCCAGCCCGCCGATGGCGACGGGCTGGCCGCCTGGGCGGCGCGCCTGGCGCTCTCCGAGCGCACGCTGGCGCGGCTGTTCCTGCGCGGCACCGGGCTGGGCTTCACCGCCTGGCGCCACCGCGTGCGCCTGATGGTGGCGTTGAGCCGGCTGGCGCAGGGCGCGCCGGTGGGCGTGGTGGCCCACGAAACCGGCTATGCCACGGCCAGCGCCTTCGCCGCCATGTTCAAGCGCCTGACCGGCGGCTTGCCGAGCCGTTACCTGGCGGCATCCGCGCCGGCCGCGCGCTAGGGGGCCGTGCCGGGCCGCGGCGGGCGCCGGCGCGTTCCGGACCCTCAGCCGCGCCGCGCCAGCGCGCCGGCGCCGGCATAGACGGCGGCCGCGCCCAGTTCGCGTTCGATGCGCAGCAGGCGGTTGTACTTGGCGGTGCGGTCGGCGCGCGACAGCGAGCCGGTCTTGATCATGCCGCAGTTGGCCGCCACCGCCAGGTCGGCGATGCTGGTGTCCTCGGTTTCGCCGGAGCGGTGCGACATCACCACGCCGTAGCCTGCGCGGCGCGCCAGCGCCAGCACCTGCGCGGTCTCGCTGAGCGTGCCGATCTGGTTGATCTTGACCAGGATGGCGTTGGCCACGCCCTGGTCGATGCCGGCCTGGAACAGCCGCGGGTTGGTGCAGAACACGTCGTCGCCCACCAGCTGGCAGGCGCCGGCCAGCGTCGCGCCCAATGTCTTCCAGCCGATGATGTCGTCCTCGGCCATGCCGTCCTCGATCGAGACGATGGGGTAGTCGCGCACCAGCCCGGCCAGGTACTGCACCTGCTGTTCGGCGTCGCGCAGCAGGTTCTCGCCGTGGTAGCGGTAGCCGTCCGGGCCGTGGAATTCACTGGCGGCCGGGTCCAGCGCCAGCGCGATGTCGGCGCCGGGGCGCAGGCCGGCGCGCTCGATCGCGGCCATGATGAAGTCCAGCGCCTCGGGCGCGTTGCGCAGCGTGGGCGCGAAGCCGCCTTCATCGCCCACGTTGACGCTGTGGCCGGCCGCCTTGAGGGCGTGGCGCAGCGTGTGGAAGACCTCCGCGCCCATGCGCAGCGCCTCGCGGAAGCTGTCCGCGCCCACCGGCAGGATCATGAATTCCTGGAAATCCAGCGGGTTGTCGGCATGCGCGCCGCCGTTGATGATGTTGATCATCGGCACCGGCAGGGTCTGCGCCTGCACGCCGCCGATGTGGCGCCACAGCGGCAGCCGCTGGCTGTGGGCGGCCGCGTGCGCCACCGCCAGCGACACGCCGAGCAGGGCGTTGGCGCCCAACCGGCTTTTGTCGGGCGTGCCGTCCAGTTCGATCATGATCTGGTCGATCCGGGCCTGCTGATCGGCCGGCAGGCCCAGCAGGGCGGCGCGCAGTTCGGTATTGACCGCGCCGACCGCGCCCAGCACGCCCTTGCCCAGATAGCGGGCGGCGTCGCCGTCGCGCCGCTCCAGGGCCTCGCGTTTGCCGGTCGAGGCGCCCGACGGCACCAGGGCCAGGCCCTGGGCGCCGTCATCCAGGCGGACCTCGACTTCGACGGTGGGATTGCCGCGGCTGTCCAGGGCTTCGTGGGCGGCCAGGTGGGTGATGTGCATGGGGGACTCCGTAAAGGACTTGGGGAAAAGGGAAACCGTCAGTTAATTCAAACAAGCGGCAATCGGTCCAGGCGTCCGGGCGGCCCATGCATGGGGTGGCGCGGCGGGCGTTTAGCGATTGCAATGCCGACATGCTAAAAACGGGCCTTGGATCCGACAATGCAGTTTTTCTGCCACTTCGTCAGTTTTCCTGACAGATGACCCGCCATGCGCCAGTTGCCGCCCTTGTCCGCCGTCCGCGCCTTCGAAGCCATCGCCCGCAGCGGTTCGGTCACCCGCGCCGCCGAGGAACTGTGCCGCAGCCACGGCGCTGTCAGCCGCCACCTGCGCCTGCTGCAGGAGCACGCGGGCGTGGCGCTGTTCGAAAAGGACGGCACCGGCCTGCGCCTGACCCAGGCCGGCGCCACCTTCTACGCCTCGGTGCGCGCGGCCTTCGACCAGCTGGAAAACGCCTACGAGCGCCTGGCGCGCGAGTCGCAGGCGCCGGGGCTGCACGTGGCCTGCAGCGCCACCTTCGCCATGCGCTGGCTGGTGCCGCAACTGGCCGTGTTCTATCGCAAGCATCCCGAGATCCGCATCCGCCTGTCGATGACCTCGGCGCGTGAAATGCGCAACGAGGGCGCCGACCTGATCCTGGCCTGGGATCTGTCCGGCTATGCCGAGGCCGACCGGCGCCTGTCCCTGCCGCTGGCGCCGGTGCGCTTCGGCGCGGTCTGCACGCCGGCCTATGCGCGCAGGAAGCCGGCCGCGCGCGTGCGCATCGCGCATGAATACACCTCCAGCGCCTGGAACCAATGGGAGGCCATCACCGGGCAGCCGGCTGCGCAGGGCGACACGCTGGCGTTTCCGCACACCCACCTGTGCATCGAGGCCGCGCTGTCGGGCCTGGGCGTGGCGCTGGTCGAGCGGCGGCTGATCTCGCGCGAATTGCAGGAGGGGCAACTGGTGGCGCCCTATGGCTTCGTGCCGTTCGACGGGGGCCTGCGCGCGGTGCCGGCCGCCGGCCGCGCCCGCACCGCCCATGCCGATGCCTTCATCGCCTGGCTGCGCGGCGCGCTGGCCGGGCCCGAGGACTGATGGCCGCGCGGCGCCGCCAGCCGGCTTGGTATGCTGGGCGGGCATTCCCGCCGGAGACCCCATGACCGATACGCCGCCTTCCGCCAGCCCGTCCGCGCCGGCCTTCGCCACCCGCTCCGCGTTGGCGTCGCAGGCGCGCCGCGCGCAGCTGCGGCGCATGAAGATCGCCGCGCTGGCCCTGCTGGCGGCGATGATCAGCGGTTTCATCACCAGCCACGTCATGGGCGGGCAGGGCGCCTGGGCCTGGGTGCGGGCCTTCTGCGAGGCCGCCACCGTGGGCGCGCTGGCCGACTGGTTCGCGGTGGTGGCGCTGTTCCGCCGGCCGATGGGCCTGCCGATTCCGCACACCGCCATCATTCCCAGCAACAAGGACCGCATCGGCGACAACCTGGCGGTGTTCGTGCGCGACCACTTCCTCGATCCGGACACCTTGATGGCGAAGCTGCGCGGCTTCGACCCGGCCGCGCGCCTGTCGCGCTGGCTGGCGCGGCCGAAGCAGGCGCACGCGCTCAGCGACGGCGCGCGGCGGGTGGCGCTGCAGACGCTGGACCTGCTGGACGACCACGCGGTGCGCGGCGTGATCCAGGAATTCGTGGTGAAGAACCTGCGGCGCTGGGACGCGGCCGGCACCGCCGGCGAGGTGCTGGGCCTCTTGACCCGCGACGGCCGCCACCAGGAGCTGCTGGACGCCGCCATGGAACGGCTGGGCGGCTACCTCGGCGACGAGGACGTCAAGGAACGCGCCTCGGCGCTGCTGGTCAAGTTCGCCCGCAAGGAATGGCCGCGCATCATCGCCGCGGTGGATGTCATCGCCTCGGTCGACGGCATCGCCGACAACCTGGCCGACCGCCTGGCGCGCGCGCTGGTGCAGGAGCTGCGCGACGTGCTGTCCGAGCCCGACCACCCGGTGCGGCGCGACTACGAGGCCTGGGTGCTGGACTACATCGCGCGCCTGGGCGCCGATCCGGCGCTGGCCGCGCAGGTCGAGGCCATGAAGCAGCGCGCCATCGACCACCCCAAGGTGCAGGAATACGTGCAGGGCCTGTGGGACGACATCCACGCCGCGCTGCGGCGCGACCTGAGCGACGAGCATTCGGCGCTGGCCTCGCACCTGGAAAGCGCCTTGCTGGCGCTGGCGCGCAAGCTGGGCGAGGACCCGGACCTGCGCGAGGCCATCAACAGCCACGTGCTGGGCGCGGCGCGGCGCCTGACCGGGCGGCTGCGCATCGGCGTCACCGAGCACATCTCGCGCACGGTCAAGCTGTGGGACGAGCGCCACCTGGTCGACGAACTGGAACTGAGCGTGGGGCGCGACCTGCAGTACATCCGCTTCAACGGCACCCTGGTGGGCGGCCTGATCGGCGTGCTGCTGCACGCGGCGGTGCTGCTGGCGACGGGGTAGCTTGTCGGCCAGGGGGGGATCCCGTCAACCGTCGCGGATTTGCGGACGTATCCGATGTATCAGGAGCGAAGATTGCTGGCGAAGCGCCGCGGCGCGGTGCTATTGTCTTTGGCAGTCCGCGGGCCTGGTCACAGGTTCCGGGACGACCGCCGCCCCGTCGGGCGGCTCGCATCACGCGCATCACTCCCAGGAGGAAAGTCCATGAAGAAACTCTCGATTCTCGTTGCAACGCTGGCGCTTGCCGGCGTCTCGGCCGTCGTTCAGGCCGAGAGCGTCACGATGTCGTTCCTGAACGATGACGGCTCCGTGGGCAAAAGCGCGGGCACGGTCGCGCTGGAGCAGACCAAGGAAGGCCTGAAGTTCACGCCCAAGCTGACGGGCCTGCCGCCGGGCGAACACGGCTTCCATGTCCACGAAAAGGGGTCATGTGAAGCGACCACGGTCGACGGCAAGGTGATGCCGGGCGGCGCCGCGGGTGGTCACCTCGACCCGTTCAACACCAAGGCGCACAAGGGCCCCCTGGCCACCGATGGCCATCTGGGCGATCTGCCTTTCATCACCGTGGGCGCCGATGGCAGCGCCAAGACCGCCGTGGTGGCGCCGCGCCTGAAAATGGCCGACGTGAAGCAGCGCGCGCTGATGATCCACGTTGGTGCGGACAACTACAGTGATACCCCCAAGCCGCTGGGCGGCGGGGGCGGGCGCATGATCTGCGGCGTGATCAAGTAAGCGGCAGGCCACCGCGCGCCGCCGGGCGTGGCGGTCCGGCCGGGCCGGACCGCCGCTAGGCGGTGCCGTTGCGGCCGTGGGCGCGGTAGCCCGGCCGCTCGGCCAGCCGGTCGTAGTAGGCGGCCACCGCCGGCAGCTCGGGCCGCAGGGCGCTGTCCAGCGGCGTGGCGAACCAGCGGTTGACCGACAGGCCGATGGCGATGTCGGCCAGCGTGAAGGCTTCGCCGGCCACGTAGGCGCCCGTGTCACGCAGGCGCTGTTCCAGGATGCCCATGAAGTGCGCCCAGTCGCGGCTCGAGGCCTCGATGGCGGCGGCATCCCGGTGCGCCGGCGACTGCCGCGCCAGCGCCAGGAAGGCGTAGCTCCACGACCGGTTCAGGTCGGTCGCCTGCCAATCCATCCACTGGTCGACGCGGGCGCGCAGCCGGGCGTTGGCCGGATACAGCGGATTCACCGCGTCGCCGCCATACTGGTTGGCGAGATAGCGGATGATGCTGTTCGATTCCCACAGCACGAAGTCGCCGTCGCGCAGCACCGGCACCATGGCGTTCGGGTTGAGCGCCAGGAAGGCCGCGTCGGCCGTCGGGCGAAAGCCCGCGCCCCAGTCCTCGCGCGTGAACGGCAGGTCCAGTTCGACACAGGTCCAGAGGACCTTGCGGACGTTGATGGAAGAGGCTTTTCCGAGGATGTTCAGCATGATGGCGGCGAGGGGTGGCGTCGGGCGAGGCGCCGCGGGTGGCGGCCTCGATGGCAGGCCAGTCTAGCGGCCGCCGCTGGCCGCCGCCAGATACAGATCCGTCCCTGCGGGACCGCAACAGAAGGTCCCGGCGCCGCCGCGTGGCGTCGTTCAACCCGCCACGGTTTCCGGCTGGCGGCTCAGCCGCGCCACCGGGGAAGCCAGCAGCACCACGAATTGGGCGGCAAAGCCGACGCTGGACAGCCACAGGCAGGCTTCCATGCCCAGCCGCGCCGCCAGGGTCGCGCCGATCAAGGCGCCCACGGGCCGCGCGCCGAACGTCGCCGTGACGATCACGGCCGAGACGCGGCCCAGCAGCGCGTTGGGCGTGACCGCCTGGCGCAGCGTGGTGGTGGCGATGGTCCACAGGATCGGTCCGGCGCCGAACAGGAACAGGCCGACGCCGGCCCAGGCGCCCGCCGGCCACGCCAGCGTCGACAGCAGGATGAGGCTGGCGGCCAGCGCGCAGGTGGGGCCGGCCGCGATCATCGCGCCGAACGACAGGCGCGCCGCCAGCCATGGCGCGGCCAGGGCCCCGGCCAGCATGCCCGCACCGTAGATGCCCAGCGTCGCGCCCACGCCGGCGGCGGTCAGGCCCAGGCGCTCCACCGCGTAGACCACGTAGACGGCCTGCAGCACGAACCAGGCGGTGTTGAAGCACACCGCCGTCACCAGCACCGGCCGCAACAAGGGGTGCGCCGCCACGAACGCGGCGCCTTCGCGCAGTTCGCGCCACAGGTGGCGCCGCGCCGCCGCGCGCGGCGGCTCGGAAGGCAGGCCCGCCAGCAGCCCCGCCGCCAGCAGCGACAGCAGGGTGGCCAGACCGTAGGCGACGGCGGCGCCGATGCCGCCGACCAGCGCGCCGCCCAGCGCCGGCCCGGCCGAGAACGCCGCGCTGCGCGCCAGTTCCAGCCAGCGGTTGGCCTGCGCCAGCTGGGTCGCCGGCAACAGCGTCGGCACCAGCGCGGGCGCGGCCACGTTGTAGGCCACCGTGCCGACCGCGCCCAGGAAACCCAGCGCCGCCAGCGCGGCCAGGTTCAGCCCGTCCACCGCCAGCAGCGCCAGCAGGCCCAGCAGGCTGGCGGCGCGCGCGCATTCGGCGGCGGTCATGAGGGTGCGGCGCGCGATCCGGTCGGCCAGCACCCCGGCGGGCAATGACAGCAGCAGGAAGGGCAGGGTCTGGGCGGTCTGCAGATAGCCGGTCTGCGCGGCGTTGGCGCCCAGCGCCAGCACCGCCACCAGCGGCGCCGCCGCCAGGGCGATCTGTTCGGAACATTGGGCGGCCAGGTTGGAGGCGGCCAGGCGGCGGAACGCCGCGGGCAGGGCGGGCATGAGGGCAACGGCCGACGAGGCCGCAAAACGACGAGGGCCCGATCATGACCGGGCCCCGTGGACATCGCACTCCGTTAATTGCCGTCGCCGGCCGGCGGCGTCAGGGAATCGGCGGGTAGTCGCCGAAGCCGTCCGGCCAGGACGTCAGCACCTCGTAGCCGGTGTCGGTGACGACCACCATGTGTTCCCACTGGGCCGACAGCGAGCGGTCCTTGGTGACCACCGTCCAGCCGTCGGGCAGCTGCTTGGTCTGCGGCTTGCCGGCGTTGATCATGGGCTCGATGGTGAACATCATGCCCGGCTGCAGCACCAGGCCTTCGCCGGGGCGGCCGTAGTGCAGCACCTGCGGCTCGTCGTGGTAGATCTGGCCGATGCCGTGGCCGCAGTATTCGCGCACGATGCTGAAGTGCTCGCGGTGCGCGACCGTCTGGATGGCGTGGCCGATGTCGCCCAGCGTGGCGCCGGGCCTGACCGCCATGATGCCGGCGCGCATGGCCTCGTAGGTGGTGGCGACCAGGCGCCGCGCCAGCGGGCTGGGCTGGCCGACGAAATACATGCGGCTGGTGTCGCCGTACCAGCCGTCCTTGACGACGGCCACGTCGATGTTGAGGATGTCGCCGTTCTTGAGCACCTTGGCCGACGGGATGCCGTGGCAGATCACGTGGTTGGCCGAGGCGCAGATGGTCTTGGGAAAGCCGTGGTAGCCGACGTTGGCCGGGATGGCCTTCTGCACGTTGACGATGTAGTCGTGGCAGATGCGGTCGAGTTCGTCGGTGGTGACGCCGGGGCGCACGTGCTCGGCGATCATGTGCAGCACGTCCGCCGCCAGGGCGCCGGCCTGGCGGGCCATGGCGATGTCGGCGGCGGATTTGATGGAGACCTTGCGCGCCATTTACGCGGCCTCCTGCTGGCCGGTGGGCGCCTGCCCCTGGGACAGGGCCGCGATGCTGAAGCCCTCCGCCTGTTCGATGCGGATCAGCAGTTGGCAGATGTCGGCGTGGCGCAGCTCGGGGTAGAGCTCGGACAGCATGCCGATGCGCATCCAGTGCTCGGCCTGCGAGTTGATCGAGCGGCTCAGCGCGCTGCTGGCCACGCGCAGGTTCTCGTGCATCTGCTCGGAAATCTTGACGATGCCCATAGTGAATGTTCCGTATATGGTTTGTATATGGAACGTATGTTATCGCAGGCAGGGGGCCGGACGCAACCCGCCGACCCGGCGCGCGCGACCGCGACCGGCGCCGCGGGGCGGCGCGGTCCGGTTCCCTGGCGGGCGTGCGGGTCAGGCGGCTTGGGGGGCGGGACTTTTCTCCAGCAGGTCCATGGCGTCCAGCTGGCGGTAGCGCGCCGGGTAGATCGAGCGCGCGTAGTCTTCGCAGGGCGTGCCCTGGGTGGCGATGGCCATCACCACGAACTCGGCGAAGTCCTCGGGCGGGCCGGCCTTGGCGTAGTCCGACGGGAAGTTGCCGTCGGCCTTGGCGGCGGCGCCCCAGGCCTTCATGTCGACGCGGGCGTTGTTGGCGTAGCTGTGGGCCAGTTCGTGCAGCACGGCGTGGTCGATCATCGCCTGGTCGCCCGACATGCTGTAGAGCGTGATGCGCGAGAACATCGTCTCGCCCACCGTGTGCGTCTCGCGCGTCGGGTCGGCCCAGGGCGGGCCCTTCACCACTTGCGCGTTGAGGCGCGTGATGCGGTCTTCCAGCGCCATGCCCTTGGCCAAACGAATTTGCAGATCGCGCCCCTGCAGCATCGCCTTGGGGGCGATGCCCAGGCTCTTGGCGACCTGCTCGGGCTGCGGCTGCGGTTCCTCGGTCAGGCGTTCGGTGAATTCCTGCGGCCGGCGCTGCATCAGGTCGCCGGTCCAGAGCGGATCGCGCGGTTCCAGCACCACCGGCACGCGCTGGCCGGCGGGCCAGGCTTCGTACATGACGCACTTGTCGTCGCCCGCGCGCGCCAGGTTGGCGGGCGGCTGGTAGGCGGCGGGGCCGGTCAGCTTCACCGGCGCGCGCTTGGCGTCGAACATGGCCTCGGTGAGCTTGAGCGTGTCCTGCACCTGGGCGCATTTCACCGGCGCGTCCTGGGCCGCCACGGGTTCGATCGCGGCCAGCGCCGCCGGCGCGCCGGCCTGCAGGGCCTGGGGCGCGTCGTTCACGCCCGAGCCGCCACCACCGCCGCCGCCATGTTCGAGCTGGTAGAACTGCTGGCTGGCGATGAGCGTGGCGCCGCAGGAGGTCTTCATGCCTTCCAGCGCCGTGCGGCGGTCGGAGCTGACGCTCTGCACGCCTTCGACGATGGTGTGCTGGCCCGCGCACTTGGGGCAGGTGACGCGGTCGCCGACGCGCGCCATGGGCTGGCCGAAGATCTGCACGGATTCATCCCCGGTCACCACCACGCCGCCATGCGACGTGCGGTCACCCTTGCGTATTACGGATCGCTGCGCCATGGCCGCCCGTTGCTCCCAGATGAAGGTTAAGTCTGCTTACAGATAGGTGCCGTCCGGCGCCATGCGCGGCGGGCCCACGACGAAGGTGCCATCGGGCGCCATGCGCACCGGGCCGCCGCTGCCGAGGTAGCGGCCGTCGGGCGCGCGCTGCGGCGTGCCGGCCACGTAGGTGCCGTCCGGCGCGCGGGTGATGGGCCCGCCGTCGCCGACGTAGGTGCCGTCCGGGCAGCGCCGCGGCGTGCCGTTGATGAAGCGGCCGTTGGGCATCATGTGGAATGACTTGTTCATCGCGACTCCCTCAGTTTGGAGAGCTTGCATGATAGCGATGGTCCCTGATGCGTTTTGTAATAGGGCGTGTCATGTTCCAACGTAACGCCGTTACAGATATGGGATCATCGCTGCTTTCGCCGCCGGGCCATGCGCCGCTTGCGCATGGCTCGCCACCCGCAACGACACAAGACACTATGAGCGATATCGACGCACTGCTGCAGCCCATTCCGGGCGAGGCGCCTTGTGGCGCCGACATGGTCTTCTCGGCCGAATTCGACGCCATCCGCGAGGCCCGCCGCCATGACGACCCGCACCTGGACCAGGGCGACTGGGTCATCGACATCAAGGAAGCCGACTGGCCGCAGGTGATCCGCATCTGCACCGAGGTGCTGACCGAGCGCAGCAAGGACGTGCGCGTGGCCGCCTGGCTGGCCGAGGCCTGGGCCAAGACCCGCGGCTTCGCCGGCCTGCGCGACGGCTTCCTGCTGGTGGATGGCCTGTGCCGGCGCTATTGGGACGGCCTGCATCCGGTGCCCGACGAGGGCGACGTGCAGCAGCGCGTGGGCAACCTGGCCTGGCTGCTGGCGCGTTCGCAGCAGCTGGTGCGCGAACTGCCGCTGACGCAGTCCGAGGGCGGACGCTTCGGCGCGGTGCTGTGGGACAGCGCCTCGCAATTGGCCAACGCCATCAAGCGCACGCCGCAGAACGCCGCCGACATGTCGCGCGGCAAGGTCACGCTGGAGCAGTTCGACGCCGCGCGCCGCGACACGCCGCCGGCGTTCTATTCCGAACTCGAAAGCCAGTTGCAGAGCTGCTTCGGCGCGGTCGACGTGCTGGAGCTGACGCTGACCGAACGCCTGGGCGACGAAGGCCCGGCCTTCACGCCGGTGCGCACCGCCCTGAAGGACGTGACCGAACTGGCGCATCGTTTCGCCCGCGAAGCCGGCCTGCTGGTGCGCGCCGACCTGACGCCGCCGCCGGCCGCGCAGGCCGCGCCGTCCACCGGCGCGCCCATCACCCGCATGGAGCCCACCTTGACCGCTGCCGACCTTCCGCCCACGGCCCCCGCGGCCACGCGCGGCCCGCTGCAAACGCGCGACCAGGCCCTGGCGCAGCTGCGCGAAGTGGCCGAGTTCTTCCGCCGCACCGAACCGCACAGCCCGGTGGCCTATCTGGCCGACAAGGCCGCCAGCTGGGGCGAGATGTCGCTGCACCTGTGGCTGCGCACCGTGGTCAAGAACGGCGAGGCGCTGTCGGGCCTGGAAGAGCTGCTGGGCGTGCCCAAGCCGCCCGAGAACAACGGCTGAAGGCAGGCCCCGGGCGATGGCCGCCATGGCCATCGCCGGGCAGCCGCGCGGGCGCGGCGCCGCCACGCCCTGCGTGACGGCATCCACGCGCCGCGGTTCAGCGGCTGGCGCGGAACTCGATGCGGCGGTTCTTGGCGCGGCCCTCGGCCGTCGCATTGGTGGCGACCGGCTGGTCGGGCCCCGCGCCGAGCGTCTCGAAGCGGCCGGGCGGCAGGCCCTTGTCGACCAGATAGGACCTGACCGCGTCGGCGCGCGCCTGGCTCAAGGCCAGGTTGGTGCTGCGGCTGCCGGAGCTGTCGGTGTGGCCGATGATCTGCACCTTGTCGCTGTGCAGCTTGGGAATCACGTCGGCGACCTGGTCGAGCAGTTCGCGCCCGCGCGCCGTCAGCGTGGCGCTGCCGGTCTCGAACTCCACCACGCGATTGGTCAGCACCTTGTCCAGCAACCCCTGTTCGTCCTTGCCGGCCGCCACGCGCAGGCCGTTGACGATCTTGTAGGTGGGGTTGAGCGAGGTGGCGAAGGTGCTGGCGATCTGCTGGCGCGAGGCCTCGTTCTGCACTTCGCCCTGCAGGCGGATCTGGGTGCCGTCGACTTCCAGCTGGCCGCGGTTGATCTGCTTGAGCGGCTGGCCGATCAGCTTGCCCACGTGTTCGGACCAGTTGGGGGGCGCGACCACGCCGCCGACCTCGATCTGGTCGATGACATTGCCCACGCCGTAGACCTGTTGCAGACGCGCCAGCACGTCGGCCTTGGTGGCCTCGTCGGGCACGGCGCCGCTGGCCACCACCTGGCCGGGCTGCGGAATGACGTTGGCGGGAACGACGGTGGCGGCGTCCTGCGCCGCCGCGGCGCACGAGAACAGCGCCGCCATGATCAGGAGAGAGACGCGCATGGTCAGGCTCCGGTGAAGACTTCGAGATAGGTGTCGAGCGCCATGCGCAGCGACAGCCGCGGTTGGTCCAGGTAGCTGGACAGCTTGGCCAGGCCGTGGCTGGCCGACACGTGGTTGCGCACCCAGGGGGCGTCCTCCAGCACGATGTGCTGTTCGGCGAAGGCCTGCGGCGTCGACAGCAGGCTGGCCAGCGTCTGCGGCGAGGCGCCGCGGAAACCCGCCACCAGGCGGTGCTTGCCGCCGATGCGGCCGATGAACACCGCGATCTCGAAGTCGGCGCGCGCCAGGAACGGCGCGATCAGCGTCATCCAGTACGAGGCCACCAGGTTGATGTAGAGCGGATCGTCGGGCAACGGCAGCGCCAGCCCGCGATCAAGCTGCGACGAGCCGCTGGACATGACCGGTTCGAGCAGGATGCCCAGCGCCAGGATGATGTCGTGCACGTTGGCCGCATGGCCGTTGCCGCGCAGCATCGCTTCCAGCCGCTCGACGGTCTGCAGGTCGACGAAGGCGTCGAAGCCGTCGTCGGCCTCGGTGCGGATCTCGCCTTCGAGTTCGTTCAGGGTCTGCAGCGCCGCGCCGGGGTCGGCATCGGTCATCAGCAGCGCGGCCGCGCCGCTCATGCGGTTCCACAGCCGGCTGAAGGCCATCGGGCTGCGGGCGATGAAGGCCAGCGGCCGCTGCACCTCGACCGAGGTCGCCGACAGGAACGGAAAGCGCCGGCCCGACTGGTCGCGGCTGGGTTGCAGGTGGCCGGCGATGGCCAGCTTGCCGCGCGAGCCGAGGATGGCGAACGGCATCGGCTCGGCCTCGTCGTACAGCGTCTTCCAGTGCGGGTCCTGGGCCAGCAGCTCCATGGTGTTGGCGACCCAGCCGTCCAGCGTGCTCATCAGCTGCGGATGCGAGGTGTTCTTGACGAAGTCGCCGCGCGCCGGGATCTTGCCGAAGTAGGCCGTGCGGAACAGGGGGGACTGCAGGTTGCTCATTGCGGCGCTCCGGGTCGCGTCTGGGCGGAGGAGGATTCGGACGTGGCGCCCACCACGGAGGAGGGCAGGCGCAGGTTGCGCAGGCCCTGGCTGCCGCCGGGCTCGCTGCCGCCGGCGCCGGGCGCCTGGGCGTTGCTGATGATGCGCAGCTTGACCGGCACGGTCACGTTCGACTTGCCCCAGCTCATGTTGAAGCTGCCGTCCGCGTTGGAGGTGCGCTGGGCGGTCGCGATCAGGCGTTCCAGGCCGAAGCGGCCCGGTTCGTTGACGATCTCGACCACGCTGCCGTCGAAGGTGGTGGCGGTGATGCGCGCGCCGGGCGCGCCCTGCGCGTTGGGCCAGACGAAGTTGACCCATTGCGGCGGCGTGTTGCGGTAGCGCAGCTGCTGGCCGTCGATCTCGATGGTGTACTCGGTCACGCCCGAGGCCGGCTTGGGCTGGATCTGGAACAGCGTCTGCGGCTGGCTGGCCGCGCCGGCGCCGGCCGCGCCGCCGGACAGCGGCGCCACCCACTGCGCGAAGTTGGCGGTGAAGGTCGGCTGCAGGCTGACGCCCATGTCGCCCCAGGTGCGCGCCGTCAGGATGTCGCCGCGGCGCACGGTCAGCGGGCCGAGGGTGTCGTTGACGTACTTGGCGATGCTGCCCTGCGGGCCGAACACCTGCCCGATCTCGTCGCTGCTGGCTTCGACGCTGGCGCGCGCGGCGAACGGATACTTCTCGGCCAGGGTCTGGTTGAAGGGCTGGTAGATCTGCGCGTTCCAGACCTTGTTCAGTTCCGACTCGGCCGGCTGCATGGCCACGGCGTAGGCCTGGATCAGCGGCCGCACCAGCAGCGGGCGCAGCGTCTCGCGCTGGGTCGCCGACAGGCCGGCCAGCATCTGCTCGTCGACCAGCTTGAGCGCGTCGGCCAGCTCCGAGTCCTTGCCTTCCAGCGTCTGGCGCAGCAGCACCAGCGAGCCGGGGCCGGGGTCGCCCTGGTTGTTGAGCAGGTTGAAGCGGGTGCGGATCTTGGACAGCGCGCCCATGTAGTTGCCCAGCAGCGACTGGTTCTCGCGCGTCACCACCAGGCGCGCCACGTCCGAGAACTCGCGGCCCACCGGGCCCATCGGAATCGCCTCGCCGTTGGCGGTGGTGGCGGCCGCGGGCGCCGGCGGCGTCTGCCGCAGGATCACGCGCTTGAACCAGCCAACCACGCCGCTCTGCGCCTGCTGCAGGCCGGCGTTGACCAGCGAGGGGTTGTCCCACGAGGTCTGTTCATAGGCGGTGTTGATGAGCTTGGCGATGGGCGAGGTCTGCGGATCGCCCAGGCGGTTCATCGCGCCCACCGACTGCTCGAAACTGGTGAACGGCTTGATGGTCACGCCGCGCAGGAACTTCTGCCATTCCTGGGCGTATTCCATCTTGTACATGGTCGCCAGGCTCTTCTGGATCTGCTCGGGGCTGCCGTCCAGCGTCAGGTCATCGCGCGCGTTCACGCCCAGCACCCAGTCGCTGGTCTGCACTTCCTTCTTGGCGGCTTCGTTGATGGCCGGCTGGATGTACTGCTCCCAGGCCTCGCGGGTGAAGGTGCCGGGGATGGCGTAGCTGCCGGCCACCACGCCGGCGTCGTTCTCGCCGACGATGCGCGCCACCGTCATGGTCTGGAAGCGCGTGGCGGCGCGCGCCTTGAGCGTGGCGTAGGCGCGTTCGCGCGCCGGCATGCCCTGCATCACGGCGCGCAGGCTGGCGCGGGTCTTCTCGACCAGCGCCAGGTTGGTGTCGATCTGCGGCCAGCCGGCGTCGGGCGCGCGGCTGACGTAGAACGAGATCAGGCGCTCGGCGCTGCGGATCAGCTGGTCGCGCGGCATGGCGCCGCGGTTGGTCTCCAGCCAGCCGCGCCAGAAGCGCGTGATCTGGTCGGACAGGTGGGTGGGGTCGACGTGCTGGCGATTGGCCATCATCAGGTACGTCTTGAGCGCGTTGTAGGCGTCGTCGGCATTGGTTGGCGAGGCGTCCTGGAACAGCGTGTCGCCGCCCGCGCCGTGCGCGGCGCGCAGCGCCTGCGGCGCCGGTTTCGGCGCGCCGCCAGCCGCCGCGTTGCCGGACATGTCGACCTTGGCCAGGAAGTCTTCCAGGCTGACCTTGACCGGGCTCAGCATGAACTGGCGCGCGCCGTTGTAGTACTCGGCCAGCAGGCGTTCCTTGAGCACGTCGCCCTGGTACAGCCCCAGGCCCAGCGACCACGGGCGGCTGGACGAATAGCGGTCCAGCTGCTCGATGCGGTCCTGCAGGATCTCCATGGCTTCCAGGCGGCTCTGCAGGTCGGTGCGTTCGCTCTGCAGCCGCACCACCTTGTCCAGGTCGGCCTGCACGTTCTGCGCCAGCTGGCGGTTGCCCAGGTACGACCAGCTCCAGCCGCCCAGCACCAGGCCCAGCGCCAGCACCAGGCCGAAGAAGGTCAGGTAGCGCATGCGGGTCTTGGCCGGGCTGGCGTGCTGGCGCACCAGTTTCTTGTCGGCGAAGATCACGCTGGAAAAGAGGTCGCGCAGGAAGAAGCCGTTGTGCGAGGACACGTTGCGGGCCTGGCCGCGCGCGGCCGGGCGCAGGTCGAAGCGCTCGGCCAGGCGTTCGGTCGAGGTGCTCTGCGACACGCCTTCCTGCAGCGCGCTGGTGAAGTAGAAGCCGCGGAACACCGGCTTGTACTGGAACGGGTTGGTCTCGAACAGCGTCGACAGGAAGGTGCGCAGCGCCGGCTTGATGCCGGCGAATTCCAGCGGGAAGGTCAGCAGCCCGGGCGGCAGATCGCGGTTGTTGCGCAGCGAGATCTGCGCCGTGCCCATTTCCTTGAGGCCTTCGTACAGCTCGTCGAAACGTTCGTCGAACAGGGCCAGCACGTCGCGGTTCTCTTCGGCGCCGTAGGGCAGGGTGGCGCCCCAGACGCGGTCGCGCTCGCGCTGGTCGCTGTCGGAGAAGAACTCGCTGAAGCCCGAGATCAGGTCGGCCTTGGTGAAGATGATGTAGACCGGCGCGAACACTTCCAGCCGGTCGGTCAGCTCCTGCACGCGCTGGCGCAGGTTCTTGGCCAGGTTGATGGCGAACTCGGGGCCGGCGCCGGTCAGCTCGTCGATGCTGGCGGCGACGATGATGCCGTTGATCGGTGCCTTGGGGCGATGGCGCTTGAGCAGGTCGAGGAACCCCATCCACTCGTTGCGGTCTTCCTCGTGCACCGAGTAGCGGCCGGCCGTGTCCAGCAGGATGCCCTCGGTGGTGAAGAACCAGTCGCAGTTGCGGGTGCCGCCCACGCCGCGCACCGCCGCGCCGTTCTTGTCGGCGAAGGGGAATTGCAGGCCCGAGTTGATCACCGCGCTGCTCTTGCCGGCGGCCGGGTTGCCGATCACGATGTACCAGGGCAGTTCGTACAGGGCTTCGTTGCCCGAGACCTGGCCGATCTTCGAGGTCTTGATGGTGCGCACCGCCTGCGCCAGCCGCGTGCGCAGCGCGTCCACGTCGCCGCGGTTGGCGGCGGCCGCGCCGGTCTGCACCTGCTGCTCCAGCATGTCGCCCAGGTTCTTGTTGGCGCGCCGCGCGCGGCGCCGGCGCCACAGGTAGGCGCACAGCCACAGGAACAGGAAGATGCCCAGCGCGATGCCGGCCCAGACCAGGCCGATCTCGACCGTATCGGCGAACAGGAACAGGAACACGATCAGGGCGATCAGGCCGAGTGCCATGAACAGCCGCGGGCTGCCGAGCGCGCGGGATGTCCAATGTCGGCCTTCGCTCAAGGCGCTGGAGATACCGGAGAAGAAACCTGAAGGGCTACGCATGATTCTGGCTTTTTTTGTGGGTCAGGCGGAGGGGGAAGGGGACAGCAGGGCGAGCGTGCGCAAGGCGGGATCCTGGGTCATGACGGCGAGTACGGGGGCCTCGGCCTGCGCGCAGGCCTCGGCGGCCACCGCCAGGGTCAACAGATGCGCGGCGGCGCCGGTGTAGCCGCAGGCGATGCCGACCGCCAGGCAATCCTGGTTGGGGTCGAGGGTGGTGAACAGCGTGCTGGCCAGCCCCGCGGCTTCCAGCGGCCGGCTGCCGCGATGATCGGCGTCGCTGACCAGCGCGCGGATGTCGTCCGCGCGCCGTTGGTGCTGTTCCAGGAAACGCGTCGTCAGCTCGGCCAGCATCGGTTCGCTGGCCGCGCCACGGGCGTCGGCGGCGGTGGCGCGGTGCGCCATCGGTGACAGGGCCAGGGCGAAGGCGCCCGCCGGCGCCACGGCGGCGTCGGGAGCGGCCTGGTCCAGGTCCAGCAGCAGGCCGGCGGCCGCTTCGCCGGGCACGCGTCCCTGCGGCGTGGCGTTGCCGACCAGGGTGCCGTCGGCCTCCCAGTCCTGCACCACCTGGGCATCGATGTAGGAGTCGGCCGCGGCCACCAGGCGCAGCGGCGCGCGCGCGGCGGACGCCGGCTCCAGCGCCAGCTGGCGCAGCAGGCTGTCG
>NZ_CADIJR010000088.1 GCF_902859645.1 Achromobacter insuavis | reverse complement strand
GCTGGCGCGGCGGCAGCCTGGCCGAGCGGGTGCCGGCGCGCATTGCCGGCGGCGCCGCGGCGATGGTCGTGGGGCTGGCGTATTGCCTGTTGGCGGGTTGGGGCGTGCCGTCGCGGCGCACGTTCTTCATGTTGCTGGTGGTGTTGGCGGCGGGCTGGTCGCGCCTGCGCATATCGGCGGGGCGGGTGCTGGCGTTTGCCGCCGCGGCGGTGGTGATGCTGGATCCGTGGGCGCCGATGGCGGCGGGCTTCTGGCTGTCGTTCGGCGCGGTGGCGATCCTGCTGCGCGTGGCGCAGGCGCCGCGCGACGCGGATGCCGGATGGCGGCAGCGCTGGCGCGCGACCCTGTCGCAGGCCGCGCGCTTGCAGCTGACGGTGACGCTGGGCTTGACGCCGTTGCTGGCGTTCCTGGTGCACCAGGTGTCGCTTGGGTCGCCGCTGGCCAACGCGGTGGCGATTCCGGCGGTGACGTTCCTGGTCACGCCGCTGGCGCTGCTGTGCGCCATGTTCTCCGCGGCGCCGGCCACGGCCGGCGTGGCCGCGGTGGCGGGGCAGGCGGGCGCGTGGGTGTTCGACCTGGCGATGACGGTGGTGGCCTGGGTGGGCAATGCGGACTGGGCCAGCTTCACGGTGGCGGCGGCGCCGTGGCCATGGCTGCTGTGGGCGCTGGCGGGCATGGTGTGGGCCTTGCAGGCACAGGGCTGGCCGGCGCGGCGCCTGGGCTGGCTGTGCATGTTGCCGCTCCTGTGCTGGCGGCCGGCGCGGCCCGAGCCGGGCGACTGGCGCATGAGCGCGATGGATATCGGGCAGGGCAGCGCGATCCTGGTGGAGACCGCGAGCCAGGCCTTGCTGTTCGACGCCGGTCCGCGCCATTTCGGCGGCGGCGACGCGGGCGAGCGGGTGATCGCGCCGCAGCTGCAGGCGCGCGGCATCGGTCAGCTGGATGTGCTGGTGCTGTCGCACGCGGACCTGGACCACGTGGGCGGCACGCGCTCAGTGCTGGCGGCGGTGCCGGTGGCGCGCAGCTATGCGTCGTTCGATGTGGCGGCATGGCTGCGGCGCGATGCCAGGTTGTGGCCCGAGCCGCGCGCGGAGGCCGGGACCGGCGCTGGGCGGCCCGCGAGCGCGTCGGCGGACGCCGGGGCGGATCATCCGCCGGACGCGGGGACGGCCTATGTCCCGCCTGCGCGGATGCTGCGCTGCGAGCGCGGCGACAGCTGGCGCGTCGACGGCGTGACCTTCACCTTTCTGCATCCCGCGCCGGGCGCCGAGGTGCGCGGGGGCGACCGCAATGCCAACAGCTGCGTGCTGCGCATCGAGGGCCGCGCCCATTCGCTGCTGCTGACGGGCGACATCGGCGTGGCGCAGGAGCGCGAGCTGGCCGCGCTGGGCCTGCCGCCGACCGATATCGTGCTGGCGCCGCATCACGGGTCGGCGTGGTCATCCGGGCGGGAACTGGTGGCGGCCTCGCACGCCGGCCACGCGATTGCGCAGTGCGGCTACTTGAACCGCTTCGGACATCCGGCGCCGGCGGTGGAGCGGCGCTGGCTTCGCGCCGGCGCGGTCTTCTGGCGCAGCGACCGCGATGGGGCGGTGTTGGCCGAGTCGCGCGCCGGCGGCCTGTCGGTGTGGGCGCAGCGCGCGCGGCAGCGGCGCTACTGGCAGGGGCGTTGAACCGGCCGGCCCCTGACTCAGCCGGCCTTGGCCTGCGTTGCGCTGATGCCGCACCATTGGGCGATGAAAAGCGCGATGGTCTTGGTGATCAGCCGCAGCGATTCGAGATGGACGCGTTCGTCAAAGCCATGGATGTCGAGCGACTTCGGACCATAGACCAGCGTCGGCATGTCGCCATAGATCACGAAGACGCGGGCGTCGAGATAGCCCGGAGTCGTGAAGCTTTCGAGGTCGCTCTTGAAGGCCTGCTGGTGGCATTCGCGCAGCGTGTTTTCGGCATCGCTGCCTTCTTCGAGCACGTAGCCCTCGGCATAGAAGCCGGTGTAGGTGACCTGGGGCGGCGTGCCGCCAAGCCGCGGGTCGGCGACGGCGTCGCGCAGGCAGGCGTCGATCTGGGCGCGGGCCTCATCCGCGGTGGTGCCCGGATAGATCGCCGCGCGCACGTCGAATTCACACCAGGGCGGTACCGTCGACGGCCAGTCGCCGCCCTCGATCTTGCCGATATTGAAGTTGATCGGATGGTCGAGGTGTTCGAAATGACGGTGGCAGTGGTGTTCCGCGTTCCATTTCGCCTCGATCCCGCGCAGCGCTTCGATGGCGGCGTAGGCGGCGTCGATGGCGTTGAAGCCGTTGGCCATCTCGCGGGTATGCGTGGGATGACCCTGTACGCGGACCTTGAACCACAGGACGCCGACGTTGGCTCGGACCAGCATGTTTTCTTCCGGCTCCGGAATGATCACGGCGTCGGCCTGGTAGCCGCGCAGCAAGGCGGCCAGGGCGCCGTTGCCGGTGCATTCCTCTTCGACCACCGACTGGAAGTAGATCGGGGCGGCGGGTTCATAGCCGGCGGCGCGCACGGCGTCGTAGGCATACAGGTTGGCGGCCAGGCCCGCCTTCATGTCGGCCGCGCCGCGGCCATACATCCAGCCGTCGATGATCGCCGGATCCCACGGCGAGCGGGTCCACATGTCCACGGGGCCGGTGGGCACCACGTCGATATGCCCGTTCAGGATGAGCGAACGGCCCTGCTGCTGCGCGGGACGATAGGTGCCGACGACATTGAAGGCGTTTTCGTACGAGACGGTCACCGGGCCGAAGCCGGGGTGGGACTCGATGTCCTTGACGTCGATCTTCCAGCGGTCCATCGCGAAGCCGCGCGCGCGCATCGCCTCGTAGAGGAAGTCCTGCGCGGTATGTTCCTGTTCCCGCAGCGAAGGAAAGCGCACGAGATCCTGGGTGAAGGCCAGCTGGGCGTCGAAATGCGCGTCGACGGCCTGCAGGATCCGGCGGGTCTGCTCCTCGGAGAGGGCGGGCGGGGTGGTGGTCTGTGTCATGGGGGTTCCTGAAAGAAGGGAAGAGCGGCGAGTCAGGCGGCAGGGGCGGGGGTGATGCCCGGCGCGTCCAGCGCGAGGCGGCGCTTGTGGCCGGCCAGCGCCCAGATCGACACCAGCGTGATCGCTGAAAGCATCGAGTAGAAGAACGCGAGCGGCAGCCACTGTCCGGGGTAGTGATAGGTCAACCAGGTGCCGACCAGCGGCGTCATGCCGCCGGCGACCGCGCCGCACAACTGGTACGACAGCGAGATGCCGGAGTAGCGCACGTGGGTGGGGAACGCCGAGCTGATGTAGCCGGCCATCGCGGAATAGATCGCGGCCATGAAGACCAGCACGATGGCGATGCCGCCGATGATGCTGTACGGCGTGCCCTGCGACACGAGCATGAACATGGGATAGGGCGCCAGCACCGAGCAGAAGGCGGCCGTGATGAGCACCCGGGTGGGACCGAGGGCGTCGGCCAGCCAGGCCGCCAGCGGCTGCACGAAGAACTGGATGATGGCGACCACGAACAGGCAGTCGAGGATCAACGTGCGGCTCAGGCCCATCGTCTGGGTGGTGTACGACAGCATGAAGGTGTTGGTGAAGTAGATGCCGCCGATCGCCACGGTGCACACGCCCATGCACAGCAGCACGGTGCGCCAGGCGGTGCGCAGCACTTCCTTGGCCGGGATCTCGGCGCGCTCCTGGCGTTCGAGCACCTTGGCGAAGTCGGGCGATTCATTGACGCCGACCCGGATGAAGTAGCCGACCAGCAACAGCACCGCGCTGATCAGGAAGGGCACGCGCCAGCCCCAGCTGACGAAATCGGCTTCGTCCAGGGCCGTCAGCAATCGGAAGGCGAGCAGGGAGAGGATCAGGCCGGCCGGGCTGCCCAATTGGGCGAACGAGGCGGCGAAGGTGCGGCGGCGTTGCGAGGCATGTTCGCCGGCCATCAACACGGCGCCGCCCCATTCGCCGCCGACGGCCAGGCCCTGCGCCAGGCGCAGCAGCAGCAACAGCGCGGGCGCCCACAAGCCGGCGCTGGCGTAGCTCGGCAGCAGGCCGATGCCGACCGTGGCCAGGCCCATGATGACCAGGGTCGCCATCAGCGCGTTCTTGCGGCCGACGCGGTCGCCGAGATGGCCGAAGATGACGCCGCCGAGCGGCCGCGCCAGGAAGCCGGCGGCGAAGGTGCCGAATGACGCCATGGTGCTGACGAATGGATCGGCCGTGGGGAAGAAGACTTTGCCGAAAACCAGCGCGGCGGCGGTGGCATAGATATAAAAGTCGTACCACTCGATGGTGGTGCCGACGAATGCGGCGGTTGCGGCCCGGACGGGCTGGCGCGCCGCCGGCGCGTGGGCGGGAGCGGTCATGGTTTTCCTCTTGGGAGTTTGTCGTTGTTCGAAGGCGTGTTTATCGCTCTCGCGCCGATATAACGTCAATTTATGATTTTTAATTTTTTACTTAAGTAAAATTGATGTCTTCCGATTTCCCGCAAGGACCCCCGATGACGCGCGCTCACCCCGCCGACCCCCGCAGCGGCGATCGCCTCGACTGGAACCTGCTGCGCACCTTCCTGGTCATCGTGCAGGAGCGCAGCATCAGCGGCGCGGCCGCCAAGCTGCACCTGACGCAATCGGCGGTCAGCCAGGCGCTCAAGCGGCTGGAGGAACAGCTGGACCGGCGCCTGATCGAACGGCACAACCAGGCGTTCACCGTTACCAACGCCGGTGAAGAGGTATGCCGCGCGGCCGAGGCGATCTACGGCAACGTGTCGCAGCTGCTGGCCGATGTCTCGCAGACGGAGGTCGAGGCGACCGGCCGCATCCATCTGCTGGTCGCCAGCCGCATCCATTCACAGGTCTACGACGATTTCTGGGCGGCGTTCCACAAGGCCTGGCCGCGTATCGACGTGCAGATGGATGTGCTGCCCAGCAGCGAGATCGTCACGCTGATGCAGCAGCGCGTGGGCACGGCGGGTATCGCGTTGTGCCGGCAGATGCCCAAGCGGCTCGAGAACAAGGTTTTCCTGCATCAGCGCTACGCGCTGTTCTGTGGACGCAACCATGCGCTGTTCGGGCGGCAGGATCTGCGCATCGAAGACCTGATGGGCGAGAACTTCGTCTCTTTCGCCAGCGATGCCCTGGGCGACAGCCTGTCGCCGTTGACGATCTTTCGCGACCAGCGCGGCTTTTCAGGGCGGGTGGTGGCGACATCCACGCAGCATGACGAGGTCAAGCGGCTGCTCATCGCCGGTTTCGGCATCGGCTGCCTGCCCGAGCACAGCGTGCGGCGCGACCTGGCCGAGGGCCGGTTGTGGCGGCTGCCGCCTGGCGAAGGCGTGTGCTCGGTCGATCTGCACCTGTTGTGGCATCGGGATGTGCAACGCAGTCCGGCCGAGGCCGCCTTCCTCAAGCACTTTCGCGACTATATCGACGGCTTCACCATGGCCGAACGGCTGGTGCCCGGCAATCTGCCGCCGCTTTGACGCGCGCGGTCCGGCCCACGGGTCAGCGCGGCCTGGCGGCGATGCCGTCGCGCACTTGGCGGAACATCGTCATCGCGGCCGGCATGGCGTCGCGCAGGGTGGCGCAGGCCATGTGGACGCTGCCCTGTGGCAGAACGACGTCGGCGTAGTAGTACAGCGTGTCCGCGCGGCCGGGGCCCGGCGCCGCGATGTAGTCCAGGCCTTGCACACCGCCGAGGGTGAACCGGTCGTATAGCTCGATGGATCCGCGCAGGTTGCGTTGCCGGCGTTCGGCCGCGGCGACCTGGGCGCGCAGCGTGGGCGCGGCCGACGGCTTGGCGCCCGCGGGCGTGGCCAGGAAACCGATGCGGCACAGGTACTTGGCGTCCGGCGCCGGGGGCGGAAAGCCGTCGGGGCTGGACACCTCGATCAAGGCATCGTATCGGCCGCGGGCGGAGGCGGGGCCGACCCGCATTGGCGAGGGCACGGTGACGCCGAAGCCGGTGGCGGCATCGACGTAGCGGCGCGGCGGAATGTCGGTGGGCGGGGCCCGGTCGGTGGCGGGCGCCGTGTCGTCTTCCTGCTGGAAGCGCAGCGGCAGCATCAGCTCGGTCTTTTCCTGGGTCATGGCGTCCGGAAAGGCCGGCAGCGGACCGGCGCGCCGCACCATGGCGACGGCGGCCTGGTCGACCGCGGCGTCGCCGGAGGACCGGCTCACCACGACGTCGTAGATGGCGCCGTTGCGCAGCGCCGTGATCTTCAGGGACAGGCTGATCGGACCGCTGAGGCGGTGCGCCTCTTTCGGATAATCCAGGCGGCTGATCAGGCGGCGTTGCACGGCCCGGGTCCATTCGGCTTCGTTGCCGGGGGCGGCGGCCATGACGGGAACGGCGGCGCAGGCCAGGGCAAGGGCCAGGCCGATAGCGAGCAAGCGTGAGCGCATGGGGGAGTCTCTCCTGGTCAGCCGAAGGCGGCGCGCACCGCGTCGAAGGCGGCCGCGATCATGGGTTCCTCGCGCCGCGAGGCCAGCGTGATGAAGGCCAGTTCCGCCTCGATCGACAGCCCCGGCGCCAGCGCCAGCCCGTGCGCCTGCGATTCGCGCAGGGCGATGGAGTCGCGCGCCAGGGTCAGGCCGACGCCGGAACGCACCAGGTCCAGCATCGAGGCCTCCTGGTCGACCTCGGCGACCGCGTTGGGGGCGACGCCCAGTTCGCTGAATTTCGCCGCGAGCAGGCGGTGATGGACCGAGTCGGGCGGCGTCCAGATCCAGGGCAGGGCGGCGATTTCGTGCCAGCCGCGGCCGGCCAGTTGCGGCCCCCAGCCCTTGGGCGCCACCACGTAGTACGAGAACGCCGCCAGCGGCAGGGCATGCAGCGCCGGCTGGCCGTGCCCCGGGCCGCGCTGACCGAGCGAGAAGCCGACGTCCAGCTCGCCGTTGCGCACCAGGCGGGCGACCGAGCCGGACATGCCGTGGCGCAGGGTGGGGCGGATCTTGGGGTAGTGCTGCACCAGGTATTGCAGGGTGGCGCCCAGCCGCAGGAATTCGGGGTCGAGGATGGTGCCCAGGCGCAGTTCCCCCTGCACCGTGACGCGCAGGGCGCCGATGGCGCGCTCGAAGTCTTCCAGCGCGTCCAGCACGCGCTGGGCCGAGGGCAGCAGGGCGCGGCCGTCGGCATTGGGCGCCAGGCCCTGGGCGGTGCGGGTGAACAGCGGCAGGTCCAGGGCCTCCTGGAAGCTCTTGAGCTGCAGGCTGAGCGCCGGCTGCGTCAGGTGCAGGTGCTCGGCCGCGCGCGTCAGGTTGCCGACGCGCGCCACGGCGGCAAAGGTGCGGATGTGCTTGAGGTCCATGGCGCGTTTCCCGCGTAAAGGGCGATACCCATTATTAAAGAGACTTATAAAGCGCTTTTCAACAATTCATTGGACAGGGCCGGCCGGCTGCGCGACAGTGGCACGGCCACTTGAGACTTAAAAGAAGAAGCGCAAATGGAGACATACGACTACATCATCGTGGGCGCGGGGTCGGCGGGCTGCGTGCTGGCCAACCGCCTGAGCCGCGATCCCGCGGTGCGCGTGCTGCTGCTGGAGGCGGGCGGGCGCGACAACTACCACTGGATCCACATCCCGGTCGGCTACCTGTATTGCATCGGCAATCCCCGCACCGACTGGATGTACCGCACCGGCGCCGAGCCGGGCCTGGGCGGACGCTCGCTGATCTATCCGCGCGGCCGCGTGTTGGGCGGCTGCTCATCGATCAACGGCATGATCTACATGCGCGGCCAGCGCCAGGACTATGACGAATGGGCCGGGATCGCCGGCGATCCGGCGTGGGGCTGGGACCAGGTGCTGCCGGTGTTCAAGCGCAGCGAGGATCATTACCGCGGGGGCGACGAATTCCACGGCGCCGGCGGCGAATGGCGGGTCGAGGCGCAGCGGCTGCGCTGGGACATCCTCGACGCCTTTGCCGATGCGGCCGCGCAGGAAGGCATTCCGCGGGTGCAGGATTTCAACCGGGGCGACAACTTCGGGGTCGGCTATTTCGACGTGAACCAGCGCCGCGGCTGGCGCTGGAATACCGCCAAGGCGTTCCTGCGGCCGGTGCGCGAGCGCAGCAACCTGCACGTGATGACGGGCGCGCACGCCGAGCGCCTGCTGTTCGAGGGCACGCGCTGCGTCGGCGTGCAGGTGCGGCGCGAGGGCCAGTCCGTCGGCGTCCGCGCGGCGCGCGAGGTGGTGCTGGCGGCGGGCGCCGTCAACACGCCGCAATTGCTGGAACTGTCGGGGATCGGCGAGCCGGCGCGCCTGCGCGAAAGCGGCATTGCGCTGCGGCATGCCTTGCCGGGCGTGGGCGAGAACCTGCAGGACCATCTGCAACTGCGCGTCATCCTGAAGGTGCGCGGCGTGAAGACGCTGAACCGCATCGCCTCGACCTGGTGGGGCAAGGCCGGCATCGGGCTGGAATACCTGCTCAACCGCAGCGGGCCGATGAGCATGGCGCCGTCGCAACTGGGCGCCTTCGCCAAGTCCGATCCGGGCCAGGCGCGCGCCAACCTGGAATTCCATGTGCAGCCCTTGTCGCTGGGCGCGTTCGGCGAGCCGCTGCATGGCTTTGACGCGTTCACCGCCAGCGTCTGCAACCTGCGGCCGGCATCGCGCGGCAGCGTGCACGCGCAAGGCGTGGACGGCTCGTTGCCGCCGGTCATCACGCCGAACTATCTGCGCGAGGAACAGGACCTGAAGGTGGCGGCGGACGCGATCCGGCTGGTGCGGCGCATCAGCGCGGCGCCGGCGCTGCAGCGCTACCAGCCCGAGGAATGGCTGCCGGGCCCGGCCTACCAGAGCGAGGCCGAGCTGCGCGAGGCGGCCGGCAAGATCGGCACCACCATCTTCCACCCGGTCGGCACCTGCGCCATGGGCCGCCGCGCCGATGACGGCGCGGTGGTCGATGCGCGGCTGCGCGTGCATGGCCTGCAAGGCCTGCGCGTGGCCGATGCGTCGATCATGCCGACGATCACGTCGGGCAACACCAATTCACCGACCATCATGATCGCGGAACGGGCGGCGCAGATGATCCTGGAGGACGCGGCTCGGGTCGGCGCCGAGGCGCGGGCGGCCGAGCTGGTGGCGTGATGGGAGCGTGATGGGAGCGCCCGCGATGAGGCGGGCAAGATTGTGCGTGACTCACTCACCCTGCTGACCCGCTATCGGCCGCTGCTCCAGTTGGAGGCGCAGCGGCCGATATTCTCGTCAACGCAGCGAGCGGTACATCTCCTGGCGCTGCGGATGCGTCAGGATCACCTGCCACAGCTGCCCTTCGCGCGAGCGGAAGAAGCCGGCGCAACACATCAGGTAGTACTGCCACATGCGGTAGAAGCGCGTGCCGTAGCGTTCCTGCAGCCGTGGCCAGGCGCGCTGGAAGTTGTCCCACCAGGCCATCAGCGTGCGGTCGTAGTCGGCGCCGAAGTTGTGCCAGTCCTCGATGATGAAGCGGCCTTCGACCGCGGTGCTGATCTCGCGCGCCGAGGGCAGCTTGCCGTTGGGGAAGACGTAGCGGTCGATCCAGGGATCGGTGCTCTGGCTGGTCGAGGCGATGCCGATGGTGTGCAGCAGGAAGATGCCGCCAGGCGCCATCAGGCGCTGCACGTTGGTGAAGTAAGTGTCGTAGTTCTTGGGGCCGACGTGTTCGAACATGCCGACCGACACCACCTTGTCGAAGCTGCCCTGCAGGTCGCGGTAGTCCTGCAGCAGCAGTTCCACCGGCAGGCCGCGCACGCGTTCCTGGGCCAGCGCCAGCTGTTCCTTGGAGACGGTGACGCCGGTGACCCTGGCGCCGTAGCGTTCGGCGGCGAACTTGGCCAGTCCGCCCCAGCCGCAGCCGATGTCCAGCAGGGTCTCGCCGGGCTTGAGCTGCAGCTTGCGGCAGATCATGTCGAGCTTGGCTTCCTGCGCGGCTTCCAGCGTGTCGGCCTGTTCCCAGAAGGCGCAGGAGTAGATCATGCGGCTGTCGAGCATGGCCTCGAACACGTCGTTGCCGGCGTCGTAGTGCTGTTCGCCGACCTCGAAGGCGCGGCTGCGCGATTGCAGGTTGAACAGCTTGTGGCGCAGGTGTTCGGCGATCAGCTTGACGCGCGCCAAGCCCAGGGCGGCCGAGCCCATGTCGGCGCGCAGCAGGCGGGTGAAGAGTTCGTCGAGCTGCTCGCAATCCCATTCGCCGTCCATGTAGGACTCGCCCAACCCCAGCGACCAGCTGGCGAAGACGCGTTCGTACATGTGCTTGTCATGAACCTGGATGTCCCAGGGGCGCGAACCGTTGATCTGGACGTCGGCGCGCGCCAGTACGTCCTGCAGGACCTTGGGCGGTTCGGGCGGCGGGGCGGCCTCCGGGCGGGAGGGGGTTAGCTGAGTAGTCGGACTGCTTTGGTGCATAGTGGCTCCATATCAATTCTGGACTGACTGATCTGGCAATGCTCGAAGCGCATAACTCTCGCCCGGACCGGCGGATGGAATCCAATTTAATGATTGAATCGGGCCGATAGGCAATCTAATTTCAGCGGGCCGTCAGCGCCGGGATACCTCGGCCACTGAACCGGGACCCGCCAATCTTAACCAACGTATGCTGCTGCGCAAGGCCCAGGTGCATCCTGCCACCAACAGGCCCGTGGCGACGATAAAGACCATGGAAGTAATGGTGTCGTTGATATCGAACGAATAATCGTAACGATGACCTGACCAGTAACCCAGGAGGCTGTACAGCAGCACCGCGGCCAGCAGCAGTAGCCAGGGTGTGCGCGGCAGCCGTTCCAGCCCCGGCCGCTGGCCGGTGAAGGCGCGGATGCTGCGCCGCAGCCACCATAGCGCGGCGAGCGCCGGCAGGGCCAGCGCGTAGCGGGAAATCAGGACCACTCCGAAGATGTCGCCGCTGGCGGTCAGCGTCAGCAGCCAGGGCGGCACCAGCAGCAGCGCCAGCAGCCAGGCCAGCACCAGTTGCGGGCGGCTGCCGCGGCCGGCCCGCGCGCCGACGGCCAGGCCGATGATCAGCACGCCGAACAGGGCGGCGATGAAGAGCAGGGCGGCGGCGACGTAGCCGCCATTGAGCATGTATCCACCGGGCATGGCGCGTGGGGTTCCCGAAGCCGTGAGGCGACGCGCCATTCTAGGCCAGTCAGCCGCCATCGAAAGGCGTTGCGGGCGCGTCGCGGGCGGCGGGAACGCCGCTACACTGGTTGCCTGTTGTCGGCGGGCCGCGGTCCGCCGTGTCGCGTCCGTTTCAAGGGGAGTCCCATGGCCACGCGCATTCATCTTTTCGGCGCATCCGGCTGCGGCGCCACCACGCTGGGCGCGGTCCTGGGCGAGCGCCTGGACGTGCCCCACCTGGAAGCGGACGACTACTACTGGGTGCCGACCGATCCTCCCTTCACCGACAAGCATCCCAAGGAGGAACGCTGGCGCCGCATCCGCGAACGGCTGCGGGGGCATGACGACTGGGTGCTCAGCGGCGGCTCGGTCTATAACTGGGGCGAAGGGCTGGTGCCCGAATTCACGCTGGTGGTGTTCCTGCGGCTGCCGGCGGCCGAGCGCATGGCCCGGCTGCGGCGGCGCGAGGCCGAACGCTACGGCGCGGCGCTCGACACCGACCTTGCGGCCCGGGAGAAGAGCCGGCGGTTCCTGGAATGGGCGGCCGGCTACGACAGCGGCGCCGAAGGCACCCGCACGCCCGAGCGGCACCGGCAATGGATCCGAGAATTGCACTGTCCGGTGCTGACGCTGGACACCCGCGCCAGCGTGGCGGACCTGGCGGACCAGGTGCTGGCCGCGCTGCCCGCGGACGCGCCGGCAGCGCGGCGGCATCCCTAGCGGCGCCGCCTGCCGGCGGCGCAGGCCAGTGACTGCGTCCTGGCTCGGTGCACGCTTGCGTCCCGGCGTCGCGGCGCGCTTGCGTCCTGGCGCCGGCGCGCGCTTCCGATAAGATACCGGCCATGCACGGCGCCGCCATCGCGGCCGCGCGCCGGTTTTTCGGAGCACAACGATGTTGGATGCGAGCCTGGAACCCCGTTTGGAATTCGTCACCTGCGCCAGCCCGGCGGGCCTGCACCGCATGGCTTACTGGGAATGGGGCGATCCGGCCAATGACCGGGTGCTGGTCTGCGTCCACGGCCTGACCCGCAGCGGGCGCGATTTCGATACGCTGGCCCGGCGCCTGGCGGGGCAGTTCCGGGTGGTGTGCCCCGACGTGGTCGGCCGCGGCCGCTCGGACTGGCTGGTCAACCCGGCGTTCTATACCGTGCCGCAGTACGTGTCCGACATGGCCACCCTGGTGGCGCGGCTGCGGCCCGCCACGCTGGCGTGGGTCGGCACCTCGATGGGCGGGTTGATCGGCCTGGGGCTGGCCGGCGCCGCCGCGTTCGCGCGGGCCATGCTGCCGCTGCGCCCGCATGCCGGCATGTTGCCGCCGCAGGACGGCATCCGGCTGTCGAAGCTGGTGCTCAACGACGTCGGCCCGCGCCTGGAGACCGGCGCGCTGGGCCGCATCGGGCAGTATGTGGGCGAGCCGGGCGCGTTCGGTTCGTTCGCCGAGGCGGTGGCGGCCATGCGCGCCAATTCCGAGACCTTCGGGCCGCATACCGACGCGCAGTGGGAGCACCTGGCGCGCTTCGTCTATCCCGAGCAGGGCGGGCAATGGGTCAAGCACTACGACCTGGCGCTGGCGCAGCCGATGGCGCTGCAGACCGGCGACGAGCTGGCCGCCGGCGAGCAGATCCTGTGGCGCTCGTATGACGCGGTGGACTGCCCGATCCTGATCGTGCGCGGCGAGCAGTCGGATCTGCTGACGCGCGCGACCGTCGATGAAATGCGCCAGCGCAATCCGCGCGCCCAGGCGGTCGAGGTGGCCGGCGTCGGCCATGCGCCGACGCTGATGGCCGATGACCAGGTCAAGGCGGTGGCGGACTTCCTGCTGGCTTGACGGCCGCAAGCGGCGCGCGGGGCGCCGTGCGCGGTTCCTGTCGGGCGTCCGCTCGCGGCGGCCAGCTCGCCTCCGCGTCCGCCATATTGGGGACGCCGCCGGCCGGCGCCGCTACCCAGGGGGACGGGGCTTCTCTACAATAGGCTGCATGAAACCTTCCGCGCTCAACATCGATCTGCATTGCCATTCCACGGTCTCGGACGGCGCCCTGGCGCCGCGCGACGTGGCGCAGCGCGCGCACGCCAACGGCGTCGATGTCTGGGCCCTGACCGACCACGACGAAGTCGGCGGTCTGGCCGAGGCCGCGGCCATGGCCGATGAACTGGGCATGCGCTTTGCCACCGGCGTCGAGATCTCGGTGACCTGGGCCGGCCTGACGGTGCACATCGTCGGCCTGCGTTTCGACCCGTCCAACACCGCGCTGGTCGAAGGCCTGCGCAAGACGCGCTCGGGCCGTGCCGACCGCGCCCGCCGCATCGGCGAACGCCTGGCCGAGATGGGCATGCCCGGCGCCTATGAGGGCGCGCTGCCGTTCGCCGGCAATCCGGAATTGATCAGCCGCACGCACTTCGCGCGTTATCTGGTCGAGGCCGGCTACTGCCCCGACGTGCAGACGGTCTTCACCAAGCACCTGGGCGACGACCGGCCCGGCCACGTGCCGATGCAATGGGCCACGCTGGCCGAGGCGGTGGGCTGGATCCGCGGCGCGGGCGGCATCGCCGTCATCGCGCACCCGGGGCGCTACAAATACACGCCGTTGCAGTTCGCCGCGCTGTTCGACGAATTCCTGCAGCTGGGGGGCGTGGGCATCGAGGTCAACACCGGCAGCCACACCGTGGAAGAGGCGCGGCAATATGCCGACGTGGCGCGGCGCTATGGCTTTCTGGCCTCGCGCGGTTCCGACTTCCACAGCCCCAAGGAAAGCCGGATGGACCTGGGCCGCCTGCCGCCCCTGCCGTCCGATCTGAAGCCGGTCTGGCACGACTGGTTCTAGGCGCCGCGCCGCCTGGCCCCGGCGCGGCGTGTCCGCGCCGCCCTTGAACCGACTTGAACTGATTGCGCGCCCGAGGCGCCGCCGCCATGAACAAAGCATTTGTCAAAGAATCCGACAACGAGGACGACGACGACCTGCCGCAGGCCCAGGCCCTGCCGGCCGGCACCAAGAACTACATGACGCCGGAAGGCTACGAGCGCCTGCGCGGCGAGCTGACGCACCTGATGAACGTGGAGCGGCCGTCGGTGGTGCAGGTGGTGTCGTGGGCGGCGTCCAACGGCGACCGTTCCGAGAACGGCGATTATCTCTATGGCAAGAAGCGCCTGCGCGAGATCGACCGCCGCATGCGCTTTCTGACCAAGCGGCTGGACATCGCCGAAGTGGTCGATCCGGCCGCCCAGCCCAACCGCGACCAGGTTTTCTTCGGCGCCACGGTGCTGTATTCCGACAAGGCGGGCGAGGACCACACCGTCACCATCGTCGGCGTGGATGAGGCCGAGCCGCTGGCCGGCAAGATCAGCTGGATCTCGCCGGTGGCGCGGGCGCTGATCAAGGCGCGCGAAGGCGACACGGTGGTGCTGCGCACGCCAGGCGGGATCGAGGAACTGGATATCCTGGAAGTGCGCTACCCGCAGTAGCGGCGGGCGCGGCGCCGGGAACAGAGGCGCCAGCAAGCGCCCAAAAGAAGACGCCCAAAAGAAAACACTGAAAAAGCGCTCGCTGAAAAGGCGACGGGCGCCGGCTTGTGGCCGGCGCCCGTCTTTGGTGGGCGGGATCTGACGTCCCTGCCTCGGTTGGCGGCTTGCGCCGCCGTTCCCCTGGGGCTTGCTGCTTGTTCGGTTGGCTTGCCGTCGTTGTCGGCGGAATTACTTCTTGCGCGCCGCGATGGACTTCTCGGCCAGGTTGACCAGGTCTTCGCCGATCTGCTTCTTCCACTTGTCGTAGACGGGCTGGGTGACCTTGGCGAAGGCGTCATGCTCGGCCGGGCTCAGCGAGGTCACGGTGACGCCGTGGCCCTCGATCTCCTTGAGCAAGGACGGATCTTCCGGCGTGACGCCCTTGCGCGCGATCACGATCTGCTGCTTGCCGGCGTCCAGCGCGGCCTGGCGCACAATGTCGCGGTCCTTTTCCGACCATGAATTCCAGACTTCGCGGTTGACCACGAAGATCAGCGGATCGGCCACGTAGTTCCACAGCGTCAGGTACTTCTGGCCGACGGTGTAGAGCTTGGATCCGGTGTAGATCGACAGCGGGTTCTCCTGGCCGTCGACCGCGCCGCTGGCCAGCGCCGGCTGGGCGTCGGCCCAGCTCATCTGGGTCGGGTTGGCGCCCAGCGCGGTGAACGTGTCGATGTACAGCGGCGAGCCGACCACGCGCAGCTTCATGCCCTTCATGTCCTCGGGCCGCTTGATCTCGCGCTTGGAGTTGCTCAGCTGGCGGTAGCCGTTTTCGCCCCAGGCCAGCGGCACCACGCCGGCCTTCTCGATCAGCTTGAACATCTCCTTGCCCACGTCGCCCTGCACCAGCGCGTCGATGGCGGCGTAGTCGGGCATCAGGAAGGGCAGCGAGAACAGGTTGAGCTGCTTGATCTGCGGCGACCAGTTGATGGTCGAGCCGACGGCCATGTCGATCACGCCCTGGCGGATGGCGGTGAATTCGCGGGTCTGGTCGCCCTGCACCAGCGAGGTGCCGGGGTAGACCTTGATGTTGATGCGGCCCTGCGTGCGCTCGCGCACCAGGTTCGACCAGATCTCGGCGCCCTGGCCCCACGGGAAGGTGGTGCCGACGACGATGGAGAGCTTGTATTCGGGCTTGTAGTTCTGCGCCTGCGCCGCGGCGGGCAGGCCAACCACGGCGGCGGCGCACAGGGTGGCGCCGATCAGCTTGCGGAAATTCATGTTGCGTCTCCTCTCTTTGCGGGTCTGTCTGTTGTTGTCATGAATGCATGCCGGGCGGGTTGCGTCCGGTTCCCTCAATAGCCCAGCTTGCGCGGCAGCCACAGCGCCAGCTGCGGGAACACCAGCACCGCCACCAGCACCAGGAACATCGCGCCCAGCAGCCACACCACCCAGCGCACGGTCGATTCCATCGGCACGCGCGCGATGCGGCACGACACCATCAGGTTGACCGCCAGCGGCGGGGTGAACTGGCCCAGCGCCACCTTCAGCGTCAGGATCACGCCGAACCACACCGGGTCCCAGTTGTAGGCCTTGGCGATCGGCATCAGCAGCGGCACGAAGATCAGGAAGATGGAGATGCCGTCCAGGAACATGCCGACGGTCATCAGCAGCAAAATCAGCAGCGCCAGCACGCCCCATTCGCCCAGCCCGGAATTGACGATGGCGTGGGTGATCGGGTCGATCACGCTGAGCGTGGACAGGGCCCAGGCGAAGATGCCGGCCAGCGTCACCACCAGCATGATCACGGCCGACAGCTCGGCCGCCTCGCGCAGGATCACGTACAGGTCGCGCAGCTTGATGGTGCGGTGGATGCACATGCCCACGAACAGGCCGTAGAACACCGCCACCACGGCCGCCTCGGTGGGAGTGAACCAGCCCATGCGCATGCCGCCCAGGATCAGCACCGGCGCGGCCAGGCCCCACGAGGCCTCGCGCAGGCTCTTCCAGAACGGCGGACGCGGCAGGTGCGCTTCCAGCATGCCCATCTTGTGCTTGCGCGACAGCCACACGGCCGGCACGATCAGCGCCAGACCGGCCAGGATGCCGGGCACCATGCCGGCGGCGAACAGCGCCGGCACCGAAGCCTCGGGCACCAGCACCGAATAGATGATGAAGGCCACCGAGGGCGGAATCAGGATGTCGGTGGCCGCGCCCGCCGCCACCACCGACGCCGAGAACGGGCCCGGGTAGCCGGCGCGCGACATGGCCGTGATCATCACCGCGCCCACGGCCGCGGCGCAGGCCGGGCCGGAGCCCGAGATGCCGCCCAGGAACATGGCCACGGCGATCGACACCAGCGGCAGCATGCCCGGGCCGCGCCCGACGATGGCGATGGCGAAATCCACCAGCCGCTTGGCCACGCCGGAACGATCGAAGATGGAACCGACCAGCACGAACATCGGAATCGCCAGCAGCGGATACTTGGCCAGCCCGGCGTAGAAGTTCTGCGGCACGGTCAACAGGCCATACCAGGGCGTGTCCAGGTTGGACAGCACGATGGCCACGGTGCCGCCGATGCCCAGCGCCACGCCGACCGGCACGCCGATCAGCATCAGCGCGATGAAGACCGCGAACAGGATGCCGGCGATCATGCCTGGCCTCCGTCGGCCTTGGGCAGCGGCGCTTTCCACAGGCGCCGCAGCGTGCCCAGCGTGCGCAGCGAGATGGCCGCGGCCATCACCGGCAGCCAGATCGAATACCACCAGGTCGGCACGCCGATGGCGGGCGAGGTTTCTTCATAGATGTACTCGTCGGCCACCAGCTTGACCGATAGCACCGTCAGCAGCACGAAGAACGCCAGCACGCAGGTGTTGGAGATCAGCGCCATGATGCGCTGGCGCCGCGGCGAACCGTTGTCGGCCAGGATCTCGATGCGGATGTGATGGTTGCGCACGAAGGCGACGCTGCCGCCGGCCATGGTCAGCACGATCAGCAGGAACACCGAGATCTCCTCGGTCCACGCGAACGACTGGTCGGTGAAGTAGCGCACCAGCACGTTCAGGAAGGTAATCAGCGCCAAGGCCGCCAGCAGGATCACGGCCAGCCAGTCCTCGATGGCCAGCGGCACTTTCACGGCGGGATCTGTTTCGGCGGGGATGATCGGTTCGACAGGCTCGACGGGGGCTTCGGGGCGTGACATGTGAGGCGATGGCCAGCGCGGCGGGGCGCGTTCCAGGTATGGGGTCGCTGCATCCTACCGTCGGGGCAAGAGGGTGGGTGTTCGTGTTTTCCCGCGCTGCGGTATGGGTGCAACATGGTGCGTCGCAATACGTCGGCCTCGCGGGCCCGGTCTTCACGGCTCATAACCCGCGACGGCGGCAGGGATTTAAGCGCCATATTGCTGTGCAGCAGGTCGGTCGTTGCGTCGCGGAATTCTTTTGTAACAATGACCGAAGCAGGACGAATTCGGGCCAGATCGGGACGCGGGTGTGCTTCCGTCCGGGAAAACCCGCCAAGCGGGGTAAAATCCTCGTTTTGCTTCCCTCCTTTATACGGCGCCCGCATCGTGTCCCTTGTTCAGCATCTGCCTGGTTCCTCCGTCCTGTCCTCCTTTCGTCGTGACCGCCTGCTGGCGCAATTGAAGGAAGCCGGCCTGCCGGTGGCCGACATTTCCGCCCGCTACGAGCACTTCGTCAGCACCGACGCCGCCCTGACGGCCGAGCAGCAGCAGCACCTGACCCAATTGCTGGACTACGGCACCCCCGCCACCGGCGAGGCGCCGGCCAAGAGCCTGGCGCTGCTGGTGATCCCGCGCCTGGGCACGATCTCGCCGTGGGCCAGCAAGGCCACCGACATCGCCCACAACTGTGGCCTGTCGGCCGTGCACCGCATCGAACGCGGCGTGCGCTACGTCATCACCCCGGAACGCGGCCTGCTGGGCGCCAAGTCGTTCGACGCCGACATGCTGGCGCGCGCGGCCGACTGCCTGCACGACCGCATGACCGAAACCGTGGTCGACGCCGGCTTCGACGGCCAGGCGCTGTTCCAGCCGCTGGCCGGCAAGCCGATGCGCACGGTCGACGTGCAGGCGCGCGGCGCCGCCGCCCTGGTCGAGGCCAATATCAGCCTGGGCCTGGCCCTGTCGGACGACGAGATCGAATACCTGGCCAAGTCGTTCAGCGACCTGGGCCGCGATCCCACCGACGTCGAACTGATGATGTTCGCGCAGGCCAACAGCGAACACTGCCGCCACAAGATCTTCAACGCCCAGTGGGTGATCGACGGCCAGGAGCAGCCCAACACGCTGTTCGGCATGATCCGCGCCACCCACAAGGCGCAGCCGGAAGGCACCGTGGTCGCCTACTCGGACAACGCCGCCATCATGGCCGGCGGCCCGGCGCAGCGCTTCCAGGCCGGCGTGCCGGGCGTGACCGGTGAGGGCGTCGACGGCGCCCGATACATCCGCCGCGACACCACCGTGCACACCTTGATGAAGGTCGAGACGCACAACCACCCGACCGCGATCGCGCCGTTCCCCGGCGCCTCGACCGGCGCCGGCGGCGAAATCCGCGACGAAGGCGCCACCGGCCGCGGCTCCAAGCCCAAGGCCGGCCTGACCGGCTTCACCGTCTCGCACCTGCGCTTCGACGACGCCACGCAGCCCTGGGAAGCCGACCACCACGGCCTGCCGGACCGCATCGCCACGCCGCTGTCCATCATGATCGACGGCCCCATCGGCGGCGCCGCCTTCAACAACGAATTCGGCCGTCCCAACCTGCTGGGCTATTTCCGTTCGTTCGAGCAGACCGCCGGCGGCACCCGCTGGGGCTACCACAAGCCCATCATGATCGCGGGCGGCCTGGGCAGCATCGACGCCGGCCTGACGCACAAGGACGTGATTCCCCCCGGCGCGCTGCTGATCCAGCTGGGCGGCCCGGGTTTCCGCATCGGCATGGGCGGCGGCGCCGCTTCCAGCATCAGCATGGGCAGCAACTCGGCCGAACTCGATTTCGACTCGGTCCAGCGCGGCAACCCCGAACTGGAACGCCGCGCCCAGGAGGTCATCGACCGCTGCTGGCAGCAGGCCGAGAACAACCCCATCATCGCCATCCATGACGTCGGCGCGGGCGGCCTGTCCAACGCCTTCCCGGAGCTGGTCAACGACGCCGGCCGCGGCGCCATCTTCGATCTGAAGCGCGTGCCGCTGGAAGAATCCGGCCTGTCGCCCGCCGAGATCTGGAGCAATGAATCGCAGGAACGCTACGTTCTGTCGATCCTGCCCAAGGACCTGGAACGCTTCGACGCCATCGCCCGCCGCGAACGCTGCCCCTACGCGGTGGTCGGCGTGGCCACCGAAGAGCGCCAGCTGCGCGTGGTCGACGGCGAGGGCCTGCCGGGCCTGGACACGATCCGTCCGCAGGGCGAGGCCGAGGTGCGTCCGGTCGACGTGCCGATCGACGTCATCCTGGGCAAGCCGCCGCGCATGACGCGCGACGTGCGCCGCCTGCCGGGCGTGTCCGAGCCGCTCGACCTGGCCGGCATCGACCTGACCGAAGCCGCGTACCGCGTGCTGCGCCACCCCACGGTGGCCAACAAATCGTTCCTCATCACCATCGGCGATCGCACCGTCGGCGGCCTCTCCAGCCGCGACCAGATGGTCGGCCCGTGGCAGGTGCCGGTGGCCGACTGCGCCGTCACCCTGGCTGACTACCAGGGCTTCCGCGGCGAAGCCATGGCCATGGGCGAACGCACCCCCATCGCCATGCTGAACGCGCCGGCCTCCGGCCGCATGGCCGTGGCCGAGGCCCTGACCAACCTGGCCGCCGCCGACGTGGCGCGCCTGGAAGACATCAAGCTGTCCGCCAACTGGATGGCCGCCTGCGGCGTCGACGGCCAGGACGCCGCGCTGTACGACACCGTGTCGGCCGTCAGCGAGCTGTGCCAGGCCGCCGGCCTGTCGATCCCGGTGGGCAAGGATTCGCTGTCCATGAAGACCTCCTGGGAACAGGACGGCGAGCAGCGCCAGGTGGTGGCGCCGGTGTCGCTGATCGTCACGGCCTTCGCGCCGGTCGGCGACGTGCGCGCCAGCCTCACGCCGCAGCTGCGCACCGACGCCGGCGACAGCGTGCTGATCCTGATCGACCTGGGCCGCGGCCTGCACCGCATGGGCGGCTCGATCCTGGCGCAGACCTACAACCAGGTCGGCGAGACCGTGCCGGACATCGATTCGCCGGAAGCCCTGCGCGCCTTCTTCATCACCATCCGCACCCTGGCCGAGGCCGGCACCATCCTGGCCTACCACGACCGTTCCGACGGCGGCCTGTTCGCCACGCTGGTCGAAATGGCCTTCGCCGGCCGCACCGGCATCTCGGTCAACCTCGACATGCTGACCTTCGACCCGCAATCGGCCGATTGGGGCGACTACAAGATCCGTCCGGAACAGGTGGCGGTGCAGCGCGACGAACTGACGCTCAAGGCGCTGTTCGCCGAGGAAGCCGGCGCCGTCATCCAGGTGCCGGCCGCCCAGCGCGACGCCGTCATGCAGGTGCTGCGCGGCGCCGGCCTGTCGGCCCACTCGCACGTCATCGGCGGCCTGAACGGCGGCGACGAGGTCGAGTTCTATCGCGACGGCAAGAAGGTCTGGGGCCAGCCGCGCGCCGACCTCGGCCGCGCCTGGAGCGAAGTCTCCTACCGCATCATGGCGCGCCGCGACAACCCGGCCTGCGCCCAGGCCGAGCTGGACGTCTGGAACGACACGCAGGATCCGGGCATGAGCCCCAACGTGGCCTTCGACCCGCAGGAAGACGTGGCCGCGCCGTTCATCAACAGCGGCAAGCGCCCGCGCGTGGCGATCCTGCGCGAGCAGGGCTGCAACAGCCAGGTGGAAATGGGCTGGGCCTTCGACACCGCCGGCTTTGACGCGGTCGACGTGCACATGACCGACCTGCTGTCGGGCCGTGTCGACCTGGCGCAGGTGCAGGGCCTGGTGGCCGTGGGCGGTTTCAGCTACGGCGACGTGCTGGGCGCCGGCGAGGGCTGGGCCCGCACCATCCGCTTCAACAGCAAGCTGTCGGATCAGTTCGCGGCGTATTTCGCCCGCCCCGACACCTTCGCGCTGGGCGTGTGCAACGGCTGCCAGATGATGGCCGCGCTGGCGCCGATGATCCCGGGCGCCGAGCACTGGCCGCGCTTCACCCGCAACCTGTCCGAGAAGTACGAGGCGCGCCTGTCGATGGTCGAGCTGGCCAAGTCGCCGTCGATCTTCTTTGCCGGCATGGAAGGCGCCCGCATCCCGGTCGCGGTGGCGCACGGCGAAGGCTTCGCCGACTTCTCGCAGCAGGGCGACGCCGGCCGCGTGCTGGCGGCGGCGCGCTACATCGACAGCCGCGGCAACGCCACCGAGGCCTATCCGTTCAACCCGAACGGCAGCCCGGGCGGCCTGACGTCCGTCACCACCGCCGACGGCCGCTTCACCGTGATGATGCCGCACCCGGAACGCGTGACCCGCAACGTCATGATGTCGTGGGCCCCCGAGAAGTGGGGCAACGCCGACAGCGGCGGCCAGTTCAGCCCGTGGATGCGCATCTTCCGCAACGCGCGCGCCTGGCTGAAATAGGAAGCGCCCCCACGCGGCGCGCTTCGCGCTTGCTGCCCCCCGAGGGGCGGCCCGGCGGCGAGGCGGCCATTCTTGGCGGCCTGACGCAAAAAGCCCCACCGGAAACGGTGGGGCTTTTTTCATGCGCGGCCGTTTTCAGAACCGGTACTTCACCCGCCCGATCACGCTGCGCCGGCTGCCCGGGTAGCAATCGGTCAGGTCCGAGCACGTCGCCAGGTAATCCTTGTCGAACAGGTTGGTGGCGTTGACCGACAGCGTCAGGTGCTTGTCCACCGCGTACGACACGCCGGCGTCGATCAGCGTGTGGCTGTCGATCTTGAGCGTGTTGGCGTTGTCGCCGTAGGTCGATCCCACATAGCGCGCGCCCACGCCCAGGCTCAGGCCGGCCAGCGCGGCGTCGCGCACGGTGTAGTTGAGCCAGCCCGAGGCGCTGTGCTCGGGCACCAGCGCCGGCCGGTTGCCCTGGGTGGCGTCGTTGGCGCGGCTGATGCGGGCGCGCACATAGGTGTACGAGCCGCTGAAGTCCCAGCCGTCGCCCAGGCTGAACTTGCCCTCCAGCTCCACGCCGCGCGACTGCACTTCTCCCGAAGCCACCTGGAAGCCCGGATTCTGCAGGTCGTTGGTCAGCACGTTGCTCTTCTTGATGTCGAACAGCGCCAGCGTGTACAGCGCGTTCGAGCCCGGCGGCTGGAACTTGAGGCCGCCTTCCCACTGGCGGCCGCGCGACGGGGCGAAGGCGGCGCTGCCATTGGCCGGCGCGGTCACGCCGGTGTTGGGCAGGAACGACTGCGCGTAGCTGACGTAGGGCGCCAGGCCGTTGGGCATGACGTAGTTCAGGCCGGCGCGGCCGCTGAAGCGCGAGCCGTCCTGGTCGCTGGTGCTGTTGAGCAGGCGGTTCTCGTTCTTCTGCCGGTACCAGTCGTAGCGGCCGCCCAGCGTCAGCACCCAGCGTTCGGCCAAGCGCACCTGGTCCTGCAGGTAGAGGCCGGTCTGGTGGGTCGTTTCCAGGTAGTTGGCCATCGGCGTGGTGGGCGTGGGCACGTACACGCCATACACCGGGTTGTAGGGATTGAGGCTGGGGGCGGGGCCGTAGGTGCGCGAGACGTCGGCGCTGCTGCGGTTGAAGTCCAGCCCCAGCAGCAGCGTGTGGGCCAGCGGGCCGGTGTGGAAATCCAGCTGCGCCTGGTTGTCCAGCGCCAGCGCGGTCATGCTTTCGTCGTAGCGGCGCGCGGTGCGGGTCAGGCCGGCCGGGCCGATGCCCGACAGCAGGATGTTGTCCAGCAGCGCGTCGACCTGCCCGTAGCGCAGGTTCTGGCGCACCTGCAACGTGTCGTTGAAGCGGTGCTCGAACAGGTAGCCGATGGTCTTCTGCTTCTGCGTGTAGCGGTTGAAGTCCGGATCGCCGTTGCGCAGGTTGGTGGGCTTGCCGTTGATGGTGACGGTGCCGATGGTGCCGCCGGAGCGGTCGTGCAGGTACTCGGTCTGCAGCGTGAAGCGGGTGGCGGCCGACGGCGCCCAGGTCAGCGACGGCGCCAGGAACAGGCGGTCGTCGGCGATGCGGTCGCCGTTGGGGTAGGTGAACTGGGTGTTGGCGTCGCGCGCCACGCCGATCACGCGGTACAGCAGCGTGCCGTCCGCGGTGGCCGGGCCGGTCAGGTCGACCGCGGCCTGCTTGCGCTGGAAGCTGCCGTATTCCAGCTCGGCCTCGTATTGCGGCGTGGCCGACGGCAGCTTGCTGACGCGGTTGATGACGCCGCCGGCGTCGCCCTGGCCATACAGCACCGACGACGGGCCGCGCAGCACCTCGATGCGTTCGAGCGCGTACGGCTCGCTGCGGAACAGGGTGTAGCCCGAGGTGATCTGGCGCAGGCCGTCCTTGTAGTCGCTGGTGGCCTGGGCGTTGAAGCCGCGCAGCATGACCCAGTCGAAGCCCTTGGGGTCGACGCCGTAGGTCTCGACCGCCACGCCGGGCACGTAGCGCAGCACCTCGGTCACGCTCTGCGCGTTCTGCGCTTCCATCTGCGCGCGCGTCACCACCGAGATCGACTGCGGCACTTCCAGGATCGGCGTGTCGGTCTTGGTGCCGGCGCGGCTGGCCTCGGCCACGTAGCTGTCGGGAGCGATGCCGCCGGCACTGACCGTCACCGGTTCCAGCGTGGCGACGCCGGTGGCCGGCAGCCGTCGCAGCACGTAGCCGCCGCCCTGTTGCTGCGCCGCCAGGCCGCTGCCGGCCAGGATGGCGGCGAATCCGTCGCGCAGCCCGTAGGCGCCGCGCAGGCCGGGGCTGCGCAGCCCGGCGGTGAGCGCGCCGTCGATGGTGAGCATCACGCCGGCTTGCTGGGCGTAGGCGTTGAGCACCTGGTCGAGCGAGCCGGCCGGGATGTCGTAGCGGACGGCGGCCGGGCCCGGGCGGGCCGGCGCGTCGGCGGCGCGGGCGGCG
>NZ_CADIJR010000087.1 GCF_902859645.1 Achromobacter insuavis | reverse complement strand
CGGCGCGTCGCACGCCGCCGCTTCGGCCCGCGTCAGCCGCTGCGCCAGCGTCTCGGCCAGCGGGTCCTCGATCGGATAGCGCCGGCCGGCCTGATCGACCCCGCGCAGGAAATGCAGCCAGCCGGCCAGCGCCAGCGCCAGCCCGGTGATCGGCCGGTCCGCCGCCAGCCGCGCCCGCACCGTGCCCAGCAGGCGCTGCGGCATCTTCTGCGATCCGTCCATGGCGATCTGCCGCGTCTGGTGCCGCAGCGCCGGATTGGCGTAGCGTTGCAACAGCCGCTCCTGATAAGCCGCCAGGTCCAGGCCGGGCAAGGCCGGCAGGGTCGGCGCGATCTCGGTGCGCATCAGGTCGGCCAGATAGCGCCGCAGCGCCGGCTGCGCCACCGCCTGGTCCACCGTGGCCCAACCCGCCATCACCGACAGATAGGCCAGCGCAGAATGCGCGCCGTTGACCATGCGCAGCTTGAGCGTCTCGAACGGCGCGGCCTCGGCGGCGAAGCGCGCCCCGCCGGCGGCCCAGTCCGGCCGGTCGGCGGCGAAGTGGTCTTCCACCACCCACTCCAGGAACGGCTCGGCCTGCACCGGCCAGGCGTCCGTCATGCCCAGCGCCTGCGCCACGGCGGCGCGGTCCTCGTCGGTGGTGCGCGGCACGATGCGGTCCACCATCGAGCACGGGAAGGTGCAGGCCTGGCCGATCCATTCGGCCAGCCGCGCGTCCACCTGCGCGGCGAACGCCAGCACCAGGCCGCGCAACAGATGGCCGTTACTGGGCAGGTTGTCCAGCGACAGCAGCGTCACCGGCCCCAGGCCCGCCGCGCGGCGGCGCTGCAGCCCCCAGACCAGGAATCCGATGGTGCTGCGCGGCGCCAGCGGCTGCCCCAGGTCGTGCACGATGTCGGGATGCGCCAGGTTCAGCGCGCCGCTGGCCGGATCGTGGCAATAGCCTTTCTCGGTCACGGTCAGGCTGACGATGCGCGTGTACGGACTGGCGATGCGCGCCAGCACCGCCTGCGGATCCTCCGGCGCCACCAGCGTTTCCAGCAGGCAGCCGATCACGGCCAGCCGCGCTTGCGGCCGGCCCTCGGCGTCGGCGCTGCGCAGCGCCAGCGTGTACAGCCCGTCCTGCGGCGCCAGCGCGTCGCGGGTATCGGCCTGCCGCAGCGACACGCCGCAAATGCCCCAGCGCGGATCGCCGCTGGCATGAATGGCCGCTTCGTTCACCGCCGCCAGGTGGCCGCGCGCGAACGCGCCCAGCCCCAGGTGCACGATGCCGGCGCGCAAGGCGCCGCGGTCATAGGCCGGCCGCGCCACGTCCGGCGCCAGCGCCTGCAGGCGCGCCGGATGCAGCCGGACGGCCGCGGGGGCTACCAGTTCCATAACGTGCCGTCCTGCTGCAGCCGGTTCACCGGCAGGTAGGCGCGCTTGTACGGATACTTGGCGGCCAGCTTCTCGTCGATGTCCACGCCGTGGCCCGGCACGTCGCCCGGATACAGCATGCCCTGCGAGAAGGTGTAGGCGTGCGGGAACACCGCGTCCGTCTCCTCGGTGTGGCGCATGTATTCCTGGATGCCGAAGTTCGGCACCCACAGGTCGAAGTGCAGCGCCGCGCCCATGCACACCGGCGACAGGTCGGTGGCGCCATGGCAGCCGGTGCGCACCTGGTACAGCGAGGCCAGGTCCGCGATGCGGCGCAGGTGGGTGATGCCGCCCGCGTGCACCACGGTGGTCCGGATGTAGTCGATCAACTGGTTCTGCACCAGGTCCTTGCAGTCCCAGATCGAATTGAAGATCTCGCCCACCGCCAGCGGCGTGGTGGTGTGCTGGCGGATCAGGCGGAAGGCCTCCTGGTTCTCGGCCGGCGTGGCGTCCTCCATCCAGAACAGGTTGTACGGCTCCAGCGACTTGCCCAGGCGGCCGGCCTCGATCGGCGTCAGGCGGTGGTGCACGTCGTGCAGCAGGTGATGCTCGAAGCCGAGCTTTTCGCGGATGCGATCGAACAGCTTGGGCGTGTGCTGCAGGTACTTCTCGGTGGACCAGTCGTGCTCGCTCGGCAGGTCGGCGTCGGCGGGTTCGTAGAACAGGTTGCCGCGGCCCACGCCGTAGACCTTGTCCAGCCCCGGCACGCCGCTCTGCGCGCGGATCGCGCGGTAGCCCATGTCGGCATAGCGCAGCACCTCGTCGACGGTGTGCTCGATGTCGCTGCCGTTGGCGTGGCCGTAGACCATCACCCCGGTGCGGCTCTTGCCGCCCAGCAGCTGGTACAGCGGCAGGCCGGCGGCCTTGGCCTTCAGGTCCCACAGCGCGGTGTCGACCGCGGCGATGGCGGTCATCGTGACCGGGCCGCGGCGCCAGTAGGCGCCCTTGTACAGGTATTGCCAGATGTCCTCGATCTGGTGCGCGTCACGGCCGATCAGGCAAGGCACCACGTGTTCGGTCAGGTAGGCCGCCACGGCCAGCTCGCGTCCGTTCAGGGTGGCATCGCCGATGCCGGTCAGGCCCTGGTCGGTCTCGAGCTTCAGGGTCACGAAATTGCGGCCCGGCGAACAAACAATGACGCGTGCGTTCGTAATTTTCATCATGGATTCCGTGAAAACGGGAGGGTGTTCAGCCTTCCCAGCCCAGGTGGCTGAGGAAGTCGCGGGTACGGGCGACCTGCGGGTTGTCGAAAATCTGCGCGGGCGGGCCCTGTTCCAGGATGGCGCCGTTCTCGAACACCACCACCCAGTTGGCCACGCGCCGCGCGAAACTCATTTCATGCGTGACCACGATCATGGTCATGCCTTCCTGCGCGAGCTTCTTCATGACGTTCAACACCTCGCCCACGGTCTCGGGGTCGAGCGCCGAGGTCGGCTCGTCGAACAGCATCACTTCCGGCTCCATCGCCAGCGCGCGGGCGATCGCCACGCGCTGCTGCTGGCCGCCGGACAGGTTGGCGGGAAAGTTGCCGGCCTTGGCGGCCAGGCCGACCTTCTCCAGCAGCGCCATGGCGCGGGCCCGCGCCTGTTCCGGCGCCATGCCGAGCACGGTGATGGGCCCCATGGCGACGTTGTCCAGCGCCGACTTGTGCGGGAACAGCTCGAAGCTCTGGAACACCATGCCCATGCGCTGGCGCACCTTGCGCACCTCGGACTCGGCCTCCGGCACCGCCACGCCGTCCAGCAGCACGCGGCCGCCGTCGATCTTCTCGAGCGCGTTGGTGCAGCGCAGGAGCGTGGACTTGCCCGAACCGGACGGGCCGATCAGGCACATCACCTCGCCCTTGTTGACCTGCAGCGAGACGTCGTTCAACGCCACGAAATCGCCAAAAACCTTGCGCACGTGCTCGTACACCAGCACCGGCGGCTGATCGGCGCCCTTGCGTGCGGCAGCCGTTGCTGCGGCAGCCGTTGCTGCGGCGGCCGTTGCCGCGGCCACCGCCGCGCCGGTCGTGCCGGCCACTTGTTCCAGGATCATCTCTTTCACTCCTTGACTCCGTATTTGCGGTGGATCCAGTCGACCAGCTTGGCCTGCGGATAGCCCATCAGCCAATAGATCACCGCCATCGCGGTCAGCATTTCCAGCACGCGGAAGCTCTGCGCGCGCACCTGCATCGAGGCATAGGCCAGCTCGCTGACGGCGATCACCGACACCAGCGAGGTGTCCTTGAACAGCGAGATCCAGGTGCTGGCCAGCACCGGCAGGATGCGCCGCGCCGCCTGCGGCACCAGCACCTTGAACATGGCCTGGCGGCGCGACATGCCCATCGCCAGCGCCGCTTCCATCTGGCCCTTGCGGATCGAATTGATGCCGGCGCGGAAGGTTTCCGAGTTGTAGGCCGACACATTCAGCACCAGCGCCACCAGCGCCGTGGTCACCGCCGAGAACTGCACGTCCAGCGCCATCGGCATCACGTAGAACGCCCAATAGATCACCAGGATCAGCGGCAGGTTGCGGAAGAACTCGACGATCGCCACCGCCACGCCGTTGGCCACGCGGTTCGACGACAGCCGCATCAGCGCCAGCACCATGCCGCCCGGCACCGCCAGCGCCATCGTCACCACCGTCAGCATCACGGTCATGGCCGCGCCCTGCAGCAACACCTGGCGCGAGTCCCAGATAATTCCCCAGTCCAGATTCATGAGCGCCCCAGGTGTGCGTAACGTTGGTACAGCCGGTCCACGCCGCGCGTCACCGGGAACAGGATCACGAAGTACGCCACGATCACCGCGGTGAACACCTCGATCGGCCGGTAGCTCTGCCCGGCGATCGTCTCGGCCTTGTGCATCAGTTCGGGCACCGCGATCACCGTGGCGATGGCGGTGTCCTTGATCGCCACCGTCAGCACCGAGCCGAAGGCCGGCAGCATGCGGATGGTGGCCTGCGGCAGGATGATCTTGCGCAGCGCCTGGGCCCGCGACATGCCGAGCGCCAGGCCGGCGCGCATCTGCCCCGGCCGCACCGACTCGATGCCGGCGCGGATCACCTCGGCCGAGTAGGCCGCGATGTGCAGCGTCAACGCCACCAGCGCCGCCCAGAACGGCGCGAAGGTCACGCCGGCCAGCAGCGGGAAGGCGAAGTAGATCCACACCAGCACCACCAGCACCGGGATGGCGCGCATGCTGTCGATGTAGAACACCAGCAGCACCCGCAGCCAGCGCGGCCCGTACAGGCGCAACAGCGCGATCACCAGGCCCAGCAGGATGCTGGACACCGCCGTGACGGCGCTCAGCGCCACCGTGATGCCCAGGCCGCTGGCGAAGAAGCGCCAGTTATCGACGATGGGGGAAAAATCGAAATCCATGGAATCTCCGTGCCGACACGAGCCCGGGCGGGCTCAGAACGTCACCATCACTTTCATGGCCTGGCGCCGGTCCGCCGCCAGCGCGAAGGCCTCGTGCGCCTGGCGCGCCGGCACCGCCGCCGTCAGCAGCGGCGCGACGTCCACCAGGCCGCGGCCCAGGTAGTCCACCGCCCAGGCGTATTCATCGACGAAGCGGAAGCTGCCGATGACGTTCAGGCTCTTGACCATGATCTGGTTGAACGGGCACTGCTCGCTGCTGCCCCCCAGCGTGCCGACCGTGACGATGGTGCCGCGCGGCCGCGTGGCGCGGATGCAGTTGGCCAGCCCGGCATAGTTGCCGGAGGCTTCGAAGCACACATCGACCGTGCCCTTGCCCGCCGCCAGTTCGTCCAGCGCGGCCGGCTCGGCGGCGGCGTTGATGGTGCGCGTGGCGCCGACCTTGGCGCAGGTCGCCAGGGTCTGGTCGACGATATCGACCACGATGACTTGACTGGCGCCGGCCAGGCGCGCCGCCATCAGCACCAGCGCGCCGATCGGCCCGGCGCCCACCACCATCACCGTCTTGCCCAGCAGCGTGCCGGCGCTGCGCACCGCGTGCAGCGCCACTGCCAGCGGCTCGCCGAAGGCGGCCAGCTCGAACGACAGGCTGTCCGGCACCGGCACGCACTGCTTTTCCTGTACCACCACCTGCTCGCGCATCGCGCCCTGCATGTGCGGATAGCGGCTGGCGCTGCCGAAGAAGAACACCGCCTCGCAGTGATTGGAATCGCCCTGGCGGCAATAGCGGCACACGCCGCAGGTGCGCGCCGGGTCCAGCGCCACGCGGTCGCCGGGCTTGACGGCGGTGACCGCCGAACCGACCTCCAGCACCTGGCCCGAGGCCTCGTGGCCCGGCGTCAGCGGTTCGCGGATGATGAAATCGCCGACCCGGCCGTGGCGGTAGTAATGCAGGTCCGAACCGCAGATGCCGACCGCCTTGACGCCGACGCGCACCTGCGTCGGACCCAGCGGTTCGGGCGCCTGCTCGACCAGCCGCAGGTCTTCGGCCCCATGGATTGCGCAATTGAGCATGATGGGTCCGCCTTACTTCAGGGTCTGGGTCATGCGGCGCTCTTCGGCCACCAGTTCCGGATGCATGCGCGCTTCCACCTTGCGCAGCCACTCCAGGTACACCGGCTGGTTCTTGGCCACGCCCATGCCCGCGTCGATCGCGAAGATCTTGCTGTCCTGGCAGTCGTTTTCCTTGGGGAACACGGCCAGGCCCTTGACCTTCTTGCTGATGTTGGGCCACAGCATGCGGTTCAGCGGCGCCACGTCGGAGCGGCCCGCCAGCACTTCCTCGATCGGCGCCACCGAACCCGAGTTGGTCACGCCGCGCAGCTTGGCCTTGGGGAAGTTCTCCAGCACCAGCGGCTCTTCGCCCGCGCCCGAGAAGTAGGCCATGGTGATGCCGGGCTGGTTGAAGTCCTCGACCTTGGTGGCGTTGGTGAACTTGGGGTTGGACGCCAGGCCGAACATGCAGACGCTGGTGTTCGAGAACGTGACGAAGTCGATGATCTTGGCGCGCTCGGCGTTCTGGTTCAGCGGCCCGATCATGATGTCCATCTGGTTGGCGATCAGCGCCGGCACCTTGGTTTCGTGGCTGACCTGCACCGGCACGATCTTCACGTCCAGCAGGCGCGCGAATTCCTTGCCCAGCAGCCACGACGAGCCCATCCAGGGCTCGCCCGAGCCGGTGGTGTTCTGCACCAGCCACGGCGGGTTGTTGACCACGCCCACGCGCAGCACGCCAGCCTTGCGGATGGCGTCGATGCGCGGGCTCTCGCCGGGCGCGGGCGGCGTCTGCGCCTGGGCGGTGGCGGCGCCGGCCAACAGCAGGGCGGCGGCGGCGAAGCGGGTGAGGAAGGACGGTTGCATTGCGGTCTCCTTGGAGGGAAGCCCGGCGGCGAACGCCGGATGCGGACGCGCGTGGCCGCGGGCAGTCGCCCGGGCCGCGCGCCTTGCGCGTGGTCGGTGAATCCAGTGGGGTGGGGAAAAGGCCGGAGCGGCCTACGGGGTCTGTTCGATGATGCGCATTTCGTCGGCGTCCAGGCGCGTCTTCATGCCGGCGGCCACCTGCCGCAGCCAGGCCAGGTATTCGGGTTGGTTCTTGTCGATCGCCAGGCCCACCGGCGAGGCCTTTTCGGTGCTCTGCTGGCAGTTGGCCTCGGCGGGCAGCACGGTCAGGCCGCGCACCTTGCGGCTCAGGCCGACCCAGGGCACGCGATTGATCGGCGCCGCGTCGGCGCGCTTGGCCATGATTTCCTCGATCGGCGCGGTGGCGCCCGAGTTGGCCACGGCGCGCAGCGTGGCGTTGGGAAAGCGCTGCTTGACCCAGGCCTCCTCGGCGCCGCCGGTGAAATAGGCGATGGTGACGCCGGGCCGGTTCAGGTCATCGACCGACTTGGCCGCGGCCACCTTGGCATTGGACGCCAGGCCGAACATGCAGACGCTGGTGGACGAATACAGCACGAAGTCGACCACTTTCAGGCGCTCCGGCGTCTCGGCCAGCGGGCTGATGGTCATGTCGACCTGATTGGCCGCCAGCACCGGCACCTTGGTCTCGTGCGAGACCTGCACCGGCGTCAGCTTCACGCCCAGCAGGCGGGCGTATTCCTTGGCCAGCAGCCAGGCCGGACCGCTCCAACTCTCGCCGCCCTTGCCGGACACGTCCTGCAGCAGCCAGGGCGCGTTCTGCAGCACGCCGACGCGCAGCTCGCCCGCCTTGCGGATCGCATCGATGCGCGCGCTCTGGCCCGCCGCGGGCGCTTCCTGCGCCATCGCCGGCGCAGTCAGCGCATAGGCCGCCAGCGCGCACGCCGACAGCATCGCCGCCGCCCTGTGCCAGGCGCGGCTCCCCTTGTTCCTTTGCTGCATCCTGTTGTCTCCTGATGTGTGTCGCCCGGTTCCGGGGCGCGGTATCTTCCGCGCTCTGCCGGGGGCCGCCTGCCGGTACTACGTCAACGCCACCCCTGCGCGAACTCGCCGATCACGCGTTCGAGGTGATTGCGCATCGCCTGCCGCGCGCCATCCGCATCGCGCGCCACCAGCGCGCTGAAGATGCGCTGGTGGTCTTCCTGCGACGCCTGGCGCAATTCCTGCGTATGGAAATGCTGTTCGATCTTTTCCCAGATGGGGCCTTGCGCCTGGTCCCACATCGCCGTCACGGTGCCCAGCAGCACGCTGTTGCCGGTGGACTGCGCGATGTACAGGTGGAAACGGCGGTCGGCCTCCTGGTTTTCTTCCTTGTGCATCATCTGCTCGCGCATGGTGGTCAGCGCCTCGAAGATGCGATCCAGGTCGGCATCGTTGCGGGTGCTGGCCGCCAGCGCGGCGATTTCCGATTCGACCAGGCAGCGCGCGCGCAGCAACTCGAACGGCCCCGCGCCCGGCTCCTGCGCGGTCGGCAGCCGCGCCACGCCCGGACGCGGTTCACAGACATAGATGCCCGAGCCGCCGCGCACTTCCACCACGCCCTGCAGTTCCAGCGCGATGATGGCCTCGCGCAGCGAGGTGCGGCTGACGTCGAAGCGCTCGGCCAGCGCGCGCTCGGCCGGCAGGCGCTTGCCCACCGCGAACTCGCCCTGCGCCACCAGCGCCTGGATCTGCGCGGCCAGCCGCAGGTAGGCGCGGTCGGCCACCGGCTTGCCGGCGGGTTCTTCGGGCTTGGGAATCAGTTGTAGTGTCATGTCGGTTGAAAGTGGTTGGACCAAATATTATGTGGTTTACCAATTTGTCGCATCATGGTTTACCACTATCCATTTGGTAAACCGTCCGAATAAAACAAAGCGCCGCGCCGGACGAGCCGGGGCGGCGCTGGGGTGGCGCTGAAATGCCGGGCGGGCCCGGCGCGGCGGCGCGGGCCGCCTCAGCCCAGGTTCGGCGCCAGGGTGCGCTTGAGGTCCTCGATGCTGCGGCCGCTGCGCGCGGCGTAGTCCTGCAACTGGTCTTCGCCGATGATGCCGACGTTGAAGTACTGCGACTGCGGATGGCTGAAGTAGAAGCCCGACACGCTCGAGGCCGGGAACATGGCGTAGCTGTCGGTCAGCATCATGCCGATGTCGGCGCCGTCCAGCACGCGGAACATGTCGGTCTTGACCACGTGTTCCGGGCAGGCCGGATAGCCGGGCGCCGGGCGGATGCCGACGTACTTCTCGGCGATCATGTCATCGTTGGACAGCGCCTCGTCGGCGGCATAGCCCCACAGGTCCTGGCGCACGCGGGCGTGCAGGCATTCGGCGAAGGCTTCGGCCAGGCGGTCGGCCAGCGACTTCAGCATGATGCTGGAGTAGTCGTCCAGCGCCTTCTCGAACTCGGCTTCCTTCTTCTCGATGCCCAGGCCCGCCGTCACCGCGAACATGCCGATGTAGTCCAGCTTGCCGCTGGACTTCGGCGCGATGAAGTCCGACAGCGACTTGTTGCTGACGCCCTCGCGCTTGGCGCCCTGCTGGCGCAAGTTGCGGTAGGTGAACAGCACCTCGCTGCGGCTCTCGTCCTTGTAGACCTCGATGTCCTCATCGTTGACGCTGTTGGCCGGGTAGAAGCCGACCACGCCGTTGGCGGTCAGCCAGCGGCCCTCGACGATGCGCTTCATCATGGCCTGGCCGTCGGCGTAGACCTTGCGCGCCTGCTCGCCCACCACCTTGTCGTCCAGGATCGCCGGGAACGGTCCGAACAGGCTCCAGGTCTGGAAGAACGGGCCCCAGTCCACGTACTTGGCAATCTCGGCCAGGTCATAGCTCTTGAAGGTGCGGCGGCCGATGAACTTGGGGCGCGGCGGCGTGTAGCTGTCCCAGTCGATCTGCGGGCGCGAGGCGCGCGCCTCGGCCAGCGGCAGGATCGGCGTGGCCTTGCGGTTGGCGTGGCGTCGGCGCACGTCCTCGTATTCCTCGGCCAGCTCCGCCAGGTAGGCGTCCGACTGGTCGGACATCAGGCTGGTGGCCACGCCCACCGAACGGCTGGCGTCCGGCACGTAGATCACCGGGCCTTCGTAGTTGGGCGCGATCTTGACGGCGGTGTGCACGCGGCTGGTGGTGGCGCCGCCGATCATCAGCGGCACCTTGCGGCTGCGGAAATACTCGTCGCGCTGCATTTCCGAGGCGACGTAGGCCATCTCTTCCAGGCTGGGCGTGATCAGGCCGGACAGGCCGACGATGTCGGCGTTCTCTTCCTTGGCCTTCTCCAGGATCTGGGCGCAGGGCACCATCACGCCCATGTTCACCACTTCGAAGTTATTGCACTGCAGGACCACCGACACGATGTTCTTGCCGATGTCGTGCACGTCGCCCTTGACCGTGGCGATGACGATCTTGCCCTTGGCGCGCACGTCGCCGCCGGCCGCCGCGATCTGGCGCTTTTCCTCTTCGATGAAGGGGATCAGGTGGGCCACGGCCTGCTTCATCACGCGCGCCGACTTCACCACCTGCGGCAGGAACATCTTGCCCTCGCCGAACAGGTCGCCGACCACGTTCATGCCGTCCATCAGCGGGCCTTCGATCACCTCGATCGGACGGCCGCCGCGCGCGGCGATCTTCTGGCGCACCTCTTCGGTGTCCTCGACGATGAAGGCGGTGATGCCATGCACCAGCGCGTGCGACAGGCGCGCCTCGACTTCGGCATTGCGCCAGGCCAGGTCTTCTTCCTTCTTGGCGCCCGAGCCCTTCACCGTGTCGGCGAACTGCACCAGGCGCTCGGTCGGCGTGCGTTCGTCGGCCGGGTCGGTCTTGCCGACCGGTTCGGCGCGGTCCAGCACCACGTCCTCGACCAGATCGCGCAGCTTGGGATCGAGGTCCGCGTACACGCCCAGCTGGCCGGCGTTGACGATGCCCATCGTCATGCCTTCCTTGACCGCGTAATACAGGAACACGGTGTGGATGGCCTCGCGCATCGGCTCGTTGCCGCGGAACGAGAAGCTCACGTTCGACACGCCGCCCGAGATGCGGGCGTGGGGCAGGTTCTCGCGGATCCAGCGCGTGCCTTCGATGAAGTCGACGGCGTAGTGGTTGTGCTCGTCGATGCCGGTGGCGACCGCGAACACGTTGGGATCGAAAATGATGTCTTCCGGCGGGAAGCCCTCTTCCTCGACCAGGATCTTGTAGGCGCGGCCGCAGATTTCCTTGCGGCGCTCCAGCGTATCGGCCTGGCCCAGTTCGTCGAACGCCATCACCACCACCGCCGCGCCGTAGCGGCGGCACAGGCGGGCGTGGTGGCGGAACGGCTCCAGGCCTTCCTTCATCGAGATCGAGTTGACCACCGGCTTGCCCTGCACGCACTTCAGGCCGGTCTCGATGACGTCCCACTTGGAGCTGTCGATCATCACCGGCACGCGGGCGATGTCCGGCTCGGAGGCGATCAGGTTCAGGAAGCGGTGCATGCACGCCACCGAATCCAGCATGGCCTCGTCCATGTTGATGTCGATGATCTGCGCGCCGTTCTCGACCTGCTGGCGGGCCACGGCCAGCGCCTCGTCATACTTCTCTTCGCGGATCAGGCGCGCGAACATCTTGCTGCCCGTGACGTTGGTGCGTTCGCCCACGTTCACGTACAGCGTGTCTTCGTCGATATTGAGCGGCTCCAGGCCCGACAGGCGGGTCTTGACCGGGATGTCCGGCACCACCCGCGGCGTCAGCGCCGTGACCTTGTCGGCAATCGCGCGGATATGGTCGGGCGTGGTGCCGCAGCAGCCGCCCGACATGTTCACCAGCCCGGCGCGGGCGAATTCCTCCAGCAGCGCCGAGGTGTCGGCCGGCGTCTCGTCGAAGCCGGTCTCGGCCATCGGGTTGGGCAGGCCGGCGTTGGGGTACACGCAGACGTAGGTGTCGCAGATCTTGGACAGCTCGGCCACGTACGGGCGCATCAGCGCCGCGCCCAGCGCGCAGTTCAGGCCGATGGTGACCGGACGCGCATGGCGCACCGAGTTCCAGAAGGCCTCGACGGTCTGGCCCGACAGGATGCGGCCGGAGGCGTCGGTGACGGTGCCCGAGATCATCACCGGCAGGCGGATGCCGCGCTGCTCGAACACTTCCTCGGTGGCGAAGATCGCCGCCTTGGCGTTGAGCGTGTCGAAGATGGTTTCGATCAGGACGATGTCGATGCCGCCGTCCAGCAGGCCGTTGAGCTGTTCAATGTAGGCGACGCGCAGCTCGTCGAAGGTGACGTTGCGGGCGCCCGGGTCGTTCACGTCGGGCGAGATCGACGCCGTCTTGGGCTGCGGGCCGAGCGCGCCGGCCACGAAGCGCGGCTTGTCCGGCGTGCTGTACTGGTCACAGGCCTCGCGCGCCAGCCGCGCCGACACCAGGTTCAGTTCGTACGCCAGTTCCGGCAGGTCGTAGTCGCCCTGGGCGATCGAGGTGGCGCCGAAGGTGTTGGTCTCGATGACGTCGGCGCCGGCTTCCAGGTACTGGCGGTGGATCTCCGAGATCACGTCCGGCCGCACCAGCGACAGCAGTTCGTTGTCGCCCTTCAGGTCCTTGCCATGGTCGGCGAAGCGCTCGCCGCGGAAATCGGCCTCGCCCAGCTTGTAGCGCTGGATCATCGTGCCCATCGCCCCGTCCAGGATCAGGATGCGCTGGCCGAGCAAACGGGCGAAATCGCCGCCGCGGGTGAAGCTCTCGGGCGGGTAAGGCAGGCGGGGATACGACACGTTCAGGTCCGAAAGGTGGGGGTTGGGCAACGAAAGCGGCCGGGCAAATGTCGCTAAAAAGCGATAAAGGCCGAAAAATCAACCCCTGATCGTAACAAAACAGGCCCTGCTCCGCCCTCCGGTGATACAGTTTCGGCCCCGAACCGGTGCTTTCGGCGCACTGGGACAGGCAAGAACGCAACACTTGCCGGTCCGCGCGCGAAAGGTAAACGGGAAACAGGAAGACGCCTCTCGCCACCCACAAGGTTGGCGAGCCCCGGTATCCAGCCTGTGCTGCCCCCGCAACGGTCCCCATGCGCGCGATGCGCCCATGGCAGCCCGATACCGGCCTGTTCGATCGCCAGGACGCCCGTCCGGCGCCCGCTCCCCAGGGATTGCGGCGTGGCCCGGGTTTCCTCCCCATCGTGATTGACCTGCGGGGTCGCGGGTCGCATCGAGGTCTTGTAGATGAAATCCCGCTCCATCCGGCGCTATGCCGGCGCCCTGCTCTGCTCCGCCCCGGCCCTGTCCGCCGCCCAGCAAGCCGCCACCCCCGCCCCCGAACTCGACAGCATCACCGTCACCGCCCAGCGCGTGCCGACGGACGGCCGCACCCTGCCCGTGTCGATCTCGGTCATCACCGCCGAAGACATCGCCGCCAGCAGCGCCCGCACCATGCAGGACCTGCTGTCGACGCAGGCCGGCATCCACCTGATCAACAACTCCGGCTCGTCCGACGGCGCCATGGTCGACCTGCGCGGCTTCGGCGTGACCGGCGCCAGCAATACGCTGATCATGATCGACGGCGTCAAGCAGAACCCCAACGACCTGTCCGCCCCCAACCTGGGCGTGGTGCCGCTGGACCAGGTCGAGCGCGTCGAAATCGTGCGCGGCAGCGGCTCGGTGCAATACGGCGGCGGCGCCACCGGCGGCGTGATCAACATCATCACCCGCAAGGACTTCGCCAAGGAGCCGGTCACGGCCCGCGCCACCGCCACCTTCGGCAGCTACGGCCTGCGCCAGTACGACGCCGCGGTGGCCCTGAACAACCAGAAAGTGGGCGTGGACGCCTACATGCAGTCGCTGCACAGCGACGGCTACCGTGACAACAACGCCGAAACCCGCGAAGGCGGCGGCGGTGGCATCACCTTGCGCCATGCGGACGGCTCGATCCGCCTGTACGGCAACACCACCACGCAGCGCCTGGAACTGCCCGGCCCGCGCCAGATCAATCCGCTCACCGGCCTGAACCAGTACCAGGACGATCGCCGCGGCGCCAAGAACGACGCCGACTTCATCAAGTCCACCTCGACCACCATCGGCCTGCAGCTCGAACAGGCGCTGGGCGTCGGCACGCTCTACGCCGACCTGGCCAGCCGCAACAAGAAGCTGCACGGCCTGACCTACACCGCGCCCGGCATGTTCGATGGCGGCGGCGACACGCTGCGCGACCAGAAGCTGGAAGAAAACAGCGCCAGCCTGCGCTACCGCCTGCCGATCGCCGGCGGCCACAGCGTCGTGTTCGGCGCCGATGCGCTGGAGTCCAGGAGCACGGTCACGCAGGATGCCTACTACGATCCGATCCAGTCCAAGATGCAATCGCGCCAGCATCAATACGGGCTGTTCGCCGAAGGCCAGATCCGCGCCACCGAAAGCACCAACATCACCATGGGCGTGCGCCGCCAGTACGCCTCGGACAAGCTGGAAATCCTGTCCGGTACCGGCGGCAATCCGTCGGACAGCGGCCACCACCTGACCGCCTGGCAGTTGGGCGTGCGCCAGGACCTGAGCAGCGGTTTCGGCGTGTACGGCAAGGTCGGCCGCAGCTTCCGCCTGGCCAACAGCGACGAATTGCTGTGGGTGCAGAACCCGCTGGCGCCCCAAACCTCCACCGACAAGGAACTGGGCGTGACCTGGCAATCGGAACGCAGCAGCGCCCGCCTGTCGTGGTTCCGCTATGACCTGACCAACGAAATCCAGTACAACCCGCTGGCCGACATGTTCGGCGCCAACGTCAACCTGGATCCGACCCGCCGCCAAGGCATCGAACTCGAAGGCCATCATGAGATCGTCCGCGGCGTGACGCTGGATGCCAACCTGACCTGGATGGAAGCGCAGTTCCGCTCGGGCACCTACAACGGGGTCGACCTGGCCGGCAAGACCGTGCCGATGGCGCCGAAGTGGCTGGCCAATGCCGGCGTGACCTGGCGTCCCACGGATGCGTTCCTGTGGAACGTGGCCGCGCAATACGTCGGCAAGTCGCGCCTGGACAACGACCAGGCCAACGAATTCGACAAGCAGATGGACGCCTACGTGCTGTTCAACACCAAGGTCGCGTACAAGTTCACCCGCAACATCGAGGGCGCGGTGGGCGTGAACAACATCCTGGACCGCAAATACGCCACCTACGGCATCCGCAGCGGCAGCCTGGGGGAAACCGGCCCGTACAACCTGTACCCCGCGCCCGGCCGCAACTTCTACGCCTCCCTCACCGTGCGCTACTAAGCGGCGATCCGATATAGTCGGCGTTCCTCCACGCCGACCGTATCGAGCCACCGCATGACCTTCGTCCGCGCCCTTCCGTTCGCCGTCCTGGGGCTGCTGTGCGCCCCGGGGCCGGCGACGGCCGACACCTCGGCCAAGACTGCAGCCACGCCCTCGGTCGAAACCCCGGCGGCGATCCACGCGCGCGACGACCGCGGCCGCGACGTCACCCTGGCCGCCCCGGCGCGGCGCGCGGTGACCCTCGCGCCGCACGCCACCGAGCTGGTCTACGCGGCCGGCGCCGGCGCCTACCTGGTCGCCACCATCCGCGGCAGCGACTACCCGCCCGCCGCCCGCGCCCTGCCGGTCATCGGCGACGGCACCCAGCCCGACCCCGAACGCGTGGCCGCCACCCGGCCCGACCTGATCATCGCCTGGCAACCGTCCGCCGCCGCGCCGCTGGCGCGCGTGATGGACAAGCTGGGCGTGGCGGTCTACTACAGCGACCCGCAGACGCTGGCGGCCATTCCCGACGCGGTCGAACGCCTGGGCGTGCTGTTCGGCACCGAGGCGCAGGCCGGCCCCGCCGCCCAGGCCCTGCGCGCGCGCCTCGATGCGCTGGCCGCGCGCTACGCCGGCCGCGCGCCGGTGCGGGTCTTCGTGCAGGCGGGCCTGGACCCCATCTACACCCTGAACCACGCCAGCATCGTCAGCGACGCGCTGCGCCTGTGCGGCGGCGTCAACGTGTTCGGCGACGCGCCCGTGGTGGCGCCGCAGGTCGGCCTGGAAAGCGTGCTGGCGGCGCGTCCCGACGCGGTGCTGGCCGGCGTCTCCGCGCCCGCCGACACCGCCCGCAACCTGGCCGCCTGGCGCGCCATGGGCCTGCCGGCCGCGCAGGCCGGCCACGTCTACGGCATCGACGCCGACGCGCTCTACCGCCCCGGCCCGCGCCTGGTCGACGCGGCCGAGCAGCTGTGCGCGGACCTGGACCGGCTGCGCCAGCCCTAGGCATTGCGACACGCGCGGCCGCCCCCGCGCCGCCGGGGCCGTCCGGGATACCCCTGCCCCCGACCCGGTCATTCGCGCGCCCCATGGCTGCGCGGCAAGCGCGATTTCTGGAACGCCGCGGCCGCGCCGCGCGGACTGACACGCCGCCCCGTGCTTTATGATTCGGCTAACCGTGATCAACCCGTTGATCCGCCCGATGATCAGCCAGCCCCCGCGGGTTCCGCAGCGCGCGCCCGCCCTTTGACACACCGCCATGACCACTCAAGACACTCTCACCATCGCCGGCCGCGCCTACTCGTCGCGCCTGCTCGTCGGCACCGGCAAGTACAAGGATTTCGAACAGACCCGCGCCGCGCTGGACGCCAGCGGCACGGAGATCGTCACGGTCGCCATCCGCCGCACCAACATCGGCCAGAACCCGGGCGAGCCCAACCTGCTCGACTACGTGCCGATGTCCAAGTTCACGCTGCTGCCCAACACCGCCGGCTGCTACTCGGCCGACGACGCCGTGCGCACGCTGCGCCTGGCGCGCGAGCTGCTGGACGGCCACGCCCTGGTCAAGCTGGAAGTGCTGGGCGATCCGCACACGCTGTTCCCCAACATGCCCGAAACCCTCAAGGCCACCAAGACGCTGGTGGATGAGGGCTTCCAGGTCATGGTCTATTGCACCGACGATCCCATCCAGTGCCGCATGCTCGAAGACATGGGCGCCGTGGCCGTGATGCCGCTGGCCTCGCTGATCGGCTCCGGCATGGGCATCCTGAACCCCTGGAATCTACGCCTGATCATCGACCAGGCGCGCGTGCCGGTGGTGGTGGACGCCGGCGTGGGCACCGCCTCGGACGCCGCCATCGCCATGGAACTGGGCTGCGACGCCGTGCTGATGAACACCGCCATCGCCGCCGCGCGCGACCCGGTGCTGATGGCCAGCGCCATGAAAAAGGGCGTCGAGTCCGGCCGCGAGGCCTTCCTGGCCGGCCGCATGCCGAAAAAGCTCTACAGCGGCGCGCCCAGCTCGCCCACCGAAGGCCTGATCACCGCCGCCCCCGGCGCCGCCAAATGAGCAGCCGCCAGCCGGCCGCCAACGGCCGCCAGATCCCCAACGCGCTGACCATCGCCGGCGTCGACCCGTCCGGCGGCGCCGGCATCCTGGCCGACGTCAAGGCCATGAGCGCCCTGGGCGCCTATGGCTGCGCCGTGATCGCCGCGCTCACCGCCCAGAACACCCAGGGCGTCACCGGCATCTCGCCGGTGCCGCCGGCCTTCGTCGGCCAGCAGATCGACACCCTGTTCGCCGACGTGCGCATCGACGCGGTCAAGATCGGCATGCTGGGCCAGCAGCCGGTGATCCAGGTGGTGGCCGAGAAGCTGGCCAAGTGGACCCCGGCCCACGTCGTGCTGGACCCGGTCATGGTGGCCAAGAGCGGCGACCTGCTGCTGGAACGCGACGCCGTCGGCGCCATGCGCGAGGCCCTGCTGCCGCAGGCCACGCTGCTGACCCCGAACCTGCCCGAGGCCGGCGTGCTGCTGGAAGAGCGCCCGGTGGAGACGGTCAAGGAAATGCGGCGCGTGGCCGAGCGCCTGCGCAACAAGCTGGCGCATTCGGGCCAGCGCTGGGTCATGGTCAAGGGCGGCCACCTGCCCGGCAACGACACCATCGACCTGCTGCACGACGGCGACCGCATGATCGAGCTGCCCGGCCACCGCATCGAGACCGCCAACACCCACGGCACCGGCTGCACCCTGTCGGCCGCCCTGGCCGCCCTGCTGCCGCAGGTCGAGGACGTGCCCGAGGCGGCGCGCCGCGCCAAGGCCTACCTGACCGAGGCCATCCGCCACGCCGAGCGCCTGTCGGTCGGCTCCGGCCACGGCCCGGTGCACCACTTCCACGCCTGGTGGTGAGCCCGGCGGGCGGGTCCGATTTCCCCTCTGTAACCAGTCGGTCCGCCCCGCCGCGTCACAGGACGCTACGAATCGGTACAATGGTCAGCTGATTCCTCCGCTTTTTTCCTGACCGTCATGAACGCTTCGACCCTGCCCGACGTAGAACAAGCCCGCTTCAACATGGTGGAACAGCAGATCCGCCCGTGGGACGTCCTGGACGCCAACGTGCTGCAAGCGCTGTTCGATGTGCGCCGCGAACAGTTCGTTCCGCCGGCGCTGCGCGCCCTGGCGTTTTCCGACCTGGAACTGCCGCTGGAAATCAACGCGGTCAACACCCGCCAGACCATGCTCGCCCCCAAGGTCGAAGCCCGCCTGGCCCAGGAACTGCAACTGAGCAAGTCCGACTGTGTGCTGGAAATCGGCACCGGCTCCGGCTACCAGGCCGCGCTGCTGGGCTACCTGGCGCAACAGGTCACCTCGGTCGAGATCGACAGCCGCCTGGTCACGTTCGCGCAGCAGAACCTGCAGATGAACAACGTCACCAACGTCAAGGTCGAGACCGGCGACGGCCGCAACGGCTGGGGCTCCACCGAATACGACGCGATCCTGGTGACCGGCTCGGTGCCGGTCGTGCCGGACGCGCTCAAGTACCAACTGCGCGTCGGCGGCCGCCTGGTCGTCGTCGTCGGCCAGGCCCCCGTCATGACGGCCTGTCGCATCACCCGCACCACCGCCGCCAGCTTCGAGACCGTCAATCTGTTCGAAACGGTCATCAAGCCCCTGCGCGGCGCCACGGTGTCGCAGTTCAAGTTCTGAGTCCCGACGGCGGCGCCCCACGGCCCCGCCCTTCCGGCCCGCGTCCGTGGGCCGGATACCGGACCCCAGACCCCGACTCCCTGGAGCAACACCCCACCACCTGACAGATCATGCGCGTCCGACTGCTTACGGCTTTACTGGTTTTTACCTCCGCCGCAAGTGTCGGCCCGTCTGTCGCGTGCGCGCAGAACCTGTTGCAGGTGTGGCAATCCGCCCTCGGCAACGATCCCATCTACGCCGCGGCCCGCGCCAACTATCGCGCCGGCCTCGAAAAAGAGCCGCAGGCGCGCGCCCTGCTGCTGCCCGAAGTCTCGGCCGGCGTCGGCGGCGCCTACCAGGAAACCCGCAGCACCCGCGGCCTGAACATGGCCTACAGCGGCGGCCGCGGCGTCTGGGACCTGGCGCTGACGCAGCCGCTGTTCGACTGGGGCCGCTGGCAGAACTACGAACAGTCCAAGCTGATCGTCGCCGATGTCGAAGTGCAGCTGCAGCAGGCCTACCAGGACTTGCTGCTGCGCGTGGCCGACGCCTATTTCAACGTGCTGTACGCCCAGGACACCCTGACCGCGACCGAGGCCGAGAAGGCCGCCGTGGCCGGCCAGCTGGAGTCCGCCAAGCGCAATTTCGAGCTCGGCAACGCCACCATCACCGACACCTACGAGGCCCAGGCCCGCTACGACCTGGTGGTGGCGCAGGAACTGCGCCTGCAGAACGACCTGGATGTGCGCCGCGACGAGCTGGCCAAGATCATCGGCGGCCCGCCCGGCGCGCTGGCCGAGCTGCCGCAGGGCGTGCAACTGCCGGCGCCGCAGCCGGCCCGCGTGGCCGACTGGAGCAACCAGGCCGAATCCTCCAGCCTGGACGTGCTGCGCGCCCAGCTGCTGACCCGCATCGCCGGACGCCAGATCCAGATCGCCAAGAGCGGTCACTACCCCACCCTGAACCTGCGCGCCACCAGCGGCAGCGCCAGCGACGCGGTGATGCGCAACGCCACGCCGGGCAAGCCGATCGACAGCACCATCGGCGTGGTGCTGTCGATTCCGTTGTATTCGGGCGGCGGGGTGTCCTCGCAGGTCACCGAGAAGGTGCAGCTCGAACAGAAGGCCCGCTACGATTTCGAGGCGGCGCGGCGCCAGGCGGTGCAGGCCGCGCGCCAGTACTACACCGGCGTCACCAGCGGGCTGGCGCGCATCCAGGCGCTCGAGGCCGGCGAGAAATCCAGCCGCGCCGCGGTCGAGGCCAACCGCACCGGCTATGAAGTGGGCGTGCGCATCAACCTGGACGTGCTCAACGCCCAGCAACAGCTCTACGCCACCCAGCGCGACCTGGCGCTGGCGCGCTACAGCACGGTGCTGTCGGGACTGCGCCTGAAGGCCACCAGCGGCATCCTGGTCGAGTCCGACCTGGACGCCATCAACCGGCTGCTGCGCGAGCCGCGCTGAGCGCGGCGCCGCCTCAGGCGCCCTGGATCTTCTTGACCAGCGCCGTGGTGGAACGCTCGAACTCGAACGGAATCGCCACCGCGCGGCCGCCCCAGGACTTGACCAGGGCGGTTTCGGGCAGTTTTTCCATGTCGTAGTCGCCGCCCTTGACGATCAGGTCCGGCTTGAGCTGGCCGATCAGGGCCTCGGGCGTGTCCTCGTGGAACGAGGTGACCACCGTGACGAAGCCCAGCGCCGCCAGCAGCGCGGCGCGGTCTTCCATGCGGTTCAGGGGACGCTCGTCGCCCTTGCCCAGACGCCGCACCGATTCATCGGTATTGACCGCCACGACCAGCGTGGCGCCCAGCTGGGCGGCCTGGTCCAGATAGGTGGCGTGGCCCCGATGCAGGATGTCGAAGACGCCATTGGTGAACACCAGCGGCCGCGGCAGGCGGCCGGCGGCTACGGCGGCGACGCAGTCGTCGCGGGACAGGACTTTGGATTCGAAACGGGCGGCTGACATGCCGCGATTGTACGACGGCGGCCGCGGCCGCCGTCGCCCTTCAGCGGGCGCGCCCCGGCCGGGGCCGGCGCGCGCCACCCTCCCGCCGGATCAGGCGCCGGCCAGGATGATTTCCTTTTCCTTGGGCACCACCAGCGCGGTCATTTCCTTGCGGTAGCGGTTCAGGTCCTTGACCGTCTCGAAGCTGCGGTCCATCAGCTTGGACAGGATGTGCAGGATGCGCGTGGCGACCTTCTGTTCCCAGACGCCGTCGAAGCGGATCTGGCTGTCCAGCCAGTGTTCCAGCCAGCCCGGCTCGGGCAGGCGCGACTGCACCGTATCGTTGGGGAACAGGTCCTTGTTGACGTGCAGGTTGGTCGGGTGCAGCGCCTGCTGGGTGCGGCCGGCCGAGGCCATCAGCACGCCGATCTTGGAGAACGCCAGGCGCGCCTGCACGCTGGTGTCCTCGCCGCGGTTGTGCAGCGCGCGGCGCATGTACTGCAGGTAGGCGCCGGCATGGCGGGCCTCGTCCTGCGCCACGGTCTTGTAGATGGACTTGATGACCGGCTCGGTGTGCCATTCGGCGGCGCGGCGGTACCAGTGGTTCAGGCGCACCTCGCCGCAGAAGTGCAGCATCAGCGTTTCCAGCTCGGGCGCGACGTCGAATTCGAAGCGCACGTTGTGCAGCTCTTCCTCGGTGGGCACCAGGTCGGGACGGAAGCGGCGCAGGTACTCGATCAGCACCAGGGAATGCTTCTGTTCTTCGAAGAACCACACCGACATGAACGCGCAGAAATCGCTGTCGCCGCGATTGTCGCGCAGGAACATCTCGGTGGCCGGCAATGCGGCCCATTCGGTGATGGCGTTCATCTTGATCGTGTGCGCCTGCTCGTCCGAGAGCTTGCTGCGATCGAAGTCGCCCCAGGGAATATCGTGCGCCATGTTCCAGCGCACCGCTTCCATGGTCTTGAAGAGTTCAGGATAAAGCATGTTCTGCCCTTGTTTTCGTCCCGCTGTGGGGCTATAGAAATTAATGAATGGCGCACGCGCTTGCCGGCGTGACGCTGCATTGGCCGCCGCAGCGCTATTTTTCGCCGTCTCCCGCGAAGCTATGATGACCGTTTCATGAATGAAACATGACAGGAGGATCGCCCTTACACCATCGCGCCGCCTATCGGGTCAATGCCCACAACGCCACCCCGATACCCAGGGCCAGCACGCCAACCAGCGCCGCGATCAGCCGGTTGCTCTGCTGCTGGGCCCGCCGCAACTGCACCATCTCGGCCAGCAGCGCCGGCGAGAGGTTCGGGCGGTTCAGATGGTCGTGGACCAGCCTGGGAAGCGCCGGCAGCATTTGCGACCACTGCGCGGCTTCTTTTTCCAGGCTCTGCCGCAGGCCCTTGAACCCGACGCGCTGACGCATCCAGCGTTCCAGGTAGGGCTTGGCGGTCTTCCAGAGATCCAGGTTGGGGTCGAGCTGCCGCCCCAGGCCTTCGACGTTCAGCAACGTCTTCTGCAGCAGCACCAGCTGCGGCTGGATCTCCACATTGAACCGGCGCGAGGTCTGGAACAGGCGCAACAGCACCTGGCCCAGCGAAATCTCGGACAACGGCCGGTCAAAATAGGGTTCGCAGACGGCGCGCACCGCGCCCTCCAGCTCTTCCTCGCGCGTATCCGGCGGCACCCAGCCGGACTCGATGTGCAACTGCGCCACGCGGCGGTAGTCGCGGTGGAAGAAGGCCAGGAAGTTCTGCGCCAGGTAGTTCTTGTCGAATTCCGACAGCGAGCCGACGATGCCGAAGTCCAGGGCGATGTAGCTGCCCAGCGTCTCGGGCCGGTCGGACACGTAGATGTTGCCCGGGTGCATGTCGGCGTGGAAGAAGCCGTCGGTGAACACCTGGGTGAAGAAGATCTCGACGCCGGTGCGCGCCAGGGTCGGGATGTCGATGCCGGCGGCGCGCATGCGCTCGACCTGGCCCACCGGCACGCCGTACATGCGCTGCATGGTGAAGACCGTGGACGCGGTGTATTCCCAGATGACCTCGGGCACCATCAGCATGTCGCCGCGGCCGGATTCCGGGCCGAAGTTGCGGCGCAGCTGGCTGCAGTTGGAGGCCTCGCGCACCAGGTCGAGCTCGTCGTGCAGGTACTTGTCGAACTCGGCCACCACCTCGCGCGGCTTGAGCCGGCGGCCATCGGCGCCCAGGCGCTCGATGATGCGGGCCACGATCTTGAGCAGCGACAGGTCTTTCTCGATGATGCTGAGCATGCCCGGGCGCAGCACCTTGACCGCCACCTCGCGGCCGTCGTGCAGCACCGCGAAGTGCACCTGCGCGATGGAGGCCGACGCCACCGGGTCGACCTGGAACTGCGCGAACAGCTTTTCGGGCGGCGCGCCCAGCGCGGCCTCGATGCAGGCGGCGGCCTGGGCCGACGGGAACGGCGGCACGCGGTCCTGCAGCAGCGCCAGCTCGTTGGCGATGTCGGCGGGGATCAGGTCGCGGCGGGTGGACAGCACCTGGCCGAACTTCACGAAGATCGGGCCCAGCGACTCCAGCGCCAGGCGCAGCCGCAGGCCGCGCGGCTTGCGCGGCCGGGTGCCCAGGCGGATGACGCGCAGCAGGCAGGTCGCCAGCGGATGGTTCAGGCTGGACAGCACCAGCTCGTCCAGACCGTAGCGCAGCGAAACCAGGATGATGCGAAGCAGGCGCAGCAAAGGGAACATGGGTCAGGCGCCTCGCTTGGCGGCGGCCGTGGCCAGTCGGGATTGCAGGGCGGCGGCCGAGCGCGCCAGCGCGTCGGCGCGGGCGTTCAACTCGGCCAGGTCCAGGCGCCACTGCTCCAGCGCCGGGCGGCCCAGCAGCATGCCGCTTTCCTCGGCCAGGTATTCGGACACATTCTCGGCCATGCGCTGGCCGGCCTGGCGCGCGCCGCCGGCGGCCGCGCGCAGCCCGCCGGCGATGCGCAGCGCGGGAATGTCGCCCACCAGCCGGGCCAGGCTGTCTTCCGGGTCCCAGCGCAGTTGCTTGGACAGGTCGGCCACCACCTGCGCCAGCGCGGCGTCGCCGGAAATGTGCGTGGCCTCGGCGAAGTCGGGCGCCTCGCCACCCGCGCCCAGGCGCGGCAGCGGCAGCTTCTCGGGCGCCACCGTCAGGGTCACGTCGGGCGCCACCGCCGCATCGGCCTGGGACGCCAGGCCCTCGCTGTCGATGGTCAGGCCCAGGGTGAAGCCGCCCAGCGCGAAACGCACGGTCTTGCCGGCGTGGCGGGCCAGGCGTTCGCGCGCCCAGTCTTCACGCTTCAACAGGGTGTTGAGCGCGCCGACGGCCAGCCGTGCAGGAGTGGGCAGAAACGAAAAAGGCAACATGACGGTCCGCGGCCCCGCGAAACGGGGATGACGAAGTTGATGGGTAAATCGGGAGTGTAACGGGTTGGATGGGGGTGTGTTCCGGACAGTCTGGACGCGGTTTGCGCCCGCGCATGGAAAAACCGGCCCTGAGGGGCCGGTTGTGGCGGACGGCCGCAAGGCCGCCGCGATAGCAGGGGGATGGCGCCAGCCGGATCAGCTGGCGAATTCCACCGGGATCTGCTGGATGCCGGCCAGCAGCCAGCCGCCGTTGGCGGGCTTGAACAGGTTCCAGACTTCCTCGAAGCGGAAGGCTTCGGCGCCCGGCGCCTCGCGCAGCATGCCCGAGAAGCGCACGCTGGCCAGGTGGCCGTCGGACACCGTCTCGATGCCCAGCAGCTCGGCGTTCAACAGCACCACTTCGGTCTTGTTGGGGGCCGCGCCGCGCTCGGTCAGTTGCGGCTTGAGCTCGGTGATGAGGTCGTCGGTCAGGTAGTCGCGCAGGCGGTCGGTGCTGCCGCTGTCCCACACGGCCTGGATGCGCACGAACTGGTCCTTGGCCTGCTTCAGGAAGTTGGGCGTATCGAAATCACCCGGCACGAACCAGTTGTTGTCGTCGCCCGCCTTGGGCATCGCGGCAACCGGCTCCGCGGCGGCCACGGCAGCGATCGGCGCGGCCGCCGGCGTGGCCGGCTTCAGCGTTTCACGCCACATGGGCTGCTGCTGCGGCTCGCCAGGCGCGTTGTTGGCGCCGCCAAAGGCGCCCTGGGTGGCCGGACGCGGCGCGGCGCCGCGCAGGCGGCGGATGATGAACATCACGGCGAACACGACCACGGCGATCAGCAGCGCGGACGACAGGAACTCGGCGAAGGCGCCCGACAGGCCCATGCTCGAGAGCAGGGCGGCGATGCCTAGGCCGGCGGCGATGCCGGCGATCGGGCCGAGCCAGCGCGACGCGCCGCTCTTGGCGGCCGCGCCCGCGGCGCCGGCCGTGGCGGC
>NZ_CADIJR010000086.1 GCF_902859645.1 Achromobacter insuavis | reverse complement strand
CGTCGCGTCCGGCCCCGGCCGCCGCGCTGGAAGACGCCAACCTCAAGCCCGGCCAGCTGCCGCACGCTTCGCCGTCGGTGCGCAAGTTCGCCCGCGAACTGGGCGTGAACCTGAGCAAGGTCAAGGGCTCGGGTCCGAAGGACCGCATCACCGCCGATGACGTGCGCGGTTTCGTCAAGCAGGCGCTGGCCGCCGGCCCCGTGGCCGCCGCCGCGGGCGGCTCGGCCGATGGCGCCGCGCTGGGCCTGTTGCCGTGGCCCAAGGTCGACTTCACCAAGTTCGGCCCGGTCGAAGCCAAGCCGCTGTCGCGCATCAAGAAGATCTCCGGCGCGAACCTGCACCGCAACTGGGTCATGATCCCGCACGTCACCAACAACGACGAAGCGGACATCACCGACCTGGAAGCGCTGCGCGTCACGCTGAACAAGGAAAACGAGAAGTCGGGCATCAAGGTCACGATGCTGGCCTTCCTGATCAAGGCCGTGGTCGCGGCCCTGAAGAAGTTCCCCGAGTTCAACGCCTCGCTGGACGGCGACAACCTGGTGCTCAAGCAGTACTACCACATCGGCTTCGCCGCCGACACGCCCAACGGGCTGGTGGTGCCGGTGATCCGCGATGCCGACAAGAAGGGCATCCTGCAGATCGCCCAGGAAATGACCGACCTGTCCAAGAAGGCGCGCGACGGCAAGATCTCGCCGGCCGACATGCAGGGCGGCTGCTTCTCGATCTCGTCGCTGGGCGGCATCGGCGGCACCTCGTTCACGCCCATCATCAATGCGCCCGAAGTGGCCATCCTGGGCGTGTCGCGTTCGTCGCACAAGCCGGTCTGGGACGGCAAGCAGTTCGTGCCGCGCCTGATCGTGCCGCTGTCGCTGTCCTATGACCACCGTGTCATCGACGGCGCCGCCGCTGCCCGCTTCAACGCCTATCTGGGCGCCTTGCTGGCCGACTTCCGCCGCATCGCGCTGTAAACGGGGAGCCCTATGAGCAATACCGTTCAAATCAAAGTGCCGGACATCGGTGACTTCAAGGAAGTCGAAGTCATCGAGGTGCTGGTCGCCGTGGGCGACACGATCAAGGCCGAGCAGAGCCTGATTACCGTCGAGTCCGACAAGGCCTCGATGGAAATTCCCGCCTCGCAGGGCGGGGTGGTGAAGTCGATCGCGGTCAAGGTCGGCGACAAGGTCGCCGAAGGCGCCGTGGTGCTCGAGGTGGAAGCGGCCGACGCCGCCGCCGCCCCGGCCGCCAAGGCAGCGCCCAAGGCCGCCGCGCCGAAGGCCGAGGCCCCCAAGGCCGCTGCCGCCCCGGCCCCCGCCGCCGCGACCTTCAAGGGTTCGGCCGACGCCGAATACGACATGCTGGTGCTGGGCGCGGGCCCCGGCGGCTATTCGGCCGCCTTCCGCGCCGCCGACCTCGGCCTGTCCGTGGTGCTGGTCGAACGCTACGCCACGCTGGGCGGCGTCTGCCTGAACGTGGGCTGCATCCCGTCCAAGGCGCTGCTGCACAACGCCGCCATCATCGACGAGGCGCGCGAGCTGGCCGCCCACGGCATCAGCTTCGGCGAGCCCAAGATCGACCTGGACAAGCTGCGCGGCTACAAGGACAGCGTGGTCGCCAAGCTGACCGGCGGCCTGGCCGGCATGGCCCGCGCGCGCAAGGTCACGGTGGTGACGGGCGTGGGCGAATTCGCCGATGCCAACCACCTGGCGGTCAAGGGCGCCGACGGCAAGTCGCAGACCCTGCGCTTCAAGCAGGCCATCATCGCCGCCGGCAGCCAGTCGGTGAAGCTGCCGTTCCTGCCGCAGGACGAGCGCATCGTCGATTCCACCGGCGCCTTGCTGCTGCGTGAAATCCCCAAGAAGATGCTGATCATCGGCGGCGGCATCATCGGCCTGGAAATGGGCACGGTGTACTCCACGCTGGGCGCGCGCCTGGACGTGGTGGAAATGCTGGACGGCCTGATGCAGGGCGCCGACCGCGACCTGGTCAAGGTCTGGCAGAAGAAGAACGCCGGCCGCTTCGACAACATCATGCTCAAGACCAAGACGGTCGGCGCGGAAGCCAGGAAAGACGGCATCTACGTCACCTTCGAGGGCGAGGGCGCGCCGAAGGAACCGCAGCGCTACGACCTGGTGCTCCAGGCCGTGGGCCGCAGCCCCAACGGCAAGAAGATCGGCGCCGACAAGGCGGGCGTGGCCGTGACCGACCGCGGCTTCATCGAGGTCGATCGCCAGATGCGCACCAACGTGCCGCACATCTTCGCCATCGGCGACATCGTCGGCCAGCCGATGCTGGCGCACAAGGCGGTGCATGAAGGCCACGTGGCGGCCGAAGCCGCCGCCGGCCAGAAGTCGTTCTTCGACGCCCGCGTGATCCCGTCGGTGGCCTACACCGATCCGGAAGTGGCGTGGGTCGGCCTGACCGAGGACGAAGCCAAGAAGCAGGGCATCAAGGTCGAGAAGGGCGTGTTCCCGTGGGCCGCTTCCGGCCGCGCCATCGCCAACGGCCGCGACGAAGGCTTCACCAAGCTGCTGTTCGACGCCGAGTCGCACCGCATCCTGGGCGGCGGCATCGTCGGCACCCATGCCGGCGACCTGATCAGCGAAGTGGCGCTGGCCGTGGAAATGGGCGCGGACGTCATCGACATCGCCAAGACCATCCACCCGCACCCGACGCTGGGTGAATCGGTGGGCATGGCGGCCGAAGTGGCCGAAGGCGTGTGCACCGACCTGCCGCCGATGAAGAAGAAGTAAATCGCCCTGGCTGGCCGGATCTTCGCATCCGGACGCAGGCACCGCAGCCCGAAGCGCCTCCCGGCCTTCGGGCTGTTTTTCATTGGAACGATTTCCTGGATGATCCATCCGGCCGCGCCCGGCTGATCCCGGCCCGCTGCCTGCCTAGAATCGAATCTCCATCGACACATGCGGGAGATTTTCCATGGCAGACCATTCCATCAAGGGCAAAGTCGCACTGATCGCCGGCGGCGCCAAGAACCTGGGCGGCCTGATCGCCCGCGACCTGGCGAAGCAGGGCGCCAAGGCGGTCGCCATCCACTACAACAGCGCGGCCTCCAAGGCCGACGCCGACGCCACGGTGGCCGCGATCCAGGCCGCCGGCGCCAAGGGCGTGGCATTCCAGGCCGACCTGACCACGGCCGGCGCCATCGAGAAACTGTTCGCCGACGCGGTGGCGGCGGTGGGGCGGCCCGACATCGCCATCAACACCGTCGGCAAGGTACTGAAGAAGCCGCTGACCGAGATCAGCGAAGCCGAGTACGACGAAATGAGCGCGGTCAACGCCAAGACGGCGTTCTTCTTTCTCAAGGAGGCCGGCCGCCACGTCAACGACAACGGCAAGGTCTGCACCCTGGTGACCTCGCTGCTGGGCGCGTTCACGCCGTTCTACGCCGCCTATGCCGGCTCCAAGGCGCCGGTCGAGCACTATACCCGGGCCGCCGCCAAGGAGTTCGGCGCGCGCGGCATCTCGGTGACGGCGGTGGGGCCGGGCCCGATGGACACGCCGTTCTTCTATCCGGCCGAAGGCGCCGATGCCGTCGCGTATCACAAGACCGCCGCCGCGCTGTCGCCGTTCTCCAGGACCGGCCTGACCGACATCGAGGACGTGGTGCCGTTCATCCGCCACCTGGTCAGCGATGGCTGGTGGATCACCGGGCAGACCATCCTGATCAACGGCGGCTACACCACCAAGTGAACGTCGCGCCCCGCCATGCCGCCGTCATCGCGGCGTGCGGGGCGGCGCTCCCTGGCGTCCGCCTTGCCTGTCGGACCGGCTATGCTGTCACGGGCGGCGCCGTGCCGCCGGCGGTGGCGCAGACCGGGAAAGCATGGATAGATTCGAACAGTATCGCGTCTTCGCGCAGGTGGCGGAGATGGGCAGCTTCATCAAGGCCGCCAACGCGCTGGAGCTGCCGCGTGCCTCCGTCTCGGCCGCCGTCCAGCAGCTCGAGGCCCAGCTGGGCGCGCGGCTGCTGCACCGGACCACGCGCCAGGTGCGCCTGACGGCCGATGGCGCCCAGTTGCTGGAACGGGTGCGGCCCTTGCTGGCCGAGGTCGAAGACATTGACCACCTGTTCCAGCAGAGCCAGCGCCAGGTGTCCGGACGGCTCAACGTCGACGTGCCCAGCCGCATTGCGCGCCGCCTGGTGGCGCCCGCCTTGCCGGGCCTGTTGCGGCGCCATCCCCGGCTGCAACTGGCGTTGGGTTCGAGCGACCGCGCCATCGATCTGATCCAGGAAGGCGTCGATTGCGCGGTGCGCATCGGCGCGCTGCATGACAGCAGCCTCGTGTCGCGGCCATTGGGCAGCATCGCCCTGATCAACTGCGCCAGCCCCGCTTACCTGCGCGAGCGGGGCGTGCCGAGGGCGCCGGACGCGCTGCCGGCGGAGCACTGGATGGTGGGCTACGCCTCGCCGACCACGGGCCGCGAACTGCCCTGGGAGGTGGCGGACGGCGACGGCGGCCGCCAGGCCATCACGGTGCCCAGCCGGGTGGTGGTCAACAATGCTGAAAGCTACATCGCCTGCTGCCTGGCGGGCCTGGGGCTGATCCAGATTCCGCGCTTCGACGTGCGGGACCTGCTGGATGCCGGCGAACTGGTGGAAGTCATGCCGGGGCATCGCGCCGCGCCCATGCCCGTGACGCTGCTCTACCCGCACCGGCGACAGCGTTCGCGCCGGCTGGCGATCTTTCTGGAATGGTTCGAGGAATTGATGCGCGGGCACCTGGAGGCCTGACGGCCTCGGGCGAAGACGGGAAAAAGCGGAAGGGAGAGGGCGCGGCCGCGCGCGCCGGGGCGGTTACGCCTGGGTATTGATGCGGGTGCCGATCTTGCCGTCGATGGCGACCACCGGCAGCGATTGCATCAGCGTGGCGACGGTGTCGGCCTGGGCGTTGATGGCTTTCTTGGTGACGCGGGCCTGGACTTCCTGCATCAGCTGCGCGTCGCGCATGGCCAGGCCGGTGTTCACGGTGTTGCTGATGGAAAGATCCATGGCGGATGTCCTGTGGAAGACTGTCCGGGCCGAAGCCCGAGGTTCAGCGATTATCGCAAAGTTTGCGGCATCGCGGCAGAATTTTCCGGCGTCGGCGTCGGCGTCGGCGTCAGGGCTGTGGCGGGCATTCCTTGACCGCGCCCCAGCCCCGGTTGGGGCCGCAATATTGCTTGCGCGCGGCCCAGGCGCAATCGGGGCGGTCGAAAAAGCCCAGGGAGGCGCAACGCGCCAGCTCGGTTTTCAGGCTGTCGAGCCAGGCGAGTGGATTCTCGGCGGGAATCTCGGTGATCCGCAGCGTCGGCTTGGGCGCGCCGGGCGCGGCTGCCGGCGCGGGGTCGCGGGCCGCGGCCGGCATGGCATTGCCGCCAGCGGCGCTGGCGGGGCGCGCGGCCGGACTGTCGGCGGGGGCCGCCGGCGCGGTCGTTTCCAGGGCGTCCTCCTGGGGCGCGCTGTGCGGCGCCTGTTCCGGGGAGGGCGGCGGTTCGGTGTCCTTGGGGGGCGTGGCGGCGCCGTCGCCGCTGTTCCGGTCGGTCGGGGCGGCGGGGCTCGCCGGCTCCTGGCCGGCGCCCTGCGGGGCGTCCAGCGGCACCCGCACCGGCCCGGCGGCGTTCACCCCGGTGCGCGCGGCGTTGGGCGTGCTCCAGGACACCACCAGCAACACCAGCGCGCCGTAGATCGCCAGCGTATAGAGGACGGTCAGGGTGGCGTAGCCCACGCGCTTGCCGGTGATCGGGGTGGCGTCCTCGCGGCCGATCAGGCTGCGCCAGCCCACCAGGGCGGCGCCGGGCGCGCTGATCAGCGCCCAGCCCACCCGCTTGAACAGGCCGGGCCGCGGGATCGAGGCCTGCACTTGCGCCGCCAGCAGTTCGCGCAGGGCGCGGTTCTCGTCGCGCAAGCGCTGGGTGTGCGCATCCACCGGCGCCTGGTCGTCTGGATCCGTGGTGCCGTCATGCCGCGTAGCGAGTGGATCGGGAGGCGTGGTGGTCATGTTACGAAAAATATAGATACAAAAGCGTACGAACGCAATTATGACCGCCTGCCTGGCCGGGCAAAAAAGGAATAAGCCGGCAAAAAGCCGGCTTCCAACCAATCATGTCGTGGGGGGCGCTCAGTCGCCGGTCTCTTCGCGCCAGCCGAGTACCGCCATGGGGTTGCCGCCCTGTATCGAGAAAGCGGCGATTTCTCCGCGCACGATGCTGCCGGCGGCAATGACGCAGCCTTCGCGCAGGATGGCGCCGTCCAGCAGCACGCAGTTGGCGCCGATCCAGACGTCGTCCTCGATGACGATGCCGCCCTTGCTGGGGCGGAACCCCTGTTGCCGGATCGGCAGGTCGCGGCGGCGGAACTCGTGGTTGGCGGGGGCGAAGGTGCAATTGGCCGCGACCGCCACGCGCGCGCCCATCCGGATGCCGTTGCCGGTATAGAGCACGCAGCCGGAATTGATGACACAGTCCGGGCCGATGATGACGTCCCCGGCGCCGCCGGCGGGCTTGATCTTGACGAAGGAATCCACCACGGCGCCGGGGCCGATCACGATCCGCGTGCCGCGGGTGGAATCCTCGATGTCGGCCAGCGGCGATACGCGGGCGCTCGGATCGATCTCGATCATGATGCCGCCTGTGGCGCGGTCAGGCCTTGCGGCGCAGGAAGCCGTCGGGCGCCGAGGTCACCAGCAGCCGATCCTCGACCGAGCGGTCGATCTCGAATTCCGGGTGGCTCTTGATCCATTCCCAGACGGCGGTCTTGGGGTTGTTGCCCTTGCCCCAATGGCGGCCCGGCCATTCGTAGTCGGCCGGCATGTCCTCGACGAAGGTGTCGAACACCACGCAGTAGCTGCCCACGCTGACCAGGTCGGCATAGGCGTTCAGCTCGGCCAGCACGTGGTCATGCGTGTGGTTCGAATCCAGGCACACCATGATGTTCTTCTTGCCCTCGGCATGCGCGCGGACCTGGGCGATGGTGGCCGGGTCGATGCTGGAGCCTTCGATCAGGTGGATGCGGCCGGCCAGCGGGTGGGCCTCGATGGCGCGGCGGTTGTGCTCGCGGATCTCGATGTCCACGCCCACCACTTCGCCGGCGCCCAGCAGCTGCAGCATCGAGGCCGACAGCATCAGCGAGCCGCCATGGGCGATGCCGGTCTCGATGATCAGGTCCGGCTTGACCGCCCAGATCAGTTCCTGCATGGCCATGGCGTCCATGGGCAGCTGGATAAGCGGCCGGCCGGCCCACGAGAAGTTGTTCATGTACTTGCGCTCCAGCGCCATCTGGCGCCAGGCGATCGACAGTTCGCGGAACTCCTGGTCGGTCGCGAACGAGCCGATGCGGGCGGCCTTTTCCTGGCGGTATTCGGGATGCGCGTCGGGCGTGGTTTCGAGGTAGGACATTCAGATTCCTTTGCGTTGGCGGTACTGCGCCAGAAAATGCGGGAAATAGTCGGCGAACGCGCGCGGCGCGAGGCCGAAGCGGGTGCGCATGCGTTGGGTGTCGATATCGGCGAAGGCCCAGGGCTGCGCGTCGGCCGCTTCGGTGACGCGGTAGCCCAGGGCGGCTTCCAGGCACTCGGCGATGGCGCGGTTGTCCACGCCCTGGCCGTGAGCCACGTTGAAAATACCGGTGGCGTCCGATTGCGCCAGGGCCAGGATCTGGGTCACGGCGTCGTCGATGTACAGGTAATCCTTGCGCGAGGACAGCGTGGTGTGCAGCGTGATCCGGCCGTCGCGCGCGCCTTCCTCGAGCAGCTGGTCGATGAAACTGTCGGGCGCGTCGCGCAGGCCCACGATATTGGACAGGCGCGCCACCCGGGCCCGCGGATGGCCGCCGTGCAGGCACAGGGATTCGCCCATCAGCTTGGACAGGTTGTAGAGATCGCTGGCGTGGTTCGGATTGACCGTCAGCGCGGCCTGCTCGCGGGTGTCGCTGGCGCCGGCATACACGCGGGTGCTGGACAGATAGGTCAGGCTGTCGAAGTGGCCGGCGGCGATCAGGCGCCGCAGCAGGCAGACGTGGGCTTCCACCGTGTCCAGCGGCCGGCTGCGGAAGTCCGAGGTCAGGCCGATGGCGTAGATCACGTGGCCCAGGGGGCGGTCGAACAGGCCGGCATCATCGCGCGCCGGCGCCTCGCAGGCGATGCCGTCGGCGCGCAGGCGCGCCAGCAGGTGGCGGCCGATGAAGCCCGTTGCCCCCAGGACGGTGACCGGCGCGGTGTTCATGCGTCGTGGCCGCCGTCGATCGCCAGGCCGGGCACGGCCGTGACCAGCTTGGCGTGCCAGCCCTCGCGCGCGTAGGCCAGCTGTTGCGAGACTTCCGTCTTCAGGTTCCAGGGCAGCACCACGATGTACTCGGGCTGGTCCTGCCGCAGGACTTCCTCGGCGACGATGGGGATATGGCTGCCCGGCAGGTACTTGCCCTGCTTGGCCGGGTTCAGGTCCACCACGTAGGGCAGCAGGTCCGGCCGCACGCCGGCGAAGTTCAGCAGCGTGTTGCCCTTGGCGGCGGCGCCATAGGCGGCCACCCGCTTGCCGTTGCGGCGCAGCTCCACCAGCAGCGCCAGCAGGTCGTTCTTGATGCGCTCGGCCTGCTGCTGGAAGCGCTCGTAGAAGGCCGCGCCGGTCATGCCGGCCTGTTGCTCCTCGTCCAGCGTGCGCGCCACCTCCGCCGTCACCTCGTGCTTGCCGGTGTCGAGCCGCTGGGCATACACGCGCAGGCTGCCGCCGTGGGTGGGCAGGTGCTCGACGTCGAACACCGCCAGGCCGTTGGCGCGGAAGATGCGCGCGACCGCGGTCAGCGACAGGTAGGAATAGTGTTCGTGATAGGCCGTGTCGAACTGGTTCTCGCGCACCATGCGCAGCAGGTGCGGGAATTCGAAGGTGGCCACGCCCTGGGGCTTGAGCAGCGCGGCGAAGCCCGAGACGAAATCGTTGATGTCCGGCACGTGCGCCAGCACGTTGTTGGCGGCGACCAGGTCGGCCGCGCGGCCGGTGCTGGCCAGTTCGTCGCCCAGTTCGACGCCAAAGAAGCGCTGCACGATGTCGATACCGCGTTCGCGCGCGGCCTGCGCCGTGCTGGCGGTGGGTTCGACGCCATAGCAGGGAATGCCGGCGGCCTTGACGTACTGCAGCAGGTAGCCGTCATTGGCGGCGATCTCGCACACCATGCTCTGCGGGCCCAGGCCGAAGCGGCTGGCCATGGCGTCGACGTAGCGGCGCGAATGCGCCAGCCAGGACGACGAGAACGAGCTGAAGTAGGCGTAGTCGTCGGTGAACAGGGCCTCGCGGCCGGCGTGGTCCTCGGTCTGGACCAGCCAGCACGATTCGCACACCAGCAGGCGCAGCGGAAACCAGGTTTCCGGGCCGCGCAGCGCGTCGGCGCTCAGGTAGGCATTGGACGGCGGCGCGTGGCCCAGGTCGAGAAAGGGCAGGCTCAGTTCGGCCTGGCAGTGGCGGCACTTCACAGTGCGACTCCCGGGAAAGCGGCATCCAGGCGCGGATGATTCAGGTCGCGCTCGGACACCAGGGTAGGGGGCAGGGGCCAGGCAATGCCCAGGCGGGCATCCTGGAAATGCAGGCCGGCCTCGGCCTGCGGGGCGTAGGCCGCGGAATGGCAATACAGCATCTCGACGTCGTCGCCGAGCGTCTGGAAGCCATGGGCGAAGCCCTGCGGGATCAGCAGCGCGCAGCCGTTGTCGGCGGACAGGCGTTCGGCGTGCCATTGCAGGAAGGTGGGCGAGCCGCGGCGCAGATCCACCGCCACGTCCCAGACTTCGCCGCGAATGCAACTGACCAGCTTCATCTCGGCATGCGGCGGCAACTGGTAGTGCATGCCGCGCACCGTGCCGGCCTGGGCGGTATGGGTATGGTTGACCTGCGCGATGGCGCCGTCCCAGCCGGCGGCCCGCAGGGCCTCGGCATCGAACAGGCGCGCCAGGAAGCCGCGCGCGTCGCCGCGCGGGTGGCGCCGCACGCGCTTCAGGCCGGCCAGCGGCGTGTCGTGGATCTCCAGGCTCATCGCGGCCCCGCGTAGCGGTCGATGTCGGCCTGGCACAGCGCCAGCGCGTCCTCGCCCGCGTCGAAGCGGCGGTACCAGTCCATGCTGCGCGTCACCGCCGTGGCCAGCGGCCAGCGCGGCGCCACGCCAAGCACGGCGCGGGCCTTCGAGGTATCCAGCGTCAGCAGGCCGGCTTCGTGCGGTCCCTGCGAGTGCTCGGCATAGACCGTGCGGCCGCGGCCATAGGTGGCCTGCGCCAGGTCGATGACCGTGCGCACCGGCGCGGCCTCGGCGGCATCCGGTCCGAAGTTGTAGGCGTCGGCCAGCGCCGGATCCCGCCATAGCGTCTCCGCCAGGGTCAGGTAGCCGGCCAGCGGTTCGAGCACGTGTTGCCAGGGCCGCACCGACTGGGGCCGGCGCACGTGCAGCTCGCCGCCATCGCGCCAGGCGCGCACGGCGTCGGGCAGCAGGCGGTCGACCGACCAGTCGCCGCCGCCGATCACATTGCCGGCGCGCGCGCTGGCGACCGCCAGGCCTTGTTGTTTCAGGAAGGCGTCGCGGTACGAGGCGATGACCAGTTCGCTGGCCGCCTTGCTGGCGCTATAGGGATCGTGGCCGCCCAGCGTGTCGTGCTCGCGGTACGGGTAGGGCCATTCGTTGTTGCGGTAGACCTTGTCGGTGGTGACCATGACGGCCACCTTGGCGTCCGGCGCCGATCGCAGCGCGTCCAGCAGGTGCGCGGTGCCCATCACGTTGGTGGCGAACGTGTCCACCGGTTCGGCGTAGCTGGGCCGCACCAGCGCCTGGGCGGCCAGGTGCAGCACGATTTCGGGTCGCGCCTCCAGGACCTGTTGTCGCAGGGCGGCGGCATCGCGGATGTCGCAGTGCCGGCCGTCGATCAGGCTGTCGATGCGCGCGGCCTGGTGGAGCGCCGGAGTCGTTTCGGCCGGAAGGGAGATGCCCGTGACGCGTGCGCCCAGCCGGTGCAGCCACAGCGCCAACCAGCCGCCTTTGAAACCTGTGTGACCGGTCAGCAAAACGCGCTTGTCGCGCCAGAAAGTGGGAGAGGGCAAGGGGGACCCGGTCATGAGTACTTAAGTGGGAATCAGGTGCGAGCGATGGTGTGGATGGGATTTCTAGGGACGTTCTCCGCGACACTGCCCATTCTAGTGACATGGGTGCGCGGCAATAGGGGGATCAGTCGAGAAATCGGCCCCTAGTTTTTCGTCCAAGTGCGAGGTGCTTTCTGTAACATCAGTACCAAGGCAACCCAGCGCAAAACCATCCAATTTTCCGGATGATTGAGCGATCACATTCAATATTCGTTTTGAGCGTATCCGACATGAGCAAGAATCACCTGAAGACAGTGTTTTTCGGGCTGCAGGACCCCAATATGTTTTATGAAGGCATCCAGACGGCCCTGAATGGAATTGGGGCGGTGTCCGGGGCCTACGCCGGGGACAATCTCTTTACGTATCATCGTAATCTGGGCTTTCTGGAAGACGACGCTCTGATGACGGCATTTGGCAACCACGCCAGCACCTCGATCGAACAGGCGGTGCTGTGGCGGATTTCCGTCGTCCTGTGGGGTGTGCGCAATGGCCTGCGCCTGGAAGGCGATTTCGTCGAGTGTGCTTGTTACAAGGGCACGACGGCGCGGATCGTTTGCGATGCGGTCGATTTTTCGTCCCATCCCGATCGCCACTACTATCTTTACGATCTGTTCGATCACGATCCGTCCCAGCCGCATCACGCCATGCCCGAACACAGCAAGCAACTGTTCAGCTGGGTGACGCAGCGTTTTGCCGATCTGCCCAACGTCACCGTCAGCCAGGGCAAGGTTCCGGAAGTCCTGCACGATGTCGCGCCCGAGAAGATCGCCTTCATGCATCTGGACCTGAATAATGCCGACGCGGAAATCGGCGCGCTGGAAATACTGTTCGATCGCATGGTTCCCGGTGCGGTCCTGATCCTGGACGACTATGGTTGGTTGGCGTATCGCGCCCAGAAGGACGCCGAAGATCCCTGGTTTGCCAAGCGTGGGTATCGGGTATTGGAACTGCCCACCGGGCAGGGCCTGGTGATCAAATGAAAAGCGGGCGTTTCGAGTGACGCCGCGCCGCCCGCAAGGGCGCGCGCGGTGGTGGCAGGGACGTCGGGCCGTCCCTGCTTACCAGACTTTCCATGGCGCCTTGCCCGTGTTCCACAACGACTCGAGCAGGTTCTTCTCGCGCAGCGTGTCCATCGGCTGCCAGAAGCCCAGGTGTTCATAGGCGTGCAACTGGCCGTCGCGGCTCAGGGCTTCGAGCGGCGCCGCTTCCCAGCTGGTGTCGTCGCTCTCGATCAGCGACAGGACGCTGGGCGACAGCACGAAGAAGCCGCCATTGATCAAACCGCCGTCGCCGCGCGGCTTCTCGGTGAAGCCGGTGACCCGGTCGCCTTCGCGCCGCAGCGCGCCATAGCGGCCGGGGGGCTGCACCGCGGTGACCGTCGCCTGGCCGCCATGACGGCGGTGGAACGCGATCAGGGCGCTGATGTCGATGTCCGCCACGCCGTCGCCGTAGGTGAAGCAGAACGCCTCTTCTTCCTTGACGTAGTCGGCCACGCGCTTGAGGCGGCCGCCGGTCATGGTGTTCTCGCCGGTGTCGACCAGCGTCACGCGCCATGGTTCGGCCTTGCGCTGGTGGACTTCCATGCGGTTGTCGGCCATGTCGAAGGTGACGTCGGACATGTGCAGGAAGTAGTTGGCGAAATACTCCTTGATCATGTAGCCCTTGTAGCCGCAGCAGATCACGAACTCGTTCACGCCGTGGGCGGAGTAGGTCTTCATGATGTGCCACAGGATCGGGCGGCCGCCGATCTCGATCATCGGCTTGGGGCGCGTATGCGTTTCTTCGGAAATCCGGGTGCCCAGGCCACCGGCCAGGATGATTGCTTTCATGCTTGGTTCTCGCACCAATTCGTGAACATGCCGCGCAGGGCGGCTTCGAACTTGCGGGCGAATGCCGGCTCGTCCATGAGGGGGCTTGCGCCCATCTGGTCGCGCAGCGTGCCGCGCAGGGCCTGCAACGCCGGGATGTCGCTGGCCAGCGCCACCACCTTGTCGACGTAGGCCGCCTCGTTGTCGGCGATCCATTCCGGATGGCCGACACTCTGAAGCACCGAGGCGCCGATGCGGCCGACGCTGGGACGGTCGGCCAGCGTCACGTAGGGCACGCCCATGTAGAGCGTCTCGACCAGCGTCACGCCGGAATTGTGGGGGAAGCAGTCCAGGCCGATGTCCATGCCGCGCAGCACGTCCCAGGCCGGGCTGGTGCAGCCGATCTCCAGGCGCTGGCGCTCGATGCCGTGAGCCTCGAAGCGGCGGATCAACTGCTCGCACATCGGGCCGTCGCGGTAGCTGGTGCTGTTGACCACCAGGTGCGCCCGCGGCAGGCGGCGCAGGATCTCGGACCAGACCTTGACCGTGCGGTCGTTCATGCGGATCGCGCGGGTCAGCGTGCCCAGGGTCACGTAACCATTCTTCAGGGCCGGCAACGGGCCGGGGTCGCCCATGCCGCCGCCGGGCCGATAGATGAAATTGCCTTGCGGCAGGCGCCAGGGCTTTTCCGAGAACAGGTGTTCGTAGCCCTCGGGCAGCATGACGCCGTCGGTCATGATGTAGTCGATCGCCGACAGCCCGGTGGTGTAGCCGAAGCCCAGCCAGGTCAGCGAGACCGGCGCCGGCTTGCGCGCGAACGCGCCCAGGCGGTTGCCGGCGGTATGGCCGGCGACGTCGATGAGGATGTCGATGCCGTCGGCGCGGATGCGTTCGGCCAGTTGCACGTCGGTCAGCGCCGCCGTGGGCACCCAGTGGTCGAAATAGGCCTTCAGGCGTGGCGTGGTGGCGTCCTCGGCCACCAGCTCCGCGTAGGCGGTCAGCTCGAAGCGCTCGCGGTCATGGTGGGCGAACACCGGCTCGATGAAGTAGTTGCCGGAATGCTGGCGGAAGTCGGGCGAGACATAACCGACCTTCAGCTTGCGCGCCGGATCCCGCTTGTTGGCGTGCGGCTTCCAGGTCGAACGCAGCGGCACGCACAGGTCGGTGTCGTAGTCGCGGTAGGCCTGGAACACCTCTTCGGCCGTGCGATCGTCCGAATAGTTCATGGCGAACAACAGGTTGTTGCGGGCCACGGGAGCAGTCGGATAGTGCGTCAGGGTCCGGCGGGTCATCAGCTCGGCCTGCGTTACCTCGCCCGAGTCGATGTAGATCTTGCTCAGGTTGATGAGCGCCTTGCGGTGGGTCGGATCGAGGGCCAGCGCGGTCTGATTGCAGGCCTCGGCTTCCTTGTAGCGGCGCTCGGCGGCCAGCGCGTCGGCCAGGGCCGAATGGGTTTCGGCGCTGCGCGGATCCAGTTCGATCGCGCGGCGGGCCACGCCGATCGCCTCGGAGGTGCGCCCCAGCTGGGTCAGGACGGCGGCGAGCACGATGTGGCTCTGCGGGTCGGCCGGCGCCAAGTCCAGCATGGTCAGCGCCGGCAGCAGGGCCTGCGGGCTGCGGAAGGTGCTGAACAAGGCGACGGTCAGGACTTCCCAGGCATCCCAGAACCGCGGCGACAGCTTGGTCAGCTGGCGCGCCACGGGTTCCGCCTCGAGGTAGGCCTTCTGCACCATCAGTTCGTGCATGCGCTTGACGGGGGCCGCGATGCTGGCGGGCGGGTTCGACTGGTGTCCGCTGGCCTGCAGCACCCGGGAATTCAGGCTCTGGCAGGCCCGCGCGCTGGCGTACATGCCCGCCAGCGGCATATAGGCTTCCCCCGCGGCCTCGAGCGTGCGGCGCAGCAGGTCCGCCCAGGCCTTGGGGCCGCCTTGGGTCAAGGCATAACGCTTGAGCAGCGCCAGGGTCTCCGCCACGTCCGCGGGTTGGGGGGCGGGCGTGAGGTCGGCTGCGGCGCTGGGCAGGCGGCCCGCCGCCAGGTTGGCCACGACCGCGGCCTGCTCGGGCGGCGGCAGGTAGTTGACGGCCTCGTGCCAGAGATTGAAGCGGGGCAGCGCGGGTTCGCCGTCCGCCACCGCTTCGCTCATGAACGGCAGCAGGTGGAAGGTGTCGCCGCCCTCGGTGTCATAGGGACCGCGGTCGAGGCAGTAGTGCGCCAGATCGTGCTCGAGCAGCGTCTGCAGGACGCGCTGCAGGATCCTGGTCCCGGCATCGTTGTCGATCTGGTTGCGGTACAGCAGGACCGCCAGCAGGGTGCTGTAGGGCAGCGAGCCGGGCCAGGCATGCGCCAACGTGTCCACCACCGTCACCACGTCGGCGTCGTGCGTGACCAAGGCGCGGCCCAGGTGATTCACATAGGTGGCGCCTTGTTCCTGGCCATTGGCGGCCAGCCGGATCGGGCCGGACGCGAAACGCAGGTCGCGCAGCCGCGCCAGGTCCGGACGCTGGACCTCGGCGGCCCGTTCGTCACGCAGCCAGAGGCACTGGCGGAACGCGCGCCCGGTGGCGAAGTCGAGGTATTGCTGGCGCACCGTAACCGGCTGTCCCATGGCCAGCAGGCTGTGGTTGAGCGACACTCCCTGGCCGAACGACAGCGGCAATTCGCTCAGCGGCTGTGCATCACCCAGATAGGCGAGCCCCGCCTGGGCGGCCACGCCGGCCAGTTCGACGAAATAGCTGGGGTTGCAGGACAGCGGATTGGCGCCGGCCGCCGTGTCGCTAAGGGCGCGGGCGAATTGCTCCGCCGCGGCCGCCAGGGTCGAGGCGTGCGGGTTGGACGCCGCCAGGCCGTCCTTGAACAGGGACAGCGCCGCCGTGGCGCTCTGGCGCAGTTCGGCGTCGTTCTGCGCGGCGTGGCCGTGCAGCATGATGGCGTCGCGCACCACTTCCAGCGACTTGGCGCCCGGATAGACGTGGCTGTCCAGGTACAGGATGCCCTGCGGCGACAGCAACTGTCCGCAGGCCTGCAGCAATGCCTGCTGCGCCGGCGCCGGCAGGTAACTATAGAGGCCGGTGACGATCACGTAGTCGAACTGGCCCAGCTGGGTGCCGATGTCGGCGGCTTCTCCCACGTACAGCCGCAGGTTGGCCGCGCCCAGCCGCTGGGCGGCCGCCGTGCCCTGGGCCACCAGGGCCTCGGATGCGTCGATGCCGACCGCCTGGGCCTGCGGATGGGCCAGGGCGAAGGGCAGCAGGCCGGCGCCGTCGCCGCAGCCGATCGCCAGCACGCGGGCATGTTCCAGGGGGACGCTGTCGACCCCGTACAGATGGGCGGTCGCGCGCAACCGGGCGGGGGAGTGGCTGGGAGCCAGGCGTCCGGGGTCGGCGGCGGCTTGTCGTTGGGTATGGGCCGGATAAGACATGTGGCGTGCGAAGGAGGGGCGAGCCTCGGGAGACTATTGCGCTCATTCTATGGACGCCGGCCCGCGCCCATTCAGCGAATCAGCGTGCCAATTCCCCGCCAGTTTGGATGAAACCGCTCGAAGCCAGCGGGAATGAAAAAACCCGCCGGGAGGCGGGTTCGAGGGGCCGGCCATGGCGCGAAGGGCCGTGGCCGGCTGGCCGGGGGGAAGCCGGAGCTTCCCCCGTCCGTACTGCTTTGCCGTGAATTAACGCAGCAGCGACAGAACGGTTTGCGGCACTTGGTTGGCTTGCGCCAGAACCGAGGTGCCAGCCTGTTGCAGGATCTGGGCCTTCGACATGTTCGACACTTCCGTGGCGTAGTCGGCGTCCTGGATGCGCGAACGGGCGTTCGACAGGTTGTTAACCACGTTGTTCAGGTTGGCGATGGTCGATTCCAGACGGTTCTGCACGGCACCCAGTTCACCGGTCAGCTTGTCCAGCTTGGTGAAGGCGGCGTCCAGCGTCTTCAGCGGATCGGTGGTCAGCGTGCCCTTGCTGGTCGTGTCCGTGGTCAGCTTGCCCGAGGCGCTGACGTAGGCGGTGGAGCCAACCTTGGGAGCGTAGTCGCCTGCGCCCGTGCCGCTCTTGACCGTGGCCTTGCCCGTGTTGGGGTCGACGGTGTAGACGGTGGTGTAGTTCTTGGTGGTCGTGAACGCGCCCTTGTCGTCGACGTACGTGTCGGACGAGGTGCCGTTGGCCAGCGTGACCGTGGCGCTGGTGATGCCTTGACCCAGCTGGATCGTCGAGTTGGCGGCAGCCTTGACGTTGGCCAGCAGCGCATCGGAAGCGATGGTGTTGGTGAACGTCAGTTGGTTGGCCGTACCCGTGTTGGAGTACGTCTTGCCATTGATGGAGACCGACGACGAACCGGCGGTGCCGGTGTTGTTCGACGCAGCCGTCATGACGGAGTCGAGCGTGGCGGCGGTGGCGCTGGCGCTGTTGGTCGTCAGGTTGCCGGCGGCGTCCAGGTAGGCGGCTTGACCGCCGACGGTGACCTTGCCCGTGGCGTCGACTTCGAACGAGGTCGAAGCGGAGCCGTTGCTGTGGGTGTAGGTGGCGGTCGTGGTGCCGGTGGCCGGGCGCAGCGAGTTGGCCAGCGAGGTGACGGTGGCGGCGTTCGAGGCCGACTTGTCGGTGAACGTGAAGTTCTTGTTGGCGGCGTCGTAGCTGTAGACGGTAGCGGCGGTGCCGGTACCGATGGTGACCTTGTTGCCGCCTTCCAGCTTGGCGAACACTTGGTCAGCGGTGGCGCTGGCGTGGTTCGTGGTCACGGTCCAGTCGTTGCCGGTGGCGGAACCGCCAGCGGCTTGCAGGTCGGACACGGTGGCGGTGCGGTTTTGCGTCACGCCGGTGCCGTTCACGTTGAAGCCGTCCAGACCCAGCGTCTTGACGCTGATTTCCGACAGGTTCAGGGTGATGGTTTCGCCGTCGTTGGCGCCGACTTGCAGCGTCAGGGGCTTGGCGTTGGCCGACAGAACCTTCACGCCGTTGAAGTCGGTTTGTTGCGAGATGCGGTCGATGTCCGACAGACGCTGGTTGATTTCGTCTTGCATCGAGTTCAGCTGCTCTTGCGAGTAGCTGCCGTTGCCGGCTTGCACCGACAGTTCGCGAACGCGCTGCAGGTGGGTGTTGATTTCGGAGGCGGCGCCTTCCGTCGTCTGGGCCAGCGAGATACCGTCGTTGGCGTTACGAGCGGCTTGGGTCAGACCCTTCACGTTGGCGGTGAAGCGGTTGGCAATGGCCATACCGGCGGCGTCGTCTTTGGCGCTGTTGATGCGCAGGCCCGACGACAGGCGTTCGATGGCGGTACCCAGGGAAGATTGCGACTTGTTCAGGTTGTTCTGAGCAACCAGCGACAAGTAGTTGGTGTTAATGACTGCAGCCATGTTTAGGCTCCCAAGAGAGAAAGGCTTCTTCAAACCGGGCAGCGGGGCCGCCCATCGTTGTAACGGGAAGAATTCGATTTCTTGCGTCTTCGAATTTCTCCGTTGCAAGGATTACGGCAGTCGCAAATCAATCTTTAGGGCTTTTTTTTGGTATTCGCAAAATGTTGTTGGATACCACTTACAGACTGGTCTTACGGTCTGGCCGGGCGGCCGGACGGGTGAGGAAGCACCATATACAGACTTGTCCGACGGCCGGAGCACGGCCGCCGGACGGGCCTGTCAGTGCAGCAGCAGGCCGGCGCGGCGCAGGGCGGCCAGCAGGCTGTTGACGATTTCCTGGGCCACCGGATCCAGGTTGCGGGCGCCCTTGTAGGATTTGCCGTCCGGGTGCGGATGGCGTCCCGCGGTCAGCGCGTCGCGCGCCAGGGTGCGCAGTTCGGCGCTGCTGTGCTCGCCGTCGATGTGGCGCATCAGATATTGGTGCAGGGCGTCGGTGGGCGCCGTGACCGGGTGATGCCAGAGGTTGTGCATGCCGACCTGGGAATTCGGTTTTGTTACTTCTTGTAGTAATTGCAGGGCGCCGGGGATCAGGCGCGGCTTGGCCTGCGCGGGTTGGTAGGCGGCCGGTTCCAGGCGGTAGTGGAGGGCGCTGGCCTGCACCAGCGTCACCAAGTGGCCGATCATCGCGTTGGCCAGGGTGTCGGCCGCCGCGTCGGCCGCGTGTCCGCGCTGGGTTTCGAGCAGCGCGGCGAACGGCAGCGATCGCGGCCAGGCCTGGGCCAGCGTTTCCATCAACGCGATCATGCCCGGATCCTGGGTGGTGATGGCGGTCCCGGCGGCGGTGCGGAACTGGCGTTGCCCGGCCGGGGCGCCCGCCGCGCCGGGCAGCGGCGTCAGGTCGGCGGCGAAATGCATGGCGACAAAGGCGCCGCCCTCGGGTTGGTCGAGAATGTCGCCGGCGCGCTCGGCATGCACCAGCAGGCTCTTGCGGAACGAGCGGCCGATGGCGAAATCGAGGTATTGCTCGCGCATTTCCCGGCCGGCGTTGACCGACAGCCCGTTCAGGCCCAGCGCCACGGTGCCGCCGAACGTGGAGGGGAACGTCAATTGCGGTTCGGCATCTGTCACGTAGGCCAGGCCGGCTTGTTGCGCCGCGGCGGCGAATTCCAGGAAATAGCAGGGCGTGTTGATCGCCTCCAGGTATTCGTGCAGCAGATAGTGATCGGTCTGTCCGCGCAGCTTGCGGGCGGCTTCCTGCAGCGCCGAGCGCAGCGGGTTGCTCTGCCACAGGCCGCCCTCGATCAGTTCCAGCATGGCCTTGGCGCGAACCAGCTTGTCCTGCGGCGTTTCCGCGCCGAAGCTGTTCAGGATCATGGCGTCGCGGATCACGTCGGACGCCTTCCAGCCCGGATAGGTGTTGTAGCTGACGTAGGCGATGCCTTGCGGCGCCAGGTTTTCGCGGCAGATGCGCAGGATCGCGTCACGCACCTCCGGCGGCACCCAGCTGAACACGCCGTGGCAGATGATGTAGTCGAAAGTGCCGAAGTCGGCGGTGATGTCCGTCAGGCTCATGGCCCGCAGGTCGAGATTACGCGCGCCCGCCGCTTCCGCGATCAGCCGGCCCGCGTCAATCTGCTGCGGCGACAGGTCGATGCCGACGACGCGGGCCTCGGGGTAGGCCAGCGCGAATGGCAACAGGTTGCCGCCGGCGGCGCAGCCCAGTTCCAGCACCCGGGCCTGCTCCAGCGCCGGCGCCGGCAACTGGTACAGGTGCGCGACCGCGCGCAGGTTGCCGGGCGAGGTGTAGGAAAAGGGCAGGGAAATGTACGGGGTTTCGTCGTAGGCGTCGGAAATGGCCTGCGTCAGGACGTCGGGTGCGCTCATGGCGAAATTCCAGGGATCGCGGTGCGCGGCCGGCGGCGGATCGCCGCGCGCACCATTATTGGTGTCAGCGTGGAAGGCTAACAAGGGCGCCGGGGGCGTAATGGCATGAACAACGTCCGATTTTCCCGGAATTCCGGACGCAAGGCGCGCCGCCTGGGCGTCGGACGGGGCATCCGGTCCGGCGGTTGTGCCCGTCAGATGATCTGCGCGATCTGCCCTTCCTGGGGCAGATGCTGCCAGGCCTGTTCGCGCAGCTTGGCGCGGATGCGCGCGGTGGCCTGCGAGCGCAACTGGCAGACGCGGGCCTCGGTCACGTTCATGATCGCGCCGATTTCCTTCAGGTTCAGGCCCTGTTCGTAGCACAGCGACAACAGCAGTTTCTCGCGGTCGGGCAGGGTGTCGATGGCCAGGATCAGCGCCTGGCGGAAATCGCCGGCCAGCAGCGAGTCCAGCGGGTTGCCGCCGGCGGTGCCGTGATTCAGCGTGGCGGTCCAGTCGGTCTGGCCCGACGCGGCGTCGGGCTCGGTGGCGAAGTCTTCGTAGTGGACGATCTGCACGCCCTGGGCGTCGTGTAACAGCGTCTGATATTCGGCCAGCGGCATTTCCATCTGCTGCGCGATCTCGGCCTCGGAGGGCGCGCGCATCAGGCGCTGCTCGAGCTGCTGGATGGCCTGTTCGATCTTGCGGGCCTTGGCGCGCACGCTGCGCGGCAGCCAGTCCTGGCCCCGCAGCTCGTCGAGCATGGCGCCGCGGATGCGGGTGGTGGCGTAGGTCTCGAACTGGGCGTCGGCGGTTTCCTGGTAGCGGCGCACGGCATCCAAGAGGCCGATCATGCCGGCTTGGATCAGGTCGTCGAGCTCAACGCTGGCCGGCAGCCGGGCGAGCAATTGCAGGGCCAGCTTCCGCACTAGCGGGGCATATTCGACCAAGCTGTCATCTGCGTGGGGCATTGCGGGAGTGTCAGGCGGTGTCCATCGTGACGCATTGTCGGTTGTTGTCAATTTGCGACATTGTCGACAAACGCGCGGCTACGCTAAAGCTAGCAATATTTTGTGATCGGCAAGGTGTCATTGTCGGCAAAAGTCGGTATTTCATTCCTTAAAGCACGCAACGTTTTGAATGCTTATTTGCCAAATTGACGTACATTTGCCAGGACTTTCTATGTCAAGGTGTATCTAAAGTCTCTAGTTGCGCGATATCAACAAAGATTTGTCATATAAGTCATAGAAAATGACATGACCTGTGGTAAATTTTACTTAAATTGCGAACAAATGATACATTTCGCATTAAAACAGGATGCAGCGGATACTGTGCAACAAACGTTGCCATTGTCCTTGGTTATCAAGCCCCTTCGGTGGGATAGGGAATAGGGAGTCGGGCGTGCAACAAGTCGAAAATTCTTTGCTGGCAGATATCCGTGAAGTGAATCTGTCCTACCTTCTTCTCGCACAGCGCATGCTGCGCGATGACTATGCTGCATCGATGTTCCGCCTGGGTTTCAGCAACGAGGTTGCCGATATCCTGATGCGTCTTTCTCCGGCTCAGCTGGTGAAGCTGGCCAGCTCCAGTTCGCTCCTGTGCCGTTTCCGTTTCGACGACTACAGCCTGCTGTCCGCACTGACCCATGATGTGCTGGGCGGCGCGCTGCAGCAAGCGCACGCGACGATCCTGCTGGCCAAGCAACCTGTTGAAGAACTGGCCTGACGGCCTGTCGATTCCCACTCGGACACGTGTAATGGCCACCAAGAGCGTTTCGCAGGAAGCGGATGACATCCTGCTAGCCAGCTCCATGATCACTCTGGGCGCGCGGCTGCAGGTGTTGGAGGCTGAAACCAGCCTCAGCCACGACCGCCTGGCACGTCTGTACCGCGAAATCCGCGGCTGCTCGCCACCGAAGGGCATGCTGCCTTTTTCGGTCGACTGGTTCATGACCTGGTTGCCGAATATCCATTCCTCGTTGTTCTACAACGTGTATTCGTTCCTGAATACGCGCACCAGCAGCAAGGGCATCCGCGCCATCATCGACGCGTACCGCCTCTATCTCGAGAACGCCGGCGTGGACAACGCCGAATCCGCCGAGCCCGTGCTGAGCTTCACCCGGGCCTGGATGCTGGTGCGGTTCTTCGACAGCGGCATGCTGCAGCTGTCCGCCTGCCGCCAGTGCGGCGGACATTTCATCGCGCACGCGCATGATCCGCAGTCGGATTTCGTGTGCGCGATCTGCCGTCCGCCACCCCGGGCCGGCAAGACCCGCGCCGCCGCCAAGGCGCGCGCGGGCAGCCGTCCCGCGCCAGCCGTAGACGCCGCCCGTTCCTGAGCGGCGCGTCCAAATACATCAAAAGCCCTGGAAAACTCCCCGTAACCCGCCTTTTTGGGTTGGGGGGAACAGGGGATCATTGACGCCGGTTTTAGACTTCGTTGGCAGGGGCCTGATGTGTTGATTGTTATCGGTTTTCTAGTGGTGATCGTGTCGGTCATCGGCAGCTTCGTAGCGCTGGGCGGCCACATGGGCGCGCTTTACCAGCCGTTCGAATTGACGTTGATCTTCGGCGCGGCCTTCGGCGCGTTCCTGGCCGGCAACAGCAAGAAGTCGCTGATGCTGGTCAAGAAGGCACTGCCGGACACGCTGAAAAGCTCGCGCTACGGCAAGGACGTCTACATGGAGCTCATGGCGCTCCTGTACGTGCTGCTGAACAAGGCGCGCCGCGAAGGCCTGATGGCCATCGAATCGCACATCGAGGATCCGGCCTCCAGTCCGATCTTCAGCGAGTATCCGCGCATCGCCAAAGACGAGAAGCTCATGGAGTTCATAACGGACTACCTGCGCATCATGATCAGCGGCAACATGAGCTCGTTCGAGATCGAAACGCTCATGGACGAGGAAATCGAGACCTACCGCCACGAGCGCGAAGTGCCCGCGAGCATGATCCGGCAGATGGCCGACGGCCTGCCCGCGTTCGGCATCGTGGCCGCGGTGCTGGGCGTGATCAAGGCGCTGGCCGCCGTGGACCAGCCGCCCGCCATCCTGGGCGACCTGATCTCCAAGGCCATGGTCGGCACCTTCCTGGGCATTTTGCTGGCCTACGGCTTTGTCGGTCCGCTGGCTTCGCGCATCGAGCGCCGCACGGACGAGGCCATGAAGGTGCTGGAATGCATCAAGACCACGCTGCTGGCCAGCATGAACGGCTACCCGCCGCAGCTGGCGGTCGAATTCGGCCGCAAGGTGCTGTATTCGTCGGTGCGTCCGACTTTCGGTGAGCTGGAAGAGCACGTCCGGCAGACCAAGTCCACCGCCAAGGCCTGACGGAGCGGGCCATGAGCACGGTAAACAACCACCGTGTGGTGATCCGCCGCAAGAAGGTCCACGGCGGCGGACACCACGGCGGCAGCTGGAAGATCGCCTACGCCGACTTCATCACGGCGATGATGGCGTTCTTCCTGGTGATGTGGCTGATCAGCATCGTGCCGCGCGAGGAACTCAAGGGCATCGCCGAATACTTCCGCATGCCCCTGCGCGTGGCGCTGACCGGTGGTCCCAGCAGCTCGGCCGAGACCAGCGCGGTCCCCGGCGGCGGCCGCGACCCCCTGCGCAGCGACGGCGACGAGCGCCGCGCCCAGGGCAACCGGGTCGAGGCCCAGCCGATGGGCGACGCCGAGCGGCGCGACCAGCACCGCCTGGAAAACCTCAAGAAGCGGCTGGAAAACGTCATCGAGAACAGCCCGGTGCTCAAAAGCTTCCGGCCCCAGTTGCTGATCGACCTGACCACCGAAGGCCTGCGGATCCAGATCATCGACAACCAGAACCGTCCCATGTTCGCGACCGGCCGCGCCGAAGTGCAGCCGTACATGCGCGACATCCTGCGGGAATTGGGGCCGGTTCTGAACGAGCTGCCCAACAAGGTCAGCATCTCGGGCCATACCGACGCGTCGCAGTACGCGCGCGGCGAGCGCGCCTACAGTAACTGGGAACTCTCGGCCGATCGTGCCAACGCCTCGCGCCAGGAGCTGGTGGCCGGCGGCATGAACGAAAGCAAGGTCATGCGCATCCAGGGGCTGTCTTCCAGCATGAGCCTCGTTAAAGATGATCCATATGCGGCCGTTAATAGACGTATCAGCCTAGTGGTGCTCAACCAGAGCACCCAGCGGCGCATCGAAAACGAGAACGCCGCGGCTGCGGACGTCAGCGCCAAGGATGCCCGCGAGGTTGGAACGGCCGTGGAGGCGGTGAACGCCGCCGCCCAGGCCACGACGGCAACCAAGCAGGGCGACGCGGCGGCAACGCCGCCCGCCGAAGGGGCTCGATAGCAATGGCGGCAACGATTCTGGTGGCGGACGATTCGGCGACGATGAGAATGATCGTCCAGGCGACGCTGACGGGCGCGGGATGGAAGGTATTGACGGCCGGCAACGGCCAGGAAGCGCTTGAGGTGGCGAAAAGCCATCCGGTGGACCTGGTGGTGAGCGACTGGAACATGCCCGTGATGGGAGGCCTGCAATTGATCCAGGGCCTGCGCGAACAGGAGCAATACCTGGACGTGCCGGTGCTGGTGCTGACCACCGAAGACGACGTGGACAGCAAGATGGCGGCTCGGGATCTGGGCGTGTGCGGTTGGCTGTCCAAGCCGGTCGATCCCGATGTGCTGGTGGAATTGGCGTCCGAATTGCTCGATGAGCAATCCGGCGCGTAGGCAAGTTCATTTATGAAGGCGTACGGGTCATGAGTTCTGGTTTGGACCTCAGTCAGTTTTACGAGACCTTTTTCGACGAGGCGGACGAACTGCTCGCGCAAATGGAGCAGTTGCTGCTCGAGCTCGACGTCGGCGCGCCCGACATCGAGCAGCTCAATGCCATTTTCCGCGCGGCCCACTCGATCAAGGGCGGCGCGGCGACGTTCGGCTGTTTCAACCAGCTGGCGGGCACCACCCACCTGCTTGAAAACCTTCTGGACGCGATCCGTCGCGGCGAAATGGCGCTGCGTACGGACATGATTGATATTTTCTTGGAAACGAAAGACGTGCTCAAAAGCCAACTGGATGCCTACCGGGCCTCCGAAGAGCCCGATGAAGCCGTGTTTGAACGCATCTGCGCGGTATTGAGGCAGCTCGCCCTGGAGCACAAGGATCCCGCGGCAGCCGCCGCGGCGCCGACGCCGGCTCCGGCCGCTGCGCCCGCGCCGGTCGCGCC
>NZ_CADIJR010000085.1 GCF_902859645.1 Achromobacter insuavis | reverse complement strand
ACGGTGGCCGGCCCGGTGGCCTTCGTCGCGCTGGCGGCGCCGCAGATCGCGCGGCGCTGCGTGCCGGCCAGCGGTCCGCAACCCCTGCTGGCGGCCCTGACCGGCGCGGTGCTGCTGGCTGGCGCCGACCTGTTGACCCGCCTGGCCGGTCCCAACGGCCTGCCCGTGGGCGTCCTGACCGCCGGCATCGGCGGTGTCTATCTCGCATTTCTGCTGGTACTCGAATGGCGCAAGACCTCCACCTGAACGATCCGGCCGACGCCCCGTCGGCCCTGCAACTGCGGCAGGTCAGCCTGTCCTATGGCGACACGGCCGTGCTGCGCGACCTGTCGCTGGCGGTCGCGCCGGGCGCGTTCACGGCGGTGGTCGGCCCCAATGGCTGCGGCAAGTCGACGCTGCTGCGCGTGCTCGGCGGCGCGCTGGCGCCAAGCCTGGGCCAGGCGTTCCTGGACGGCGCCAGCCTGGCCGGCCTGCGGCGCAAGGCGGTGGCCCGGCGCCTAGCCTATCTGCCGCAGAACCCGGTGGCGCCGGAAATGATCACGGTGCGCGACCTGGTGGCGCGCGGCCGCTATCCGCACCAGACGCTGTTGCGGCAGTGGTCGCCCGCCGACGCCCGGGCGGTCGAGGCGGCGCTGGCCGACACCGACCTGGCGGACCTGGCCGACCACCCGGTGCACACGCTGTCCGGCGGCCAGCGCCAACGCGCCTGGCTGGCGCTGGTGCTGGCGCAGGACGCGGGCATCATGTTGCTGGACGAGCCCACCACGTTTCTGGACATCCGCCACCAGATCGACCTGCTGGAACTGTGCGCGCGCCTGCAGCGGGCCGGCCGCACGCTGGTGGTGGTGCTGCACGACCTGAACCTGGCGTTCCGCTACGCCGACCGCGTCGTCATGATGCGGTCCGGCCGCATCGCCGCGCAGGGCGAGGTGCGGCAGGTGGTCACGGAGGACGCCATGCGGCAGGTGTTCGATCTGGAATGCCGAGTGCTGCCGGATCCGGAGACCGGCAGCCCGATGGTCGTGCCCCGGCGCGGCGGCCAGGGCTGAGCGGCAAGCCGCCGCCCTGCCCCTGGTTACAGCATGTGCGCCAGGAACTCGCGGCTGCGCGGGTGCTGCGGGGCGCGGAAGAAGTCGGCCGACGGCGCCTCTTCGACGATGCGGCCCTCGTCCATGAAGATGACGCGGTGCGCCACTTCGCGGGCGAAACCCATTTCGTGGGTCACGACCAGCATGGTCATGTGCTCGTCGGCCAGCTGGCGCATGGTGCGCAGCACTTCGCCGGTCAGCTCGGGGTCGAGCGCCGAGGTCGGCTCGTCGAACAGCATGATGTCGGGTTCCATCGCCAGCGCGCGGGCGATGGCCACGCGCTGCTTCTGGCCGCCGGACAGGCGCGTGGGATAGTTGTCGCGCTTGTTCAGCAGGCCGACCTTGCGCAGCAGTTCCTCGGCCTTGGGCACGATGGCGGCGCGCGGCATGCCCTTGACGATCATGGGCGCTTCGATGATGTTCTGCAGCACGGTCATGTGCGGGAACAGGTTGAACGACTGGAACACCATGCCCATCTTGCGGCAGATGCGGCGCACGTCGCCATCGCTGGCGTAGCGGCTCTGGCCGCCCGGCGCCGCCGTGGCCAGGGCTTCGCCCTCGATCTCGATGGTGCCGTCGTCGATGGTTTCCAGGTGGTTCAGGCAGCGCAGGAAGGTGCTCTTGCCCGAGCCCGACGGCCCGATCACCGCCACCACCTCGCCCTTGCCCAGCTCCAGCGAGACCTGGTCCAGCACGCGGTTGGCGCCGAACGACTTGACGATGCCGCGCGCCGAGATCATGGCGCCGCGACCGCCGGCGGACGGATTACTGGTCGTATTTGGCATAGCGCTTTTCCATACGCTGGAAGAACCACGTCAACACCAGCGTCATGATGAGATAGAAGGCCGCCGCGACCAGGAACGGCGTGGTGGTGAAGTCGCGCTGCACGATGCCGCGCGCGGTGCGCAGGATGTCGTTGAGCGCCAGCACGTAGATCAGGGAGGTGTCCTTGACCAGCGTGATGGTCTCGTTGCTCATGGGCGGCAGCACCCGCTGCACCATCTGCGGCAGCACGATGCGGCGCAGCGTCTGCAGGTAGGTCATGCCCAGCACCTTGCTGCCTTCGTACTGGCCGCGATCGACCGACTGGATGCCGGCGCGGAAGATCTCGGCGAAATACGCCGCGTAGTTCAGCGCGAACGCCACCACCGCCGCCGGAAAGTCGGGCAGGCGCACCCCCACCACCGGCACGAACGGCAGCGCGAAGTAGATGAACAGCATCTGCAGCATCAGCGGCGTGCCGCGCATCAGCCAGATGTAGCCATTGACCAGCTGGCTGACGAAGCCCCATTTGGAGATCCGCAGCAACGCCAGCACCAGGCCCAGCGGCACGGCCAGCGCCAGCGTGATGAAGAACAGCGTCAAGGTCACTTTCGCGCCTTGCGCCAGGGGTCCCAGGAGGGAGAGTACGTAGTCCATGCGGATGGGTGAGCGTCTTGCCGACGGGAGGAATCAGGAGCGGGCGTGCCGGCGCGGAAAAGCGCCGGACTGAAAAACGCCCGGACCGCGCCGCGGTCCGGGCGTTTCCCGGGAGCTTACTTGACGATGTTGGCGCCGAACCACTGGGTGGCGATGCGGCCGGCGGTGCCGTCCTGCTTCATCGAGTCCAGGGTCTTGTCGAGCTTGGCCAGCAGTTCGGTGTCGTCCTTGCGCACGCCGACGCCGTAGTCTTCGGTGCCGAAGTTGTCGTCCAGCACGCGGTATTCACCAGCGCGCTTGCTGATCAGGTAGCGGCCCACCACTTCGTCGACCACGATGGCGTCGAGGCGGCCGGCGGCCAGGTCCATCAGCGCGGTGACGTTGTCGCCGAACTTCTTGACTTCCTTGATGCTGCCGGCGACCGGGTCCTTGGCGATGGCGTCGGTGGCGCTGCTGCCGTCCTGGGCGCCGACCACCTTGCCGGCCAGATCGGCCTTGGCCTTCACCGGCGAGGCGTTGCCGACGATGATGATCTGGTGGTTGGCCATGTAGGGGGCCGTGAAGCTGATGTTCTTCTTGCGCTCTTCGGTGATGGTCAGGCCGTTCCAGAGCACGTCGACGCGCTTGCCGTTCAGCTCGGCTTCCTTGGCGCTCCAGTCGATCGGCTTGAATTCGACTTCCAGGCCCAGGCGCTTGCTGGCTTCCTTGGCCATGTCGACGTCGAAACCGACGATCTGGTTGTTGGCGTCGCGGAAACCCATCGGCGGGAAGTTGTCATCCAGGCCGACGACGACCTTGCGGGCGGCGGCCGGGGCCTGCGCGCTGGCGGCCGGCGCGTTGTCGGACGGGCCGCAAGCGGTCAGCATCGTGGTGGCGGACACGAGAAGAACAGCAGTCAGTTTTTTCATATTTATCGAGGGCGCGAGGCGCAGGAATGAAGAAGGCCGGAGGGCTCGACGGAAGCCGCGAGCCGGTTATTTTAGCGTCCCTGGAAATATGTGTTTCATCTCGGCCATATATAGGGCCAAGCGATAGCGCCGGACCAGATCCAGCCGGGGGCCGGGCTGGCTTTCCCCAACGGCGCCAACGCCCTTGGCGCGGCTCGCCAGGACCTCGGCCAACCCGGACAGAGGCCGTGAGGGCCTAGCCGGCCCGCGCCGCCATGCCCGCGCGCAGGCCGGCGGCGCAGTCGAGCGCGTCGTCCCACAGCTGGCGGGTCAGCGCCTCGGCGTCGGTCTCGCGCGCCAGCGCGGCGGCCTCGCCCGACCACAGCAGCGAAAAGTCGCCGCTGCCGGTCTTTTCCACCGCCGCCCGCAGCGGGTCGACCGCCCCGGTCGCCAGCGGAAACGCCGGCGCCGCCGGGCTCATCGGCCCCTGTTCGCGCATGAAGCGCGTCAGCAGGCCGCGCGCCGGGCGGCCCGTGTACAGATTGGTCAGGCGCGTGGCGTCGTCGCGCGCCGCCCGCACCGCCTGCCGGTGAATGGCCGAGCGGCCGGCCTGCGGCGTCAGCAGATAGGCGGTGCCCAGTTGCGCCGCCGCCGCGCCCAGCGCGAAGGCCGCGGCGATCCCGCGCCCGTCGGCGATGCCGCCGGCCGCGATCACCGGCACGCCCACCGCGTCCACCACCTGCGGCAACAAGGCGTACAGGCCTGGCTGGGCGCCAATGTCATCGGTCAGGAACATGCCGCGATGGCCGCCGGCCTCCACGCCCTGGGCGATGATGGCATCCACGCCGCGGGCGTCGAGCCAGCGCGCCTCCTCGACCGTGGTGGCGGAAGACAGCACCATGGCGCCGGCGCGGCGCACCCGCTCCAGCAGCGCGTCGTCGGGCAACCCGAAATGGAAGCTGACCACCGCCGGCCGCAGTTCCTCGACCACCTGGCACATGGCGTCGTCGAACGGCGCGCGGCCCGGGCCGCTGCCGGCGGCAGACAGATCCAGCCCGGCCTCGCGGTAGTACGGCGCCAGGGTCTCGCGCCAGCGGGCCTGGGCCGCCTCGTCCGGCGCGGGCGGCGTGTGGCTGAAGAAATTCAGGTTGAAGGGCGCATCGGTTTCGGCGCGGATCGCGGCGATCTGTTCGCGCAGCGCGTCCGGGCCCAGCGCGGCACAGGCCAGCGACCCGAGGGCGCCGGCGCGGCAGGCGGCGATCGCCAGCGGACTGAAGGAGCCGACCATCGGCGCTTGGATCAGGGGCAACAGAGAAGGCAACGATTTCATCTCGGGCACACGACGGCAATGAGGGAGACCCGAGCATATCGCAGCCGCATGCTAGGCTTGGGCCTTCCCCCTACTCGCATCACGCCATGGAATTTCGCAGTAACGGCCGCCCCGCCCCGGCCGCGCGCCGGGAGCGCGCCGCATGAGCCCCGCCCTCCGTCTTGGCCCCCTGGTGTTTCCGATCGAGCTCGCGCTGCTGGCCGCCGCCGTCGTCATCGGCCTGATCGCCGGCCGACTGCTGGCCGGCGCGCGCGCCGAGGACGCCAGCCGCGTCTTGTGGCGTTGCCTGCTGCTGGCCCTGCTGGCGGCCCGGCTGGCCTTCATCTGGCAATACCGCGATCACTTCCTGCAGAATCCGCTCAGGATCCTGGACCTGCGCGACGGCGGCTGGACCGGCCTGGCCGGACTGGCCGCGGCGCTGCTGTATGGCGCCTATGCCGTGCTGCGCGACCGCGCCCCGCGCCGCGCCGTGCTGGTCGCGATGGCGCTGGGCGCGGCGGTCTGGCTCGGCGGCGGCCGTCTGCTGGCGCCATCGGCGCAGCCGCAGCCACAGTTGGCGGCCCTGTCGCTGCAACAGCTGGATGGCGCGCCCGCCACCCTGGACGCTTTCCACGGCAAGCCGATGGTGGTGAACCTGTGGGCCAGCTGGTGCCCGCCGTGCCGCCGCGAGATGCCGGCATTCGAGCAGGCGCAGGCGGCCAACCCCGACATCCATTTCGTCTTTCTCAACCAGGGCGAAGCGGCGGCCACCGTCCGCCAATACCTGGACGAGCACGCGCCCTCGCTCGCCAATTCCCTGCTCGATCCGGCCGGCGACGCCTCGCGCCAGATGAGCAACCGCGGCTTGCCCGCGACCCTGTTCCTGGATGCCCAGGGCCGGTTGATGGACGTGCGGGTCGGCGAGCTGTCCAGCGCCACGCTGGCGCAGCGGCTGGAATCGATCCGGGCGGACGGCGCGCAGCGCTGAAGGGCCTGGCCGGTGCGCGCCAGCCGCGGCCGCTGCGCTCAAGCCTCGCCGTTGGCCGCGTCGTCGCCGGGCAGCGCTTGCGCCCAGGGCAACGCCGCCCCTTGCGCCGCTCGCGCGAACAATCGCAGGCGCTGTCCCGCCGCCTGCGGCGCCCCGGGCAGGCGCACCACCAGCAATGGCCCGCGCGGCAGCGCATTGACGGTGGCGAAGACGCTGTCGCCGTCGCCCGCCTTGCCGGGCACCCGGGTCCAAGCCAGCAGCTCGGCCTCCTCCAACGCCACCTCGACGGCCCGGTCATGGCCGCAGGCCGGACACCAGAGCCGTGCCGGATAGACCCGGTGCCCGCACTGCGCGCATTCCATCACGTTGAAACTCATGCGTCCTCCCTGGCCAGCACCGCCGCGTTGGCGCACATGCCGTAGCGCAGCTGCACCATGCCGTAGCCGGTCGCCACGCCATGGCGGGCCCTCGCCACCTGGCGCGCGCCGGCGCGGCCCAGCAACTGGCGCGCCACTTCCGCCAGTCCGTGCATGCCGCCAGCCGTGCCCGCCTGCCCCGCCGACAATTGTCCGCCCGCGGTGTTGACGGGCAGTTCGCGCGTGGCGATGCGGCGCGCGATGAAGCCCGCCAGGTCGTCCGCCGGCGCCAGGCCCAGGTTGCACAGTTGCGCCACCGCCATCGCCGGGTAATCGTCGTACACGCCGACCACGTCCATGTCTTGCGGCCCGAGGCCGGCCTCGGCCCACAGCGCGGGCGCGAACCCGGCGATGCCGGTCACCAGGCCGTCGCCCTCCTGCTGGTCGGCGTTGTAGCGCGCGCCGCTGGCCCGCAGCGTGACGTGCACGCCTTGCGGCCGCGCCTGCAGCACCAGCGCGCAGGCGCCGCTGACCACCGGCACGCAATCGAGCCGGCCCAGCGGCTCGGCCACCATCGGCGCCTCCAGGTATTGCGCCAGCGTCAGCGGCTGGCGGTAGGCGGCGTTGGGATTGGCGCCGGCCCAGGCGCGCTGCGCCACGCACAGCGCGCCATAGTCCTCGCGCCGCAGGCCGGTCCGCGCCATCTGCCGCTGCGTCAGCATGGCAAACAGCGGATTCGGCCCGACGCAGCCCAGCGGGCTCAGGTAATCCTGCGCGCTGCGGTTGTAGCGCCCCACCAGCGCGGCGAAATCGGCGCCGGCGAAATGGTCTCCCGCCACCAGCACGATGGTGCGCGCCTGCCCGGCCCGCAGCGCCAGCCAGGCGTGGCGCAGCAGGTTGATGGCGCTGGCGCCGCCCATCTCGTCCTGCATGCACCAGTCCAGCGTCAGCCCCAGCCGCCACGCCATGTCGATGGCGCGATCGGGGCGCAGCGTGAACGAGGCCAGCCCCAGGCCGTCGACGTCCGCGGGCCGCAACCCGGCGTCGTCCAGCGCCAGCCGCACCGCCCGCGCGATCAGGGTGGCCGTGTCGCAGCCGGGCTCGGGATGGCGCAGCGCGGGCGTCTCGCCCACGCCAACGATGCCGGGACCGCCGCTCATGCCGATTCCTGCCGCGGCGGCTCGCGCGTCAGCAGCAAGGTGATGACCGTGATGGCGGCCATCCCCACCAGGAACCACGCCACCGGCGTGGCCGATTCATACTTGCGCAGCAGCGCCATGGCGATCAGCGGCGACAGGCCGCCGGCGAACACCGAGGCCAGCTCGTGGCCCAGCGCCAGGCCGGTGTAGCGCACCTCGGCCGGGAACAGTTCGGCGAAATACGCCGGCTGGGTGCCGATCATGGCCGCGTGGCAGACCGTATTGCCCAGGAAGAACGCCAGGAAGATCCACACCGGCTCCTTGGTCTGCACCAGCCAGAAGAACGGAAACGCCGCCAGCATCAACCCGGCCGAGCCGATCAGGTAGACGGCGCGCCGGCCGATCCGGTCCGACAGGTGGCCGAACCACACCAGCGTGCCCAGCTCGATGAACATCGACGCCAGCACCCCGCCCAGCATCACGTCATTGGGAATGCCCAGGAACTTGCCGTAGGCCAGCGCGAACGCCAGGAAGATGTACGAGCCGCCGTTCTCCGCCACCCGCAGCCCCATGGCCGTGAACACCTGGCGCGGATAGCGGCGGAACACTTCCACCGCAGGCATGCCGCGCTTGGCGGTCTTCTTGGCCTGCACGAACTCGTCGCTTTCCGGGATGTGCTTGCGGATGTACAGGCCGATGCCGAAGATCAGCACGCTCAAGAGGAACGGCAGGCGCCAGCCCCAGCTCATGAAGGTCTCCTGCGGCAATTGCTGCGCCAGCATGAAGACGCCCGACGACAGCACGAAGCCGCCCGCCACGCCCAACTGGCTGAACGACGAGAAATAGCCGCGGCGCTTGCCGCCCACCGCCTCGCTGATGAGCAGCACGCCGCCGCCCCATTCGCCGCCAGCCGCCGCGCCCTGCAGGATGCGCAGCACCACCATCGCCACCGGCGCCCAGATGCCGATCTGTTCGTAGGTCGGCAGCAGCCCGATCAGGAAGGTGGCCGCGCCCATGATGCCCAGCGTCCATTCCAGCGCCAGCTTGCGGCCGTAGCGGTCGCCGATGTGGCCGAAGATCACGCCGCCCAGCGGCCGCGCCAGAAAGCCCACGGCAAAGCCGGCGAAGGCGCCCATGGTGCCCAGCAGCGGATCGGTGCCCTTGGGAAAGAACAGCTCGCCGAACACCAGCGCCGCCGCCGTGCCGTAGATGAAAAAGTCGTACCACTCCATCGCGTTGCCGGCGACGGACGCCATCACCACCCGCCGCGTGCGCTTCCTGCGGGCCTGCTCCTCGGCGCTCTGCGCCGCGCCCTGGTATGCCAACGTCATGTTCTTGCCCCTTGTTTTATATGGACGGGATTCAGCGCGCCACGCGGTAGCCGGCGGCGTCGCGATCCCAGGTGTCACCCGTCACGCCCTCATCGCGCAACCGGAACTTGCGGACCTTGCCGTTCTCGGTGCGCGGCAGGTCATCCAGCACGCGCAGATAGCGCGGCACGGCGAAATACGGCATCCGCGGCTGGCAGAAGTCCAGCAGGGCCTCGGGCGTGAGCGCGCAGCCCGGCTTGCAGACCAGCGCCGCCATGACCTCGTCCTCGGCCAGCTCCGAGCGCACGGCGTAGACCGCCGCCACGGCCACCGACGGATGCGCCAGCAGTACCTGCTCGACCTCGTACGACGAAATGTTCTCGCCGCGCCGGCGGATCGCGTCCTTCATGCGGTCCAGGAAGCGGAAGTAGCCGTCGGCGTCGCGCACCACGCGGTCCCCGGTGTGGAACCACAGGTTGCGCCAGGCCTCGACCGTCTTGTCGGCCATGCCGAAGTAGCCGGTGGCGATGGCGAACGGCGGCCGCGCCCGCAGCAGCAGCTCGCCGGCCTCGCCGTCCGGCAGCGGCGCGTCATCGGCGTCGGCGACGATGGCGTCGAATTCGGGCGCGGCGCGGCCCATGCTGCCGGGGCGCTGCTCGGCCAGCGTGCCGCCGAGCGCGAAGTTGGTTTCGGTGGAGCCGTAGCCTTCCAGCAGCGCGATGCCGGTGCGCTCGGTGAACACGCCATGGAAACGTTCGGGCACGCCCGGCGCCAGCGCGATGCGGGTGCGATGGCCGCGCTCGGCCGCCGACGTTTCGCGCGCCAGCAGCATCGGCACCATTGCGCCCAGCAGATAGGTGACGGTGGCGCCGGTGGCCGCCAGCCGCTCGAAATAGCGGCTGACCGAAAAGCGCTCGTCGCAGACGATCGAGGCGCCGGTCGCCAGCGCCTGGAAGCAGGCGTTCAGCGCGTTGGTATGGAACAGCGGCAGGCTGGTGTAGAGCACGTCGTCGGCGCCGATCTCCAGGTTGCGGGCCGCGATGACGCCCCACCAGTGGAACTGCGCATGCGGGCAGCACACGCCCTTGGACAGGCCCGAGGTGCCGGAGGTGTAGAGAATCGCCAGCGTATCGCCGGGGCCGAGGTCGGCCTCGGGCGCAAGCGCATCCGGCAAGGGCGGCAGCGCGGCGGCGGGGGCCGGCAGGCCGGACGCGGCGGCGGCCGTGCCGTCTGCGCCATCGTCCAGCAGCCAGATCTGGCGCAGGGCCAGGCCGGCGGCGTCGAGACCGGCCAGCGCGGGACAGGAGGCCCGATCCGCCACCAGCAGCACGCAACCGCTGTTGGCCAGGATGTGCTGCAGCTGCATGCCGCGCGACGCGGTGTTGATCGGCACCACCACCGCGCCCAGCCAGCCGCAGCCCAGCACCAGCGACATGAACTCGATGCGGTTGCCCGCCATCAGGCCGACGCGGTCGCCGCGGGCCACGCCGGCCCGAGCCAGCAGCGCCGCCCAGCGGGCCGCGTGCTCGGGCGCCTCGGCGTAACGCAGCGCGCCGCCCGGCGCCTGGATCCACGGCCGCGTTCCCTGGCGTGCCGCCTGGTCGCGCAACAGCGACGGCAAAGTCAATGCATGCATGACGTGCTCTTCCCCTTGTTGTCGGCGGCCGCCTGGTCACTGCCACGGCTCGTGAAAATTAGTCTAGGAATCAACTATTTATGTGTCAAATTTATGGGTATTATTCATTGCATAAACCAGACTGATAACAAGGGCGGGCGTGGACTTCGACTTGAATCTCATGCGGGTTTTCCTGACCGTGCTGCATGAACGCAGCGTCACCCGCGCGGCGCAGCGGCTGCAGCTGACGCAGCCCGCGGTCAGCTATGCCCTGGCCCGGCTGCGCGAAAAATTCGACGACCCGCTGTTCGTGCGCACGCCCTCCGGCATGCGGCCGACGCCGGTGGCCTTCGCGCTGGCCGGCCCGATCGAGCGCGGCATGAACAGCTTTGCCGAGGCGGTCAGCCTGCGGCAGCATTTCGAGCCGGCCAGCAGCACGCGGCGGTTCCGGCTGTCGATGTCGGATATCGGCGAGATGGTGTTCCTGCCCAGCGTGATGGAACGCGTGCACGCGCTGGCGCCGCGTCTGCAGGTCGAGGTGGTGGAGGTGCCGCTGGAACAACTGGCGCAGGCGCTCAAGGACGGCGACATCGACCTGGCGATCGGCAACCTGGCCGGCCTGGGCCGCCACACGCGCCACGCCGACCTGTTCAGCGAGCGCTATGCCTGCATGGGCCGGCGCGGCCATCCGGTGCTGTCGGCGGGATTGACGCGCGGCCAGTTCAAGCGGCTCGACCATATCCTGGTGGCCTCGCGCGCCAGCGCCCACCGGCTGCTGGACGACGTGCTTGGCGAGGCCGGCCTGCACCGCCAGCCCTACCTGACGCTGCCGCATTTCTCGGCCGCCGCCGAGATCGTGCGGCGCACCGACCTGACCGTCACCCTGCCGCACCGCGCGGCGGTCTGGTTCAACCGCGACAACGCCTTCGAGATCCGGCCGCTGCCGCTGACGCTGCCGCCCCTGAGCGTCACGGTGCACTGGCATCCGCGCTTCGAGAGCGATCCCGGCACGCGCTGGCTGCGCACGCTGGTGGTGGACACCCTGGCGGACCGCGATGCGGGCGGCACGGCGGCGGGCGCCTTGATTTGATCGAATCAAGCAACAGACTCACGCACGGGATCGGGTTTATCTGGCCGGATGACGCAACTAGACTGCCGTCACTCCCTCTTTCCAGGAAACCGCCATGCCCACCCTGCCCGCCCTGCGCCGCCTGATTCCCGCCCTCGCCCTGGCGCTGGCCGCCACGCCGGCCCTGTCCGCCGAGCTGACCCTCACCCCCTACAACCCCGGCAACGACGCCATCTTCCAGGTCGCCTCGGTGCTGGTCAGCGGCGAACACGACGCCATCCTGGTCGACGCGCAGTTCGGCAAGTCCCAGGCCGAACAGCTCGTGGCGCTGGTGCGCGCCAGCGGCAAGCGCTTGACCACCATCTACATCAGCCACGGCGATCCCGATTTCTACTTCGGCCTGGATACCATCCTGGCGGCGTTCCCCGACGCCAAGGTCGTGGCCACCGCGCCCACCGTGCGCCACATCCAGGAGACGGTCGACGCCAAGCTGGCGTTCTGGGGGCCCAAGCTGGGCGCCGACGCGCCGCGCAAGGCCGTCGTGCCGCAAGTGCTGCAAGGCGACACGCTGACGCTCGAAGGCCAGGCCCTGAAGATCACCGGCCTGGATGGCCCTCAGCCCGACCGCACCTTTGTCTGGATCCCCTCGCGCAAGGCCGTGGTCGGCGGCGTGGTGGTGTTCGGCAACCTGCACGTCTGGACCGCCGACACGCAGTCGCCGCAATCGCGCGCCGACTGGCTGGCCACGCTCGCCCGCATCGACGCCCTGAAGCCGGCCACGGTGGTGGCCGGCCACTACGCGCCGGGCGCGCCGCTGACCCTGGAATCGGTGCATTACACCCAGGGCTACCTGCGCGCCTTCGAGACCGAGGCTGCCCGGGCCCCGGACAGCGCCGCGCTGATCCAGGCCATGCGCGCCCGCTACCCGCAGGCCGGCGCGGCCGCCGCGCTGGAGATCAGCGCCAAGGTCGCCAAGGGTGAAATGAAGTGGTGATGCGGCGGTAGCCGCCGCGCGCAAGCATCACGGCCGGTCCCGCCGGACAACGCGTTCGGCGGGCGCCCGCCCTGTCAGCGCCGCGCCAGCGGCGGCAGCGCCAGATGCCGCAGGTGCCACACCTGCGACAGCGTGCCGCCCCAGAACATGCCGTCGATCAGCCCGGACACGCCGCCGAATGCCGCCGAGAACGCGGCGTCGGCGGCCAGCCCGTGATCGCGCGCCAACATGGTCATCAGCACGAACTTGGACGCGAAGGCCAGCACCAGCAGGACCAGCGTGATCGGCGACCCCGGCCGCTCGATCATGCGCGTCTGCGGGTGATAGGTGGCGCGGCCGGCCCGCGACCACAGCATCCAGCCCAGCACGCCGCCCGCCACCATGCTGGCGGCGAACGCCTCGTAGGCGGCGCGCAGGTCGGTGACTTCGCCGTGGATCGACACCAGCACCCAGACCAGGAACAGCACCGGCAACAGGAAAGTGCGCGACACCGACAGCTGGCGCGGCCGCAGCGCGCGGATGCCGCGATACAGCAACAGCGCGAACAGCGCCCATACCCAAAGCGGCGTGCGATGCAGGATTTCCAGGCTCATGAGGATTCCAGGCAAGGGATTCCGGGCAGGCGCGACCGGAACGGCAGCGCCCGCCCAGTTGAGCAGAAATCGCCTGACAAACCGCTGGCGATTCAGGCCTCGGCCAGGGCCAGCGCTTGCAGCATCAGGTCCAGGTTCTGCACCGCCGCGCCCGACGCGCCCTTGCCAAGGTTGTCGAACACCGCGCTCAGCAGCACCTGGCCGTGTTCCGCGTTGCCATGCACGGCCAGCCGCAGGTCATTGGTGCCGTTGAGCGCCTGCGGATCCAGGAACGTCTGCGCCGCCGCGTCCTGCGCCGCCACCACCTGCACGTGGCGGGCGCCGGCATAGTGGCGGGCCAGGCATTGCTGCAGTTGCGCGACGCTGACGCCGGCGGGCAGCAGCCGCAGCTGCAGCGGCACGGTGAGCACAATGCCCTGGCGGAACGCGCCGTACGACGGCACGAACACCGGCCGCTGGGTCAGGCCGGCATGGCGTTCGATTTCCGGGGTGTGCTTGTGCGCCAGGCCCAGGCCGTAGACCTGGAAGGCCAGCCCGCCGGTGGCGCCCGGCCCCTCATAGGCATCGACGCTGGCGCGGCCGCCGCCCGAATAGCCGGACACGGCGTGCACGCTGAGCGGATAGTCGGCCGGCACCAGGCCGGCCTGCACCAGCGGCCGCAGCAAGGCGATGGCGCCCGTGGGATAGCAGCCCGGGTTGCTGACGCGCTTGGCCTGGGCGATGCGCTCGCCCTGCCCTGCCGCCATTTCCGGAAAGCCGTAGACCCAGCCCGCGGTGGTGCGGTGCGCCGAACTGGCGTCGATCACCCGTACCTCCGGATTGACGATGGACGCCACCGCCTGGCGCGCCGGCTCGTCGGGCAGGCACAGGATGGCGATGTCGCTGGCGTTGATGGCCTCGGCGCGCCGCCGCGGATCCTTGCGGTCGCCCTCGGCCAGCGTGAGCAGGCGCAGGTCGGCGCGGTCGCGCAGCCGTTCGTGGATCTGCAGACCGGTGGTGCCCTGGTCGCCGTCGATGAATACTAGGGGATGAGTCATGTGCGTGGCCTTGCGAAAAAGCCGGCGCGGCGCCGGCGGATGGGGTCGAAAGTGGATCCGGGTGTCCATCATTGCCCAACGCTCCGCATACGAAAAGTCGAATATCATGACGACGAGATTCAGAATTCCTGAACGAAACCGCCATGCGTGAAATCAACCTCGACCGGCTGCGCACCCTGGTCGCCATCGCCGACCTCGGCTCTTTCGCCGACGCCGCCCGCGCGCTGCACCTGGCGCCGCCCACCGTCAGCCTGCACGTGGCCGACCTGGAGGCGCGCGTCGGCGCGCCGCTGCTGACGCGCAAGCGCGGCCAGGTCCGGCCCACGCCCATCGGCGACACCCTGTTGGAGCGCGCGCGCCGCATCCTGGCCGAGGCCGACCAGGCGCTCGACGACGTACAGCGGCAGGTGCAGGGCCTGGCCGGCCGGGTGCGGCTGGGGGCGTCGACCGGCGCCATCGCCCACCTGCTGCCGCAGGCGCTGGAAGCGCTGGGCCGCGAACACCCCGGCATCGACGTCCAGGTGGCCGTGCTGACGTCGCAGGAAACCCTGCAGCAACTGGGCGACGGCGCGCTCGACGTGGGCCTGGTGGCGCTGCCGCAGCCGCCCGTGCCGGGCCTGGTGCTGCGGCCCTGGCGGCGCGATCCCATCATGGCCTTCCTGCCCGCCGCCTGGAACCCGCCGGCCCGCGTCACGCCCGCGTGGCTGGGCGACCGGCCGCTGATCCTGAACGACGCCAGCACCCGACTGTCGCGCCAGACCGGCGAATGGTTCGCCGCCGCCGGCCTGCAGCCGCGGCCGCGCATCCAGCTGAACTACAACGACGCCATCAAGAGCCTGGTCGCCGCCGGCTACGGCGCCACGCTGCTGCCGCACGAGGCCACCGCGCCGCAGGCCGACCCGCGCATCGCCATGCGGCCGCTGCGTCCGGCGCTGTGGCGGCCGCTGGGCATCGCCCATCGCGACGGACAGGTCGAGCGCGCCACCCAGCACGTGCTCGACGCCCTCTGGCAATTGCGCGCGGCCGACGATCGCGCCTAGCCTGGCGACCGGGCCGCGCGGGGTGCCTTTCCCTGCCAACCGATCCTGGCCGGCCGGCGCCTCGGCCGCCGGCGCGGCCCCGGGATTCAGCCTGCCCCGGACGGCGCCCGCCGCAGGAACGACGCGCGCTCGGCTTCCTCGCGCAGGCGCCGGGCGCGGCTGCGGAACAGGTCCTTGCGGCCGACGATGCCCAGCACCCGGCCGCTGTCGCGGTCCAGGATCGGCACGCGGCCGGCGCCGGACAGCGCCATGCGGTCGGCGATCTGGCTGGCCAGTTCCTCCGGAAAGCCATGGACCAGCTCGCGCCCCTGCAGCGCCTGCGCCAGGGTCTGTTCATGCAGCGCCGGTTCCAGCGCCCAGGCCAGGCTGTCTGCGCGCGTCACCTCGCCCACCGCCACGCCGGCCTCATCGACCACGGGGTAACTGGTGTGGACCGGCTGCGCGGTGGTGAAATGCGCGATCGCCTGCGCCACCGTCAGGCTGTCGGGCAGCGTCTGCACCGGCGTGGTCATCACCTGGCTGGCGCGCAGCAGGTCGAACGGATCGACCCGGTATTCGCGGCTGATGTGGTGGCCGCGGCGCGCGATCTTTTCGGTCAGGATCGAGCGGCGCAGCAGCAGCACCGTCACGCCGTAGGCGAACACGCAGGCCGCCAGCACCGGCAGCAAGGCCCCCAGGTTGCCAGTCAGCTCGACCGCGAACAACGTCGCCGTCAACGGCGCCCGCATGGTGCCGCCCATCATCGCCGCCATGCCCACCAGCGCCCAGAAACCCGGCGCGGCCTGCGGCAGCAGCGGCGTGGCCAGCGCGCCGAGCGCGCCGCCGAAGATCAGCAAAGGCGCCAGCACCCCGCCCGAGGTGCCCGAGCCCAGCGCGATCGACCAGATGGCCACCTTGACCACCAACAGCAGCAACACCGCCTGCAAGGCCAGGTCGCCCGCCAGCAGATGGCGGATGTTGTCGTAGCCCACGCCCAGCGCGGCCGGATCGATCAGGCCGCCGATGCCGATGGCCAGGCCGCCCAGCGCCGGCCACCACATCCAGTGCAGCGGCAGTTTCTCGAACAGATCCTCGGCCGCGTAGACCAGCGCCGTCAGCACGCCGGAGCCCAGCCCCGCCAGCACGCCCACGGCGGCGCAGGCCACCAGGTGCCACGGGGTGAATGCCATCACGCCGGCATAGCTGAAGACCGGCCCGTCATCGAGCGCGAACGCGCGCGCCACGGCCGCCACCAGCGCCGCGGTGGCGACCGGCAGGAAGCTGCGCGGCTTCCACTCGAACAGCAGCAGTTCCACCGCCAGCAGCACCGCCGCCAGGGGCGTGGCGAAGATCGCCGTCATGCCCGCGGCCGCGCCGGCCACCAGCAGCGTCTTGCGCTCGCCGTCGTTCAGGTGGATGGTCTGCGCCAGCAGCGAGCCGATGGCGCCGCCGGTCATGATGATCGGGCCTTCCGCGCCGAAGGGACCGCCAGTGCCGATCGAGATGGCCGACGACACCGGCTTGAGCACCGCCACCTTGGGCGCGATGCGGCTCTTGCCGATCAAAATGGCTTCCATCGCTTCCGGAATGCCGTGGCCGCGGATCTTCTCCGAGCCGTAGCGCGCCATCAGGCCGATGATGAGGCAGCCGATGACGGGAATGGCCACCGACGCCGGCCCCAGGCGGCCGCTGGTGATGGGCAGGTCGGCGAACGAGAACAGGCCGTGGTAGGCCAGGTTGGTGCACAGCGCGATCAGGCGCAGCAGGGCCCAGGCGGCGGCCACGCTGGCCAGGCCGGTCGGCACGGCCAGCGCCATCAGCAGCACGACACGCTTGTCGGTGGTGAAGTCGCCCAGCCGCAAGGCGCGCACGGAAGAGGAAACGGGAGGCATGGTTCGAGGTGAGGAGAGGGAAACGGAACGCGCGGCCGCCGCGTCCACGGGGACGGTGATCGGCCGCTGTTTGCGAAAAATCAAATATATCGTATCACGACATATATTAGAATCGGCCGGGTGAAACGTTCCCCTGCCCCCGACCTGCCGTCCGCCACCGACTACGAACTGCTGGCCGATTTCCGCTACGCGCTGCGCAAGTTCGCCGCCTTCAGCGAAAACGCCGCGGCCGGCCTCGACTTGATGCCGCAGCAGCACCAGGCGTTGCTGGCCATCAAGGGCAGCCGGCCCGGCGCGCCCGGCCGCCGCGGCCTGTATGTCGGCGAGATCGCCGAACGCCTGCTGGTGCGTCCGCACACCGCCGCCGAACTGGTCAATCGCCTCGAACGACTCGACCTGGTCAGCCGCGAACCCGATCCCGAAGACGGCCGCCGCGTCGAGGTGGTGCTGACGGACAAGGCCGAGCGCATCCTGGCCAGCCTGTCGGCCTCGCACCTCGAAGAACTGCGCGCCATGCGGCCGTTGCTGACCCGCCTGCTGGCCCGCATCGGCGACGACGCCGAGCGCTGATTCCGCCCGCCCCTCATGACCCAGCGGCATAAGCTCATGCCGCCGGCCGGCGCGCCGCGTGATAAATTGTCGTCCCCCGATATATCTGAAGCGGCGAGGTAAAGGTTTTGGCTGTGGCTATCAAGCGCTGGCTCGGTGCGTTCGCGCCGGCGCCGGTCGGCGTCAATCTGCGCGAAAAGCTCTATGGCGCGTTGGGCGCGCTGGTCGGGCTGTTCTGCACCGAATGGGTCGGCCACCACGCCCTGGGCAACGCCAACCCCTGGTTCATCGCGCCGATGGGCGCGTCCGCCGTGCTGCTGTTCGCCGCGCCGGCCAGCCCGCTGGCGCAGCCGTGGTCGATCATGGCGGGCAACCTGGTGTCGGCCCTGATCGGCGTGTTCTGCGCGCAGGCGATAGCCGATCCCGGCGTGGCCGCGGCCACGGCGGCGGCGCTGGCCATCGCCGCCATGTTCTCGCTGCGCTGCCTGCATCCGCCCAGCGGCGCGGTGGCGCTGACCGCGGTGCTGGGCGGGCCGCAGGTCGCGGCGCTGGGCTATGGCTTCGTGCTGTGGCCGGTGGCCTTGAATTCCACCATCCTGCTGGGCATCGCCGTGGTCTTCAACGGCCTGCTCAGGCGCAACTATCCGCGCCGCCACGTCGAGCCCGCGCCCGGCCACCAGACCCGCGACCCGGCGCCCAGCGCCCGCCTGGGCTTCTCGCGCGCCGACCTGGACGAGGCCCTGGCGCAGCGCGGCGAGCTGCTCGACATCAGCAAGGAAGACCTCGAGGACATCGTGCTGGCCGCCGAGCTGCGCGCCAGCCGGCGGCGCTTCGGCGACGTGCGCTGCGCCGACATCATGTCGCGCGACGTGGTCGTGGTGCAGCAACAGGATCCGCTGGACTACGCCGTGCGCCTGTTCGACAAGCACCGCCTGCAATGGCTGCCGGTGCTCGATTCCGCCGGGCACTACGCCGGCATGCTGGCGCAGGCCGACGCGCTGGCCCGCCGCGGCCGTCCGGCCCAGGTCACGGCCGCGGGCGGCGCGCCGGCCGACCTGCTGGTGGCCGACTGCATGCGTTCCGAGGTGCCGTTCGCCACGCCCGACCTGCCCGCGATCGAGCTGGCTCGCCCCATGTCCGACAGCCTGCACTGCGTGCCGGTGCTGGGCGAAGGCCGCGTGCTGGCCGGCCTGGTCACCCAGTCGGACCTGGTGGCCGCCCTGCATCAGATGGCACTGTCGGCCGCCGCCCAGGCCGCGCCCGGCCACGACGGCCGCCTGGCGGCGTGAGCCGCGACGCCTCCGTAGCCCTACGGATTCCGCGCCGGATCGGCCACGGGCATAATTCCAGCGTGAATCCCCCGCTGCGCCACCGCGCCCTCCTCGCCTGGCTGGTCCTGTTCTGCCTGGGCGCCCTCTGGATCGGGCGCCAGCACTACGTCGACCAGTACGAACGCTTCTTCCAGGACACCAGCGTGGCGCAGCGCATGCTGAGCCAGAAGACCGTGCAGCACGAAGCCGTATTGGCGACGCTGTCCGCGCTGTCGCACCCGCCCGCGCCTGAACGGCTGTTTCCCAGCCTGCGGCCGGCCATGCCGCAGTTGCAGGCGCTCGGCTACCTGCCCGACGGTGCCTGGGCCGGCAGCACGGCCGAACCGCCCGGTCTGCGCGCCGCGGTCGAGCAGGCCCGCACGCTGGGCCGCCCCGTGACACTGCCGCTGGATGCCGCCCGCTACTGGCTGGTGGCGCCGTCCAGCTGGAGCCTGCTGGTGGACGCCCGCGAACTCGTGCCCGCCGCCGACTTCCCTGCCGGCCTGGCCAACCTGACCCTCGCCATCGGCGAACAACCACTGCCCCTGCTGCAACGGCAGCCGGCGCCGGTCGGCCCCGGCTGGCCACTGGCGCTCGCCAAGCCGCTGGGCGCGGCCAGCCAGCCGTTCGCGCTGCACAGCACCCGCACCCTCACGCCCGCCTCCTGGCCCTGGCTGCCCTGGGGACTGTGGGGCCTGACCAGCGCGCTGCTGGTGGCCGGCGTCACCGCCATGCGGCGCTCGCGCGCCGAGGCGCGGCGCCAGCAGGAACAGGCGCGGCTGGCATCCATGGCGCGGCTGAGCACGCTGGGCGAAATGGCCGCCGGCATCGCCCACGAACTGAACCAGCCGCTGACCGCGATCCTGGCCCAGACCCGCGCCGCGCAACGCCTGCTGGACGACGAGGAAGAACGCCCCAGCGTGCGCCGCGCCCTGCTGGCCAGCGCCGAACAGGCCAAGCGCGCCGCCGACATCATCAGCCGCATGCGGGCGCTGGTGCAGCCCAGCGCGCCCGGCCGGCGCGAGGCGCTGGACCCGGACGCGCTGGCGGCCTCGCTGCGTTTCCTGCGCGAACCCGAACTGGCGCGCCAGGGCATCCGCCTGCACTGGCACAACGCCAGCCCGCAGGCGCGGCCCCTGGCCGAGCGGGTCGCGCTCGAACAGATCCTGCACAACCTGGTGCAGAACGCCGCCGACGCGCTGGCCGATGCCCCGGGGCCGCGCCAGATCACGCTCGAAGGCCGCGCCGACGGCGCCACCTACGTCTTCAGCGTCAGCGACAACGGACCGGGCATCGCCGCCGATGCGCTGCCCCGGCTGTTCACACCGTTCTACACCACCCGCGCGCAGGGCATGGGCCTGGGGCTGGCGCTATGCGAAACGCTGGCCGGCGCGATGGACGGCCGCCTGGCCGCGCGCAACCTGCAGCCCTCGGGCGCCTGCTTCAGCCTGACCCTGCCCCTGGCCGGAGGCCCCGCATGAACCTGCCCGACCAATCGCCGCTGGTCTACCTGGTGGACGACGACGACGCCGTGCGCGACGCGCTGGCGCTGCTGCTGCGCAGCGTCGGCCTGCGCAGCGCCGGCTACGGCGATCCGCAGCAATTCCTGGCGCAGCTGGCGCCGCAGACCATCGGCTGCGTGGTGCTCGACATCCGCATGCCCGGCATCAGCGGACTCGATGTGCTGGCGCGCCTGGCCGAGGCCTCCGACCTGCCGGTGGTGATGCTGACCGGCCACGCCAACGTCGACCTGTGCCGTCGCGCCTTCAAGGGCGGCGCCATGGAATTCCTGCAGAAGCCGGTGGACGACGACATTTTCCTGGACGCCGTGCAGACCGCCGTGCGCGGCCACATCGCCAGCCGCGAACGGCTGGCCGTGACGCAGGCCGCCGCCGAACGCCTGGCGCGCCTGTCCACGCGCGAACACGAGGTCTTCGAGCGCATCGTGCAAGGCCTGAGCAACAAGGAGATCGCGCGCGAATTCGACCTGTCGCCGCGCACCGTCGAAACCTACCGCGCCAATGTCTTCGCCAAGCTCGAGGCCGACTCGCTGGCGCAGCTGATCCGCCAGTACGCCACGCTGCTCGACTGAGGCATCGCCCGGCCGCCTCCGTAGCGCTACGGAGGCGCGTGGGTAATCGGGCGTATACCGCGCCGCGCGCCTTTTGGCCACACTGACTGCTCCTGATCCCCACACGAAAAAAGGACGCAGACCATGACCCGCCACCCGCTCGCCGCCCTGGTTGCCACGCTCGCCGTCAGCGGCGCCGCCCACGCCGCCGTGCTCACCGAAAGCAATATCTCGACCGCCGACGCCCAGAAGCTGGCCACCGCCGCCGTCGCCGCCTGCCAGGCCAAGGGCTACAACGTCAGCGCCTCGGTGGTCGACCGCGCCGGCCTGCTCAAGGCCTTCGTGCGCGCCGACAACGCCGGCCCGCACACCATCGAGGCGAGCCGCGCCAAGGCCTTCACCTCGGCCTCGGCCAAGGCGCCGACGCTGGCCATCATGGAGAACGCGCAGAAGAACCCCGGCGCCGCCAACCTGACCGACATCCCCGGCTACCTGCTGCTGGGCGGCGGCGTGCCGATCAAGGCCGGCAACAACGTCATCGGCGCCATCGGCGTGGCCGGCGCGCCCGGCGGCAACCTGGACGCGCAATGCGCGGACACGGTTCTGGAAGAGAACGCGGCGTTGTTCAAGTAAGCGGCGAGCGGAACTGGAGCGTCTTCCCACCCTGCGCCACAACCCAGCACATCCCCCGCTGGAACTCCAGGCCTGAATAGCTATAATAGGAACCATTCCCATTATTCTTTCAGGTTTGGAGTCCCCGTGCCGCCCGGCGACCTCCCGGCTCCCCACGCCGTCGACACGCTCTACCGCTCGCACCACGCCTGGCTGACGGCGTGGCTGCGGCGTCGCCTGCGCGACGACCACGACGCCGCCGATCTGGCCCAGGACACCTTCGTGCGCCTGATCGCCGCCCGCGACACGCCGGGCCTGCGCGAGCCGCGCGCCTTCCTGACCCGCATTGCCCAGGGCCTGGTGGTCAACCTGTGGCGCCGCCGCGACCTCGAACACGCCTACCTGCAAGCCCTGGCCCAGCGTCCCGAGGCCAGCGCGCCCTCGCCCGAGCGGCGCGCGCTGGTGCTGGAAGCGCTGGTCGAGATCGACGCCATGCTGCAGCGCCTGCCGGCCCGCGCCCGCGAGGCCTTCCTGCTGGCGCAGCTGGGCGGCTACACCTATGCCGAGATCGGCCGGCGCCTGGACGTGTCCGAGCGCATGGTGAAGAAATACATGGCGCAGGTGATGCTGCAATGCCTGTTGATCGCGGACGGCGTCTGGTGAGGCCCGCCACGCTGTCCGCCCCGCCCGACCGCCGCGTGCTCGAAGCCGCGGCCGACTGGTTCGCGCGCCTGGGCGACGAGCGCGCCAGCGCCGACGACACCCGCCAATGGCAGGCCTGGCTCGATGCCCGGCCGGAACACCGCCGCGCCTGGGATGCCGTGGCCGCGATCAGCGCGCGCTTCGAATCCGTGGCCGGCCAGCCGGCGCTGGAGGCACTGACCGGCGCCGGACGCGGCCGCCGCCGCGCGCTGCGCACGCTGATGCTGCTGGCCGGCGTCGGCGGCCTGGGCGCCGCCGCCTGGAACCAGCCGGCCACCCGCCGCCAGCTGGCCGACCTGCGCACCGACGTCGGCCAGACCCGCCAGGCCACGCTGGAGGACGGCTCGCGGCTGTGGCTGAACACCGCCAGCGCGGTCAATCTGCGCTTTGACGCGCAGGCGCGCCGCGTGGTGCTGGTGGACGGCGAAACCCTGATCGACACCCATCCCGATTCCCGCGAGCCGGCCCGGCCGTTCCTGTTGGACGTGGGCTATGCGCAACTGCGGGCGCTGGGCACCCGCTTTGCCGTGCTGCGCGACGGCGGCCGCGCCTGGCTCGATGTCTATGCCGGCGCGGTCGAGATCCGTCCCGACGATGCCCCCGTCCGCATCGCGCAGGCCGGCACCCGCACCGGGTTCAGCGGCCGCGCCATCGACGCGGCAGAACCGCTCGACCCCGCCCGCGACGCCTGGACCCGCGGCGAACTCGTGGCCGATGGCCTGCCGCTGGCGCGCTTTGCCGCCGAGCTGGCGCGCTACCGCCGCGGCTTCGTCACCTGTACGCCGGAGGTCGCGCGGTTGCCGTTGGTGGGCGTGTTCCCGCTGGCCGACACCGACCGCATCCTGCGCGCGCTGGAAGCCACGCTGCCCGTGCGCGCCCGGCGCGTGCTGCCCGGCTGGGTCCGGCTGGAGGCCGCCTAGCGCCGGCCGGCGCGGGCGGCTTGCCCAACTATTTTGTAACAGCCGCGCGTTTCCGGTTCCCCTTTCTTCTTTTCGCTTGGCACTGCAGATGTACGACGCGTTTCGCGCGTCCGCCGCCAAGGAACCCCATGCACGTCCCTCCCTTCCGTTATCCGCTCCTGGCCCGCGCGCTGGCCACCGCGCTGACCGCGCCAACGGTCCTGCTGGCCGCCGCGCCCGCGCAGGCCCAGGCGCCCGCCGGCTTCCAGGTCGCGCCCGGCCCGTTGTCGCAGGCGCTCAGCCAGTTCGCCAGCCAGGCCGGCGTGACGCTGTCGCTGGACGGCCGCCTAGTGGCCGGCAAGCAGAGCCCCGGCCTGTCGGGCGCCTACAGCGTGGACCAGGGCTTCGGCCGGTTGCTGGACGGCACCGGCCTGCGCGCCGAGCGGCGTTCGGACAACGTCTACACGGTGCGTCCGGTGGCCAGCGGCGACAATGCCGCCCAGCTGGAGCCGGTGACCGTGGTGGGCGCATCGACCGCCGAAGGCGCCTACCAGCCGGAGCCGGTGGCCTCGGTGACGCGCTCGCCGCTGGCGGTGCTGGACCAGCCGCAGGCGGTCAACGTGGTGCCGGCCCAGGTGCTGCGCGACCAGCGCCCGCGCAACCTGGACGACGCGCTGGCCAACGTCAGCGGCATCACCCAGGGCAACACGCTCGCCGGCACCCAGGACACGCTGATGAAGCGCGGCTTCGGCGCCAACCGCGACGGCTCGATCATGCACAACGGCATGCCGCTGGTGCAGGGCCGCGGCCTGAACGCCGCCGCCGACAGCGTCGAAGTTCTCAAGGGTCCGGCGTCGCTGCTGTACGGCATCATGGATCCGGGCGGCGTCATCAACATCGTCAGCAAGCGGCCGCAGCTCACGCCGTACCACGCCATCACGCTGACGGGTTCGACCTATGCCCAGGGCCGCGACGGCGTCGGCGCCACGCTCGACAGCACCGGGCCGATCGGCGATTCGCGGCTGGCCTACCGCCTGGTGGTCGACACCATGAACGAAGACTACTGGCGCGATTTCGGCCGCCGCCGCGACACGCTGGTGGCGCCGTCGCTGGCCTGGTATGGGCAGGACACGCAGATCGTGGCCTCCTATGAGCACCGCGACTACCTGTATCCGTTCGACCGCGGCACCGCGCTCGATCCCACCACCGGCAAGCCGCTCGACATCCCCTCGCGCCGCCGCCTGGACGAACCCTACAACAACATGTGGGGCAGCACCGAACTGGCCCAGGTCACCGTGGACCAGCGCGTCACCGACAACTGGAAGGCGCACCTGGGCTACAGCTGGAACCAGGAACGCTACGACGCCAACCAGGTGCGCGTGACCGCCATCGATCCGGTGGCCGGCACCGTCAAGCGCAGCAACGACGGCACCCGCGGCGCGCTCTCCACCGACCACTACGTGATCGGGTACGTCGATGGCCGCGTCGACATCGGCGGCCTGCGCAACGACCTGCAGGTCGGCGCCGACTACGAGCGCCGCAAGATCTTCCGTTCCGACCTGATCCGGCAGAACCTGTCCAAGCCGTTCAGCTACGTCAATCCGGTCTACGACCAGCAGGACCCCGGCAACACCGTGGTCGCCAGCGACAGCGACCAGACCGACAAGCTGCGCGCCACCTCGTTCTTCCTGCAGGACTCGCTGCACCTGGGCGAACGCTGGATCCTGGTCGGCGGCCTGCGCTACCAGCACTATGAGCAGTTGGCCGGGCGCGGCCGGCCGTTCAGCACCAACACCGACATCGCCGGCGGCAAGTGGCTGCCGCGCGCCGGCCTGGTCTACAAATGGACGCCCGAGGTGTCGCTGTATGGCAGCTACACCGAATCGCTCAAGCCCACCTCGACCATCGCGCCGCTGACCAGCGGCACGGTGATCGACTCCGGCGTGGCGCCGGAACAGGCCAAGTCGTGGGAGCTGGGCCTGAAATGGGACATGCCGGGGCAGACCACCGGCACGCTGGCGTTGTTCGACATCCGCAAGCGCAACGTACTGGTGTCGCAGTACAACGACGTCACCAAGCTGACCGACTGGCGCACCAGCGGCGCGGCGCGCTCGCGCGGCGTCGAGCTGGACGTGAGCGGTTCGCTGTCGGCGCGCTGGGACTTCATGGCCAGCTATGCCTATCTCGACGCCCGCACCACCGACGATCCGCAGTACCAGGGCAACCGCCTGTGGAACGTGGCCCAGCACACCGGGTCGCTGGCGCTGGTCTACAACGCCGGCCAGATCGGCGAAGGCCGCCTGCGCCTGGGCACCGCCGCGCGCTACGTCGGCACCCGCCCGGGCGATTCGGCCAACTCGTTCGTGCTGCCGGCATACACCGTGGTCAACGCCTTCGCCACCTACGACACCCGCGTCGCCGGCCGCAAGGTGCAGTTCCAGCTGAACGTCAACAATCTGTTCGACCGCACCTACTACACCTCCAGCGCCAACCAGTACTTCATCTCCATGGGCGACGCGCGCCAGTTCGTGCTGTCGACGCGGATGGAATTCTGAGCATGCAACCGCCTATCACCGCCTCCGCGCCGGCCGCGTTCCCGCGCCGAGCCGCGCCGCGCCTGCGCGCCGCCTTGTCCGCC
>NZ_CADIJR010000084.1 GCF_902859645.1 Achromobacter insuavis | reverse complement strand
GGCGTGGCGCCATAGCCGGGAGGCGGCTCCAGGTTGGCGGGCGCGGCGTGACCGTACGGTGCGGGCGCCTGCGGCGACACCGGCGCGGCCGGAGCGCGAGCCGGCGCGTGGCCGTCGGCATACCCCTGCGGCGTCGGCGTCTGCGCCTGCGGCGACGCGTCGTCGAACGCGCCGTCCACCGTGGCCAGCACCTCGATGCCGCCATCCACGCTGCGGTTCGACACGATCAGCGCGTCAGGACCCAGCACCTGGCGCACCTGGCGCATGACGTCACGGCTGTTGGCGCCGAAGAAGCGGCTTATTTTCATTGACCATTACCTCCGCCGATGAGCGCCGTCACGCGGACCATGCGCTCATCCGGAATTTCCGTATTCGACAACACACCCAGCTGCGGCAGGTGGTGGCGCAGGAAGCGCGACAACGGCGCGCGCAGCACCGGCGACACCAGCAGCACCGGCGCGTTGCCCTGCGATTCCTGGCGCTCGACCGCCGCCTGGGTTTCGCGCAGCAGGGTGTCCGCCAGGCCCGGCTCCAGGCCGCCGCTGGTGGTCAGCGCCTGCGACAGCACGCGTTCGAGCTTGACGTCCAGCCCGATCACGCGCAGTTCGCCCTCGCCCGGGAACCATTGCTGGGTGATGGCGCGGCCGAGCGAGCGGCGCGTCAACGCGATCAGCTCGTTGATGTCGGGCTGGCCGCCCGCGCCGGCCGCCAGCGCCGCCAGGCGCGGGCCATGCTCGGACAGGGTGTCGATGATGGTGCGCATGTCGCGGATCGGCACTTCCTCGGCCAAGAGGCCCTGCAGCACCTTCTGCAGCGCCGTGAGCGACAGCGTCTTGGGCACCAGGTCCTCGACCAGCTTGGGCGCGTCGCGGCCGATGCGGTCCAGCAGCTGCTGCACTTCCTGGCGGCCCAGCAGGTTGGAGCCGTGGCGGTGCATCAGGTGGTTCAGGTGGGTGGCCACCACGGTGCCGGCATCCACCACGGTGTAACCGACCACCTGGGCCTGGTCGCGCAGGCTGCCGTCGATCCACAGCGCCGGCAGGCCGAAGGCCGGGTCGGTGGTGGGCGTGCCCTTGATCTGCATGGTCACGCCGCCCGGGTCGATCGCCAGCCACTGGCCCGGCATGGCCACGCCGTGGCCGATCTCGACGCCGGACAGCAGGATGCGGTAGTCGTTGGGCTTGAGTTCCAGGTTGTCGCGGATGTGCACCACCGGCGGCAGGAAGCCCACGTCCTGGGCGAATTTCTTGCGCAGGCTGCGGATGCGGTGCAGCAGTTCGCCGTTCTGGGCGTGGTCGACCAGCGGGATCAGGCGGTAGCCGACCTCCAGGCCGAGCTGGTCCACCATCGAGACGTCGTCCCAGCTGGCTTCGGCCGCCGCGGCCTGCGCCTGCGTCACGGCCTGCTGCGGCACCTCGCTGGCCGCCACCTCGGCGGCTTTGCGCCGCTTGAGCATCGCCCACCCGCCCCAGGCCAGCGCGCCGGCCAGCGTCAGGAAGGCGATGTGCGGCATGTTGGGAATCAGGCCCATGATGCCGATGATGCCAGCGGTCAGGAACATCACGCTGGGGTTGGAGAACAGCTGGCTGATGATCTGCTGGCCGATGTCCTGGTCGGTCGACACACGCGACACCACCACGCCGGCGGCGGTCGAGATCACCAGCGCCGGGATCTGCGCCACCAGGCCGTCACCGATGGTCAGCAGCGTGTAGACGCGGGCCGAGTCGCTCATCGACATGTCGTGCTGCGCCACGCCCACGATCAGGCCGCCGATGATATTGATCGCCATGATCAGCAGGCCGGCGATGGCGTCGCCGCGCACGAACTTGCTGGCGCCGTCCATCGAGCCGAAGAAGTCGGATTCCTGCGACACCTCGGCGCGGCGCTTGCGGGCCTCGTCCTCGCCGATCAGGCCGGCGTTCAGGTCGGCGTCGATCGCCATCTGCTTGCCGGGCATGGCGTCCAGGGTGAAGCGCGCGCCGACTTCGGCGATCCGCCCCGCACCCTTGGTGATGACGATGAAGTTGATGATGGTCAGGATGATGAAGACGATGATGCCGACGGCGAAGTTGCCGCCCACCAGGAAGTGGCCGAAGGCCTCGATCACCTTGCCCGCGGCGTCCGGGCCGGTGTGGCCGTGCAGCAGCACCACCCGGGTCGAGGCGACGTTCAGCGACAGGCGCAGCAGCGTGGCGAACAGCAGCACGGCCGGGAAGGCGGCGAAATCGAGCGGCTTGCGGGTGAACATGGCCACCAGCAGGATCATCACCGACAGCGCGATGTTGAAGGTGAACAGCAAGTCCAGCAGGAAGGTGGGCAGCGGCAACACCATCATGCCCAGCACCATCACGATCAGGATGGGGCCGGCCAGGAGCCGCGCATGCGCGGCGCCGTTGCTTTTCAACATGGTGAGCAGAGCGCTCATTCCTTAGACTCCTTGTGCTGCGGTCTTTGCCTGCGGGTCCAGCGCGGCCGGCACGGGCAGGGACTTGGGCGCCGTCGGTTCGGCCCCCCATCCCGAGCGCCACGAGCGCAACTGGAAAACCCACGCCAGCACTTCCGCGACCGCGGTATATAGCTCGGCCGGGATTTCATGCCCCAGCTCGACGTGTTGATACAAAGCGCGCGCCAGCGGCGGCGCTTCCAATGTGGGAATGCGATGCTCGGCGGCCAGTTCGCGGATCTTGGCCGCCACCAGCCCGGTGCCCTTGGCCAGCACGCGCGGCGCGCCGTTCTTGTCTTCCTCGTACTTCAGCGCCACGGCGTAGTGGGTCGGGTTGGTCACGACCACGTCGGCCTTGGGCACCTCGGACATCATGCGGCGGCGCGCGGCCTGGCGCTGCTGCTGGCGGATGCGGGCCTTGGTGTGCGGATCGCCTTCGCTTTCCTTGTGTTCCTGGCGCACGTCTTCCTTGGACATGCGCAGCTTCTTCAGGTGGCTCCAGATCTGCCACGGCACGTCCAGCAGCACGATCACCAGCAGCGAGGCGACGATGAAGGCGCTGCACATCGCCACCAGGCTCAGCGCCTTGGTCAGGGCGGCGGCCGGCGCCACGTGCATCAGGCCCAGCATGTCGTCGTGGTAGCGCCAGATGATCCAGACCGCCACGCCGCCCACCAGCAGGGCCTTGGCCAGCGCCTTGATCAGCTCGACCACGGTCTGCGACGAAAACATGCGCTTGAGGCCGGCGAACAGGCTGAGCTTGGAGAAATTCGGCGACAGCGGCTTGCCCGAGATGACGATGCCGCCCAGCAGCACGCTGGACAGCACGGCGATCACCGCCAGCAGGCCGAAGATCGGCAGAATCACCATCAGGGCGTGGCCGAAGCCGTTGACGGCCTGCTCGACCATCACGCCCGGGTCGGCGACCACGCGCTGGTCGAACGCCAGCCCGTTGCGCAGCACCCCGCTCAGTCCCTGATAAATCGTGCCACCGCCGGCCCAGATCGCCGCGACACCGGCGGCCAGCATCATGAACGTGCCCAGTTCCCGGGAACGCGCAATCTGCCCCTCCTCGCGCGCCTTTTCCAGGCGCCTGGGAGAGGCGGCTTCGGTTTTCTCGAGGTCGCTTTCTTCGGCCATGCTCTGCGGTGTCGTTGCGGCTCGCGGATTGACGGATTACGAGCTGCCCGCCGAGATTCTAGGAGGCCTGGGCCTTGGGCGATAAGCCAAGAAACGGGGGGAAAGCGGCGCTATTCCCGGATGCGCCCGGACCGGGCCGGCCGGGGCGGGCCGGCGACCGGGCGCCCTGCCCCGCCTGCCTGGCGGATCGGTCTGGTTCAGCCGGCCGCCGCGACCACCGGCCGGGCCGATCCGCCGGCGTCCAGGGTGGCCTGGAAACGCACGTAATCGAGCCCGATCCGCACCGCGCCCCAGTGCTCGCCGTCCAGGAACAGGGGCACGGAGATGTCGTTGACGATCTCGCCGGTATCACGGGAATAGGTCTGAAACAGCAGGGTTTCGGTGTTGGCGGCCAGCCGCGCCCCGACCGGGTCGTCGAAGATGCGCTTGTGCCGCACCCGGGCGATGTCCTGGGCCGGGTCGCCGCTGGGCGGGTGCGAATAGCGGCTGTTGTGCGCCGGGGCGTAGCCGCGCGCATCCACCAGCAGCGCATAGCTGCCGCCCGGCACGGCCTCCAGCACACGGTCCAGCAGGCGGGTCAGCGCCTCGTCGATGCCGCGGTCATAGGCGGTGTGGTAGCGCGGCGGTTCGCTGCCCGCGATCCGCTGGTAATGTCGGTCGAACACGTCCAGGCCGCGCTCGCGCGCATGGTCGAGCAGCCGGATCGCCGCCAGCCGGAAGGCGTCGAGCGTCTCGGACAGGCGGTCGAAGGCGGTATTGCCGGTGCGCATGTCCGACAACACCTCCTGCACGCTCTCGGTCTGGCGCCGGATGCGGTCGATCTCGCCGGACATGCTGGCCACCCGCTCGCGCACGTCGGCGCTCAGCGCGGCGATGCGGCTGACGTCCTGGCTCATGCCGTGGTTGGTGGCGTCGACCTCGCCGATCGCCTGCACCACCTCGCCCACCTGGCGGTTCATGCTGTCGAAATCGCGCACGAAGTGCTGGAAATCCTGGCGCGTCTTGTCCAGCACCGCGCCGGACGCGTCCACGTCCTCGCGCAGGGTGCCGGTCTGGCGCTGGGTCGAGTCGACCAGTTCCAGCATCTCGCCGGTATGGCGGCCGATGTCGCTGGTGGCGGCGTTGACCCGCTCGGCCAGCCGGCCGACCTCGCTGGCCACCACGGCGAAGCCACGCCCGGCGTCGCCGGCCCGGGCCGCCTCCACCCCGGCATTCAGCGCCAGCAGCTGGGTCTGCAGGGCGATGTCCTTGATGAGCTTGCTGATGTCGCCGACCGAGCGCGCCCGGCCGGTCAGCTGCGCCACCACGTCGGTGAAGGCCGCCATTTCGCGGGTCATGCGGTCGACCCGTTCCTTGACCTCGGACAGCTCGGCCAGCGCCTGTTCGGCCGCGCGCAGGTTCTGCCCGGAGACCTGGGCGATCTCGCGCGCATGGGTCGAAGTCGAGGCCGACAGCGCCGCGATCTGGGCGCCGCTGGCCGCCAGCGCCTCGGCCGCGCGCGCCTGCTCCTGCGCCAGCAGCGCGCAGCGGCCGGCCTGGAACTGGGTCCGGGCGGTATTCAGGGCGATCTCGATGCTGGATTGCCGCACCGTGCTGATCCGGCTGCGGATGCCGGCCAGGAAGCGGTACAGCGGCCAGGCGGCCGGGCTGAGGGACAAGGGGCGTTCGGACAGCGTGGCGCGGCCGCGATTGAGCCGGCGCAACAACCCCCAGATACCTCCGAATCGGAATATGGATCTGGCCAAGATGGCACCTCCTTGTGCGGCCCGGATTGCCTTCTGTGGGCATCCGTTGCCTAGGCGCGATGCGCCCTGTCTCCTGCTGCGGCCCCGATTCTTATTGTTTCGCAGTCTACCCAAGGGCGCGCGTTCGCACCCTTAGGGAATACGACCATGCCCGGCCAGCGGGCATGGCGGCAGGCGGGCCCGCGCGGCCCGCCGCCCGGGCGGGCTCAGAAGCCCAAACTGGCCAGCAGGTCGTCGACCTGGTCCTGGCTGGTGACCACATCGGTCTTGCCTTGCGGGCTGACCTGCGGGCCGTTGAGCAGGCTGTTGGCTTCGTCGCGGCGCTCTTGCGGCACGTTGTCCAGCAGCACTTGCAGCAGCTCGCGCTCGATCGCGCCGACCACGTCCATCATGCGCATGATGACCTGGCCGGTCAGATCCTGGAAGTCCTGCGCCATGATGATTTCCATCAGCTTGGACTGGGTCTGCTGCGTCTGCTTGGGCACGTCCTGCAGGAACGCGCGCGTGTCCTTGACCAGTTCGCGGGCCTCAGGCAGTTCCAGCGGCTGGTCGTACCATTGCTGCCAGCGACCGTCCAGCGCCTGCGCCGAGCGCGACATGCCGTCCTGGATCGGGCCGGCGGCCTCGGTCGCGTTCAGCACGCGGTTGGCGGCCTGTTCGGTCATCTGCGCCACGTAGCGCAGGCGGTCGCGGGCATCGGGGATGGCGTTGGCCGCGTCCTTGATCGCCTGGTCCAGGCCCAGCTCGCGCATGCTGTCGCGCAGCATGCGGGTCAGCGAGGCGATGCGGTGAATCAGGTCCGGGGATTCCGTCGAGTCATCATTCTGCGTCGTGCTCATCGCGCACCTCAGCCGCCAATTTTCTCGAAGATCTTGACCAGCTTCTCTTCCAGCGTCGCCGCGGTGAAAGGCTTGACCACGTAACCGTTGGCGCCGGCCTGGGCCGCCGCGACGATGTTTTCCTTCTTGGCCTCGGCCGTCACCATCAGCACCGGCAGCGAGGCCAGGCTGGCGTCGGCGCGGATCTGCTTGAGCATTTCCAGGCCGTCCAGATTGGGCATGTTCCAGTCGGACACGACGAACTGGAAGCCGCCGTTGCGCAGCTTCTCCAGTCCGATCGCGCCGTCTTCGGCCTCATCCACGTTCTCGAAACCCAGCTCCTTGAGCAGGTTGCGGATGATCCGCCGCATGGTGGGGAAGTCATCCACCACCAGAATCTTGATGCCCTTGTCTACCATCTTTTACTCCAGAAGAAATTTGCTTGAGATCGATCGGGATCACAGCCGCGTCAAACGCGGTGTCCCCGGTCGCCCAGGCGAGTCAGAATGCGCTCACTCATTGCCGACAGCGGCACCACTTCGTCAGCCGCGCCAATTGCGATGGCCTCCCGGGGCATGCCGAAGACCACGCAACTGGCTTCGTCCTGCGCAATGGTATGGGCGCCGGCTCGGTGCATGGCCAGCATGCCGGCCGCTCCGTCCTTGCCCATCCCGGTCAGGATGACGCCGATGGCGTTCTTGCCTGCCGCCACGGCGGCGGAATTAAACAACACATCCACCGACGGGCGGTGGCGATTGACCGGTTCGCTGGCTTCCAGCTCGATCACGTAGTTGGCGCCGCTGCGGCCCAGGCGCATGTGCATCTCGCCGCCCGGGGCCAGGTACACGTGGCCCGGCAGCACGCGCTCGCCGTGCACGGCCTCGCGCACCGTCACCGCGCACAGGGCATCCAGGCGCTGCGCGAACGACCGCGTGAAGCCGGCCGGCATGTGCTGCGTGATCAGGATGGCCGGGCTGTCCGGCGGCAGCGGCTGCAACACCTCGCGGATGGCCTCGGTGCCGCCGGTGGAGGCGCCCACGATGACCAGTTTTTCCGAGCTGGCCAGCGGCCGGCGCAGCATCGGCGCCGGCGCGGGCGCCGGGGCGTGCGGGCTCGGCGTGCGCAGCTTGGCGCGCGAGGCGGCGCGGATCTTGTCGGCGATGATCTCGGTGTATTCCAGCAGGCCGTCGCGGATGCCCAGCTTGGGCTTGGTCACGAAGTCGATGGCGCCCAGTTCCAGCGCGCGCAGCGTGATTTCGCCGCCGCGCTCGGTCAGCGACGACACCATCACCACCGGCATCGGCCGCAGACGCATCAGCTTTTCAAGGAAATCCAGCCCGTCCATGCGGGGCATTTCCACGTCCAGCGTCAACACGTCGGGATTGTGCTTTTTGATCAGCTCGCGCGCCACCAGCGGATCAGGCGCGGTCGCAACCACTTCCATATCCGGCTGGCTGTTGATGATCTCGGTCATCAGTCCGCGCACGAGCGCGGAATCATCCACACATAGAACTCTGATTTTCTGCATTGTTTACCGCCTCAGGCGGACCTGGAACCCGTCGCCACCGACAGGTCTAGGCCTTGCCCGCGCATTCGTAGACTGTCTGCCCGCGCAGACGGAAATCCCGACTGATATAGGTGAAGTTCTCGGAATGGCCCGCAAACAGCAGGCCGCCCGGCTTGAGCAGCGGAACGAACCGCTCAAGGATCTTCGCCTGGGTCGGCTTGTCGAAGTAAATCATGACGTTGCGGCAGAAGATGACGTCGAACTTCTCGCTGATCTGCCACGAGGGCGCGAGCAGGTTCAACGTCTCGTACCGCACCATGTCGGCGATCTCCGGACGCACCCGGACCTGCCCGGCGTTGGAACCGCGGCCCTTCAGGAAGAAGCGCTTGAGGCGGCTCTCTTCCATCTTGGCCACGCGCTCGGCCGGATAGACGGCCGCGCGCGCCCGGTTCAGCACGTTGGTGTCGATGTCGGTCGCCAACACCGAGCAGCCGCTGGCGCGTGGCCCGAGGGCCTCGGCCAGGGTGATCGCGATGGAGTACGGCTCTTCGCCCGTGGACGCCGCGCAACACCACACCGACACCGGGCCGCCGCGCTTTTGCACGAAGTCGGCCAGGATCGGGAAATGGTGCGACTCGCGGAAGAACGCGGTCAGGTTGGTCGTCAGGGCGTTGACGAAATCTTCCCATTCGGCCGCGTCCGGCTCGTTCTCGAGCTGGTCCAGATAGCTGCCGAAGTCCTGCCGGCCCAGCGCCCGCAGGCGCCGCGCCAGCCGGCTGTAGACCATTTCGCGCTTGTGCGCGCCCAGCGAGATGCCGGCGCGCGCGTGAATCATCTTGCGGACGCGGGTGAAGTCCGCGTCCCGAAAATCGAATTGGCGGTCCACCGGGATGGACGGCGCCATGTTTGCCGCTGTCGCCACTGCCGTCCTCAGCGCTCAAGAGCAAGCGCGTCAGGCGCTTGCAGCCGTGATTCGTCGGCGGCGGCGCGGCCCGAAGACAGGCGATGGGCCGGCACTTCGATCACTTCGCCGATGTTGACCTTGAACACCGCCACCGCTTCGGCCAGGCGCTGCGCCTGTTCCTGCAGCGAGCCGGCGGCGGCCGCAGCCTCTTCCACCAGCGCCGCGTTCTGCTGCGTCACTTCGTCCATCTGCGCCACTGCGCGGTTGACCTGGTCGATGCCGCTCGATTGCTCTTCCGACGCCGCCGAGATCTCGCCCATGATGTCCGTCACGCGCTTGACCGACGCCACGATCTCTTGCATCGTCGCGCCCGCGCGCTCGACCTGCTGCGAACCCGCGCCCACCTTGGTCACGGAATCCTCGATCAGGCCCTTGATTTCCTTGGCCGCCTGCGCGCTGCGCTGCGCCAGCGAGCGCACTTCGCCCGCCACCACCGCGAAGCCCTTACCCTGCTCGCCGGCACGAGCGGCTTCCACCGCCGCGTTCAGCGCCAGGATGTTGGTCTGAAAGGCGATGCCGTCGATGACCGACACGATTTCCGAGATCTTGCGCGAGCTGGCCGAGATGCCCTGCATCGTGCTGACCACTTCGGACACGGCGGAACCGCCGCGCTCAGCCACATCCGAGGCGCTGGCCGCCAACTGGTTGGCCTGGCGTGCGTTGTCGGCGTTCTGCTTGACGGTCGAGGCCAGTTGCTCCATCGAGGCCGCGGTCTCTTCCAGCGAGGCCGCCTGCTGCTCGGTGCGGCTGGACAGGTCCGTGTTGCCGGCCGAGATCTCGCGCGAGCCGACGTTGATTTCATCGACGCCGCGACGCACAGTGGCCACCGTGCGGGTCAGGCTTTCCTGCATGCGCTTGACGGCGCCGAACAGTTGGCCGATCTCATTGGTGCTGCGCACGTCGATGCGGCCGGTGAAATCGCCGCCCGAGATCTTCTCGAAGTGATCGCCGGCTTCATGCAGCGGGCGCAACACGGTGCGGTTGATGAAAATCCAACAGCCGATGGCGAGCACCAGCGCGATCGCCAGCAAGGCGATGGTGACGCTGCGCGAGACATTGTGATCCGTCTCCGCCATCGCCGCCAATTCGTCGGTGCGCTTGTCGATGAAGTTCAGGTAGGCGTCGACCGCCTCGCGGAACTTCGTGTTGACGTCGCTGGCCCTGTCGTTCAGGTTCAGGTAGTCCTGGATGGCCATGTTGGCCAGCGCGGCCGACTGGCCCTTGAGCACGCCGTCGTATTCCTTGAGCGCGGCGTCAACCGCCTGGATCAGCCCTTCCGTGCCAGCAAGCTTGGGCGTCTTGCGGAAGGCGTCCATCATCTTGAAGGCGTCCTGCATCAAGGCATCGGAGCGCTTGGCTTGCGCCGAGGCCTGTTCCGTCTTGCCCTGCTGCATGTCCATCAGCGAGGTGGACAGCAACAGGCGGGCGCGCAGGAACACGGTGTAGGCGCGGTTCAGCGGCACGGCCTGATCGGAGTATGCGGTATTGATCTGTTCCAGCTTGTCGTTGCTGGAATTCAATCCCATCCAGGCCACGCCATTGGATACGAACATGGCACCCGTGAAGAGCAACAGCACCAGGATGATGCAGGTGCGAACTTTCAAATTGACAAGCATGAAATATCCGAGCGTTAAGCGTGGTGAAACGACAAAATTCCTACCCTGTACGCACACACGGACGCTCCGGCATGTCACCGGAAGCGTCCGCAAGGGCGCAACATGCCGCGCCCGCCATCGGGCACGGCCTATGGACTCACCGCATTATTTGCGGCTGAAAAGACTCGATCCCTGGATCGTCATGAAGGCCGCCGACGCCGCCTGCAGGGCCACCTGGCGCAATGCCAGCTGGCTGGCGCCCGAGTAGTAGTCGAGGTCTTCGAGGTCCGACAGCGACTTCGAGTACGACAGGCCCTTCTGGGTGCCGGTGGCGTCCAGCGCCTCCAGTTCGTTCATGCGGGCGCCGACCGACGCGGCCACCGTTTGCACGTTGTCGTAGTTGGTCGACAGCTTCTTGTTGGCGGAGGCCAGTTCGTTATTCAGCTTGGCCAGCGCCACGGGGTCGCCGGCGATCGGCGAGTCCAGCGTCTTGATGAGGCTGTCCAGGGTGTTGAATATGTCGACGTTGGCCGACTGCACGCTTTGCACGTCGATCACGTCGCCGTTCTGCGGCGTCCCCTTGACCACGACCGAGACACCGCCGAAATCGATCGATGCATCCGGCGTGTACGCGGTCGGGGCGGCGGGCGGCGTGGGCGTGATGACGGGCGGCACCGGCGGATTGGCGTTGGGATCGGTCGTGATGACGCGGTAGCCCATGTTGCCCGTGGCCGGATCCGACTCGAACTGCAGGCTGAAATTCTTGCCGATGTTGGGGCTGCCCGGCGTCACCGACACGGTGCCGAACTGCGCGGTGCCGGTGTTGTGCGCGGCGGCCGTGCTGACGTAGGCCTGCGAACCCGGATTGGCGCGATTGAAGATGTCGCTGCCGATGTCGCTGGTGGACATCTGGCGAGACTGGTCGACCTGCACCGTGCGTTCGCCGGTGGCGCCGCTGTAGACGATCTTGCCGGTGGCGTCCTGGGCGTAGGGAATGACGCCGCCCTGGTAGCCGGAGAACAGGTACTGGCCATTGCCATCGGTGCTGTTGGCCAGGCCCAGCAATGCGTCGCGGGCATTCTTCAGCGCGGTGGACAAGGCCTGGCGATCGCTGTCGGCGAAGGTGCCGTTACCGGCCTGCACCACGCGGGTGCGCACGTCGGCCAGCGCCGTCGTGATCGAATCCAGGACGTTGTTTTCCTGGGACAGGTTGGTCTTGGCCGTGTTGCGATTGAGCTGGTACGTCGCGTTCATGCTCTGCGTCTGCGCCACGTTGATCGACAACGAGGCGGCCAGCGGATCATCCGCCGGCGTCAGGAACTTCTTGCCGCTGCCCACCTGTTCGACCAGGCGGTTCATGTCGGATTCCTGAGCGAGGACGCCCTTGAGTCCGTTCGAGTACATCATGGAGGTGCTCAGGCGCATGGGGATACTCCGAATTTGTCTTGATGGGTCACGATGTCAACGATCCGATCAGCCGCGCAGGCCCAGCAGCGTATCGAACAGCGTGCTGGCGACGTCGATGATGCGGGCGCTGGCCTGGTATTGCTCCTGGTACAGCGACAGGCTCACGTATTCTTCGTTCAGGTTGACGCCCGACACCGCCTGCTGGGCCTCGAGCTTCTGGGCGACGAGGTTGGACTGGGCAGTGTTGGCCGACTTGATCTGCGCGGTCTGCACGCCGACGGTGTTGACCACCTGCGAGAACATCTCGTTGATGCTCATCGTGCCGTGGCCCAGCACCTTCTTGGTCTGCAGTTGCGCCAGCGCCAGCGCGTTCTTGCCGTTGGCGTCGCCGCCGGCCGCATCGGCCGCGGCGATCTTTTCCGGATCGGTGATCAGCACGTTGATGTCGCGGGCGGCATCGCGCGTGGGCGACAGCGACCACTTGTCGCCGGCTTGCGGCGGCGAGTCGATCGTCAGCGTGACGCCCATTTCAGCGCTCAGGTCCAGCGTGGCGGTGGGCGGCGTGCCGGTGGCCGGGCCGTTGTACACCTGGGTGCCTTCCGGCACGCGCGTCACGCGGTAGTTGGCGCCGTCGAAGCTGATTTCGTAGTCTTTGGCGTTGATGTTGTTCACGTCGGTGAACGTGCCGCTGATCTGCGCGCCGCTCTTGTTGGCGGCGTTCGGCACGCCCTGTGGCTTGCCGATGCTGAAGAAGTCCGTGCCCGGGTTGCCGGCGGTGTCCAGGCCCTGGCGGTGCTGCTCGTTGAACGACATCGCCAGGCCGACGGCCATCTGGCCCAGCTGGGCCTGCATGACGTCCAGCGACGAGGCGCGGAACTGCAGCAGGCCGCCCAGCTTGCCGCCGGTGACGTCGGCGTCGTTCAGCTCGACCGACACGGTCTTGCCACCCGAACCGGCCGGCAGCGTGTAGGCGATGACGGTGCGGCTGACGTCCTTGGACGACGCCACGGCCTGCAGCGGATAGATGGTGTTGCCCGACAGCAGCGCCTGGCCGCCCGAGGCCAGCGAGATGTTGAGCTTGTCGCCCTGCTCGTAGGTCGTGATGCCGACGAGCTGGTTCAGTTCCGACACGGCCTGGTCGCGCTGGTCCAGCAGGTCGTTGGGCGGATTGCCGCCAGCCTTGGCGCGGGCGGTGGAAATCTGGTTGTTCAGGTCGTCGATGCGGGTCAGGTAGCTGTTGACCTGGTCGACGGTGGTCGAGATCTGCGTGTTCAGGCCCAGGCGCTGGTTCTGCATTTCCTGGTAGGCCGAGCGGATCTGGGTGGTCAGGCTGTTGGCCTTGCCCAGCAAGTCCTGGCGCGCGGCCGGATCGGCCGGCTTGCTGGCCACGGTATTCATGCTGGTGAAGAAGTTCGACAGGCCCGGGGCGATGCCCACGGTGCGGTCGGCGAACAGGTTGTTGACCTGGGAGATCTGGTCGAACTGGGTCTGCAGCTGGGCGCTGCTGCCTTGCGCGCCGACCAGCTGCTTGTACAGGAAGCTGTCGTAGCTGCGCACCACGGTGTCCACCTGGACGCCGCGGCCGATGAAGCCATTGCTGGTCGCCTGGGCGCCGGCGGTCGAGATCATGACGCGCTGACGGTTGTAACCGACCGTGGTGGCATTGTTGATGTTGTGGCCGGTGGTCGCCAGGCCCGCCTGGGACGCGTTCAGCCCGCCCAATGCCAATTTGTACAGATTCATGCTGACAATGCCCCGTATGTAACCGCGACTGATATTTCTGGATACCCGATTAACGGCAGCAGGTAGTCCAAATTTAGAGTCCTTCCAACATCTGACGCGAAATATCGACCTTGGCGGCGGCGCCGCGCAGCTGGCTCATGACGCCGATCAATTTCTGCGCGTACTGCGGATCGGTGGCGTAGCCGGAACTCTGGATGCGGCGGGCGGCCTCGATCTCGTTGCGCGCCTGGGTCACGCTCTCATAGCGCGGACTGGTGCCGATCAGGCGGGCGTAGTCGGCGAACGATTCCTCGTAGGACGAATAGGCCCGGAAAGGTTGCGTCACCTTTTTCGCGACGCCGTCTTCGTATTCGGTGGTCAGCACATTGACGACCTTGCCCTTCCAGCTGGGGCCCGCCTTGATGCCGAACAGGTTGTAGCTGGTGCGACCGTCCTCGTGCTTGATCTCGCGCTGGCCCCAGCCGGACTCCAGGGCCGCCTGGCCCATGATGAGGCGGGCCGGCACGCCGCTCTGCTGCGAGGCCAGGGTGGCCGCGCGCGACATCTTCGACACGAAATTGATGACGTGCTCGGGCGCGCCCTCGGCCGCGGCCAGGGCCCGGTCGCTGGCGCGGTTGTTGCGCATCACATCCATCAGCGCCGACACCTGGCGCGAGCCGCCGGTCTGGAAATCCAGGTCGGTGCCCTGCCCCAGGCGTTGCACGGCCTCGGCCGGCAGGTCGCCGGGCTTGCCCTGCTGCATCTGCGCCAGGATCGATTGCGACAGGCCGATGCCGGGCGTGGCCAGGTGCAGCGCCAGCTGCTCGTCGGCCATGGATTGCAGCATCTGGGTCTGCTGCGAGTCGAACAGCCCTTCCTTGGGCGTCGCCTCGCGCATGCGCTTGAGCATCATCTGCAGGAACAGGGCCTCGAACTGCTTGGCCACCTGCTTCTGCTGTTCGGTGCCGGGATTGGCCGGGTCCTTGGTCACGTCGCGCTTCAGGTCCGACAGGCGACCCATGTCGAACACGGAATCCTGGCGACTGCCCAGGGACGCGGAAGTGTTGGTGTAACCCATGGCGGTCAGATGATTTCCAGCTCGGCGCGCAGGGCGCCGGCGCTCTTCATGGCCTGCAGGATCGCCAGCAGGTCCTGCGGCGTGGCGCCCAGGGCGTTCAGGCCCTTGACCACGTCAGCCAGGTTGGCGCTGGTGCTCACGCGCTGCAGCGAGCCGTTTTCCTGGCGCACTTCGATCTGGGTGTTGGGCACCACCACCGTCTGCCCTTCGGTGAACGGCGTATCCGGCTGCGACACCTGGTTCTGGCGGTTGATGATGACCGACAGGTTGCCGTGCGCCACGGCGGCTTCCTCGATCATGACCGTGCGGTTCATGACCACCGAGCCGGTGCGGGCGTTGATGATGACCTTGGCCACGGTCGGGGCGCGCGCCACCTGCAGGTCCTCGACCTGCGACAGGAAGCGCGCCTGCGCCGATTGTTCCATGGGGCTGCGCACCTGCACCACGCGGCCGTCCAGCGCCGTGGCCGTGCCCTGCCCGAACTTGCGGTTCAGCGCCGCCACCACGTTCTGGGCGGTGCCGAAGTCGGTGTTGTTCATTTCCAGGTAGATGTAACCGTCACGCGCGAAGGTGGTCGGCACCCCGCGCTCGACGATCGCGCCGGCGCTGATGCGGCCGCCGTTGAGCTGGTTGATCTGCACGCTGGAACCGCCGGCCGAAGCGCCCGCGCCGCCGACCAGGATGTTGCCCTGGGCGATCGCATAGACCTGGCTGTCGGCGCCCTTGAGGGGCGTCATCAGCAGCGTGCCGCCGCGCAGGCTCTTGGCGTTGCCCATCGAGGACACCACCACGTCGAGCGTCTGGCCCGGACGGGCGAACGCCGGCAGGGTCGTGGTGACCATGACCGCCGCCACGTTCTTGAGCTGCATGTTGCTGCCGGCGGGCACGGTGATGCCCAGCTGCGACAGCATGTTGGTCAGGCTCTGCTGCGTGAACGGCGTCTGGCGCACCTGGTCGCCGCTGCCGTCCAGCCCCACCACCAGGCCATAACCGATCAGCTGGTTGCCGCGCACCCCCTGAATGGAGGCCAGGTCCTTGAGCCGCTCGGCATGCGCCGCCGAGGCGCCGGCCAGCAGCCCCGCCGCGACACAGACGCGCGCCAGCAGGGACAGCAGGGCGGAAATCGGAGTGGGTTGTTTCATGGTCAGAACGGCGAAGCGATCAGGAAGAAGCGTTGCAGCCAGCCCATGGTCTGGACCTCGTCCATGACGCCCTTGCTGCGGTATTCGATGCGGGCGTCGGCCACCTGGGTGGACGACACGGTGTTCGTGCCGGTGATCGAGCGCGGATCGACCACGCCCGAGAAGCGCACGTATTCGCTGCCCCGGTTGATGGCGATCTGCTTCTCGCCGGCCACTTGCAGGTTGCCGTTGGACATCACGCCCACCACCGTGGTGGTGATGGTGCCGGTGAAGGCGTTGTTGGCCGTACTGTCGCCCTTGCCCTGCGACACGTTGCCGCCCTTGGCGTCGGTGTTCAGGTTGGCGTTGGCCCAGCTGTCCATGAACGACGGCGCGGCGGCGATGCCCAGGCTGGCGTTGCCGCTGCGGTTGGTGTTGGTCGCGACGTTCTTGGAGGCGTTGGTCTTCTCGTTCAGGACGATGGTGACGATGTCGCCGACGTTGCGCGGCCGGCGGTCCTCGAACAGCGGATAGTTGCCGTACGTCGTGGGCTGGTAGATCGAGCCGGTGGGCTGCGCCGTCGGCATCGGCGGCGCCGGCGGCGCGGCCGTCGTCGGCCCGGTCACGATGGGCTCGGGCGGAATCATGGCGCAACCGGCCACCAGCAACGCCAGGGCCGCACTCGAAACCAGACGCAGGACAGACGACATAGGCATCACAGTTGGGTCAGGCGGGCCAGCATTTCGTCCGAGGTCTTGACGGCTTTGCTGTTCATTTCGTAAGCGCGCTGGGTCGTGATCATGTTGACCAGTTCCTCGGCCACGTTCACGTTGGAGGTTTCGACGTAGTTCTGCATGAACGTGCCGGCGCCGTCGACGCCGGGCTGCAGCAGGTTGGCCGGGCCGGAGGCGTCGGTTTCCAGGTACAGGTTCTCGCCGACGCTCTGCAGGCCGGTCGGGTTGATGAAGGTGGCGATCTGCAGCTGGCCGATCTGCACGTTGACGCCGGCCGCGCCGGGCTGCGTCACCGAGACGATGCCATCCTTGCCGATGGAGATCGACAGGGCGTTGTCCGGCACGTTCATCGGCGGCTGGATCACGTAGCCGCTGACCGTGGTCAGCTGGCCGTTCTGGTCGCGCTGCAGCGCGCCGTCACGGGTGTAGGCCTGGGTGCCGTCCGGCAGTTCGACCTGCAGGAAGCCGCGGCCGTTGATCGCCACGTCCAGTTCGCCGCCGGTGTTGTTCAGGCCGCCGGTGGTGTGGATGCGCTCGGTGGCGGCCACGCGGGCGCCGGTGCCCAGCTGCAGGCCCGACGGCAGCTGCGTGGCGTCGCCGACCTGGGCGCCGGGCTGGCGCAGGGTCTGGTACATCAGATCCTGGAACACGGCGCGGCCGCGCTTGAAGCCGTTGGTCGAGACGTTGGCCAAGTTGTTGGAAATCACGTCCATCGAGGTCTGTTGACCTTCCAGGCCCGTCTTGGCAATCCACAGCGAACGCATCATGATGAAGTACTCCTGGTGCGGCGGCCCGGCCGCGCGCGAAAATTATTTGGTTCGGATCGGCTGACCGGATCAGGAAACCGAGAGGATGCCGTTGGCGCGCTCGGCGTTGCGATCCGCCTGCTGCACCACCTGCATCTGCTGCTCGAAGCGGCGGGCGTTCTCGATCATGCCCACCATCGCCGCCATCGGATTGGTATTGCTGCCTTCCAGCACGCCGGACAGCACCCGCAGGCTGGGGTCGGCGGGGGCCGGCGGCGCCGGCTGGCCATTGACCGGCGCCAGGCGGAAGACGCCGTCGTCGCCGTGCACCAGTTGCGCTTCCGGCGGGTTGGCGAGCTTGATGCGGCCCAGGTTCAGGATGTTGTTCGGGGCATCGCCGGCGCCAATGGCGGTGATGGTGCCGTCCGAGGTGATCGTCAGCGCCGCCTGGTCGGGCACGTCGATGATGCCGTTCTGGTCGGACATCACGGGCTGGCCCAGCGAGGTCTGCAGCAGGCCGTTCACGCCCACCTGCAGGCTGCCGGCGCGAGTGTAGGCCTCGCCCTGCGGGGTCTGCACGGCGATCCAGCCGTTGGAGCTGGCCAGGGCCACGTCCAGGTCGCGGCCCGTGGTCTGCATGTTGCCCATCTCGAAGTTGTTGCGGGGCGTCGACGCCACCGTCGAAACACGCGTCGGCAGGCTAACGCCGTCGTTCACCGGAACCGACCGGTACAACGCGATCTGCTCGCGAAAGCCCGGCGTGTTCACGTTGGCCATGTTGTTGGAGAGCGCGGCCTGATGCTCCGTGATCCGCGCTGCGCCATTCATGGCGGTGTAGATGATTCGATCCATTGCCTATTCCGTCGGTGTCGTCGCGTGCCCGTCAGCCATTACTTCAGGTTCATCAGGACTTGCATGATTTCGTCCTGGGTCTTGATGGTCTGCGAGTTGGCCTGGTAGGTGCGCTGGGCGATGATCATGTTGACCAGCTCCTTGCTCATGTCCACGTTCGAGGCTTCGGTCGCCTGACCCACCACCTTGGACATGCCGTTGTTGCCCGGCTGGCCCAGGATCGGCTGGCCCGACGAAGCGGTTTCCTTCCAGGCGTTGTTGCCCACCGGCTGCAGGCCCTGCAGGTTGGCGAAGTCGGCCAGCACGATGGTGCCGACGATCGAGGTTTCGCCGTTGGTGTAGCTGGCCACCAGGCTGCCGTCGGCGCTGATGTTGATGCCGCGGAACTCGCCCGAGGAGTAGCCGTCCGGCTGGGACTTGAGCGCGTAGGCGCTGCCGTACTGCGTGGTGCCGGCGTAGTTCACGGCGATCGCCATCGGATCGGCCGGGGTGGTGCCGCCGCCCGGCGTCGCGAACGACAGGTTGACCGTGGCGGCGCTGGTCATCACGCCGGCCTTGTTGAACGTGAACTGGGTCGGATTGCCCCACACGCCGCCCGCCTGGGTGGTCGGCGCCATGGCCTGGCCGTCGATGGTGTAGTAGACGTCGTAGACGCTGTTGCCGGCGGCGTCGGCGGCGCGCTTGGCAAAGTACTGCATCACCTGGTGCGAGTTGCCCAGCGAGTCGTAGACCGTCATGGGCGAGGCGTTGGTGTAGCTGCCGGGGACCTTGGGGTCGAACGGCTTGCCGACTTCGGTCACGGCGGCGGTGAAGTCGACGAAACCGGGGATGACGTTCAGGTTGCCGGCGGTGACCTGGCCGGTGCCGTCGATGGTGACGGTATTGGGCGCGGTGCCGTAGGTGTTGGCCGGCGGGTTGCCCGGCGCCCAGGTGATCGCGCCGCCAGGCGCCTTGGTGAAGGTGTAGGCGGTGCCGCCCAACGTCACGGAGCCGGGCACGGCCGGCGACGTCACGGTGTCGACCTGGTAGATGACCTTGGCGTTGGCGTCCAGGTTGGCCACGGTGGTGGCGGTCGAGGTGGCCTTGGGCGCCACGTTGGCGGTGGGCAGCTGCAGTTCGACCGGGTTGGCGCCGATGCCGCCGTTGGGGTAGCCGGTCAGGCGATAGCCCTGCGCGTTGACGATGAAGTTGTTCTTGTCGACCAGGAACTCGCCGTTGCGGGTGTACATCACGGCGCCGCTCTGGTCGGTGACGCGGAACATGCCCTTGGCGCCATCGATGGCGATGTCATATTCGCCGCCGCCGCCGTTGACCGTGCCCACCGTGAAGCGCTGGGTGATCGCCGACACCTTGGTGCCCAGGCCGACGCGCGAGCTGGCGTAGACGTCCGCGAACGACGCGGTCGACGACTTGAAGCCGACGGTGCCCGAGTTGGCGATGTTGTTGCCGATGACGTCCAGGTTCTGCGCCGCGGCGTTCAGGCCGCTCAATCCTTGTCCGAAACCCATGTTTTCTCTCGCTAATCTTTAAAGGGGAAACCGCCGCCGTGGCGCCGGCTGATAATCAAACCGGCTGGCCTCAGCCGATCACCTTGCGCACATCCAGCATGCTGGTCTGGCCATCCAGGCCCATATCCAGGCGCAGGCCGTTGGTGGAGTAGGCCACGCTCTTGACCTTGCCGTACTTCAGCACTTCGGCGGCCACCTTCTTGTCATCGCCATCCGTGGCCAGGACGGACACGGTGTAGGCGCCCGCATCCATTGCCACGCCGGCGTCGTTCTTGCCGTCCCAGTCCAGCGTGTACACGCCGGCCTTCTGCTCGCCCAGCTCGATGGTGCGCACGACCTGACCGTTGGCGTCGGAAATGCGCACCTGGACCTTGGCGGCGTCCTTCTGCAGGTCGATGCCGTAGGGCGTGACCACGCGTTCGGAGGGGTTCGCGGCGTCCACGCCGACCTTGACGGCCGAACCGGGCACCAGCACACCCTTGCCGATCATCGCGACCGCGTTCATGGATTGCGACACGTCGATCTGGCCGCTGATGGCCAGCATGGTGTTCTTGAGGTTGGTGATGCCTTCCACGGTGGAGATCTGCGCCAGCTGCGAGGTCAGCTCGGCGTTCTGCATCGGGTTCAGCGGATCCTGGTTCTTGAGCTGCGTGACCAGCAGCTTCAGGAACTGGTCCTGCAGGCCCTGGGCGGTGCTGGAGCCGTTGGCGCCGCTTTGCGCCAGGCCCAGGCCGGTCTTGCTGGTGGATTGGTCAACGGTGGTCATGGGTTCACTTCTTCAAAGACTTCCGCGCGGGCGGCGCGGCGCGCGGAATCAGACGGATCAGGATTGGCCGATGGTGAGGGTTTTCTGCATCAGACTCTTGGCGGTGTTCAGCACCTCGACGTTGGCCTGATACGAACGCGACGCCGCGATCATGTTGACGGTTTCCGCGATCGGATCGACGTTGGGCATGCTGACGTAGCCCTGCGCGTCGGCCATCGGATGCTTGGGGTCGTAGACCTGCTTGAGGGGGGACTGGTCCACCACCACGCCGGCCACGCGCACGCCGCCGATCTCGCGGCCCTGCGTCTGGCCGGCCGGCGGGTTGACCTGGAACACCACCTGGCGGGCCCGGTACGGCTGGCCGTCGGGACCGACCACGCTGTCGGCGTTGGCCATGTTGCTGGCCGCCACGTTCATGCGCTGTGACTGCGCGCTCAGCGCCGAACCGGCGATATCGAAAATGCTCAACAAGGACATTGCCTGCGGTTCCCTATGAAAATCAATCCTGGATGGCGGCCATCATGGTCCGGATGCGACCCGACAGCAGCTGCATCGTGCTCTGGTAGTGCAAGGTGTTGTCGGCGAACTGGACCCGTTCGATGTCCATGTCGACCGTGTTGCCGTCCATGCTGGGCTGGTACGGCAGGCGGTACAGCAGATCGGTCGGCCCCTGCGACACGGCCTTGGCCGGGATGTGGCGCGCCGACGTCAGGGTCAGCGAGGTATCCGGCAGGCGCTTGGTGCCTTCCATGGCGTTCTGCATCGCCGTCTTGAAATCGAAGTCACGCGCCTTGTAGTTGGGCGTGTCGGCATTGGCGATGTTCGAGGACAGCACTTCCTGGCGCTGCGCGCGCAGTCCCAGGGACTGCTGGAAGAAGCGGAAATCTTCATTAAGCCGGTCTAGCATCGGGTCGCCTTGAATACGGATGAAACCCGGGACAGCGGACGCACCGTTATCCCATTGGATGACGGCATCATAGAAGCGGGTGCCTCAACACAATCAGCCAAATAACCCGTCATTTCTCATCCAATTCACGTATTGCCAAGCCGCGCGGGCTTCTACAATTCGGACATGATGAAATTCCCCGCAAAGCTCCGCGCGCGCGCCGCCTGCCTGGCCGCCCTGCTGCTGGCCCCGACGGCCCAGGCGCAGGACGCCGCCGTCCAGGCGCCGGAGGCGATCATCATCGCCGCGCAGACCTATTTGCTGGAACAACTGGCCGCCCTGCCCGGCCAGGCATCGGTGGCCATCGATCCGCCGCGGGCGGACCGCCTGGCGCCCTGCGATGCCATGTCCCCATTTATGCCCTCGGGCATGAAGCTGCGCTCGCGCATGACGGTCGGCGTGCGCTGCAATGCGCCCAAGCCCTGGACCACCTACGTGCAGGCCACGGTCAGCGTGCCGGGCTACTACTACGTCGCTTCGCGCATGATCGCCGCTGGCCAGGCCCTGACGCCCGCCGACCTGGCGCCGCGCGACGGCGACCTGGTGGCCCTGCCCCCGGGCGTCATCACCAATCCCGACACGGTGGTCGGCATGACGGCGGCCTACCGGATCAACGCCGGCCAGCCGGTCAAGGGCGCCGCCCTGCGCAACGCCCAGTCGGTGGTGCGCGGCTCGAACGTCCGGATCAACGCCCGCGGCAAGGGTTTCGTGGTCAGCAGCGAGGGGCAGGCCCTGGACAACGCGGCGCCGGGCGCCACGGTCCAGGTCCGCACCGCCAGCGGACAGGTGGTCAGCGGCGTGGTGCGCAACGCAGGCCTGGTCGAAATACAACTTTAGTCAATGTTACATATCGCGTTGCGGCAAGCGCCCTCCTGCCCTAAAGTTCCTTCCGACCCTGTCGTTACAGAGACATAAGTAGGCGGAGCCGTCGCAAACCGACCCAGGACGCCCTGCGGAGAAAACCTTGAAAATCAATTCGACAACCAACCGGCCCATCTCGGCAGATGCGGTCAGCCCTCGCGCCGAGTCCGCGGTCGCCCAGGCCTACGGCGCCGGCAGCGGCAGCGGCGCCAGCAGCTCGCAGGTCGCGCTGAGCTCGGCCTCGCGCAAGATGCTGGCCCTGCAGGACGGCTCGAACGACATCAACGTCGAGCGCGTCGCCGCGATTCGCGCCGCCATCGCCTCGGGCCAGCTCAAGATCGACACCAGCCGCATCGCCGATGGCCTGATCGCCAGCGCCCGCGACCTGCTGAAGTAATACCGTTTTTGCAAGATCGCCGTTTTTTCGACCCGTCCGCCCGAGTATGACCATGAGCCCTGTCGAGTCCCTGCAAGCCTGCATGAAGCAGGAAGATGCCCTGATCACCGAGTTTTCCTCCATCCTGGAAGAAGAAACCAAGGTGCTGGTCGGGCCGGGCAACGTCGACGCGCTGCATGACATCACCGAGCGCAAGGGCAATATCGCCCAGCAGCTGGTCGACCTCAGCCACACCCGCGACGGCCTGCTGGCCGAAATCGGCCTGCCCGCCGGCCACGCCGGCACCGAGCAGGCCGCCGTGCAGCACCCGCAACTGTCCGACGTCTGGCAGGCCCTGCTGGCCAAGTCGGCGTCGGCCAACGAAATCAACATGCGCAACGGCGCCCTGATCGACGTGCACCTGCGCTATACCCAGCAATCGCTGGACGCCCTGCGCCAGATCGGCGGCCTGGGCGGCACCTCGACCTACGACGCCCAGGGCCGCGGCGCCCGCGCCACGCCGGGCCGCAAGCCCATCGTCGCCGGCTGAGCCGGATCCCGACGCCCCAAGACAAACAGCCCGCTTTCGCGGGCTGTTTGTCTTGGCGGCCATGCGGCCGTCCCGAGTCGGGGCGCGCTAGACGCCGCCGGCCATTTCCAGCATGGCGAACATCTTCAGCAGCGCCACCGGCAGCAGGCGTCCGGACAGCTTGCGCTCCGGGCTGACGACGCCGGCCAGCGTGGCGCGCACGCCGTCCGCCGCCGACGCATGCGCCAGCTGCCAGCAGGCCGCGCCCAGCTGGCCGGCCATGAGCGACTGCCGCGCCAGCGTATGCGAGCCGTCGACCGCGGGCAGCGCCTGCCAGGCATTGGCCATGTAGCGGAACCCGGCTCGCGCCTCTTCCTGCAGCACCAGCCAGCGCGCCACCGTGGCGGCGTCCGCCTGGCCCGCGGCCAGGTTGGTCAGGCCGAACAACTGGCCGGCCACTTCGCCGCTGGCGGTATCGATCAGGCGGGCGCACACCAGCCGGAAGCGGGTCTCGTCGCCGCGGCCCGGCAAGCCGATCTCGGTGCCCGAGGCCCACAGCGCCAACGGCGCCGGCCGGGCGCCGGGCACGGCGCGCAGGCCGGGCATGTCGCCCGGCTGGCCCACCGGCAGGTAGCCGACGCTCTTGCCCACCGCGTTCAGGTTGGTCGGGCATTCATCCTGGATCACGCGCATGCCGCCCGGGCTGCGCGCCACCCACGACACGCCCTGCTCGCTCAGGCTCTGCCACAGCGCCGAAGTGCCGGCTTCCAGCATGTGCACGGCCGGCACCTGGGCCAGTTGCTCGTTCAGCCAGCGCACCCGCGCTTCCAGGGCCACCGCCGTGTCCGGCTGCGCGGCGGCGGCCGGCGCGAACGACGACAGCATGCCGTGCGGCAGCACCAGCTGTTGCGCCGGCGCCGCCAGGGCTGCGCCGCGGTCGCTCATCAGCACCGCGCTGAGCAGCGTGCCGCCGGGCAAGGCCTCGCCCTTCATGCTGGTCTTGCCGTGCATGACCAGCAGGTTGCGGCTGCAGGCGGTGGAGAATTCGCGCCGCACCATCGCCAGGGGCGTTTCGCCCAGCGCCGCGAGGCTCGAACCCGCGCCGTCGCTGACATACTCGCGCCACGAGGCGCGGGCCTGCACGCAGGCCGGGTCGCTGTCGAGCCAGCCCAGGGTGTCATCCAGGTTCTGCGCGGCCTCGATCGTGCCGGCGCCGCCCTGCGGACGCAGGATCGCCGAAGCCAGCAACTGGCGGCGGCGGGCGGGATCGACGGTCGTCTCGGTTTCGCGCGGCGTCGACCACAGCGACGCCATGTCGGCCTCGCTGGGCGAATACAGGGCGCGGGCGCGCTCGACCATGGCGAAGGCGCGGTCGATGAGCGCATCGGCGCGCGCCAGCTCCAGGTGCTCCGGCACCTTCTGGCCGATCGACGAATAATGGATCGGCAGCCGGTGGCGGATCGCCGTGTCCAGCGCCGCGCCCAGGCGCGAGGCCTCGTCGAGCTTGGTGATGATGCAGCCTGCCACGTCCTCGCCGACGCCGTTGCGATAGGCGTGGGCGACTTCGTCCAGCGTGTCGCCCTGGCTGGCGGCGTTGAGCACCAGCAGGCGGCGCACCGGCTTGCCGGCGTTGCACAGCATCGCGGCCTGCTCGGCCACCTGGCGGTCGCGCTGGCTGATGCCGGTGGTGTCGATCAGCACGATCTTGCGATTGCCCAGCTCGGCCAGGATGCGGCGCAACTCGCCGGCATCGCGCACCGAGTGCGCAGGCACGCCCATCAGGCGGCCATAGATCTGCAGCTGCTCGAGCGCCCCGATCCGGAAATTGTCGGTGGTCAGCATCGCCACCTGCTCGCGGCCTTCGCGGGCGACGCAGCGCGCCGCCAGCTTGGCCAGCGTGGTGGTCTTGCCGACGCCGGTCGGGCCGACCAGCGCGTACACGCCGCCGCCCAGGAATTCATCTTCCGAGCCCAGCACCGGCAGGTGCGTGACCAGTTCATTGCGGGCCCAGGCCAGCGCGGATTCGGCGCTCATGCCTTGCGGCATGCGCTCGACCAGCGCGCGGACCAGCTTGGTGCTGAAACCGGCGTCCAGCAGGCTGCGGAACAAGGCGGCGCCCGCCGGCTCGCGGCCGGGTCCCTGGCGTCCGCCCCACAGCAAGCCGTCCATGCGGCTTTCGAGCGCGCCGCGCAAGGCGCTGATGGCGTCCTGCAAGCCCGCCGCGGCGTCGCCGGGCAGCGCCGCGGGCGGCATCCCCGGACCATTGCGCAGCGGCGCATCGGGCATGCGCGCCATGGGCGACGGCGCCATGGGCGGCATCTCTCGCGCAGGCGGCAAGGCCGGCATTTCCATCCGCACCGGCGCGGCGGGCGCCATCACCGCGGGCGCGGCCGCTTCCGTCGTCACGGCGGGCGGCGCGGCGACCGGCGCCGGCGCCATGGCGGGCGGCGCCTGACGCGCGACGGGTTCGGGCGACACCTCCGGCTCGGGCAGAGACTGCGCGGCGTAGGTCGACTGGTAGGCGGCGATCGAACGCGACGGCACCGCGTAGGCGGGCTGCGCAGCGGCGACGGACGCCGGCGGCGCACCGTAGGCCGGTTGCGAGGCGCTCGGCGCCGCGCCATAGGCGGGTTGCGGCGCGGCG
>NZ_CADIJR010000083.1 GCF_902859645.1 Achromobacter insuavis | reverse complement strand
CGCAAGGCGCCGCGCCGCGCCGCAGCCGCGACGGCCAGGCGCTGGCCGATAAAGCCGCCGCCCTGGCCGCGATCGACGCCGCCGGCCAGCGCAGCGCCGCCACCACGCGCGGCCTGTTCTCGCCGGCAAAGATCCTTGAAGCGGTGCGCGCCGCCGTCGAATTGCCGTTCGACGAGGGCCTGCGCACCGAACGCGCGCTGTTCCTGCAATGCCTGGACAGCCCGCAGCGCGCCGGCCTGATCCACGCCTTCTTCGCCGAACGCGAAACCGCCAAGATCCCCGAACTGAAGCAGGCCAGGCCGCGCCGGCTCGAGCGCGTCGGCGTGATCGGCGGCGGCACGATGGGCGCCGGCATCGCGGTGGCGCTGCTGGACGCGGGCCTGCCGGTGGTCATGGTCGAGCAGGACGACGCCGCGCTGGCGCGCGGCCGCCAGCGGGTCGAGCACGTCTACGACCTGCTGGTCGGCAAGAACCGCATGAGCGCCGACGAGCGCGGCGCCCGCCTGGCGCGCCTCACCGGCGCCACCGACTACGCGGCACTGGGCGATGCCGACCTGGTCATCGAGGCCGTGTTCGAGGACATGGACGTCAAGCAGGCCGTGTTCACGCAGCTGGACCGCGTGGTCCGGCCCGACGCGGTGCTGGCCACCAACACCTCGTACCTGGACGTGGACCGCATCGCCCAGGCCACGCGCGATCCGGGCCGCGTGCTCGGGCTGCACTTCTTCTCGCCCGCCAACATCATGAAGCTGCTGGAAGTGGTGGTCGGCCGCGACACGGCGGCCGACACCGTGGCCACCGGCTTCGAACTGGCGCGCCGCCTGCGCAAGATCGCGGTGCGCGCGGGCGTCTGCGACGGCTTCATCGGCAACCGCATCCTGGCGGTGCACCGCCAGGCGGCCGACATGATGATGGAAGACGGCGCCTCGCCCTACGACATCGACGCGGCGGTGCGCGACTTCGGCTATCCCATGGGTCCGTACCAGATGGTGGACCTGGCCGGCGGCGACATCGGCTGGGCCACCCGCAAGCGCCGCGCCGCCACCCGCGACCCGGCGCTGCGTTATGTGCAGATCCCGGACCGCCTGTGCGAGCGCGGCTGGTTCGGCCAGAAGACCGGCCGCGGCTTCTACCTGTACCCCGACGGCGCGCGCCACGGCACGCCCGACCCGGAAGTGCTGGCCATCATCGACGCCGAGCGCCAGCGCGCCGGCGTCGCCCCGCGCGCCTTCAGCGCCGAGGACATCCAGCGCCGCTACCTGGCGGCGATGATCAACGAGGCGGCCAACGTGCTGCGCGAGGGCATCGCGCTGCGGCCGTCGGACATCGACATGGTGTTCCTGTCGGGCTACGGCTTTCCGCGCCACCGCGGCGGGCCGATGCACTACGCCGACCGCGTCGGACTGGCCAACGTGCTGGCCGACATCCGCGCGTACGCCAAGGAAGACCCCGCGTTCTGGAAGCCGTCGCCGCTGCTGATCGAGCTGGCCGAATCCGGCCGCGATTTCGCCAGCCTGAACCAGGCCGCCTGACCCCACTCACCCAACGGAAACCGATATGCGCGAAGCCGTCATCGTCTCCACCGCCCGCACGCCCATCACCAAGGCGCAGCGCGGCGAATTCAACCTGATCGCCGGGCCGACCCTGGCCGCCCACGCGGTGCGCGCCGCGGTCGAACGCAGCGGCATCGACCCCGCCCTGATCGAGGACGCCTTCATCGGCTGCGGCTACCCCGAGGGCGCCACCGGCCGCAACATCGGCCGCCAGGCGGTGATCCGCGCCGGCCTGCCGGTCAGTGTCGGCGGCGCCACCGTCAACCGCTATTGCGCCTCGGGCCTGCAGGCCATCGCCTCGGCCGCGGCGCGCATCGTCATGGACGGCGCGCCCGCCATGCTCGCCGGCGGCGTCGAGCTGGTCTCGCAGATCCGCACCCGCGACGACGGCGTCAGCGGCATGGACCCGTGGATCGTGGCCAACAAGCCCGAGCTGTACCTGCCCATGATCGAGACCGCCGACATCGTCGCCGCGCGCTACGGCATCAGCCGCGAGGCGCAGGACCGCTTCGCCGCGCAGAGCCAGGCGCGCACCGAGGCCGCGCAGGCCGCCGGCCGCTTGCGCGAGGAGATCATCGCCGTGACCACCACCATGGCCGTCACCGACCGCGCCACCGGCGCCGTGTCGGAACGCGAGGTCACGGTGGACCAGGACACCTGCAACCGCCCCGGCACCACCTACGAGGCGCTGGCCAAGCTGGCGCCGGTGCGCGGCCCGGACCAGTTCGTGACGGCCGGCAACGCCTCGCAGCTGTCGGACGGCGCCGCCGCCTGCGTGCTGATGGAAGCGGCCGAGGCGCAACGCGCCGGCATCCGCCCGCTGGGCGCGTTCCGCGGCCTGGCGATCGCCGGCTGCGAACCCGATGAAATGGGCATCGGCCCGGTCTACGCCGTGCCCAAGCTGCTGGCGCGCCACGGCCTGAAGGTCGACGACATCGACCTGTGGGAACTGAACGAAGCCTTCGCCTCGCAGGCCCTGTACTGCCAGGAGCGCCTGGGCATCCCGATGGAGCGGCTGAACGTCAACGGCGGCTCGATCGCGCTGGGCCACCCGTTCGGCGTCACCGGCGCCCGCCTGGCCGGCCACGTGCTGCTGGAAGGCCGCCGCCGCGGCGCGCGCTACGCCGTCGTCACCATGTGCGTGGGCGGCGGCATGGGCGCGGCCGGCCTGTTCGAAATCTACTGAGGAATCGCCCGATGGATCTGGAATTCACCCCCGAAGAAAACGCCTTCCGCGACGAGGTCCGCGCCTTCCTGGCCGCGCACCTGCCGGCGCGCCTGTCGGCCAAGGTCACGCAGGGCAAGCTGCTGGCGCGCGCCGACATGGTCGAATGGCACGCCATCCTCAACCGCCAGGGCTGGCTCGCCAGCCACTGGCCGGTGGAATACGGCGGCACCGGCTGGAGCGCCACGCAGAAGTTCATCTTCGACAACGAATGCGCGCTGGCCGGCGCGCCGCGCATCGTGCCGTTCGGCCTGAGCATGCTGGGGCCGGTGCTGATCAAGTACGGCAACGAGGCGCAGAAGCGCCACTGGCTGCCGCGCATCCTGGACGGCTCGGACTGGTGGTGCCAGGGCTATTCCGAGCCCGGCGCCGGCTCGGACCTGGCCTCGGTCAAGACCACCGCGGTGCGCGACGGCGACCACTACGTCGTCAACGGCCAGAAGACCTGGACCACGCTGGGCCAGTACGCCAACATGATCTTCTGCCTGGTGCGCACCTCCAGCGAGGGCCGGCGCCAGGAAGGCATCAGCTTCCTGCTGATCGACATGGCCAGCCCGGGCGTGCAGGTGCGCCCCATCATCACGCTGGACGGCGAGCACGAGGTCAACGAGGTGTTCTTCTCGGACGTGCGGGTGCCGGTCGAGAACCTGGTGGGCGAGGAAAACCGCGGCTGGACCTGCGCCAAGTACCTGCTGACCTATGAGCGCACCAACATCGCCGGCGTCGGCCAGTCGACCGCGGCGCTGGAGCGCCTGAAGACGGTGGCCGCCAGCCAGAAGAAGAACGGCCGCCCGCTGGCCGAGGATCCCGACTTCGCCGCGCGGCTGGCGCGGGTGGAGATCGAACTGGCCAACATGCGCACCACCAACCTGCGCGTGGTGGCGGCGGTGGCCGGCGGCGGCGCGCCCGGCGCCGAAAGCTCGATGCTCAAGATCCGCGGCACCCAGATCCGCCAGGAGATCACAGCGCTGAACCGCCGCGCCATGGGCCCCTATGCGCGCCCGTTCGTGGCCGAGTCCCTGCACGACGGCTACGACGCCGCGCCCATCGGCCCCGAGGGCGCCGACAGCGCCGCGGCGCAGTACTTCAACAACCGCAAGCTGTCGATCTTCGGCGGCTCCAACGAAATCCAGAAGAACATCATCTCCAAGATGATCCTGGGACTGTAAAGGCCGGCCATGAACTTTGAACACACCGAAGACCGGCGCATGCTGTCCGACATGCTGCGCCGCTTTGTCGCCGAACAATACGACTTCGCCACGCGCGAGCGCCACGCAAAAATGGCGCAAGGCTACAACCCCGAATTCTGGCGCCGCTATGCCGAACTGGGCGCCATCGGCGCGCTGTTCGCAGAGGAGCACGGCGGCCTGGGCGGCGCGGGCTTCGACATCAGCGTGGTGTTCGAGGCGCTGGGCCGCGGCCTGGTGCTGGAACCCTTCCTGGATGCGTTGATGGTCGGCAGCGCCATCGCCCGCGCCGGCAGCGCGGCGCAGCGCGAGGCGCTGGACGGCCTGATCGCGGGCAGCATCACCGCCGCGCTGGCCGCGGCCGAGCCCGGCTCCGGCTACGCCCTGAACGAGGTGCGCGCGCGCGCCGAGCGCAGCGGCGACGGCTGGGCGCTGAACGGCGCCAAGGCCGTCGTGACGGGCGGCGAGCATGCCGACCTGTTCCTGGTGTCGGCGCGCACCAGCGGCGCCGAGGACGACGCAGCCGGCATCAGCCTGTTCCTGGTCAGCGCCGGCACGCCGGGCGTGACCGTGCGCGGCTACGACCTGATCGACGGCGGCCGCGCCGCGGAACTCGGCTTCGAGAACGTGGCGCTGGGCGCCGACAGCCTGCTGGGCGAGGCCGGCGCCGGCCATGCGCTGCTGGAGCATGCCACCGGCCGCGGCATCCTGGCGCTGTGCGCCGAGGCCGTGGGCGCGATGGACTGCGCCCGCGACGCGACCCTGGAATACCTGCGCACGCGGCGCCAGTTCGGCGTGCCGATCGGCAGCTTCCAGGCGCTGCAGCACCGCATGGCCGACGTGCTGCTGGAGATCGAGCAGGCGCGCTCGGCGGTCATCAACGCCGCGGCCGCGCTCGACCACCCCGACCGCGCCACGCGCGAACGCGCGCTGTCGGCCGCCAAGTACACCATCGGCCGCATCGGCACGCTGGTGGCCGAAGAGAGCATCCAGCTGCACGGCGGCATCGGCATGACCTGGGAGCTGCCGCTGGCGCATTACGCCAAGCGGCTGGTCATGATCGACCACCAGCTGGGCGACGAGGACCACCACCTGCGGCGCTACATCGCCCTGGGGCGGGCCTGAGCGGCGAGGAGCACATCATGACGCAGGCCCGCACAGACGCCCCCATCGCCCCGCCCCTCGCCCGGCCCTTCTCGGCCCCCTTCCCGGTCAGGACCGCCGCCGACGTCCAGCGCCTGGCGGCGCGGCCGCTGGCCGAAACGCTGACGGTGCAAAGCACCTACGAGCTCTTCCGCAACTCGGCCGCCGCCTTCGGCGACCGCCTGGCGCTGACCTTCCTGCGCAGCGCCGACCCCGACGAACCGGCGATCAGCTGGAGCTACAACGAACTGCTGGCCGGCATCCACCAGACCGCCAACCTGCTGCACAGCCTGGGCGTGGGTCCGACGGATGCGGTCGGGGTGCTGCTGCCCGGCTGCCTCGAATACCACCTGGCGCTGTGGGGCGGCGAGGCCGCCGGCATCGTGCAGCCGCTCAACCCGCTGCTGACCGAGGACAAGCTGGCCTCGCTGCTGGCCACCGCCGGCGCCAAGGTGCTGATCGCGTATGGCTCGGACACCGAGTGCGAGTCGTGGTCCAAGGCCCTGCGGCTGCGCGAGCGGGTGCCATCGCTGCGCACGCTGCTGCGCGTGGCGCCGCATGACGAACCGCCGTCGCGGCGGCCGGCGCTGCCGGACGACGCGCTCGACTTCAACAGCGCGCGCGCCGCCCAGCCGCTGGACCGGCTGCTGAACGAACGCGTGATCCGCGCCGACGACGTGGCCGCCTATTTCCATACCGGCGGCACTACCGGGGCGCCCAAGCTGGCCATCCATACCCACGCCAACCAGGTCTTCACGGCCTGGGCGGCGGTGCAGCTGCAGGGCGCGGGGCCGGGCGACGTGGTCATCAACGGCTATCCGCTGTTCCACGTGGCCGGCGTGCTGCCCGCCTCGCTGGCGGCGCTGTCGGCCGGCGTGCAGACCGTGATCCCGACCACGCTGCTGCTGCGCAACCGCGAGGTGCTGCGCAACTACTGGCGGCTGGTGGAGCGCCACCGCGCCACCTCGCTGCAAGGGGTGCCCACCATCCTGGCGGCGCTGGCCGAGATTCCGCTGGACGGCGCCGATATCTCGACCCTGCGCTACTGCCGCACCGGCGCCGCGCCGTTGCCGGCGGAGCTGGCGGCGCGCTTCGAGCGCCTGTTCGGCCTGCACGTGAACGAAAGCCTGGGCATGACGGAAATGGCCGGCATCACCTCGATCACGCCGCCCGGCTCGGACTTCCCGGTCAATTGCGTGGGTTTTCCGCTGCCCTACGTGCAGGTGCGCGTGGTCGGCCTGGACGCGCCCGCCGGCCAGCCGGCGCGCGACCTGCCGCCCGGGCAGGCCGGCATGCTGCTGTTCAAGTCGCCCAACGTGATTCCCGGCTTTCTCGACCCCGAGGACACCGCCCGCGCCTTCACCGAGGACGGCTGGCTCATCAGCGGCGACGTCGGCTTCCTCGACACCGAGGGCCGCCTGCACCTGCAGGGCCGCGCCAAGGACCTGATCATCCGCGGCGGCCACAACATCGATCCCAAGACCATCGAGGACGCGCTGGCCTCGCATCCGGCGGTGCGCATCTGCGCCGCGGTGGGCGCGCCCGATCCGTACGCGGGCGAGCTGCCGATCGCCTTCGTGACCCTGGCCGACGACGTCGAGGTCTCCGAGGCCGAGCTGGTCGCCTACGCCGCCGCCCACGTCGACGAGGCGCCGGCGCGGCCCAAGCGCGTGATCGTGCTCGAGCAGATGCCCATGACCAACGTCGGCAAGATCTACAAGCCCGACCTGCGCCGCCTGGCGACGGCGGTCTCGGCGCGCGCCGTGGTCGAGCGCGTCCTCGAACAGGCCGGCCTGCCGCCGGACAGTCCCCTGCTGCGCGTGCTGCCCGACGCGCAGCCCGACGTCGCCGTCGAAGCCGACGCCGCCACCCCCGCGCCGCTGAAGGAGCAGCTGCGCGAGGCCTTGCAACGATTGCCGGTCAAGGTCGCCCTGCGCGGCTGACCGGCGCCCCATAAAAAAACCACACTGGAGACACGCCCCCATGGCCCATCAACCCCTGCGCCGCGCCTGCGTCGGCGCCCTGCTGCTGGCGCTGGCCGGCGGCGCGCTGGCGCCCGCCGCGTCGGCGCAAAGCGCCTTTCCCAATCGCCCCATCACCCTGATCGTGCCGTTCCCGGCCGGCGGCTCCACCGATCGCCACATGCGCATCGTGGCGCAGGACGCTTCCAAGTACCTGGGCCAGCCGGTCGTGGTCGAGAACCGGCCCGGCGTCGGCGGCACGCTCGGCCCGGCCACCATGTCGCGCACCGCCAAGCCCGACGGCTACACCGTCGCGCTGTACACGCTGGCGATGCTGCGCATGCCCTACATGCAGAAGACCTCGTGGGATCCGATCAACGACTTCACCTTCATCCTGGGGCTGTCGGGCTACACCTTCGGCTTCACGGTGCGCGCCGACTCGCCCTACAAGACCTTCAACGAATACATCGAAGCCGCGCGCAAGAACCCCGGCAGCGTCGACTACGGCTCGACCGGCGTGGGCTCATCGCCGCACCTGCTGATCGAGGAAGTGGCCATCAACGCCAAGGTCAAGCTGAACCACGTGCCGTACAAGGGCAACGCCGACATGCAGCAGGCGCTGCTGGGCGGCCACGTGATGGCGCAGAGCGACGCCACCGGCTGGGACCAGTTCGTGGACTCGGGCAAGATGAGGCTGCTGGTGACGTTCGGCGACAAGCGCACCACGCGCTGGCCCGACGTGCCCACGGCGCAGGAGCTGGGCTACAAGGTCGTGTCGACCTCGCCTTATGGCCTGGCCGGCCCCAAGGGCATGGACCCGGCGGTGGTCAAGACGCTGCATGACGCCTTCAAGAAGGCGCTGTTCGACCCGGCCAGTATCGAGATCATGAAGCAGCTGAACCAGGAGCCGGCCTACCGCGACAGCGCCGACTACAAGGCCTGGGCGCAGGCCACCTACGTCAAGGAAAAAAGCCTGATCGAGTACCTGGGACTGATGGCCAAGGACTGACGCCCCACCCCTGGTTTCGTCCAGGACGGGCCGGACGCCTCGCGGCGGCCGGCCCGTTTTTCATTGGAACGCGGACTTGTAGGCGTACAGGCCGGGCGCGCCGCCCGTCATCACGAACAGCACGTCGCTGCCCGGCGCGTGGCGGCCGGCGCGCAGGTCGGCCAGCAGGCCGGCGAAGGCCTTGCCCGAATACACCGGATCGAGCAGCAGCCCTTCGCTGCGCGCCAGCAGGCCGACCGCCTCCAGCATGGCCGGCGTCGGCACGCCATAGGCCAGGCCGCGCTGGCTGCCATCGACCAGGATGTCGTTGGGCGCCGGCGCCGCGATCTCGTCCGCCTGGCCCTGCGCCAGCAGCGCCAGCGTGGCGGCGGTGAGGTCGACCGTCTTGGCATGCGCGACCTCGACGTCGGCCAGCGTGGTGAACGACTGCACGCGGGTGGCGGGCAGGCCCGCCGCGACCACGCCAGCCGCCAGGCCGGCATGGGTGCCGGCGCTGCCGTTGGCCACCACGATGCGGGCGAAGTCCGCGCCCAGTTCACGCGACTGCGCCAGGATCTCCAGCGCGCAGGCGGCGTAGCCGAGCGCGCCGATGGGCGTCGACCCGCCCAGCGGCGCCAGGTAGACGCGGCGCCCGGCCAGCTCCAGCGCGCGCACCCGCTCCAGCGCCGCCGCCATGGCATCGGCGCCCGCCGGCAGCGCATGCACCGTCGCGCCGAACAGGCGGTTCAGCAGCATGTTGCCGTTTTCCTCGTAATCGACGTCGTCGCGCGGCACCACCCGGCCCAGCACCAGCTCGCAGGCCATGCCGGCGCGGGCCGCGGCCGCCGCGGTCAGGCGCGCGTGGTTCGATTGCAGGCCGCCGACCGTCACCACCGTATCGGCACCCTGCGCGCGCGCCTCGCCCAGCAGGAACTCCAGCTTGCGCAGCTTGTTGCCGCCGCCGCCCAGCGACATGTGATCGTCGCGCTTGACGTACAGGCGCACGCCGTTGGCCGCGGCGCCCAGCGCCGCCTCCAGTCCGGCCAGGCGCTGGATCGGCGTGGGGCCATCGAGCAAGGCATGACGGGGAAAGCGCTGCAACGCGGACGAAAGGCCAGTGGGCATGGGGAATCCAGGAAAAGAGGCATGGCCGGCGGCGCGCGCCGCCGACGCGGGACGCCGACCGCAGCAGGATACGCCAAGACGGCCGCGCGATTGATCAGGGCTGGCATGCCGATTGTGCAGAAAGCGGCATGAATCCGCCGCGCCAGGGGCGGTCCACACCGCAAGGCGCGTCCCAGGGCCTGTGCGAGGCTTCTTGTCGTGTGAACCGGCCCTAGCCCTCGGCGGCCGAACCCTGCGCGGCCCGCCGCATCTGCTCGAAACAGAACTCGCGCGCGATGCGGGTGGCCGGGCTTTCGCTGCGGCCGCGCAGCGTGACGAAGGCGAAGTGCGCCGCGATGTCGAAGTCCGGCGGCGGCGGCAGGCGCGCCAGGCGGCCCGCGGCGATCGGCCCCGCGGCCGACGCCAGCACGCCCAGATAGACCGCGTCCGAGCGCGCGGCGATATCGAGCAGGCCGGCGATGTCCTCGCTCTCCATGTGCAGTTCGAAGCCGTCCGGCCGCGCCGCCGCGACGCGCCGCCGGATCTCCGGCGACAGGCCGGTGGACATCACCGGATAGGCCAGCACCTGCGGCAGAGACGGCGCGGGGCCCGCCAGCAGTGGATGGTCCGGGCGGCAGACGAAGCCCGACGCCAGGCTGGGCATGGCGGCCACGTCCAGGTCGGCGTCGTTGTCCAGCGTGCGCACGTGCACCACCAGCGCGTCCAGGGCGCGTTCACGCAGGCCGGCGAGCAGCGCGTCGGTCGGCCCGCGCGACAGGCGCACGCGCAGCCGCGGATAGGCGTCCATCACATGGCGCATCAGCGGCACGCTGAACAGCGCGCTGGGCGCGGCGCCCAGGCCCAGCGCCACCGCGCCGGCCTCGCCCTGCGCCAGCAGCTCGGCCTCGCGCCGGATCTCGTGCACCTCGGCCAGCACCCGGCGGGCGCGCGCGGCCACCTGCCGGCCCAGCGGCGTGGCCTCGTTGCGCTTGCCGATGCGGTCCACCAGCGGCGCCCCCAGCTCGGCCTCCAGCAGCTGGATGCTGCGGCTGAACGCCGGCTGCGACAGATGCAGCGATTCCGCGGCGCGGGTGAACGAGCCGGTTTCCAGCAGCGCCACCAGATGGGCCAGTTGCGAAAGATTCATGAAGACTCCGGCCGCGGCCGCGCCGCGAATAATCATGCATAAAACGCATTGTAATCAGCCAATCAATCGATTGGACATATGAAAACAGCGCTTCTAGCATTCCGGAAAACACACAACACCCAAGGGAATCCGATGAAGACATTGCTGTTATCCGCCGTCACCACGCTCGCCCTGCTGGCCACGGGCGCCGCCGCCGCCGAAGACTACCCCGTCCGGCCGGTATCGCTGATGGTGCCGTATCCGGCCGGCGGCGCCAGCGACATCACGGCGCGCGCGCTGCAGGGGCCGATGACCGGGACGCTGGGCGGCCAGGTCATCGTCGAGAACCTGGGCGGCGCCAACGGCGTGCTCGGCGCCAATCGCGTGCTGGGCGCCAAGGCCGACGGCTACTACGTGTTCCAGGGATCGCCCAACGAACTGATCCTGGCCGGACTGACCAACAAGTCGGTCCACTACCGGCCCGAGGCCTTCCGCATGATCGCGCCGGTCGCCACCTCGCCCTATGTCGTGATGACGCGCGCCGGGCTGGGCGTGGCCAACGTCGATGAACTGGTGGCGCTGGCCAGGCGCGGCGGCGCGCCGCTGACCTATGGCTCGGGCGGCGCGGGTTCGATGATCCACCTCATCACCGAGGCCCTTGCCAAGCGCGCCGGCCTGACGCTGACGCACATCCCCTATCGCGGCGCGTCGCCGCTGCTGACCGACATGGCGGGCGGCCAGATCGACTTCGCCATCGTGCCCTATCAGGCCAACTACGCGGACCTGCGGCGCGAAGGCCGCATCCGCATCATCGGCACCCTCAACCGCGAACGCCTGCCGATGCTGCCCGATGTGCCCAGCGTGCAGGAGAGCGCCAGCCTGAAGGATTTCAACTACACCATCTGGACCGCCTACATGGTCAAGCAGGGCACGCCCGACGCGGTGGCGCAGAAGCTGCACGCCGCGGTCGAGGCGGCGCTGGCCGACCCCGCCGCGCGCAAGACGCTGCTGGCCCAGGGCAAGATCCTGTTCGAGCCGCAGACCCTGGCCGCCAGCGAAGCCTTCTATGCCGAACAGACCGCGCGCCTGACCGAACTGGTGCGCAGCAGCGGTTTCCAGGCCGAATGAGCGGCCGCCCTTTTCCTTCCCACGGAGTCTGCATGTCCGACACTCTCATCCAGCCGGTGCTGGCGCATCTCGACGAGCGCCAGCCGTCCATCGCGCACTGGCTCAAGGCGTTCCTGCGCATCCCCAGCGTCAGCGCCGACCCGGCCTTTGCCGAGCACATGGCGCAGGCGCGCGACTTCCTGTGCGAGCGGCTGCGCCGCGAGGGGCTGCACAACGTGCAATTGCTGAACGGCGGCGGCGAGCCGGCCGTCTACGGCGAGTGGCTGGGCGCGCCCGGCAAGCCCACGCTGCTGATCTACGGCCACTACGACGTGCAGCCCGCCGACCCGCTGGAACTGTGGCGCACGCCGCCCTTCGAGCCGACCCAGGTCGGCGACCGGCTCTATGCGCGCGGCGCCTCCGACGTCAAGGGCTCGACCACCGTGGCGCTGGAGGTGGTGTTCGCCTTCCTGGCCACGCTGCGCAGTTGCCCGGTCAACATCAAGGTGTTCATCGAGGGCGAAGAGGAAACCGGCAGCCCCACGCTGCGGGCGCTGATCCAGCGTCACGGCGCCCTGCTGGCCGCCGACGCGGTGCTGTCGGCCGACGGCGGCCGCGCCAGCGCCCAGGTGCCGACCATCAACACCGGCGCGCGCGGCAACGCGGCGCTGGAGGTGCGGCTGCGCACGGCGGCCAAGGATCTGCATTCCGGCCGCTATGGCGGCGGCGTGCGCAACGCGCTGCACGACATGGCCGCGCTGCTGGCCACGCTGCATGCGGCCGATGGCCGCGTCGCGGTGGCCGGCTTCGACGACGACGCCACGCCGCCCACGCCGCGCCAGCGCCAGGACACGGCCGCGTTTCCCTATGACGAGGCGGCGTTCTTCGACGACGTGGGCGCGGCCAGCCATGGCGAGCCGGGCTACAGCCCGCGCGAGCGCATCACGCTGCGCCCGGCGCTGGACGTGAACGGCATGTGGGGCGGCTACACCGGCGCCGGCACCAAGACCATCATCGCCTGCGAGGCCTCGGCCAAGCTGACCGTGCGCGTGGTCGAAGGCCAGGACCCGGCGCGCGTGATCCGCGCGGTCCTGGCGCACCTGCGGGCCCACTGCCCGCCCGGCGCCGCGCTGGAGGTGGTGGCGATGCACGACGGCTCGCCGGCCTCGACGCTGGCGCCGGACCATCCGCTGGTGCGCGCGGCCCAGGCGGTGCTGCAGGCCGGCGACGGCCGCGAGCCGATCCACGTGCGGCTGGGCGCCACCGTGCCCATCACCTCGGTGTTCAAGGAGACGCTCGGCATCGACACGCTGATGTTCGGCTTCAACCTGCCCGACGAGGACGTGCACGCGCCCAACGAGTTCTTCCGCATCGGCTCGATCCGCGAGGGCGTGCAGGCCTGGACGCGGCTGCTCGACGCGCTCGGCCAGTACCAGCCGGCGGCGTTCCGCGCCTGAGCGCGGCGGGCCCGGGGCCGGGGCAAGGCCCCAGGCCCCGCCGCGCGGACTCGCGGGGGGATCGCGCGGCGGACGCCAACAATTTTGGTATGCAATAAATGTTGCCAGTCCGGTATCGGATTTTGATAGACTGACCGCCTCGACAGCCCCACCCCGGCCCCGCGGCCGCGCTCCATGACCCAGGAAGTTCCCGCCGATCCCAGCGCCGACGATATCGCCAAGGCCATTGCCGCCGCCATCGTGGCGCACCGGCTGCCGCCCGGCACCCGTCTGCGCGAGGAAGCCCTGGCGCGCGTCTACAAGGTCAGCCGCACCAAGATCCGCGCGGCCCTGCTGATGCTGTCCAAGGACAAGCTGATCAACATCGTGCCCGACAAGGGCGCCTTCGTCAGCAAGCCCGACGCCAACGAGGCGCGCGAGGTCTACGCCGTGCGCCGCATCCTCGAGGCCGCGCTGGCGCGCGAGTTCGTGGCGCGCGCCACGGCGGCCGACTACCGCCGCATCGACGCCCACCTGGCCGAGGAACGCGCGGCGGTGGAAAGCGGCGACGTGCAGACGCGCAACCGCCTGCTGGGCGACTTCCACATCCTGCTGGCCGAGACCGTCGGCAACTCGGTGCTGACTGGCATGCTGCGCGAGCTGTCGGCGCGCAGCGCCGTGATCACCGTGCTGTACCAGAGCTCACACGACGCCAGCTGCTCCTCGCGCGAGCACCACGCCTTCATCGACGCGGCCCGCGCCGGCGACACCGCGCGCGCCTGCGCGCTGATGGACGAGCACCTGGAACACGTGCAGACCGCGCTCGACTTCGACGAAGACGCCCACGCCGCCAGCGACCTGGTCACCGCCCTGTTGCGCTGACGCGCGCGCCCCGCCCGCGGCTTGATCGCGCGCAAGGTTTGATTCCGCGCAAACGGCGCCGCGCCTCCTCCCGATACAGTGTTACGTAGTCGCCGCCTGTCGCGGCGGCCGCTGCACAAACACGGGAGACACCATGTACAAGCACATTCTCATTCCCACGGACGGCTCGCAATTGTCCTCGGAAGCCCTGGTCGAAAGCCTCAATCTGGCCAAGTCGCTGGGCGCCCGCACCACCATCCTCACGGTCGAGGAACCCTTTCACGTCTTCGCCATGGGCGCCGCGCAGGTGGCCCACAGCCTGAGCGAGTACCAGGACCAGATCCGCGCCCAGGCCGAGCGCCTGCTGAGCGCGGCCGCCACCCAGGCGCGCGAGGCCGGCGTGCCGTGCGAAACGCTGCGCGCCACCGATGAAGACCCCTATCGCGCCATCATCAACGCCGCCGCCGAGCGCGGCTGCGACCTGATCGCCATGGCCTCGCACGGCCGCCGCGGCATGGCCGCGGTGGTGCTGGGCAGCCAGACCCAGAAGGTGCTGGCGCATTCCACCACGCCGGTGCTGGTGTACCGCAAGCAACGCTGAACCGCGCCGGCCCGCGGGCCGGCGTCCCCGGGGCCGCCGCGCATCCACGCGAACAGCGGCGGCCTTTCCCCCGGAGCATCACGGCCCGGGATGCAGCAACTGCTCCATGCGTTCCTGGATCCAGCGCACGGTGGCGCTGGGCGTATGCCCCTGCAGCCACAGCGTGCGCACCGGCAGCGGCGGCAGCGACAGGCCGACGCAGGGCACGCAGGCCAGGTCCTTGCGGTAGCCCTCGTACTCGGCGATGTTCAGCGGCAGGATCGCCCAGCCCAGGCCGTCGACCGCCATCGCCGCGATGCTGTAGAAGCTGTCCGAGCGCCAGGCCGACGGGCTCATCACCACGTCCTCCACCCCTTCCATCTGCATCACCAGCTGGCGATGGCGCGCCAGGTCATTGCGCGTGACCTCGGGCAGCGCCGCCAGCGGATGATCGCGCGCGACGAAGATGCCCTGGCCGACGTCGCCCAGGTAGCGGTGGGCGAAGGCCGGGCCCGGGTCGCCGCGGTCGAAGTGGAAGGCCACGCTGGCGCGGCCCTGCTGCACGTAGTCCGCCACCTCGGTGGCGGTGCCGTTGAGCTGGCTCAGTTCCAGCGCCGGAAAGCGCGTCGACACTTCCCGCACCAGCACGGCCAGCACGCGGTCGGGCAAGGCTTCGTCGAGCGCCACGCTCAGGCGCGCATCCTGCCCGGCGGCGAATGACAGCGCGCGCTGTTCCAGGCCGGCCGCCTGGCGCAGCAATTCGCGCGCCTCCAGCAGCAGCACTTCGCCGGCCCGCGTCAGCGTGGCGTTGCGGCGCGAGCGGTCGAACAGCTCCACGCCCAGGTCCGCCTCCAGCAGGCCGAGCGACGTGCTGACGGCCGATTGCGCCCGGCCCACCTGGCGCGCGGCCGCCGAAAACGAGCCGGCGTCCGCCGCCGCCACGAAATGCCGCAGTTGTTCCAGGGTCCAGTTCATTGCCACTCCGCGCCGCGGCCGCCGCATGGCCGCCCAATCAATCTATTTTATAGATGGATTCAAACTTTTTGTTATTGATATCCAGATGGAAAATGCCGTGCGCTACAGGAGTAAACGCATGACGCAGCGCAATTCTTCCCTCTCCAATACCGCTACCGCCACCGCGGCCGCCCCCGGCCGCTGGCTGGTGCTGGCCATCGTGTCCAGCGCCCTGTTGCTGATCGTGGTCGACATGACAGTGCTTTACACCGCGCTGCCGCGGCTCACGCACGAGCTGGGCGTGACGGCTTCGTCCAAGCTCTGGATCGTCAACATCTACGCGCTGGTGGTGTCCGGCCTGCTGCTGGGCATGGGCACGCTGGGCGACCGCCTGGGGCACAAGCGCCTGTTCATGATGGGCCTGGCCGTGTTCGGCGCGGCCTCGCTGGCGGCGGCCTATTCGCCCAACCCGGCCGCGCTGATCGCGGCGCGCGCGGTGCTGGCGGTGGGCGCGGCCATGATGATGCCGGCGACGCTGTCGATCCTGCGCCTGACCTTCGCCGACGAGCGCGAGCGCGCCATCGCCATCGGCGTCTGGGCCTCGGTGGCCTCGGGCGGCGCGGCGCTCGGTCCGGTCATCGGCGGCATCCTGCTGGAGCATTTCTGGTGGGGCTCGGTGTTCCTGATCAACTTGCCGATCGTGCTGCTCGCGCTGCCGCTGGCGCGCCGCTACATCCCGGCCGGCCAGCCGGACCGCCAGCGCCCCTGGGACCTGGTCGGCTCGCTGCAGGTGATGGTCGGCCTGATCCTGACCGCCTATGCGCTCAAGGAGCTGGGCCGCGCCCAGCCGTCCTGGCTGGACGCCGCGCTGGCCTGCGCCGGCGGCGCCGCGATGCTGTTCATCTTCGCCCGGCGCCAGCGCGCGCGGCCCCATCCGCTGATCGACTTCGCCATCTTCCGCAACCGCAGCTTCAGTTCGGCGGTGGCCTCGGCGCTGTTCGCGGCGGCGGCGCTGCTGGGCATGGAGCTGGTGTTCAGCCAGCGCCTGCAGCTGGTGCTGGGCATGTCGCCGATCGAGGCCGCGCTCTACATCCTGCCGCTGCCGCTGGCCGCGTTCATCGCCGGCCCGCTGGCCGGCTGGCTGCTGCCGAGGGTGGGCAGCGCGCGCCTGCTGTTCGTCTCGCTGCTGGTGTCCGGCCTGGGCATGGGCGGTTACCTGTTCAGCTACGACGGCGCGCTGACGTCGCAGATCGCCAGCCTGTGCGTGCTGGGCGTGGGCATCGGCGCCACCATGACGGCCGCCTCCAGCACCATCATGCAGAGCGCCACGCCCGAGCGCGCCGGCATGGCCGCGTCGATCGAGGAAGTCTCGTATGAACTGGGCGGCGCGCTGGGCGTGACACTGATGGGATCGATCCTGTCGGGCGTCTACGCGCACACCCTGGACGTGCCCGCCGGCCTGCCCGCGGCCGCGGCGCGCGACAGCCTGGACGAAGCGCTGGTCCTGGCCGAGGGCCTGTCCAGCGACGCGGGAGCCGCGCTGGCGCGGCTGGCCCGCGACGCGTTCGACGCGGGCTACACCGCGGTCATCGCCACCGCCACCGTGCTGCTGCTGGCCACCGCGTTGCTGGTGCTGGTGAACCGCGTGCGCGGCGGCGCCTAGGCGGCATCGCCCGGCCGCCGCGCCCCCACCAGGCTCAGCACGTAGTCCAGGAACGCGGCCTCGTCCGGCATGGCGCCGCCGCCCGCCGCGATGGCGTCGGCCACTTCGAGCTGACTGTGCAGCCAGTACTGGATCAGCGCGCCGGTGGTGATCATGGCCTGTCCGGCCGGAATGTCGGCGCGCACGAAGCCGGCCTTCTGGGCCTGCGCGAAGACCGGCACGAACAGCTGGTTCAGGCGTGCCGAGCGCGCCCGGCGCTCGGCTTCCTGCGCCCCCATCACGCGCCACAGCTGGAAACGCAGGGCGGCCGGGTGCGTCTTCCAGTAGCGCAGATAGCTGCCCACCATGTCCGGCACCGTGCGCGCCGTGACGGGCTGGCGCGCGATCGGCTCGATCGCGTCCAGGAAATCCTCGGTGATGCATTCCCCCACCTTGGACCAGAGGCTTTCCTTGTCCTTGAAGTGGTGATGGATCAGCCCCGGCGAGACCTTGGCTTCCTGCGCGATCAGCCGCATGGTCGAGCCGTCGAAACCCAGGCGGGCGAACAGCGTCAGCGCCGATTCGAGGATCACGTCGCGGGCGTCGGGCGTCGTGTATTGCGAGCGCAGCTCTGTCATGCCGGGGGTCTCTGTGAGGATGGAATCAGCCATGTTACGGGTCCGGAATGCATTGATCAATTGACTGACCAAACGTTTAGTCAATAGAATTGCGACAAATTCTCATTAACCGCACTGGAGTTTGTCGTGTCCCCGTCCCCCGCGCTGCCGCGCCGTCGCCTGTCCCGTCCCCTGCTGCTGGCGATGTCGCTGACCCTGATCCCGTTCTCAACGCGGGCGCAGACGCCCACCACGGCCGCCGACGCCGCGCCGGCCGCGGCGGCGGCCTCGACCGCGCCCCAGGCCGGCGCCGCCGAGCTGCCTGCCGTCACCGTGACCGCGCGCAGGCGCGAGGAAAGCGCGCAGGACGTGCCCATCAGCATGACCGTGCTGAACGGCGAGCAACTGCGCGCCGACGCCGCGCCGCAGGCCGGCAACGCCGGCCTGGCGCGCTCGGCGCCCAACCTGGCGTTCACCGACACCGGCGGCCAGAACTCCAACGTCTTCACCATTCGCGGCGTGGGCTCGTTCGCGCCGCTGTCGCCGGACGACACCTCGGTGGTGATGTACGCCAACGACGTGCCGCGCTCGGTCTACGGCGCGCCGCCGACGCTGCTGGACGTGAACCGGGTCGAGGTGCTGCGCGGGCCGCAAGGCACGCTGTTCGGCCGCAACACCCAGGGCGGCGCCATCAACGTGATCGCCAACCAGCCGGTGTTCGACCGCGAATACACCGTGCGCGGCGAGATCGGCTCGCACGGCCACCGGCTGGGCGAACTGATCGCCAACGAGGCCCTGTCGGACACCGTGGCCGCGCGCCTGGCGCTGCGCTACACCACGGTGGACGGGACCACCCCCAACCTGGCTTCGGGCGGCAGGGACGGCTGGGCCGACGTGGGCGCGGCGCGCGCCACGGTGCTGTGGACGCCCGGCGCCAACACCGTGGTGACGGTCACCGGGTCGTACGACCAGCAGAAAGCCGCTGCGCCGCGCTTCGTATGGCTGCAGAACCCGCGCTTTCCGCAGACCGCCTCGGATCCCGAGAACAAGATCGACTGGAAGGACAGCAGCGGCAGCGTCAAGGTCGAGCACGAGTTCGAGCACTTCACCCTGACCTCGCTGACCAGCTACCTGGATTCGCGCTCGCGCCAGGCCTTCGACCTGACCGACGGCCTGATCTATTCGGCGATGACCGGCCGGCCCGCGTCCGTGTACAACGTGCCCTACGCCGACTACGCCGACATCCGCTTCCAGGAACAGAGCTGGCAGCAGGAATTCCGCCTGAGTTCGCCGGAGACCAGCGCGCTGGGCTGGACCGTGGGCGCCAACTACTTCCATTCCAGTTTCCGCAACGACACCACCGCCAAGGCCTCGCCGGCGGCGTTCAACTTCCAGACCCAGAACGGCACCCAGGCCAACCGCATCAAGACCGACAGCGCCTCGCTGTTCGGCGAGGCCAGCGTGCCGCTCACGCCCAGGCTGAAGGCCCTGGCCGGCCTGCGCTACACGCACGAGGCCAAGGACGCGCGCTACCGCTACACCGGCAACGGCAACCCGGCGGTGGTGGCCAACTTCAGCCAGCACGACACGCTGTCCGACAATTTCGTCACCGGCCGCACCGGCCTGTCGTATGACTGGAGCGACGCGCTGATGACTTACGCCACCGTGTCGCGCGGCTATGTCTCGGGCGGCTTTGCCGGCGTGTCCGTCAACACGCCGACCGGCAAGCCGGAAACGCCGTTCGAGGCCTCGACCAGCTGGACCTACGAACTGGGCTTCAAGTCGCAATGGTTCGACCGCCGCCTGGACCTGAACGGCTCGGTGTTCCTGAACGAGGTCAAGCGCGGCCACCTGATCGTGTTCAACCCGTCGGCGCTGCTGTTCACGCCCGCCTCGCTCGACTACCGCAGCAAGGGCGCCGAACTGGAATTCGCGGCGCGCGTGCATCCCAACGTCAAGCTGATCGGCGGCGCCGGCTACACCCACGCCGAACTGGTCTCGGTGCCCGCCGGCAGCGCCACCGGCGCGCAATCGGGCAACCGCGTGCCCAACGTGCCGCGCCTGACCGCCAACCTCGGCGTGGAGGTCGAAGCGCCGGCGCGGCCGCTCGGCCTGCCCGGCCAGCTCAATGGCCAGATCGTCTGGCAGCACGTCGGCGCGCGCGCGGCGGACGTCAAGGAAAGCTTCACCCTGCCGGCCTACGACGTGGTCAACCTGCGCGCCGGCTGGCGCGACGGGCCGCTGGAAATCTACGGCTTCGTCTACAACCTGTTCGACAAGCAATACCTGGTGGCGGGCCAGAGCTGGGGCCCCACGGTCAGTTCGGTGCGGCTGGGACAGGAGCGCCTGGCCGGCGTCGGCATGAGCTGGAAGTTCTGACATGCGGACCGGCCAACCCGCCGCGCCCTGGGCGCGCCTGGCCGCCATCGCGGCCCTGTACGTGTCGCTGGGCGCGGTGCTCGGCTTCGTGCAGGGCGGCGTCGGCCCGATCCTGCGCGACAAAGGCCATGCGCTGGCCTCGATGGCGCCGGTGTTCGCGCTGTACCTGCCGTTCGGCGTGACCTTCCTGTGGGCGCCGCTGGTGGACCGCTGGCGCCTGCCCTGGCTGGGCCGGCGCAGCGGCTGGATCGTGGCGGCGCAAGGCCTGGCGGTGCTGCTGGTGGCCGCGATCGCGCTGGGCGGCGCGCTGTCGCTGGCGGCACTGTTCGGGCTGGGCCTGGCGGCGACGCTGGCGGTCGCCACCATGGACGTGGCGCTGGACGCCTGGACGGTCGAGCACATCGCCGACGCCCATCGCGGCGCGGCATCGGCGGCCAAGGTCGGCGGCCTGTCGCTGGGCGCGGTGCTGGGCGGCGGCGTGCTGGTCGGCCTGTTTCCCCGCCTGGGCTGGGAAGGCGCGCTGCTGTGGTTGGCCGCCCTGATGGCGCTGGCGACGCTGCCGGCCTGGCGCCTGCCCGACCACGCCGCGCCAGCGCCGGCGCGGCAAGCCAGGCCGGGCCTGCGGGCCGCCCTGCGGCAGCCGGCCATGGCCGCACGCCTGCTGCGCATCAGCCTGGTCACCTGCGCGCTGATGGCGCTGTTCAACCTGAACCGGCTGATGCTGGTGGACCTGGGCGTGCCGCTGGCGCGCATCGGCTGGGTGCTGGGCGTGGCCGCGCCGCTGGCCAACCTGGCGATGGCGCTGGCGCTGCCGGCGGCGCTGCGGCGCTACGCCCCGCGGCCCTTGCTGTGGGCCTTGCTGGCGGCCACCGTGGCCAGCGCGCTGGCCATCGTCATGGCCCTGCGCATCGGCAACGCCGACCTGGCCATCGCGGCCTCGATCGCGATCAGCGCCTGCGTCAGCGGCCTGTACATCGTCATGGGCGGCCTGATCCTGGGCTGGGCGGCGGGCGGCCAGGCCGCCACCGACTATGCGCTGCTGTACGGCCTGGGCCGCTTCGTCGGCACGCTGGCGCTGCTGGGCATGCCGGCGCTGATCGCCCGCATCGGCTGGCCGGCGTTCTATGCGACGGCCGCCGCCTGCGCCACGCTGGCCGTCGGCGTCTTCATGGCGGCGCTGCGAAAAACCTGATCCCTGTCGGCACAAAGGCGGCAAGCCCCGTAAACTTCCGGACATTCCCATTGAGATAGATCATCGTACCCAGGGTATGGCTTCGGATAGGCTTATGCGAAACGTGAAAGACAAGTCCGCCCCCGACAAGGACAGCTATTTGTTCTCCGACCAGATTGGACACCTGCTGCGGCGCGTGTACCAACGGCATACCGCCCTGTTCCAGCAGTACATCCCCGACTCGCAGCTGACCGCGGCGCAGTTCGTCGTGCTGTGCTCGGTGCGCGACAACCAGGGCAGTTCGCTGGCGGATATCGTCAAGGCCACGGTCATCGACCAGGCCACGGTGCGCGGCGTGGTCGACCGGCTCAAGCAGCGCGAGCTGGTGCGCGTCGACCACGACCCGCACGACCGCCGCAAGGTGGTGATCAACCTGACCCCGGTGGGCCAGGAGCTGGTGCGCAAGATGGAGCCCTTCGCGCTGCAGATCACCGAAAGCACCTACGGCAAGCTCAATCCCGCCGAGCGCCTGGCGCTGGAATTCCTGCTGCGCAAGATGATCGAGGGCGACGCCGGGGAATGAGGCCTGCTAAATGAGGCGTCCGGGCGTCCGGCATACGGGCTGCCGGCGTCCGGGCAACCCGCATCCGGGCGGCGCGCGTCCGCCCGGATAAGCCCCCTTCCCCTGACGGATCAGTCCAGCGCGCGGTTGCGCGACTCGACGTCCACCGCCCGGATCGACAGGGCCGCGGCCAGCAGCATGGCCGCCAGCACCGCCAGCGCCAGCGTGAAGTGGGTGGCCATGATCGGCGCGATGATGGCCGGCGCGAACAGGCCGCCAAAGCGCGCCACGGCGCCCGCCAGGCCCATGCCGCTGGCGCGCAGGTCGGTCGGGTAGACCTCGGGCGTGAAGGCGTACAGCGCGCCCCAGGTGCCCAGCAGCGCGAAGCTCATCAACAGCGTCGAGCCGATCACCAGGAAGCTCGAGGTGCCCAGGCTGTACAGCATGCACCCCACCGCGCTCAGGATCAGGAAGCCCACCAGCGTCGGCTTGCGGCCCCAGCGTTCCACCCCGTAGGCCGACAGCGCGAAGCCCGGCAACTGCACCAGCGCCAGCAGCACCAGGAATTCCTGGCCGCGCATGAACGCGAAGCCCTGGCTGCTGAGCTTGATCGGCAGGTAGACGAACACGCCGTAGTAGGCGATGGAGATCAGCGCCCAGGCCAGGCACAGCGCGATGCTGCGGCGGCGCAGCGTGTTCGAGAACAGCGCCGACAGCGGCTTGCGCTCATGCAGTTCCGGCTTGAGCTCGGGGATGTCGGTCGGACGTCCGTTGACGCGGGCCACGCGCTCGAGCACCTTGCGCGCCTGTCCCGACTTGCCGTTGCGGTTCAGGTACATCGGCGACTCGGGGATGTAGAAGCGCAGCACCACGCCGATCAGCGCCGGCAGGCCGGTGACGAAGAAGATCACGCGCCAGGCATCGTCGCCCCACGACAGCGCGGCCAGGGCCAGCAGCGCCAGGCAGATCGTGCCCAGGGCCCAGAACGACTCCAGCAGCACCAGCCAGCGGCCGCGGCGTTCGCTCGGCAGGAACTCGGCCATCATGGTGTAGTCCACCGGCAGCGTGCCGCCGACACCGATACCGGTGACGAAGCGCAGCAACAGCAGCCAGGCGAAGTCCGGCGCGAAGGCCGAGGCCACGCCGGCGCAGGCGTCGATGACCACCGCCATCATCAGCACCGGCCGCCGGCCGATGCGGTCGGCCAGCCGGCCGAAAGCGAAGGCGCCGATCAGCATGCCGACGAAGAACGCGGTGCCGGTCTGCAAGGCCTCGGGCACCGGGATACCGAAGGTGCGGGCGATCGAAGGCGCGCTGAAGCCGATCGACAGCACCTGCATGGCGTCGGCCAGCCAGACCAGGCCGAAGATCATGAACAGCCGGTACTGGAACTTGCCGACGCCGGCTGTCTTGATGCCTTGTTCCACCGTGATGAATGAAGCTGACATATGCGTGATTCCCTTTGTGTGTCGCGCGCAGGGTCCGCGCCCGATACGGGCGTCGGCCCCGGTCCGGTACGCGGCCGCCCCCGCGGATGCGGGATGCAGCAACGCCCCTCGGCGCCGGGCAGGCGTCGATGGAAAACCGATGCGCGCGATGTTGTGTCGCGAGGCGCGGCCGGATCCGCCATGGATCGCGAACCGCCGCCCCGTCTTCCCCTTACTGCGGCTGCGCGTGCTGGCGCAGCTTGCCTATCGTCGTCGTGTCAACTGGCCAAGCCTCTTCCTCCGGCGCGAACCGCGCGCGCAAATAGTCGATCAAATCGCCGATCTGCCTGTCGTCCAGGCTGTTGCCGAACGCCGGCATGTAGCCCAGGGCATCGTCGGCCGGGGCCTGGATGCCATGGAGGATCACCTGGATCAGGTTGTCCGGCGATGCGGCGTGCAGATTGGTGTTCTGGCCCAGCAGGGGCTTGACCCCGAACAGGGTCGGCCCGCTGCCGGCTTCATGGCAGACGGCACAGGCGTTCTGGTAGATGCGTTCGCCGCTGGCGCGGCGCAGCGTGATGGCCTCGCTGACGGCGGCGGGCGCGGCGACAGCGGCGGCGGTGGTTACGGTCGTGGCCGTCGGGGCGGCGACAACGCTGGCCGACGCGGCGGCGCTAGCCGATCCGGCCGCGCTTGCCGTGGCCGTGGCCGTGGCCGTCGCGCGCGCCGACGACGGCGTCCGCCCCGGCACCGCCATCAGGTAGGTGACGATGGCCTTCAGGTCGCTGGCCGGCAATTCGGCCAGCCCATGGATCACGGGCGCCATGGGGCCCGCGGCCACGCCATGGCGCGGCGAATAGCCGGTGCGCAGGTACTGGAACAGCTCCTCGCCCGACCAGGCCCGCTCGCCCGTGGCGAGCTGGTTCAGCGCCGGCGCGTTCCAGCCCTCGGCCTGGCCGCCGGCCAGGTAGGCCAGGCCGCCCTTCTCCGCGCCCAGCGCGTTGCGCGGCGAATGGCAGGCGGCGCAGTGGCCCACGCCTTCCACCAGATACGCGCCGCGGTTCCATTCGGCGTCCTGCGACGGATCCGGCGTGAACGGCTTGGGATCGTGGAACAGCAGGTTCCAGCCGGCCAGCAGCGGCCGCAGGTTGAACGGGAAGCCCAGTTCGGTGCGCGGCGGCGTCGCGGCCACCGCGGGCTGCGACATCAGGTAGCCGTACAGCGCCTGCAGGTCGGCGTCGCTGAGCTTGGCATAGGCCGTGTAGGGAAACGCCGGATACAGCTGGCGGCCGTCCTGGTGGATGCCCTGGCGCATGGCGCGTTCGAAGGCCGCGTATGACCAGCGGCCGATGCCGGTCTGCGCATCCGGGGTGATGTTGGTGGAATAGATGACGCCGAACGGCGTCTCCAGCGCCAGGCCGCCGGCGTTGCGGGCGCCGCCCGGCGCGGTGTGGCAGGCCACGCAGTCGCCGGCGGCGGCCACCAGCCGGCCACGCTCGATCGCCTGCGTCGAATACAAAGAAGCGTCGGGCCCGGCCGTCAGCGGCAGCGCCGGCTTCAGCGGCCACAACGCGGTGGCCATGGCCGCCAGTCCGGCCGCGCCGGCCGCCAGCCAGCCCCAGCCGCGGTGCAACGCGCCTTTCCCGCTGGCCGCGCGCCGGTCCGCCAGCGCCAGCCGTAGCTGGCCCGCGTCGAACGGCGCCTGCCGCAGGCGCACGCCGGTGGCGTCCTGGATGGCGTTGGCGATGGCGGCGGCGGCGGGCAGCGTCAGCACGCCGTCCACATCCAGCCGCCCGTCCCGCAACGGGCCGGGCACGCCCGACGCCGCGATGGTCATTGCGCCCGCGGCCGACGGTATCGGCTCGGCGCCGCGCCATTCGTCGAACGCCGCCGGGCCGGCGATGAGGCGGCGGGCATCGGCCAGCCGCTCGGGTTGCTGGCGCGTGATGGCCAGGCGCGTGGCGGCGCCTTGCGCGGCGCGCAGGTCCTGGCTGTCGTGGCCGGCGACCACCCGCGTCACCTCGATCCGCCCGGTGGCGGGCTGGATCGCCACGTCGGCCACCCAGGCGCTCCAGACCATGTGCGCCGAACCGTCCTCGGCCTCGCAGCGCACCTGCGCGGTGGCGAAGCCGCTGCCGTGCAGCAGGCCATCGGCCGTCGTCACCGGATCGCGCGCCGCGGCCTGCTCCACCACCTGCCGCGCCAATTCATGGCCGCGCGCATCGGCCAGGTGCCGCAGCCGCCAGCCGACCGGATCCTCGCCCGCCGCCAGCGCCTGTTCGTGCCACAGGCTTTCGCCGGCGAACACCTGGGCCGCATTCAATTCATCGACGTCCGCGTGCAGCAAGGCATGCGAGGCCGCCGGCGCCAGCACCGGGCTGTCGCCCTGCACGGTGGCATGGCCGCTGGCCTGCGCGCGGCCGGGCCGCGCCAACAGGCGCGCCAGGCTGGGACGCACCGCCCAGGGCTGGGCCGAACGCAGCGCCGGGCCCT
>NZ_CADIJR010000082.1 GCF_902859645.1 Achromobacter insuavis | reverse complement strand
CGGCGCGTCGGGCGCCCCCGCCAGCGGCCGCGGCTGCCGCGCCGCGACCCGGGTGCCGGAGCCGCGCGCCGTCTCGATATAGCCCTCCGCGCGCAGGCGGTCGTAGGCCTGCACCACGGTCGACCGGGCGATCCGCAGCGCCAGCGCCAGGGCGCGGGTCGACGGCAGTTTTTCGCCGGCGCCGAGCCGGCCCGCCAGCACGCGTTCACGAATGGCCCGGCACAGCTGCCCTTCGAGATCGCCCTGGGGCCGGTCCAGCACCAGCCAGGTGACGGCGGCGGATGTCATGGCGGAATGCGCGGAACGGGTCTGCCGGAATTTTAGTGGCATCGGCGCCCGCCGCTCCGTCCCCGCGCCGCACTGGTAGGGCGGACATCGGCAAAGCGGACGGTTGCGGCGGCGCGGGTCGGCGCTACAAATATGGCCCGCTCCCTCACCGCTTGCCATGTCCTACGACCCTATCCTCATCACCGGCGGCGCCCTGGCCGGCGGCCTGGTTTCCGGCCTGACCGGCTTCGGCACCGGCCTGACGGCCCTGCCGGTCTGGCTGCTGGCGCTGCCGCCCGCGCTGGCCTCGCCGCTGGTCATCCTCTGTTCGGTGGTCTCGCAGTTGCAAACGCTGCCCGCGATCTGGCACGCCATCGACCTGCGCCGGACCGCGCCCTTCGTCGTCGGCGGCCTGCTGGGCGTGCCGGCCGGCGTCGCCGCCCTGCCCTATGTGTCGCCGCGGCTGTTCCAGGGCGGACTGGGCCTGCTGCTGATGACGCTGTGCACCGTGCTGCTGCTGAACGGCCACTACCGCCTGCCGCGCGCCAGCCGCCTGGCCGATGGCCTGGTGGGCCTGGGCGGCGGCCTGCTGGGCGGCGTCGCCGGGCTGTCCGGCCCGCTGCCCACGCTGTGGGCCGGACTGCAGGGCTGGAGCAAGGACGAGCGGCGCGCGGTGTTCCAGTCCTTCAACCTGTCGATCCTGGCGGTGGCGCTGGCGTCGCAGGCGGTGTCGGGCTATCTCACCGCCGAGGTCGTGTCGCTGGCCTGGCGCGCGCTGCCCGGCACGCTCATCGGCGCCTGGCTCGGCCGGCGCCTGTACCACCGCGTCAACGCCGAGGTCTTCAACCGCATCGTGCTGCTGGTGTTGCTGATTGCCGGCATCAACATGCTGATCCGGGTGTTCTGAGGCGAAAACCCGCTTTTCGCGGACAACTCCGTCTACAATTCAGGAATAATTCAGGTTCGCCGGAGACCGAGGACCGGCGCGCCACCATTGCCTGGGATGACGGAGACACCATGCGAGACCCCATCAGGATCTTTGTCGGTTGCGACCCCAACGATTGCGATCTCGAACAGATGATGGTGCTGGACTACAGCGCCCGCAAGCACGCCTCGCGCCCGGTCGAGATCACCTGGATGCGCCTGTCGCGCGACCCCGCCAGCCCCTGGTACTGCGATCCGGCGCGCGGCCGCGGCTGGCGCACCGAGAAATGGTCGACGCCGTTCTCGGCCTTCCGCTGGGCCGTGCCGGCCGCCGCCGGCTTCCAGGGCCGCGCCCTGTACATGGACGCCGACATGCTGGTGCTGTGCGACCTGGCCGAGATCTGGGACCTGCCGCTGGACGGCGGGGCCATCGTCGCCGGCCGCCGCGATGGCGACGGCTGGCGCTCCTGCGTGGCGCTGTGGGACTGCGCCGGCGCCCGCGCCCATCTGCCCACGCTCGAAGCCCTGCGCGCCAAGCGCCACGCCAATCGCGAGATGAAGCATTACTTCGCCGAACGGCCGCGGCTGGTCCAGCACCTGGATGCCCGCTACAACAGCATCGATGGCGAAAACCTGGCGCGCGACGAGATCGGCATTCTGCACTATTCCGACATGGGCACGCAGTTCTCGCACCGCTACGCGATGCCGCGCCTGCGCGCCGAGGGCCGCCAGCACTGGTTCGACGGCGAGGTGGTGACGCACGCGCGCGCCGACCTGGCCGAGCTGTTCGAGCGCTACTACCAGGAAGCCCTGGCGGCCGGCCATTCCCCCTGCGACTACCGCAACGACGCGCCATTCGGCGACGTGGTCAAGGCGTCGCAGAAGGACTACACCGGCAACCGGCCGCGGCCGGCGCGGCGCTCGTGGGTGCAGCGGCTGTGGGCGGGGGCCCTGGGCGGCTGAACCGGAGCGGGTTTGGGCCCTGGGTTTGGGCTCTGGGTTTGAGCTCTAATAGGGCCATGTCCACCGCTCCCCTCGTTTCGTATTTCTGGCGCGGCGACGCGCTGCGCAGCCGCGGCGTCGGCGCCGCCGTGCGCACCGCCACGCTGGCCCTGCCCGCGCCGCCGGCGCGCCTGGTCGCCGACTGGGCGCGGGAGATCGACACCCGGCTCGAACTCGAACCCGGCGACGTCGAGCAGATGCCGCTGGCGCGCACCATGACGCGCTGGCCCGAATACAGCGCCTGCGTGCGGGCCATGCGCGACTGGAGCGCCGCGCTCGGGCTGGGCGACGTGCTGGCCGACAGCGACATCGCGCTGATGGCCTGCCGCGGCGCTCGCTACCATCACGACGGCGACCAGTATGGCGGCGCGGCCTTCTGCAATCTGTTCCTGAGCGAGGACAAGGGCCTGGACCTGGTTTTCGCCCAGAGCGGCCAGCGCATCGCGCTGACCCGGGGCACCGCGGTGCTGTTCGACACCTGCCAGCCGCATGGCGTGGTGCCGCGCGGCGCCAGCGCGTTCCGCGAAAGCGACTTCGCGCCGGGCCCGGACCTGTCGCAACTGTTCCTGACCTGGGAACTGCCCATCGAGGATCCGCGCGTGGCCGCCGCCCTGGGCGTCGCCTTCGACACCGATCCGGCCGGCGCCGCGCGGCTCGACGACGAGCAGGTGCGGCGCGGCGACGCGCGCCTGGCCGTGCGGCCCGGCTGCGGCGGCTGGGAAGCGGCTGGCTGACGGCCGGGGCGGTCTTTGCCCTTCCTAACCCGCGCGAGTACCCGCTCCGCCATCACGCGCATGCGTCTCCAGCTGTTGCCGCAAGGCCCGCGCGCCGTGGTCGCCGAACATCTCGTCGAGCGCCTCGATGCAGTGCGGCGCGATGGCCGCGGCGCGATCCAGCATCGATGCCTCGCCGCGCCGCTGGGCCGCGCGCCAGTCGTCGTCGCTGACCAGCGCGTCGGCCAGCTCCGCCGCGTCCAACATCGCCAGGTTCACGCCCACCCCCAATGGCGGCATCACGTGCGCCGCGTCGCCGATCACGGTCAGCCCCGCGCGATGCGGCCAGCGCGTGCCCGCCGGCAGCGACACGATGGGCCGCACCGCCGCGATCCGGTCGGCCCCGGCGATCAGCGCCAGCAATGACGGCGACCAGCCCGCGAAGCGCGCCAGCAGCGCGTCCTTGCCGATGTCGGCCATGCCGGGGGCCGCCCGGCCATCGCCCGGGTCGCCGGTGCGCAACGCCGCGTAGACGCGCAAGGTCGCGTTGCCGTTGCGCTGCGCCACGATGCCGTCGCCGCCATGCAGCGCGAACAGCGTGCCGTGCCCGACCCGCCCGGCCGCCTCGGGATGGCGGCGGTCCACATCGTGCAGCCACAGCTCCACGAACGTGACGCCGCGATACACCGGCCGCGCGGGCGTGAGCGCCGCGCGCACCCGCGACCAGGCGCCGTCCGCGCCGATCACCAGATCGTAGGGGCCCTGCTCGCCGCCGGCGCAGCGCAAGCCAAAGCGCCCGTCGGGGCGCTCGATGACCGCGTCCAACCGCTGCCCCCAGCGCACCGTGCCGGCGGCCAGCGGTTGCAGCAGCAGCTGGCGCAGCGCCAGGCGATCGATCTCGGGCCGATCGCCGGCGCCCGGCGCCGGAATCTCCTCGCGCAGCACCGCCCCGGTGGCGTGATCCACCAGCCGCGTTTCCTGGTCTTCGTGCCGGGCGATCGCCATGAATGCGTCCAGCAGCCCGGCCCGCGCCAACGCCCGCTGGCCTTCATCGGGATGCAGGTCGAGCGAGCCGCCCTGGTCGCGCGCGTCGACCGCGGCATCGGCCTCGAACACGTCGGCGCGCCAGCCGTGGCGCTGCAGGATATTGGCGGCGGTCAGGCCGGCCGGGCCGGCGCCGATGATGGCGATGGTGGGGACTTGCGGCATGACGGCCTTTCCCTTAAGTTAATAGGTGCCTATGTATATTACATAGGCGCCTATCAACTTAAAAGAGGACGTATGGCGACTCCCCCCGACTGGCAGCCCCGGCGAATGCCGACCCTGCTCATCAACCGCTACGCCCGCCTGATGGCGCGCCGGGTCGACGACGGACTGCGGGACATCGGCATCAGCGCCTCGCAGTTGCCGGTACTGGTCGCGCTCAAGGACGGCGGCCGGCTGACGCAGAAGGAACTGGCCGAGGCCTGCGACGTGGAACAGCCCAGCATGGCCCAGTTGCTCACCCGCATGGAGCGCGACGGCCTGGTGCGGCGCGAGCCGTCACCCACCGATGGCCGCAGCAGCCTGATATCCCTGACGGCCGCGGCCCATCGCAAGCTGGAGCCGGGCCGCGCCGTCCTGCGCCGGATCGACGAGCAGGCCTGCGCGATCCTGACGCCGGCCGAGCGCGAAGCGCTGGCCGGCATGCTGCTGCGGCTGCTGGAAGACGCCTACCAGTAGACGTCCTGGTTGTAGTACTTGTGCAGGTCCCGCGCCCAAGTCTCGTCGGCCATGCTCGGCCAGTTGTCCTTGTCGAACCCGGGCGCGTTCTTGAGCGTCTCCTTGTCGACGTTGAGCACGAAGCACTTGCGGTCGGTATCCAGCGTCAGCGCGTTCCAGGGAATGGCGAACAGCTTTTCTCCCATGCCCAGCACGCCGCCGCGCGCCAGCACCGCATAGGCCACCCGGCCGCGCGGCACGTCGATCATGATGGCCTTGACGTCCCCCAGGCTCTCGCCCGCGGCGTTGTAGACGTCATTGCCTTCCAGGGTATTGGCGGCCATGACTTCCGGCCCGGGTCCGAGCGCCTTGGCTTTCGGACCGCCGACGATATTCGATTGGTGTTCCATGATGTCGCTCCTGCGCGGTTGCCCGCGGCATGTTTTGCAATGAAGGAATGGTTCAACGCGTTGATCAGCGGCGGCGGGACTCCGCCATCAGGCAGATGCCGGCCAGCGCGCCCACCAGCACGGCGCTGGCGATGGTCTTCCAGGCGTGCTCGTGTACATAGTCATCGGTGGCTGCCGATACCTCCCTGGCCCGCCGCCATGTGTGCCGGCCTCTGACGCGGGCCTCGGCGCGCGCCGCGTCGAGCTGGTGCTTGAGGCGATCACGCGCCGCCTCGATCTCTGCGCCGCCGTAGCTGGCGGTGCTGCGCAGCAGGTTTTCGGTTCCCGATACCAAATCACGCAGCGTGTCGCTGCCGTTCTGTGTAGCCATGACCTCTCCTTGAAAAGAATGCCTGCCAGGCGCCGGCCGGGACCGGGCCGGAACGCCGGACGAAGGTCACTTAGCAAGCGGCGTGCCGCCCCCTCAACCGGCCCACCACTGCTTGAGCGTCGCGCGCAGCGCCGCGGCGCCGGCGCCGCCGGTTTCCTTGCGCAGCGCCGCCATGTAGGCGCGCGCCTGCTTGAGCGACACGTGCGGCGGCAACGGCGGCATTTCCGGGTCGGTCACCACTTCCAGCACCGCCGGCCGCCCCGCCGCCAACGCCTGGTCCCAAGCGGGCCCGACCTGCTCCGGCGCCGTCACCCGGATGCCCTCCAGGCCCAGCAGGCGGCCATAGTCGGCATAGGAGAATTCGGGCAACCACTGCGAGTCGCCAAAGCGCGGGTCACCACCCATGACCCGCTGCTCCCATGTCACCAGATTGAGATCGCCGTTGTTGAGCACCAACACCACCAGCGTCGGATCGGCCCATTCCTGCCAACGGTGCGCAATCGTGATGAGCTCGTTGATGCCCAGCATCTGCATGGCGCCGTCCCCCACCAGCGCGATCACCGGACGGCCGGGATGGGCCAGCTTGGCCGCCACCGCGTACGGCACGCCGCAACCCATGCTCGCCAGGCCGCCCGACACCGAACCCATCATGCCTTCGCGCAACTGGACGTCGCGCGCATACCAGTTGGCCGCCGAACCGGAGTCGCAGGTCACGATGCAATCCGGCGGCAGTCGATCCGACAATTCCAGAAAGGGCAGTTGCGGATTGACGGGGTTGGCCGCGACCCGGGCGCGCGCCTGGACGGTTTCACGCCAGCGTCGCACCCGCTTTTCGATGTGCCCGCGCCACTCGCCGGCCCCCTTGGGCTGGAGCATGGGCAGCAATGCCTCGAGCGTCAGCCGCGCGTCGCCCACCAGGCCGACCTCCGCCGGATAGCGCAGGCTCAGCTGGCGCCCGTCCAGGTCGATCTGCACGCAGCGCGCCTGTCCCTCGCGCGGCAGGAATTCGGCGTACGGGAACGACGTGCCCACCATCAGCAGCGTGTCGCATTCGTTCATCATCTCCCAACTGGGCTGGGTGCCGAGCAGGCCGATGGCGCCGGTGACATAGGGCAAGGCATCCGGCAGCACCGCCTTGCCCAGCAGCGCCTTGGCCACGCCCGCGCCCAGGCGTTCGGCCACCGCCCGGACTTCGTTGCCTGCCGCCAGCGCCCCGGCGCCCACCAGCATCGCCACCCGCTCGCCGCGGTTGAGAATGTCGGCGGCGTTCGCCAGCGCGGTCTGCGGCGGCACCGTGGCGTGCGACGTGACGCCGATCCCGGTATGCACGGTGCCGTGCTCGCGCGGCGGTTCGGGGACGGCCTCGAGATCCTGCACATCGTTCGGAAAGATCAGGCAGGTGACGCTGCGCCGCTCCATGGCGATGCGCATGGCGCGGTCGATCATGTGCCGCGCCTGCAATGGCGATGTGACCATATGCACGAAATCGTGCGCCACATCCTTGAACAGGTTGGCCAGGTCCACCTCCTGCTGGTAGTCGCCGCCCAGCGCGCTGCGGGCCTGCTGGCCCACGATCGCCACGACCGGCTGATGGTCCATCTTGGCGTCATACAGGCCATTGAGCAGGTGGATCGCGCCGGGTCCGGAGGTGGCCAGGCAGACCCCGACCTGTCCGGTGAACTTGGCGTGGGCGCACGCCATGAAAGCCGCGCCCTCCTCGTGCCGGGCCTGCACGAATTCCAGCGCCGCGTTGCGGCCGAAGGCGCCGATCAGTCCATTGATACCGTCCCCCGGATAGCCATAGATGCGTTGCACGCCCCACTGGCCGAGACGGTCCAGCACGAAGTCGGATACGGTTTGCACGGGTTTCTCCTTGCGGTTGCGGTGACGCCATCTCCCGCCTGCGCAATTACCGTTCCCTGCCCCCCTGCCCCCGGCGCGAGGGCAGCGGGCACGCATCCCATGGCATCCCTTACAAGGACCGGCAATAACCGCCCCCGGGCCGGGCAACTACAACCCGGCCGTCCATGACGCCCCGCGTAACGTGCTGGCGCGGATGCGCGACACGTTGCAGGCCAGCCGGAAACAATCAGCCCGCGCGCATGGCCGCCGCCAGCGGCGCCAGCGCCGGCCCGACCAGCGCCTGCAGCCGGGCCTTGGAGACGCCGTCTCGCGCCTGCACCGACAGGCCGTGCAGCAGCGCGGCGTAGAAGTCGCCCAAGGCCTGCACGTCGGTGCCGGGCTCGAGCGCGCCGTCGCGTTGCGCGGCGTCGAGACGATCGATGATGGATTGCGTGCGCGCCTTGCGGTGCGAGGACAGCCAGCGCATCACGGCTTCGTTGTCGGCGGCGTAGTTGGTGGCGGCGCTGACCACCATGCAGCCCTGCGGCCGGCCGCGGCGGGTGTAGGTCGACACGGCTTCGAGCAGCATCTTCTCGACGGCTTCGCGCACATCCGGCGACTGCAGGGCGTGTTCGGCGAAGGCGCCGTCGCCCGACTCATAGCGTTCCACCGCCTCGCGGAACAGGCCTTCCTTGGAGCCGAAGGCCGCATACAGGCGCGCCGAGGCCAGCCCGGTGGCGGCCACCAGATCGGCCATCGACGTGCCCTCGTAACCGTGCTGCCAGAAGGCCAGCATCGCTTGCTGCAATGCGAGGTCGCGGTCGAATTCCCTGGGTCTGCCTGCCATGTGCCATGCCTGATGAGTTGCGTGTTTTCGTAGTGTAGCGCCGCGCCGCGCCGGTCACGCCGACGCGCCTGCGCTTGCGTCGCGCGCCGGTTTCGGTCTATTCTTTGTCGTTCGACAAACAATTGACGCAAGCCGGTATCCGGCAAACGAAAGGCAGACCACAGCATGAAAACCCTCAAAGGCCCCAGCCTCCACCTGGCGCAATTCAGCGACACCGCCGCGCCGTTCAACAGCCTGCCCGCCATCGCCGAATGGGCGGCGGGCCTGGGCTTCAAGGCCCTGCAGGTGCCGGCCTGGGACGCGCGCCTGTTCGACGTGGCGCTGGCCGCGTCGAGCCAGGATTACTGCGACGAGATCACCGGCATGCTGGCCGGCCATGGCCTGGTCATCAGCGAGCTGACCACCCACATCTTCGGCCAGCTGCTGGCGGTGCATCCGGCCTATGAAGCGATGTTCGACACCTTCGCGCCGGCCGCGGTGCGCGGCAATGCGCCGGCCCGCACCCAGTGGGCGCACGAACAGCTGCTGCTGGCCGCGCAGGCCTCGCGCCGCCTGGGCCTGAGCGACATGGGCACGTTCTCGGGATCGTTCGCCTGGCCCTATCTGTTCCCGTTCCCGCAACGGCCGGCCGGCCTGATCGAGACCGCGTTCGACGAACTGGCGCGGCGTTGGCGCCCGGTGCTGGACGCCTGCGACGAGCAGGGCGTGAACCTGTGCTACGAGATCCACCCGAGCGAAGACCTGCACGACGGCGTCACGTTCGAGATGTTCCACGAGCGCGTCGGCCATCACGCCCGCTGCGCCATCCTGTTCGACCCCAGCCACTTCGTGCTGCAGCAGCTGAACTACCTGGACTATCTCGACATCTACAAGGACCACATCCGCATGTTCCATGTGAAGGATGCCGAGTTCAATCCGAGCGGACGCCAGGGCATCTACGGCGGCTACCAGTCGTGGGTCGACCGCGCCGGCCGCTTCCGCTCGCTGGGCGACGGCCAGGTCGACTTCAAGGCCATCTTCTCCAAGCTGGCGCACCACGACTACCCGGGCTGGGCCACGCTGGAATGGGAATGCTGCCTGAAGGACCAGGAAGCCGGCGCGCGCGAAGGCGCCGCCTTCATCAAGCAGCACATCATTCCCGTGACCGGCAAGATCTTCGACGACTTCGCCGGCGCCGCCATCGACCAGCGCCAGATCAACGCGCTGCTGGGCATCGCCTGAACGCGCACACACGTCCCCCGACTCACCCGACAAAACACCCTGAATCCATGACACATCCCCACGACGCCTACCTGCCGCCCGGCGCGGATTTCTCGCACCGCTATGTGATGGTGAACGGCGCGCGCCTGCATTGCGCCATCGCCGGCACGGGCACGCCGGTGCTGCTCATCCCCGGCTGGCCGCAGACCTGGCTCACCTGGCGCCACGTGATGCACGCGCTCGCCAGCCAGGGCTATCAGGCCATCGCGGTCGATCCGCCCGGCACCGGCGATTCGGATCGACCGCTGGGCGGCTACGACACCGGCGCGATCGCCGCCACCCTGCATCAGCTGATGGCACAGCTCGGCCACGCCCGCTACCAGGTGGTCGGCCATGACATCGGCATGTGGGTCGCCTATGCGCTGGCCAGCGATTTCCCCGGCGTGGTCACCCGCCTGGCGCTGACCGAAGCGGTGATCCCCGGCCTGGCGCCCGAGCCCACCCTCTTCGCGCCGGCCGAGGACAACATCTTCCTGTGGCATTTCATGTTCAACCGCCTGCCCGACCTGCCCGAGGCGCTGATCGCGGGCCGTGAACAGGCCTACCTGACGTACATGTTCGACAAGTGGTCGCACCGCCGCGACCGCGTCGCCGCCCAGGCCTACATCGACGCCTACGCCGCGCCGGGCGGATTGCGCGCCGGCTTCGCCTACTACCGCGCCATTCCCGAGACCGTGCGCCAGAACGGCGAGCGCGCCCGCGCGCCGTTGCCCATGCCGGTGCTGGCCATCGGCGCCGAGCACGCCACCCGCGACGCGCCGCTGCTCACCATGCAGCGCAACGCGCTCGACGTGCGCGGCGCCATCATTGCCGACTGCGGCCATTTCGTAACGGAGGAGTGTCCCGAGGAGTTCCTCGCGCACCTGCTGCCGTTCCTGTCGCGGGAGGGCTGAGGCATGGCCCTGGATCCACACATCGACGCCTATCTGCGGCGCCTGTCATCGGCCGCCGCGCCGCTGGACCTGCAGGCGCAGCGCGCCGCTACCGAAGCTGGCCTGCGCGCCTTGCAGGGGCCGCTGGAACCGGTGGCCGCCATCGAGACCCACACCGTGCCCGGCCATGGCGGCCATCCGCTGCGGGTGCGCGCCTACACGCCGCACGGCGCCGCGCCCGGCGCGGTGTTGCCGGCGCTGGTGTACGCGCATGGCGGCGGCTGGTTCCAGTGCTCGCTGGAGGTCTACGACAACCCCTGCCGCGCGCTGGCCAACGCCACTGGCTGCAAGGTGCTGTCGGTCGACTATCGCCTGGCGCCGGAGAGCAAGTTTCCGATTCCGCTGGAGGATGTCTACGCGGCGCTGACCTGGGTCGCGGCCCATGCCGGGATGCTGGGGATCGACCCCGCCCGCATCGCCATCGGCGGCGACAGCGCCGGCGGCAACCTGGCGGCGGCCGCGGCCATCATGGCGCGCGACCGCGGCGGTCCGCCGATCGCGCACCAGCTGCTGTGCTATCCGGTGGTGGACCACGCGTTCTCCACCGCCTCGTACCAGGCGTATGGGCAGAACCTCTTCCTGACGGAAGCCGTGATGCGCTACTGCTGGTTCACTTACCTGGTCAATGAACGCGATGGCGCCTCGCCGTATGCCTCGCCGCTGCGCGCCGAGCTGGCCGGCCTGCCGCCAGCGACGCTGCTGATCTGCGAATACGATCCGCTGCGCGACGAGGGGCTGGCCTACGCCGAACGGCTGCGGCAGGCGGGCGTGGCGGCGCGCGACGAGGTGCTGCCGGGCATGGTGCATGCGTGCATCCACATGCTGGGCCTCACGCCCGACGCCCGCCGCCTGTTCGACCTGGCGGGCGCGGCGCTGCGCGAGGCGTTCGGGCTGCCGGCGGATTGAACGCCACCGGGCGCGGATGCGCGTTGTCAGCCGCGCACCGCCGCCTCGATGCCGGCGACGTCGATCTTGCCCATCTGCATCATGGCCTCGAAGGCGCGCCTGGCGGCGGCGCGGTCCGGCAACACCAGCGCCTCGGTCAGCACCCGCGGCGTGATCTGCCAGGACAGGCCCCAGCGGTCCTGGCACCAGCCGCACACGTTTTCCTGGCCGCCGTTGCCGACGATCGCGTTCCACAGGCGATCGGTCTCCGCCTGGTCGTCGGTGGCGACCTGGAACGAGAAGGCCTGGTTGTGCAGGATGCCGGGGCCGCCGTTCAGGCCGAGACAGGGAATGCCGGCCACCGTGAACTCCACGGTCAGAACATCGCCCTCGCGCCCCGACGGATAGTCGGCGGGCGCATGCATCACGCGGCCCACGGCGCTGTCGGGAAAGGTCTGCGCGTAGAACCGCGCCGCGTCCAGCGCGTCGCGGTCGTACCAGAGGCAAATCGTATTCTTGCTGATCATCATCGGTCTCCTGCGATGAGAAGCGAAACGCGAAACGAAACACGCAACGCGCGAACCCGACACGCGCCCGCGAGGTCCGCGCCCCGCGCACTGAAGAATGCTGCCCGGTCGAGCATAACGCCGGCTCCGGCGCGCAGACGTTACGAAGCGTTGGCGAATCTCCCCGCGCCCAGCCGCGGCGATCCTCCCCCGGGGTGACAGACCGTCGCCGCTCTGCGCATAATCCCGGGCATCCCGTCCTCCCCCAGGAGTCCACCGGCATGTCTTCCCCCTCGCTGGCATCGACGCGTCTCGCCGTCCTTCGCATGCGCTACGCACTTTGCTGCGCCGCGGCACTGCTGTGGCTGGCCTGCGCGGCCCCCGCCCAGGCCTTCGACCGCCAGGCCCAGACGCAGCGCTATCAGCAATGGCTGGCCGATTTCGAGCGCGACCTGCGCCAGCTGGCCGCCGTGCCCAACCCCACCGACGCCGACGTCGAGCGCATCTTCGCCGACACCGTGGTGCCGTCATCGCGCGCGGTGACCTTCGTGCGCCAATTGGCCGCGCAGCCGGCCGGCACGGTGTCGGGGGAGATTGCCTACCAGGGCCGGGCGCGCCTGCTGCTCGGCCTGTTGCGGCAATCGGTGGTGGCGGGCGACGGCGGCCCCTACACCGACACGCCGCCGGGCAAGGCGCCGCTGCAGTTGCGCGCCTGGTATCTGCATATCGACGGCGGCGGCCAACTGGAGCGCCATTTCAACGATCCCGACGCCTACAAGCCCTATCGCCTGCCGCCCGACGGCAAGCTCGAGCGCGACGCCTACCCCTTCCTGGTGTTCGACGACGGCCCGCGCCTGCGGCTGGGCGCCATGGCGCGGGAATACTGGAACGTGGTGCGCTTCCTGGATGGGCTGCAACATGGCTGACGCGACGATGCCCCGCCGCTGGCCGCGCCGTCTCGGCGCCGCGCTGCTGGCCGCGGCCCCCACGCTGGGCTGGGCCGCCTGCGCCCCCATCGACACCCCTTTCGGCGCCGAGCCGGCGGCCGTGGCGTTGCGCCCCCAGCCGCTGGCGCTGGCGCTGGACGGCCCGCGCGTCTTGCTGGGCCTGCATGGCGAACGCGTGCAGGCCGACACCCGGCTGATCAGCGTGGCCGAGGACGGCGACCTCACGCCGCGCCTCTGGACCGACGCGGTGGACTGGCGCGTCTACGCCAGCCGCGCCGGCGAGCCCGGCGCGACCGTGTTGCAGCGGGATGCCGACGGCCGGCTGTGCCGCATCGATCGCTACCGGCAGGTGCGCGGACGCCAGGTCGAGGATGGCGGCTACCGGCTCGCCTACGATGCCCAGGGCCGGCTGGCGGCCTACGCCGAATTCACGTCGGCGCGCAGTAAGCGCGCGCTGCAGCAGGCTTGCGTCAGCCGTGACGGCCAAGGCCGCGTCACGGCCGTGTTCCTGGACGATTGCGGCGGCGCGCCGTCGCGGCCGGTGTACTACGTGCGCGATGATGCCGGCGCCCTGCTGCGCATCATCGACCTGCGCGCCGGCCCGCTCGGCGCGCTGGTGCATCGCCTGAATGCCGATGGCACGACGCGCGTGGTCTACCGGTCGCGTCCCGATCCCGATAGGGACGGCGCGATGATCGCCTATGCCCTGCCGTCCAACCCGCAGGACCGGATTCTGCCGGTGGCGCCCGGCGCGTCGCCGATCGTCATCACCGAGATCCCCGACGAGCCCTGGCGCGTGGTGCGCGTGCCGGCCGACACGGTCGAGGGCGACGGCCTGCCGTCGTGGGATCCCAAGGTGCAGACCGTGCTGCTCAAGGGGCTCAGCAATGCCCAGGGCCGGGTCGTGCTGGACCCGCGGCAGATCGCGCCGTTCCACCGCGCCTTGCGCGAGACGCCGGAGCGGGTGTTCCTGTATGTGCACGACATGACCCGCTTCCTGCCCGTCACGGCGCTGGATGCCAAGGCCTGGGGCCGCTGCGTCGATCCGGCCCGGCGCGACGCCGGCGCCTGCGACTGAGCGCGCGGGCCGTCTCGTTCAGGGACTGGCCTGCGTCTCGACCGTCAGGTGCGACAGACCGGCGATATGCGCCAGCTTGGCCTTGTAGAACGCGCTGTCGCGCGGATGGCGCGTGACCAGCGACACGATCGCGGCATAGTGGCCCGGACCGACCTGCCACACATGCAGGTCGGCGATCTCGCCGTCGCCGGCATCCAGGGCCTGTTCGATGTCGCGCCGCATTTTTCCGCTCTGCGGCGCGGCGTCGAGCAGAACGGTGCCGGAATCGCGGATCAGGCCCCACGACCAGCGCGCGATGACCAGCGCGCCGACCACCCCCATCGCCGGATCCGCCCATAGCCAGCCGTAGCTGCGGCCCGCCAGCAGGGCCGCGATGGCGAGCACCGAGGTCAGGGCATCGGCCAGCACGTGGACGTAGGCCGAGCGCAGATTGTTGTCGTGGCTGCGTTGCGGGTGCGCGTGAGCCGCGGCCGGCGCGTGGGCGCGGGACGGGCTGGCGTGAGAATGCGCGTGGTCATGATCATGGTCATGGTCATGGCCGTGGTCATGATCGTGGTCATGCCCATGGCCGCCATGCCCATGCGCGTGGCCATGGTCGTCCTTCAGCAGCCAGGCCGACACCAGGTTGACCACCAGCCCCGCCGCGGCGATGGCGATGGCCTCGTCGAAGCGGATGGGCACCGGATCGACCAGCCGCGCCAGGCTGTCCCAGCCGATGATCAGGGCGATCAGGGCCAGCACGATGGCGCTGGCGAACCCCGCCAGTTCGCCCAGCTTGCCGGTGCCGAAGGTGAAGCGCGGATTGCGGGCCTGGCGGCGCGCGTAGCCGTAGGCCAGCGCGGTGATCAGCATGGCGCCGGCATGGGTCGACATGTGCCAGCCATCGGCCACCAGGGCCATCGACCCGTAGAGATTGCCGGCGATGATCTCGACGACCATCATGCCCGCCGTCAGGGCAATGACCCACCATACCCGGCGCTCGTTGCGCCGGTGGTCCTGGCCGAGGAAGACGTGGTCATGGGTCAAGGGGGTATTCATGGGATTGCTCCTGCTCGCGGGGCCATGAACCGGCGGCCCCCTGCCGGCGGGCCGCTATTTCATGTAGGCCCGGATCACGTCCATCATTTCCCGCGCCGCCTCGACCCGCTCGGCCTCGGACGGCGCGTGCACGACGTGCTCGTCCAGGTGGCCCTGCATGACTTCCGCCGTCAGGCCGCTGAGCGCGCCGCGGGCCGAGGCCAGCTGGCGCAACACTTCGCCGCAGGCCGATTCGGCTTCGAGCGCGCGCTCCAGGCCGTCGAGCTGGCCACGGATGCGGCGCACGCGGGCGATGAGTTTTTCCTTCTGGCGGATGGTGTGGGCCATGGTCGGTGCGCGGAAAATATAATGTAGGGGACTATATTATATGACCCCGACCCGGGGGCCTGATGTCCCTGGCGTCGTCCGGGAAAATCGGACGCCAGAGCGGTTAACCGCCGCGTCGCAGGGCCGACGGGTTGACGCCGAACTGCTTGCGGAACGCCGCCGAGAAGTGGCTGGGGTTGCTGTAACCGAGGTCGGCGGCCACGTGCGCCACCGACAGCCGCCCGCGCAGCAGTTCGGTGCGCGCCTGCTGCATGCGTTCGTGCTGAAAGCAGTCGTAGATGCTGCGGCCATAGTGGCGGCGGAACGCGCGCGCCAGCGTCGGCACGCTGACGCCCGCCTCGCGCGCCAGCGCCTCCAGGCTGGGCGCGCGGCTCAGGTCGGCCAGCAGATGCTCGTGCACCCGCGCCATGCGGCGTTGCATGGCCACCGGCAGGCCGGCCAGGGGCCGGCCGCAGGACTCGAGGAACAGGCCCACCAGCAACAGCGACTGGGCCTGCAGCCACAACCCATGGCGGCTGGCCGCGCCCTCGCCGGCCAGGCCCTGCGCCAGCTGATGCGCGGTGCCGCGCAGCTCGGCGCCGCCATGGCCGTGCAGGAAGCAGGCCGCCGACGCCAGGCCGCTGGCCAGGTCGCCTTCGAGGTCGTGGCTCCAGCGCTGGAGCACGTCGGGCCTGACCATCACGGTGACATTGTCCAGGCAGCCTTCCTGGCAGTAGTGGCCGCGCCGGCCCGGGCCGTAGCTGATGGTGCCGGTGCCCTCGCGCACCGCGAATTCGCGGCCGCCTTCCCAGCCGTCGAAATGGCAGGCCGCGCGCCCGTCCATGCGGCTGTTGAAGCTGAAATGGACGTAGTCGCTGTCGTCCTGGAGGGGAAGGTCGATGGCTTCGCGCAGGGCGCTGCGCCAGTAGACCAGCTCGGCGCCGTCCTGCAGCGGCATGCGGGTGATGCGGCAGACGCTGCCCGGGCCCAGGCGCAGCACCGAAGTGTCCATCACGACACGGGAAAGCGGGATCAGGCTGGAACTCATGGGACACGCACCAGGCAGAGTTGATCCGATTCGGGCGGGGATGATCGGATTCGGGTAGCAATACAAATGTAAATCATTATCATCCATTCGTATCAAGCCCGCAATCGCGGTCCGGCCAACCGCGCTTGCCCCAACACCCTACTTCCAGAAGGCCCCCATGCGACTCCCTTCCCTGCCAGCGCTTTCCCTGTCCACGCTGGCAATGTCCATCGCCCTGCCCGCCCAGGCGCAATCCGCCGCGGATGCCGCCACCCTGCCCGCCGTCACCGTGCATGCGCGCGGCACGGATGAAGACGCCAAGGACCTGCCCTACACAGTCGAGGTCATGGACGGCATCACGCTGGAACAGCGCCGCCTGCTGAACGTGGAGCAGGTGCTGCGCGCCACGCCCGGCGTCAACGTCAATTCCTCGGGCGGCGCCAACGTGTCCACCATCTACATCCGCGGCGTCGGCGCGCTCTATCCCATGAGCATGGACGACAGCTCGGTGGCGCTGAACGTCGACGGCAGCCCGCTGTCGACGCGCAACATTTCCATCGGCACGCTCGACGTCGACCAGATCGAGGTGCTCAAGGGCCCGCAGGGCACGCTGTTCGGCGGCATGGGCGAGGCCGGCGCGGTCAACCTGACCACGCGCCGCCCGACCCGCGAATGGGAAGGCTATGCCCGCGCCGAATACGGACAGGACCGCCAGTTCCTGACCGAGGCCGCGGTCGGCGGCCCGCTCACCGACAAGCTGGCCGGCCGCTTCGCCATCCGCGCCGGCGGCTCGGACCACTGGATCGAGAATGCCCGCACCGACCAGCCGCTGTCCAAGCCGCGCGATCTGGCGTTCCGCGGCAGCCTGCTATGGGACCTGACCACCCGCACCAGCGCGCTGGTGTCGGCCGAACGCCACCAGATCCGCCACCTGGGCGAACAGCTGGTGCTGATGCCCTACGGCCGGCCGCCCACGGTGGACATGGATCCGTCGCTGCTGGACGACGCCAAGAAGACCGTCGAGCGCTACACGCTGCAGCTGGACCACCGCTTCGACCGTGCCCGCCTCACGGCCATCTCGGCCTACACCGACAGCTACAACATCGGCCCGGTGGTCTACGACCGCCGGCTGCAGAACGCCATGGGCCGCGGCAACAGCGAGTTCTGGAACGTCGACGAAGCGCGCGAGCGCGTGTTCACGCAGGACCTGCGGCTGGCCTCGCTGGCGGAGAGCGACCTGTTCTGGGTCACGGGCCTGTCGTACTCGCATGCCAAGCGCTCGTACGACACGCCGCGCAACACCTACGGCGACGCCAGCGCCAAGTACCGCGACTTCGATACCGACCGCTACGGCGTCTACGGCGAGATGACCGTGCCGCTGGCGAGCCAATGGAAGCTGACCACCGGCCTGCGCCAGTCGTGGGTGCGCAAGACCTACGACGGCAAGTACCACGGCGGCGGCATGGTCACCACCGACCACCGCGAGCTCGACGACAGCTTCACCACCGGCCGCATCGCGCTGGCCTATGCGCTGACGCCCACCACCACGCTGTACGGCAGCTATGGCCGCGGCTACAACCCCGGCGGCTTCAACGACTATGCCGCGCAGCCGCTGGACAGCGAGCCGTACAAGGCCGCCAAGACCAACTCCTACGAGATCGGCTTCAAGTACCTGAGCGCCGACGGGCGCTATGGCCTGAACGGCGCCGTGTACCTGAACCAGGTGCGCAACAACCACCTGCTGTCGTATGACTCGGCCACCTTCGCCGTCAACGCGCTCAACGCCGACACCCGCAGCAAGGGCGCCGAACTGCAAGGCACGGTGCAGCTGGACAACGGCCTGGGATTGACCGCCGGCCTGAGCTACATCGACGCCAAGATCACCACCGCCGTCAACGGCATCGGCGACGGCGACGTCAAGGCCGGCAACCGCGTGCCCGACGTCTCGCGCTGGGGCGGCACGCTGGGCGTGACCTATCGCCACGCCATGCCGGCAATGCTGGCGATGTCGGCGCCGGTCTTCAACGCCCGCGTCGACTACCAGTACGTCGGCAAGCGCGCCGCCGATCCGCAGAACCACTTCGACCTGGGCAGCTACCAGTTGCTGAACGCGCGCCTGGGCGTGGCCAACGGCCGCGCCGAGTACTACGTGTGGGGCAGCAACCTGCTGAACCGGCAGTACGACCTGTACGGCTACTTCGCGCCGCCGTCGGTGGCCTATGGCGCGCCGGCCCGCGGCCGCACGCTCGGGGTCGGCGTTTCCTATACCTATTGATCCGGAGCCCTCCGATGCAGTCCCGCCGTACCTGGACCCTGCTGGCCAGCCTCTACAGCACCCAGTTCCTGGGGCTGATGTTCTTCGTCGTCGCCATGGTGGCCATCCTGCGCGAGGCGGGCGCCAGCCTGGACACCATCGGCCTGATCTACCTGCTGGGCATGACCTGGCCGCTCAAGGCGCTGTGGGCGCCTTGGATCGACCGCCACGCCACCGGGCTGCGCGGCCACTACCGCGGCTGGCTGCTGCTGACCCAGGCCGGCATGGTGCTGTGCCTGGCGGTCATCGGCATGCTGGACCTGCGCGCGGACTTCGCCGCGATCTACCTGCTGTGCCTGGCGACGGCGCTGCTGTCGTGCACCCAGGACATCGCGCTCGACGGCCTGGCCTGCCGCCTGCTCGGCGCCGCCGAGCGCGGCCTGGGCAACGGCCTGCAGATCGCGGCGGGCCTGATCGGCAACCTGGTCGGCGGCGGCGTGATGCTGATGCTGTACCCGACGCTGGGCTGGCAGGGCTGCTGCCTGGTGCTGGCGGCGCTCACGTCGGTGTCGTGGCTGCAGCTGCTGGGCTACCGCGAGCCCGACTGGCCGCGCGCCGCCGGACCGGTCAGCCACCGCCGGCTGTTCACTTTCTGGCGCGGCGCGGCGCGCAAGCGCTGGCTGCTGTTGCTGGTGCTGTACCCGGCCGCCAGCTCGCTGGCGTACGCCGTCATCATGCCGGCGCTGATCGACAGCGGCTGGACGCTGGACGGCATCGGCCTGGTGGTCAACGTGGTGGGTTCGGTGGCCGGGCTGGCCACCGCGCTGGCGTACGGCCGGCTGCTGCGGCGCATGGCGCGCCCGCGCGCGATGCGGGTGGCGGCGGTGCTGCAGCTGCTGGGCATCGCCGGCCTGGCCTGGCCGGCGCTGGGCTGGGGGCCGCCGGCCGCCGCCGGCGCGCTGGTGGTGCTGTACTTCCTGCTGTACACCCCGGCCGCCACCGTGCTGGCCACCCTGATGATGGATCACGCTTCGCCGGAGAGCCCGGCCACCGACTACACGGTGCAGGCCAGCCTGAGCCATTTCCTCTCGATGGGGCTGTCTTCGGTGGGCGCGATGCTGGCCGGCCGCATCGGCTACGGCGGCGTGATCGCCACCTCCGTGGCGCTGGCCGCGCTCGCGCTGGTCGCCGCCGTGCGCTGGACGCCGCGGGAGGCCGCATGAACACCCCGTGGCAAATCATGCGGCCGGTGCGCGGCCGCATCCGCTTCGCGATGGCGCTGGCGGTGGCCGGCGTGCTGGCGAGCCTGGCGTCGCTGGCCTGCCTGGCGATGGCGCTGGACGGCCTGCTGCACGCGCCCGGCCGCTATCCCTGGCCCGCGTTCGCCGGCGCGCTGGCGTGCACGCTGCTGGCCTGCTTCCTGCGCCTGCAAGCCTTCAACCAATCGCACTATGCGGCCTTCCGCCTGGAAGTGACGTTGCGCAGCGACCTGGTGGCGCACCTGGCGCGGCTGTCGTTCGGCGATCTGCAGGCGCTGGGCGGCAGCGCCCTGGCCAAGGTGGCGCAGAACGACGTGCAGGCGCTGCACGCCTTCGTCGCCGACAGCACGCCGCTGTATGCGCGCGCCTATGCCATGCCGCTGTTCAGCGCCGCGCTGCTGTTCGCGCTGGACTGGCGCCTGGCGCTGGCCTGCGTCGGCGTGCTGGCCTTCGGCGCGCTGGTGATGGCGCTGGCGATGCGCGGGCGCGAGGTCATGACGCGGCGCTATCACCAGGCGCGCGAGCAGGTCAACGCCGCCGTCATCGAATACGTGCAGGCGATGCCGGTGGTGCGCACCTTCGACACCGGCCAGACCACCTTCGGCCGCTATCACCGCGCCCTGGAACGCTACCTGGCCATGCTGACCGACTGGTACCGCGACGCCAGCTTCAGCGCGCGTTTCGCCATTGCGCTGCTCGGCCCGCTGCCGACGCTGGCGGTGCTGCTGTGGCTGGGCGGCTGGTGGACCGCGCACGGCCAGCTCGACTTCGCCTTCTGGCTGGCGGCGCTGCTGTTCGGCATGGGCATGGCCGAGGCCATGTTCCCGATGATGTCGCTGGCGCACATGGTCGACCAGGCCAAGCTGAGCATCGCCCGCATCCAGCAACTGATGGCGATCGAGCCGCTGGCGCCGGCGCGTGCACCCGACCGGCGTCCGGCCGATGGCGCCGTGCGCTTCGAGGATGTGGACTTCGGCTACGGCGGCAAGCCCGCCCTGCATGACCTGAGTTTCACCGCGCACCCGGGCCAGGTGACGGCGCTGGTGGGCCGCTCCGGCGCCGGCAAGAGCACGGTGGCGCGGCTGATCGCCCGCTTCTGGGACGTCGACGGCGGCCGCGTGTGCGTGGGCGGCGTCGACGTGCGCGACATGGACCGCGACACTCTGTTCCAGCACGTGGCGTTCGTGTTCCAGGACAACTTCCTGTTTTCCGGCAGCGTGGCCGACAACATCGCCATGGGCCGCCCCGATGCCAGCCGCGCCGAGATCGAGGCCGCCGCCCGCGCCGCGCAGGCGCACGATTTCATCCAGGCGCTGCCCGACGGCTACGACACCGCGTTGCGCGAAGGCGGCAAGGACCTGTCCGGCGGCCAGCGCCAGCGCCTGACCATCGCCCGGGCCATCCTGATGGACCGTCCGATCCTGGTGTTGGACGAACCCACCGCGGCCACCGATCCCGAGAACGAGCGCGCGGTCAACGCGGCGCTGGCCGAACTGATGCGCGGACGCACCGTGATCGTGGTGGCGCATCGCCTGCCCAGCGTCCGCCACGCCGACCAGATCCTGGTGCTGGAGCGCGGCCGGCTGGCCGAATCCGGCACGCATGACAGCCTGCTGGCGGCCGACGGCCTGTACGCCCAATTGTGGAACAACCATCAACGCGCCCGTCTCTGGACCCTGGGCGAACCGCAATCATGACCACACGCCCCGCTTCCTGGCGCGAGACCTATCTCCGCCTCATGCGCAGCGCCGGCGGCCAGGCGCGCCGCCTGCGCGCCAGCCTGCTGCAACTGGCGCTGGCCGCCGTATTCCAGGGCCTGGCCCTGGCCTGCGTCGCGCCGCTGTTTCTCCATGTCGCCCATGGCGACCCGTGGCCGGCCGCGGCCGCCTGGCTCGCGGCCTTGTCCGGACTGGCCCTGGCCGCGACCGCGCTGCGCTGGCGCGCGCAGGGCTTCGACTACGGCGGCCACATGGCCCGCGCCACCCACGAACTGCGCGTGCGGCTGGGCGAGCAGCTGCGCCGCATGCCGCTCGAAACGCTGCAGGCGCAACGCACCGGCGGCATCGCCGCCAAGCTGCTGGGCGGCGTCGACGAACAGATGAATTACGCGCTGACCGTGATCAACCTGATCCTGGGCGCCATCATCACCCCGGCGGTGGCGGCGCTGGCGTTGCTGGCGCTGGACTGGCGCATCGGCGTGGCCCTGCTGCTGGTGTTTCCGCTGATCATTCCGCTGTACCGCTGGCGCCGTCCGGCGCTGGACCGCGGCGCCCGCGACACCGGCCGGGCCAACGAGGCGCTGAACGCCGAGCTGCTGGAATACATGCAGGGCCTGCCGGTTTGCCTGGCGACCGGCCGCGCGGGCGCCGCCAACGAACGGCTGCGCCAGGGCTTCGAACAGCTGGAACGCCTGCAGCGCCAGGCGCATCGCCGCGGCGCCAAGCCGACGCTGATGGTGGTGACCCTGGTCGAAGCGGGCCTGCTGGCGATCCTGGCTTGCGGCGCACTTTGGGTAACGCAGGGCAGCCTGGATCCGGCGCTGCTGGCCGCGGTGCTGGTGCTGGTGGTGCGCTTTGCCGAGCCGCTGGCGATGTTCGTGTCGTTCACCGCCATCTTCGCCCTGATCGAGGCGGCGCTGGCGCGCGTCGAGGAGGTGCTGGCGGTGGCGCCGCTGCCGCAGTGGCCGGCGCAGGGCGCGCCCTCGCCCCAGGACGGCATCCGCATCGAACAATTGGATTTCCAGTACGCGGCCGGCAGCGCGCCGGCCCTGCGCGGCATCGACCTGGACCTGCCCGCGCGCGGCCTGACGGCGCTGGTGGGGCCGTCAGGATCGGGCAAGACCACGCTCACCCGCCTCCTGATGCGCCATGCCGACCCGCAGCGCGGCGCGGTGCGGATCGGCGGCGTCGATATCCGCAGCCTGTCGCCCGCCGACCTCAACCGGCTGGTGTCGACCGTGTTCCAGGACGTGCACCTGTTCGACGACACGGTGCTCTCCAACATCGGCATGGCCCGGCCCGAGGCCAGCGAGGCCGAGATCCGCGCCGCCGCCCGCGCGGCGCATTGCCTGGATCTCATCGAGCGCCTGCCGCAAGGCTGGCAGACGCGGCTCGGTGAAGCCGGCGGCACGCTGTCCGGCGGCGAGCGCCAGCGGCTGTCGATCGCCCGCGCGATCCTGAAGAACGCGCCGATCCTGATCCTGGACGAACCCACCGCCGCGCTCGACACCGAAAGCGAACTGGCGGTGCAGGCGGCGATCGACGCGCTGGTGCCCGACCGCAGCGTCATCGTCATTGCCCATCGGCTGTCCACCATCGTGGCCGCGGACCGCATCCTGGTGTTCGAGGAGGGCCGCATCACGCAGCGCGGCACGCACGCGCAGTTGCTGGCCACGGCCGGCCGCTATCGCCAGATGTGGCGAGCGCAGCAGGGCTAGCGGGCGCCCGCCTCCCGCGCGGTCCCGGACCCGGCCCGTCAACGCGGGCGCCCGCCAACCTCGATCGCGACGCCTTCGACGCAGGCGACGATGCGCCCGTCATCGCCGCTGGCGGGATGGCCGCCGGTGAAGTCCGAGAACGCCGGCAGGATCGCAAGGCCAGGGCGTAGCCAGAACGCCGGCCAACTGCGCGGCACGCCGCGCACGGACGTCTTCGGATGCACGTGGCCCGCGATGACGTGCAGGCCGGCTGGGGACGCCCGCGGAACATGGCTGAACAGGAACGGGCCGTCGATGCAGGTCTCGCCAAGCTGCCGCACGCCAAACGCCGGACCGTCCAGGGCGCGGTCATGATTGCCCGCCAGCACGGCGATCTCCAGTGCGGCCCGGTCCCGCCGCCACGCCATCCACGTGTCGCGCCACCCCGCCTGCCCGGCGGGTCCGTGCAACAGGTCGCCCACGATCCACAGCTCGCGGGCGGCGGTGCGCGCGATCACCTCCGCCAGGCGGTCCAGGTCGCCGCGCGTGGCGCCGCTGGGCACCGCGATGCCCGCGCGCCGGAACACATGGCTCTTGCCCAGGTGCAGGTCGGCGATGATCAGGCGCGATCGCGCGGGCCAGAACAGCGCCCGCGTCCCCAGCAGCCACATCGGCTCGTCGCCCAACAGCGTCTGCAACGCGCCCTCAGGCAACGCGTTCATAGCGCTTCTCCAGTTGCTGCGCGGCACGCCTGACGCGCGCCTGCCAGGTCTCGGTGCTGAGTTGCCCGCGCATGCTTTCGGTCCACAGCGGGAACGACAAGGGCGTCAGCGCGCGCGGCTCGCACAGGGCCAGCTCGCGCCGCTGGCAGTCGTGCAATGCCGCCAGCAGGCGCGGCGCCTCCAGTTGCAGCTCGAAGACCTCTCGCTCCGCTTGCGCCAGCAGCAGGTGGTCAGGGTCGTAGCGGCGCAGGACGTCGTAGAGCAGGCCGCTGGACGCCTGCACCTGGCGCAGCGAACGCGCCGCCTGGCCGGGCAGCGACGGCGTCAACAGGCCCGCCACGCGCGCGATCTCGCGGAACTGCCGACGCGCCATCTCGCCCAGGTTGACGCCATCGCGCAGGTCCTCGGCCATGTTGGCGGGGCTGAGCAGCTGGCGCAACAGCGCGTCGTCCAGCGCGGCCGGCTCGGCCAGCGTCAGCATCAGCCCGTAGTCGTTGACGGTGTAGGAAATCGTGTTGGTCTGCCGGCGGCCCCAGCGCAGCGCGATCATTGCCGCGATGCCTTCGTGCACGGCGCGGCCGGCGAACGGAAACAGGAACAGATGCATGCCGCGCCGCGTGCCGATGCGTTCTGCCACCAGCCGCCCCCGATCCGGCAATGCGCTGGCCTGCGCCTGGATCCGCAGCAGCGGCGCGACCGCGCGCATCTCCGGATGCGCGCCGGGGTGCGAATACAGGCTCTCCACTTCGCTGGCCAGCTGCGTCGACAAGGGCATGCGGCCGCCCTGCCAGGTTGCGACCGGGCCATCGCCGCCCTTGGCGCGGCGCACGTAGGCGACCATGCCTTCCAGCCGCACCAACTCCAGTGTGCGGCCGGCGAACTGGAAGCGGTCGCCACGCCGCAGGCGCGCCAGAAAGCCTTCTTCCACCGAGCCCAGGCTGCCCCCGCGCAGGTACTTGACGGCCACGGCGCCGTCGGCGGTGATGGTGCCGATGGACAGGCGATGGCGGAACGCGACGCGCCGGTCGTGCACGCGATAGCGGCCGTCGTCGTCGCGCACGACCCGTTGATAATCCGGATACTTGGCCAGCGCGCGGCCGCCCTGCACGATGAAGTCCAGCACCGCCTGCCAGGTCGCGCGATCGAGCCCGGCATAGGCGTGCGTGCCGCGCACTTCCTGGTACAGCGCGTTGGCGTCGAAGCCGCCGCCGAGCGCCAGCGTGACGGCGTGCTGGGCCAGCACGTCCAGGCTGCCGACCGGCGGCGGCCGGGATTCGATCTCGCCGCGCGCGATGGCCTGCCGGGCGGCGGCGTACTCGATCAGTTCGAGCGCCTGCGCCGGCACGCACACCACGTTGCCGGACTCGCCCGGCCGGTGCCGGGCGCGGCCTGCGCGTTGCAACAGGCGCGCCACGCCCTTGGGGCTGCCGATCTGCAACACCTGGTCCACCGCCGGAAAATCCACGCCCAGGTCCAGGCTGGAGGTGGCCACCACGCAGCGCACCGCGCCGTCGCGCAGGCCCTGCTCCACCGCCGCGCGCAGCTTGGGATCGAGCGAACCGTGGTGCAGCGCCAGGGTGCCCGGCGCCTCCGGCCAGATCGATTCGAGCGCGCGATGCCAGAGCTCGGCCTGCGCGCGGGTGTTGGTGAACAGCAGTGTCGCGCGCACGTCGAACAGGCGCTTGAAGACCCGTTCCAGCTGCGACAGCCCCAGGTGCCCCGCCCACGGCAGGGCGCGGCTGCGTTCGGGCAACAAGGTCGATATCTGGATCCTGCGCGGCCGCGCGCCCGCCACCAGCGCGCTGTCGGGCGCGTGCGGCAGCAGCACGGCGCGGGCCTGGTCCAGGTTGCCCAGCGTGGCCGACAGGCCCCAGGTGCGCGCGCCGGGCGACAAGCAGCGCAGGCGCGCCAGGCATAGCTGCAGCAGCACGCCGCGCTTGTTGCCCAGCAGCTCGTGCCATTCGTCCACCACGATGCCGCGCAGGGCGCGAAAGCGCTGCGACGCATCGGCGTAGGACAGCAACAGCGCCAGGGACTCGGGCGTGATGACCAGCACGTCCGCCTTGCCCTGCCGCGCCAGGCGCTTGTCGCGCGCGCTGGCGTCGCCGGTGCGCAGCGCCACCGTCCAGGCCAGGCCCAGGTCGGCCGCCGTCTGCGCCAGGGCGCGCGTGGTGTCGGCGGCCAGCGCCCG
>NZ_CADIJR010000081.1 GCF_902859645.1 Achromobacter insuavis | reverse complement strand
AGCGCCGCGCGGTGGCCGGGCGCCGCGCCCTGGACCCAGGCGGCGGCCGCCAGCGCCACGAACAGCAGGCAGCCCAGCCAGACGCAGCCGCGCAGGTAGGCGCGGCGGTTGCCGTGGCGGTCGGTCCAGCGGCCGCTGGCGATGCGCGCGACCATGGCGCCCAGTTGCACCGCCACCATCACGGCGGTCAGCGTGGCGATGCCGGCGCCGCTGAAGTCGTGCAGGAATACCGTGGCGAACGTCAGCACCGCGAATTGCGGGCAGCACAGCAGGCCGATCGCCACCGCCGCGCGCCACACCCTGGCGTCACGCAGGGGGCTGGATGGCGGGGTGGCCGGCTTGTGGCCTGCGGATAGCGAGGAGGCCGTCCGGGCGTTGCCGCCGGCGCCGGTCGCCACGACGCGGCGCGCCCGATCCGGCTCGCGCAGCCACCCCAGCGTCAGCAGCGCGGCGCCCGCGCACAGGCCGGCCAGCAGGCCGAACACCGCGCCGAAGCCGGCCCGCGACGCCAGCCACGGCAGCACCAGCGCGCCCAGACCGCCGCCCAGCGGCACGGCGGTCTGGCGGATGCTCATCGCCAGGCCGCGCTCGCCTTCGTCGAACCACGCCATCACCGCGCGGCCGCTGGCGCCGTTGACGCTGCCGCCCATCACGCCCACCAGCAGCAGGCCCAGCGCCAGCAGCCACAAGGCGGGCGCGACGCCGTGGGCCGGCGCGGCGCCCAGGCTCATCCAGGCCAGCGCCGCCGCCGTCGCGCCCAGGCCGGCCAACAGCACCGGCCGGTCGCCCCAGCGGTCGGCCAGCAGGCCCCAGGGCAGCTCGAACAACGCCACGCCCAGGCCGAGCACGCCGAGCGCCAGGCCCAGCGCGTCGTTGTCCAGCCGGTAGTCGGCGCGCAGGAAGACGGCGGTGGCGGGCAGGCCGGCCGCCGCCGCGGAGAACGCGACGTTGGCGGCCACGCCCACCGCCAGCACCTTCCAGCGGTGGGCGGGGCGCGCGGCAGGGGTTGGGGCGGAGAGCACGGAGGCGGGCAGGGACATGACGGTTCCAGGCGGGATTGACGCGGCAAAGTCTGCGCCCGTAACATCATTCTGAAAATCAGGAAATTTTTAATTAAAGGTTTTGAAAAACGGGATGATCAGGCCTGTCACCTTTGACCTGGACGTGTTGCGCAGCTTCGTCGCCGGGGTGGAGCTGGGCAGCTTCGGCCGCGCGGCCGATCGCCTCGGGCGCTCGACCTCGGCCGTCAGCGCACAGCTGAAAAAGCTCGAGGAACAGGCCGGCGTGCCGCTGCTGCGCAAGGCCGGGCGCGGCCTGACGCTGACCGACGCCGGCGAGACCATGCTGGCGTACGCGCGCCGGCTGCTGGAACTGAACGACCAGGCTTCGGTGGCGGTGCGCGGCACGCGCCTGCAGGGGCGGGTGCGCCTGGGTCTGCAGGAGGATTTCGGCGAGATCCTGCTGCCGCACGTGTTGGGCCAGTTCGCCCGCGCTCATCCGCAGGTGCGGATCGAAGCGCGGGTGGCGCGCAATGCCGAACTGCTCGAACGCGTGGCGGCCGGCGAACTGGACCTGGCGCTGGCCTGGGACCATGACGCGGCGCGGCCGCATGGCGTCAGGCTGGCCGAGCTGCCGCTGTGCTGGATCGGTCCGGCCGTCACCGACCCGGCGCGGGCCGCGCCGGCGCGCGATGCCGACGGCGCCTTGCCGCTGGTGGCGTTCGAGGCGCCCTGCCTGTTCCGCAGCCGCGCCACCGATGCGCTGGACCGCGCCGGCATCGCCTGGACCGCGGCTTTCATCAGTCCCAGCCTGGCGGGCCTGTGGGCGGCGGCCAGCGCGGGGCTGGGGCTGATGGTGCGCACGCCGCTGGGGCTGCCTGCCGGCTTGCGGGTGCTGGCGCCGGGCGAGCAGGGCCTGCCGCCGTTGCCGCCGTTGTCGTTGTCGCTGTATCACGCGCAAGGCCGGCCCGGCCCGGTGGCCGCGGCCCTGGCCGACATCGTGCGGCGTGGCGTGCGCGACAGCGTCGCGGCGCTGCCGGCCATGCCGGGCCTGCCGGCGCGCATCCCTTCCGAGGAGGCCGAGCGCCTTGAACCGATTCCATGAAATGACTGTCTTCCTGGCGGTGGCCGAGGCGCAGAGCTTCGCCGCCGCGGCCCGCCGGCTGGCGATGTCGGCGCCGAGCGTGACGCGCAGCGTCGCGGCGCTGGAGCGCCGGCTGGGCACGCTGCTGCTGGTGCGCACCACCCGCAGCCTGCGCCTGACCGAAGCCGGCCAGCGCTACGCGGCCGATTGCCGCGCCATTCTCGAAGCCGTGGAGCAGGCCGACGACGCCGCCGCGGGGGCGATGGCGGCGCCGCGCGGGTCGCTGCACATCACCGCGCCGGCGCGCTTCGGTGAACTGCACGTGATGCCGGCGGTGCTGGGCTACCTGCGCCAGCACCGCGAGGTGTCGGTGAACGCCCTGCTGGTGGACCGCGTGGTGAATCTGCTGGACGAGGGCGTGGACGTGGCGGTGCGCATCGGCGCCTTGCCCGACTCGACTCTGACGGCGGTGCCGGTGGGGCAGGTGCGGCGGGTGGTGTGCGCCTCGCCCGACTTCCTGCAACGCCACGGCACGCCCGACAGTCCCGACGCGCTGGCGCGCTTTTGCACCATCACGGCGGCAATGGAAGGGCGCGGCGCGCAATGGCGTTTCCTGCAGGATGGGCAGCCGCGGCGCCTGCCGCTGGCATCGCAGTTGACGGTGACCTCGTTCCAGGCCGCGGTGGCCGCCGCCTGCGAGGGCTGGGGGCTGACCCAGGTGGTGTCCTACCAGGTGGCGCGCGACCTGGCCAGCGGCGCCTTGCAGGTGGTGCTGCGCGATTACGAAATGGCGCCGCTGCCGGTGCACGTGGTGTATCCGGAAGGGCGCAAGAGTTCGGCCAAGGTGCGCAGCTTCGTCGACTTCTGCGTCGACGCGCTGCGCCGCGACCTGGCGGCCCTGCCGGCTTGATCCTTTCACTGGCGGCAATGGTGTCTTGCGCGCCGTGGCCGTTCCCCGGCGGGCGCGGGCGGTTCAAGATGGAGGCCTGTTTCCTCTATCCGAGATGCCGCCATGTCCGCCGCTCCCCTGACGTTCTACAGTTTTCCCCTGTCCGGCCATTCGCACCGCGTGGCCCTGATGCTGTCGCTGCTCGACGTGCCGCACCGCACGGTCGATGTGGACCTGCGCAGCGGCGCGCAGAAGCGGCCCGAGTTCCTGGCGCTGAACGCTTTTGGCCAGGTGCCGGTGATCGACGACAACGGCGTGGTGGTGGCCGACTCCACCGCGATCCTGGTGTACCTGTGCAAGCGCTACAACGGCCAGGCCTGGCTGCCCGAGGACGCGGTGGGCGCGGCGGCGGTGCAGCGCTGGCTGTCAGCCGCATCCGGCCCGCTGGCGGGCGGCCCCGCCGCCGCGCGTCTGGTGACGGTGTTCGGCGCCCCGTATGACGTGCCGGCCACGCTGGCGCGCGCGCATGCCTTGCTGGCGGTGATGGAGCAGGAGCTCGCCGCCACCGGCTATCTGGCCGGCGCCGCGCCGACCCTCGCCGACGTGGCCTGCTACACCTACGTGGCGCATGCGCCGGAAGGCAACGTGTCGCTGGCGGACTATCCGCGGGTGCGCGACTGGCTGGCGCGGATCGAGGCGCTGCCGCGCTTCGTGCCGATGGTGGCGTCGCCGGTCGGATTGCGGGCGGCGTGAACCGAAGCGCGCGCGGCATGCCCGCGCGCAAGGAGCCTGACATGAATGCGACCACGATGAGTCCGGCTGGCGCCGCGCCGGCCGGCGGTTCGACAGCCGTCACGCCGGCGACCGCCGGTCCGGCCACCGCAGGATCCGCGGGCATGGCGCCCGCCGCGCCCTGGCACGCGGGCGAACTGCAGTTGCAGGCGCATATCGGCATGGCCGAGCGCATGGCGCAGGTGGGCGCGAAAGTGATCCGCCCATACATGCCGGACCAGCATCGCGCCTTCTTCGCGCAGCTGCCGTTCCTGCTGATGGGCGCGGTCGACGGCCAGGGCGATCCCTGGGCCGGCGTGCTGGAGGGCGAGCCGGGCTTCGCCGTGTCGCCGGATCCCGCGACCTTGCAGGTGGCCGCGCTGCCGGATGCCGATGATCCGCTGCGCGCCGGCCTGGGGCCGGACCAGCCGGTGGGCCTGCTGGGCATCGAACTGCACACGCGCCGCCGCAACCGCATGAACGGCCGCATCACCGCGTGGGACGGCAAGCGTTTCGCGGTCACGGTGGCCGAGTCGTTCGGCAACTGCCCGCAGTACATCCAGGCGCGCGATTTCCATTTCTCGCGCTCGCCGGCCTTGCGCTTCCCGGGGGCGGCGCGCGAGCGGACGGGGCTGGCCGATGCCGACCGGGCGCTGATCGCGCGCGCCGACACGCTGTTCGTGGCGACTTACGCCGACACGGACGAAGCCGGGCGCCGGGTCGATGTCTCGCACCGCGGCGGCAAGCCGGGGTTCGTGCGGATCGACGGCGACACGCTGACGGTTCCGGATTTCTCCGGCAACCGCTTTTTCAACACGCTGGGCAACATGGTGCTCAATCCGCGCGCGGGGCTGCTGTTCATCGATTTCGAGCGCGGCGACGTCTTGCAGGTGTCGGGCCGCGCCGAGGTGGTTTTGGACAGTCCGGAGATCGCCACCTTCGCGGGGGCCGAGCGCTTGTGGCGCGTTCATGCGCAACGGGTGCGGGCCAGGCCGGGCGCGCTGGCGCTGCGTTGGCGCTTCGGTGGCTATTCGCCGACCGCGCTGGCCACGGGGCAATGGCCGCAGGCTGCCGCGGCCTGAGGCGGGGCCGCCCGCCGGTCGCCGCGCGCGGTGGCCGCAGGATCGGCCAATGGCGGCGGGCGCGCGCCTGGTTCAGGCGCGGTCGGCGCCGACCTTGCGCACCACGGTGTCGTCCGGCGTCAGCGCGCGGCCGTCCTGGGCGCGAATCTCCAGGCGCTGCACCGGCTGGCCGCGCTTGCGGTCGATCAGCGTGGAGTGCGGTTCGGCGGGGCCGTAGTAATGGTCTTCGCCCCACTGGCGCAGCCCGACGATGACGGGAAACAGCGCCCGGCCCTTTTCCGTCAGCACGTATTCCTGGTAGGCGCTGCCGTCCGAGGCCGGCGCCGCCGCCAGGATCTCGTGCGCCACCAGCGTGCGCAGGCGGTCGCTGAGGATGTTCTTGGCCACGCCCAGGCTTTTCTGGAATTCGCCGAAACGCCGCACGCCATCGAAGGCGTCGCGCACGATCAGCAGCGACCACCAGTCGCCGATGGCGTCGAGCGCGCGCGCCACCGGGCAGGCGGCGCCTTCGAGGCTGGTGCGTTTGACCATGTCGTCCTGACCTTTGCCGCGCATCGCGGCGGGGAGAGATGTCGAATGTGTAGTTGCATTATAAAACTTCAAGGAATAGCATTCTGGTTCCGTAATAAAACTACTTGAGGCCATCATGCCAGACCGGACCGATCCTGCCCCTGCTGCTCCGCCATCTCCTTCATCGCCTTCATCGCCGGCATCCGCGGCGTCCACGGCGTCCAAGGAATCCACGGCATCCACGGCATCCGCGGCCGCCACGGCATCCGCCGGCCGCATGCCCGCCGCCCTGGTGCTGCTGCTGGCCGTGGCCTGCGCCTTGAGCGTGGCCAACGTGTATTACGCGCAACCGCTGCTGGACGCCATGGGCCGCGAGTTCCGCCTGGACGAGGGCGCGGTGGGCATCGTCGTCACCGCGACGCAGCTGGGCTGCGCGCTGGCGCTGGTGCTGGTGGTGCCGCTGGGCGACCTGCTCGACCGGCGCCGCCTGATGCTGGCGCAGCTGGGGCTGCTGGTGCTGGCGCTGGCCGCGGTGGCGCTGGCGTCCGCCGCGCCGTGGCTGCTGGCCGGGATGCTGGCGCTGGGCCTGCTCGGCACCGCCATGACCCAGGGCCTGCTGGCGCTGTCGGCGGCGCTGGCCGCGCCGGGCGAACGCGGGCGGGTGGTGGGCGCGGTGCAGGGGGGCGTGGTGATCGGCCTGCTGCTGGCGCGGACCCTGGCGGGCGCGGTGGCCGACCTGTGGGGATGGCGCGCGGTCTACCTGGTGTCGGCCGGCCTGGCCGCGCTGCTGGCCCTGGCGCTGGCCCGCTGGCTGCCGCGCCGCGCCTTGCCGATCGCGGGGCTGGGCTATGGCGCGTTGCTGCGCTCGATGTTCACCTTGCTGGCGAGTGAACGGGTGCTGCGGGTGCGCGGCATGATCGCGCTGTTGATGTTCGCCGTCTTCAGCGCGTTCTGGACGGCGCTGGTGCTGCCGCTGAGCGCGCCGCCGCATTCGCTGACGCATACCGCGGTGGGCGCGTTCGGGCTGGTGGGCGTGGCCGGGGTGCTGGTGGCGGCGCGGGCGGGGCGGCTGGCCGATCGCGGCCATGCGCAACTGACCACCGGCGCGGGCCTGGCGCTGCTGTGCCTGGCCTGGGTGCCGATCGCCTTCCTGGACCGCAGCCTGTGGGCGCTGGCGCTGGGCGTGCTGGTGCTGGACATCGCGGCGCAGGCGCTGCACGTGACCAACCAGGCCATGATCTTTTCCATCAGCGCGCAGGCGCACAGCCGGCTGGTCGGCGGCTACATGATGTTCTATGCGGTGGGCAGCGGACTCGGGTCGATCGCCTCGACCTTCGTCTATGCGCGTGCGGGCTGGCTGGGCGTCTGCGCGCTGGGCCTGGGGCTGAGCCTGGCGGCGACGCTGTTCTGGGCGCTGACGCTGCCGCGCAAGGCGGCGCCGGCGCCCGGCTGCGCGGTTGCGCCGCGGGCGTGACGGAACGCCGGCGCGGCCCGCTCAGTGATGTTCGAGCGTATGGGCGATGGCCGCCACTTGTCGCGCGAACGCCGGATCGGCGCGGTCGCGCGGGCGCGGCAGGTCGATGTCGTAGTGGCCCGCGATGTTGGCCGGGCGGCCGCCCAGCACCACCACCTTGTCGGCCAGGAACACCGCTTCCTCGATGTCGTGGGTGACGAACAGCACCGCCGCGCCGGAGGCCTGCCACACGCGGATCAGTTCCTGCTGCAGGTTGCGGCGGGTGATGGCGTCGGCCGCGCTGAAGGGTTCGTCCATCAGCAGCAGGTCGGGCTTGACCGCCAAGGCGCGGGCGATGCCGACGCGCTGCGCCTGGCCGCCGGACAACTGGTGCGGCCAGCGGCGGCCGTAGTCGCCCAGGCCGGTCAATTGCAGCGCGGCGTCGACGCGTTGTTGCCGTTCCTGCCGATCCAGGCCCAGGCCTTCGAGGCCGTAGCCGACGTTGCCGCCGACCGTGCGCCAGGGCATCAGGCGGCTGTCCTGGAACACCACCGCGCGGCTGCGGCGGCCGGGGCGCGCGGGCGCCTGGAAGCGCACCTCGCCGCTGGCGGGGTCGGCCAGGCCGGCCGCCGCGCGCAGCAGCGTCGATTTGCCCACGCCCGAGCCGCCCACCACGGCCACGAAACTGCCCGCCTCGATCGCCAGCGACAGGCCCTGGATCACGGGCGCGTCGGCGCCCGGATGCTGGTACGAGAGCTTGGAGAACTCGATTACGGACGCCATTGCAGCACCTTGCGTTCGAACGTGGAGAAGGCCAGGTCGCACAGCGTGTAGACCAGCGAGATGATCAGCATGTAGACCACCACCGCGTCGTAGGCGCCGACGCCGGCGGCGGCGTTCATTTCCTGGCCCATGCCGGGCACGCCCAGCAGTTCGGCGGCGATCAGCGTCATCCAGGCCTGGCCGATGCCGGTGCGCACGCCCGACAGCGCGCCGGGCGCGATGGCCGGCAGCGTCACGCCCAGCGCGCGCGCCAGGTAGCCGCCGTGGCCGAAGGCGCGCGCCAGTTCGTAGTAGCGCGGATCGACGTTGCGCACCGCGCTGTAGGTGGCGAAGTAGTTGACCCAGAACACGCCGATGGCGATGACGAACGCGGCGCCGGCATGGCTGACCTTGAACCAGGCGATGGCGAACACCACCCAGGCCAGCGGCGGGATCGGCCGCAGGATGCGCGCCAGATAGGCTTGCGCCAGGTCGAAGCGCGGCAGCGTCGCGGCCGCCAGGCCCACGCCGAAGCCCAGCGCGGTGCCCGCGGCCAGGCCCCAGAAGTAATGCACGAGGCTGGAGCCGATGGCCGGCAGCAGCCGGCCCGACTGCCATTCCTGGACCAGCGTGGCGGGCAGCTCGAAGGGGTCGGGCAGGGTGCCCGCAGGCGCCCATTGCCAGATCAGCGCGGCCTTCCAGATGGCGATGAAGAGGGCCAGTCCGCCGATGCCGTAGGCCGCGCGGCGCGCGGCGGCGAACCCCGGCGGCGCGCCCTTGCGGGCCTGCGGCGCGGGAGCGGCCAGGGCGGGGGCGGTCTGGCTCATTGCTTGCTGGCCTTGTCGTAGAAGCGGGTGTCAAACAGCTGCTTGACGTCGACCTTGGCGGCCTCGACCGTGCCCAGGCTGGCCTGGAAGGTCTGCAGCTCGGCGGTGGCGTCGACGATGGCGTGCGGATCGGCCACGAACTGGTCATGCGAATTGCGGATGGCCTTTTCGACCAGCGCGCGGTCCAGGCGGCCGCCGCCGACGTACTTCTGCACGTGGGCCGCGGCGCGGGCCGGATCGTCGCGCAGCTGGGCGGTGGCGGCGAGCTGCGCGTCGACCAGCTGCTGCACGGCCTCGGGGTGCTCGGCGATCAGCTTGTCGCGCACCAGCAGCACGGCGCCGGGCTGGTTCGGGAACAATTGCGAGCCGCGCGCCACCACGCGCGAATCGGGCGCGCGGGTCAGCACGGTGGTGACGGTGGGTTCGAGGATGGCGGCGCCGTCGATGGCGCCGGTCAGCAGCGACTGCTGGATCTGCGCCTCGCCCTGGTAGATCAGGTCCAGGCTGGCCGGATCGGCCTTGAGGCGGTTGCGCAGCCAGTATTGCAGCGCGGCCTCGGGCACCGCGCCCTTGGGGTAGCTGGCGATGACGGGCTTCCTGCCCTTGTCCTTGGCGAAGCGGGCGAACGCGGTGGCCGGATCGCCCGAGGCGAAATACGGCGCCAGCGCGCCCAACGCGACCACGTTGACCTGCTCGACGATGTTGGAGGCCACCACCTTGATGCCGGCGCCCTTGGCGCTGGCCACCAGCGCCGGGCCGATGCCGACGTAGGCCACGTCCAATTGGCCGGCCAGCAGCGCCTGCGTCAGCGCGGGGCCGCTCTGGAACTGCACCAGCTTGGGCGCCGGGGCGCCCTTGGCCTGCAAGGTGCCTTCCTCCAGCGCCACGAACAACTGCGCGTCCGGCAGGATCGGCAGGTAGCCGATTTCCAGCGCGGGCGGCGCGGCGTGGGCGGGAGCGAGGGACGTGGCGGCGGCGATGACGGCGGCGGTGAACAGCTTGCGGAACATGGAAGAGGGGTCCTGAACGACGGCGCCTTGGTGCGGCTGGCGGCTTGCCCGCGGGTCCGGGCTTCCCGGATCTGCTTAGTAATTTTAGATATGTTCATGCCTTTTTATTATTCATTTTGGTTATATGCTTAACGGCGTCGCGCCCCACGAAAAAAGACCGCCGTGGCGGTCTTTCGGGGGCAGGGGCGCGGCCGGCCTGGCGCGGCCGCCGCCGGGCATCATGGCTGCACGGCGTACTCGTTCGACCCCGCCACCACCGCCGCCAGCCCCGGCGCCTGCGTCAGCTTGTGCAGCGCATACGTCTGGGCCGTGGCGATCTTGGCCTGGTGGAAGGCCGGGTCCTCGTCCAGGTGGTCCAGCGACGCGAGCAGCGCGCGCGCCATCTGCCAGCCGGCCAGCACCGTGCCGGCCAGCAGCAGGTAGGGCACGGCGGCGCCGAACACCGCGTTAGGGTGCGCGGCGGCGTTGGCGACCACGAAGTCGACCGTGTTGGCCAGCGCCAGGCGGCCCTGGCGCAGCGGCGTCAGCACCAGGCGGGCCGCCGGTTCGCTGCGCGCCTGCAGCGCTTCCTCGGTCTTGCGGATCTCTTCGATCAGCGCCTGCGCCACCGCGCCGCCGTCGCGCAGCGTCTTGCGGCCGACCAGGTCGTTGGCCTGGATCGCGGTGGTGCCTTCGTAGATGGTGAGAATGCGCGCGTCGCGGTAGTACTGGGCGGCGCCGGTCTCCTCGATGAAGCCCATGCCGCCGTGCACCTGCACGCCCAGGCTGGCGACGTCGATGGAGGCCTCGGTGCACCAGCCCTTGACGATCGGCACCAGGAATTCCTGCACCGCCAGGTGGCGCGCGCGCGCCGCCGGATCGGCGCTGGCGTGCGCCAGGTCGGCATGGCCGGCGGTGTAGTAGGCCAGCGCGCGGCCGGCCTCGGTCAGCGCGCGCATGGTGCCCAGCATGCGGCGCACGTCCGGGTGCTGGATGATCGGCACGGCCTCGCGCGAGGAGCCGTCCACCGGGCGGCTCTGCACGCGTTCGGCGGCGTAGGCCAGCGCGTGCTGGTAGGCGCGGTCGGCCACCGCGATGCCCTGCACGCCGACGGCGAAGCGGGCCGCGTTCATCATGATGAACATGGCGTCCAGGCCGCGATTTTCCTGTCCCACCAGGTAGCCGATGGCGCCGCCCGCGTCGCCGAACTGCAGCGTGGCGGTGGGGCTGGCCTTGATGCCCAGCTTGTGCTCGATCGACACGCAGGCGACGTCGTTGCGCGCGCCCAGCGAGCCGTCGTCGTTGACCAGGAACTTGGGCACCAGGAACAGCGAGATGCCCTTGACGCCCTCGGGCGCGTCCGGCAGGCGCGCCAGCACCAGGTGGACGATGTTCTCGGCCAGGTCGTGCTCGCCGTAGGTGATGAAGATCTTGGTGCCGGAGATGCGGTAGGTGCCGTCGCCGACCGGCTGCGCGCGGCTGCGCAGCAGCGCCAGGTCGGAGCCGGCCTGCGGCTCGGTCAGGTTCATGGTGCCGGTCCATTGGCCCGACAGCATCGGGCCGATGAAGCGCTCGCGCAGTTCGGGCGAGCCGGCCGTCAGCAGCGCCTCGACCGCGCCGTTGGTCAAGAGCGGACACAAGGCGAACGACAGGTTGGCGGCGTTGAGCATTTCGGAGCAGGGCGCGCCCAGCAGGCCGGGCAGGCCCTGGCCGCCGTATTCGATCGGGTGCGTCATGCCTTGCCAGCCGGCTTCGGCGTATTGGCGGAAGGCCTGCTTGAAGCCGGGCGAGGTGGTGACCGCGCCGTCGCGCCAGGCGCTGGGCTCGCGGTCGGCGGGGTGGTTCAGCGGCGCCAGCACGTCGCCGGCGAAGGTGGCGGCTTCTTCCAGCACCGCCTGGGCGGTGTCGGGCGTGGCTTCGGCATATTGCGGCAGCGCCGCCACCTGCGGCAGGCCGGCAAGATGGTTCAGCACGAACAGCATGTCTTTCACGGGGGCTTGGTACGTCATGGCGTCGGAGCTCCGGGTAGGAAGGGAATCAGGTGGCGTCGATGGCGCGGGTGGAACCCACCGCGGCGCGCAGTTCGAATTTCTGGATCTTGCCGGTCGAGGTCTTGGGCAGTTCGCCGAAGCGCACCGCGCGCGGCACCTTGAAGCCGGGCAGCAGCAGCTTGCAGTGCGCGATGATCTCTTCGGCGGTGGCGCTATGGCCGGGCTTGAGCTCGACGAAGGCGCACGGCGTCTCGCCCCATTTCGGGTCGGGCATGGCCACCACCGCCACGGCGGCCACGGCCGGATGGCGATAGAGGGCGTCCTCGACCTCGATGCTGGAGATGTTCTCGCCGCCGGAGATGATGATGTCCTTGCTGCGGTCCTTGATGCGGATGTAGCCGTCGGGCGTCATCACGCCCAGGTCGCCGGTGTGGAACCAGCCGCCGCCGAAGGCCTCGTCGGTGGCGCGCTCGTTCTTCAGGTAGCCCTTCATGCAGATGTTGCCGCGGAACATGATCTCGCCCACGGTCTGCTCGTCGGCCGGCACTTCCTCCATGGTGTCGGGGTTGCGCACCGAGACGCCGGCCTGCAGGTGGTAGCGCACGCCCTGGCGCGCGGTCAGCAGCGCGCGCTGCTCGTCTTCCAGGTCGTTCCAGGCGTCCTGGGTGGCGCACACCGCGGCCGGGCCGTAGACCTCGGTCAGGCCGTAGACGTGGGTCAGTTCGAAGCCGATTTCCTTCATCTTGGCGATCACCGCCGGGGCGGGCGCGGCGCCGGCCACCATGGTGCGCACGGTGTGGCTGATGCCGGCGCGCAGCTCTGCCGGGGCGTTGGCCAGCGCGCTCTGCACGATGGGCGCGCCGCAGTAGTGGGTCACGCCCTCGGCGCGGATCAGGTCGAACACGGTCCTGGGATCGAACTTGCGCAGGCAGACGTTGACGCCGGCGCGCGCCGCCACGGTCCAGGCGAAGCACCAGCCGTTGCAGTGGAACAGCGGCAGCGTCCACAGGTAGACCGGATGCTTGGGCATGTCCCATTCGAGGATGTTGCTGACGGCGTTGAGATACGCGCCGCGGTAGTGGTAGACCACGCCCTTGGGATCGCCGGTGGTGCCGGAGGTGTAGTTCAGCGCGATCGCGTCCCATTCGTCGGCCGGCGGGCGCCAGTCGAATGTGGCGGGGGCGGCGGCCAGGAAGGCCTCGTAGTCGGTGGCGCCGGGCAGGGTGGCCGGGGCGCCGTCCAGGTCGTGCACCGAGATCACTTTCAGGTGCGGGAATTCGGCGCGGGCGCGCTGCGCGACCTCGGCGTATTCGGTGTCGACGATCAGCGCGCGGGCCTCGCCGTGGCCCAGCATGAACAGGACGCTGGGCGTATCCAGGCGGGTGTTGAGGGTGTTGAGCACCGCGCCCAGCATCGGCACGCCGAAGTGGGCCTCGATCATGGCGGGGATGTTCGGCAGCATCACCGCCACCGTGTCGCCGCGCTGGATGCCGGCGGCGGCCAGCGCGCCGGCCAGGCGTTGCGCGCGCTCGTAGGTCTGGGCCCAGGTGCGGCGCACGGCGCCATGCACCACGGCCAGGCGGTTGCCATAGACCTGCGCGGCGCGGGCGATGAAGTCGACCGGGGTGAGGGGTTCGTAGTTGGCGTCACGGCGTGCCAGGCCATGGTCGAACAGGCTGCTCATGCTTGTCTCCTGTGGGGCGCGGGGGCGCCCGGATATGCTTTTATGCGGGAAACTTGATCTGGATCGCCGGGGTGCATCTGTAGCCGGAGTCCCGCTGCTTGCTAGAGCTTATCGGCCGCCGGAAAATGGTGTCTGTCGCCTGCATGACAGACCTTTTTCCGGGCGTCCAACCCGCAGTTTTACACGGTTCTTTCCATGTCCGATGTTTCAAACATTGTTTCCCAGACCGAGCTGGCCGAACTGCTGCGCGGCTGCGCCTGGTTCGCCGCGCTGGACGCGCCGCACCAGGACCTGGTGCTGGCCACGGCGCGCGCCGAACACGTGGCCAGCGGCGCCTGGATCGCGCGCCGCAATGCGCCGTCGGATTACTGGCTGGGGGTGCACAGCGGCCTGCTGAAGCTGGCGATCTACAACGAATCGGGGCGCAGCTGCACGTTCTCGGGGGTGCCGCCGGGCGGCTGGTTCGGCGAGGGCAGCGTCATCAAGCGCGAACTGCGCAAGTACGACGTGGTGGCGATCCAGCCGTCGCTGGTGCTGCTGGTGCCGGCCGCCACCTTTCATGCGCTGCTGGCGGCCAGCCTGCCGTTCTCGCATTTCGTCATTGGCCAGCTGAACGACCGCATGGGCGAGTTCATCGCCTCGATCCAGAACCATCGCCTGCTGGACGCCGATGCGCGCGTGGCGCAGTCGCTGGCGCAGCTGTTCAACCCGCAGCTGTATCCGTCCACCGACCTGACGCTGGCGATTTCACAGGAAGAGCTGGGTTACCTGACCGGCCTGTCGCGCCAGCGCGTCAACCAGGCGCTGCAGACGCTGGCGGACCAGGGCATGCTGGCGCTGTCGTACAACCAGATCAAGGTGCTGACGCTGGATCGGCTGCGCCAGTACGGGCTGGACCAGCTCTGACCGCGGGCGGGGTTCAGGCGGGGCCGGGACGCCAGGTCAGGCGTGAGCCAGGGCGCGGTCCAGCGCGGCGCGCGCCAGGATGCGGGTGGAATCGAGCGTCGGCAAGGCGCAGTTGGCGTCGTTCAGCACCAGCGGCAGTTCGGTGCAGCCCAGCACCACCGCGTCGCAGCCGGCCTCGCGCAGCCGCGCCACCACGCCTTGCAGCAGGGCGACCGATTCGGGCTTGAAGACGCCGTAGACCAGTTCGTCCATGATGACGCACGCCAGCAGGTCGCGGTCGGCCGGATCGGGGCGCACGAAGTCCAGGCCTCGGGCCCGCAGCTTGTCGGGGTAGACCGCGCTGTCGACCAGCCAGCGCGTGCCGAGCAGGCCGATGCGGCGCAGGCCGCGGGCGGTGGCCACCGCCGCGACTTCCTCGGCGATGTGCAGCCACGGCAGGGGCGAATGGGGCAGCACGTGGTCCAGGGCCTGGTGGATGGTGTTGTCGGGGCAGATCAGGAAATCCGCGCCGGCGCGCGCCAGCCGGTCGGCGGAGGTCAGCATCAGCGCGCCGACGCCGGCCAGGTCGTTGCGCTCCAGGCACGCCACGTAGTCCGCCAGCGACAGGCTGTGCAGCGAGACCTCGGGGTGCGCGTGCGGCCCCAGGCGTTGCGCGCCCTCGGCGCAGATCGTGCGGTAGCAGAGCGCGGCGCCCTCGGCCGAGCAGGCGACGATGCCGATGTGCAGGGGCGGATGGGCGGGCATGCGGACTCCGTGGCGGTCAGGTCAAGCTGCGGGTTTGGACAAGGCCCGCACATGGCGGGCGATCTGGCGGAACTGCTCGGCCATGGCGTCCTGCTGCGCCTGCGGCAGCCGCGACAGGAACAGTTCGTCGATGGCCGGGCCGTAGACCTTCCACATCTTGCGGCGCAGCGCCAGGCCTTCCGGCGTGATACGGGCGTAGGTGGCGCGGCGGTCCTCGTCGGAACGGAAGCGCTCGACCAGTCCGGCGGCCTCGATGCGGTCCATCAGGCGCGTCAGGTTGTAGCGCGCGATGACCATGCGCTCGGCCATCTCGAACATGCGCGCGGCGCCCTCTGGCGCGCGTTCCAGCGCCCACAGCGCGTCGTACCACGCCAGCGGCGGCAGGTCGGCGGCGGACAGTCGTTTTTCGATCTCTTCCACCACCAGCGCATGCGCGGTCAGGAAAAGGCTCCACGCGTCGGGCTTGCCCGTGGCCATGCGGTCGCTTCCTTTGTCTTGGGTTGTCGCAGCCCGGATTGTAGAGGCCCGGACCGCCAAGGGCGGGGTGAAAAACACCGCGCGCAGGTGCTTTATACCTTGCCGCGGCCGGGTAGAAACCACCGGGCGGGTTTCAACCCACTGATTTCGCGCGGATTTTTCCTGGCACGGATTTCGCGATGCAGGACATACCTCACAACGCAACACAGGAGGGTGTCCCCATCATGGGCCCGTATAAAAAGTTATGGTTCACGCTGATCGCCGTGCTGGCGGTCACGTTCGCATTGCTCGGCTTCTACGGCGGCGAAGTCTACCGCCAGGCGCCGCCGATTCCGCAGGAGGTCGCCAGCGCCGACGGCACGCGCCTGTTCGGCCGCGACGACATCCTCGACGGCCAGACCGCCTGGCAGTCGATCGGCGGCATGCAGCTGGGCTCGATCTGGGGCCACGGCGCCTACCAGGCGCCCGACTGGACCGCCGACTGGCTGCACCGCGAGCTGATGGCCTGGCTCGACCTGGCGGCGCGCGACGCCCATGGCCGCGATTATGGCCAGCTGGACGCGCCCGCGCAGGCCGCGCTGCGCGAGCAGCTCAAGGCCGAGTACCGCGCCAACCGCGCCGACGCGGCCGGCGGCAAGCTGGTGCTGAGCCCGCGCCGGGCGCAGGCGGTGGCGCAGACCGGGGCCTACTATGACCAGCTGTTCTCGGACGCGCCGGCCCTGCACGCCAGCCGCGAGCACTACGCCATGAAGGAAAACACGCTGCCCGACGCCAGGCGCCGCCAGCAGCTGACGCACTTCTTCTTCTGGACCGCCTGGGCCGCCGCCACCGAGCGCGCGGGCGCCTCGGTCACCTACACCAACAACTGGCCGCACGAACCGCTGATCGGCAACCATCCGAGCAGCGAAAACGTGATGTGGTCGATCATCAGCGTGGTGGTGCTGCTGGCCGGCATCGGCCTGCTGGTGTGGGCCTGGGCCTTCCTGCGCGGCAAGGAGGAACCCGAGCCGGAGGCGCCGGCGCAGGACCCGCTGACCACCTTCGCCCTGACGCCGTCGCAACGCGCGCTGGGCAAGTACCTGTTCCTGGTGGTGGCGCTGTTCGGCTTCCAGGTGCTGCTGGGCGGCTTCACCGCGCACTACACGGTCGAGGGGCAGAAGTTCTACGGCATCGACCTGTCGCAGTGGTTTCCGTATTCGCTGGTGCGCACCTGGCACTTGCAGAGCGCATTGTTCTGGATCGCCACCGGCTTCCTGGCCGCGGGCCTGTTCCTGGCGCCGCTGATCAACGGCGGGCGCGACCCGAAATACCAGAAGGCGGGCGTCGACATCCTGTTCTGGGCGCTGGTGCTGGTGGTGGTCGGCTCGTTCGCCGGCAACTACCTGGCGATCGCGCAGATCATGCCGCCGGACCTGAACTTCTGGCTCGGCCACCAGGGCTATGAATACGTCGACCTGGGCCGCCTGTGGCAGATCGGCAAGTTCGCCGGCATCTGCTTCTGGCTGGTGCTGATGCTGCGCGGCATCGTGCCGGCGCTGCGCACGCCCGGCGGCGACAAGAACCTGCTGGCGCTGCTGACCGCGTCGGTCGGCGCCATCGGCCTGTTCTACGGCGCCGGCTTCTTCTACGGCGAGCGCACCCACCTGACCGTGATGGAGTACTGGCGCTGGTGGATCGTGCACCTGTGGGTCGAAGGCTTCTTCGAGGTCTTCGCCACCACCGCGCTGGCCTTCATCTTCTCGACCCTGGGCCTGGTGTCGCGCCGCATGGCGACGACCGCCAGCCTGGCCTCGGCCTCGCTGTTCATGCTGGGCGGCATTCCGGGCACCTTCCACCACCTGTACTTCGCCGGCACCACCACGCCGGTGATGGCGGTGGGCGCCAGCTTCTCGGCGCTGGAAGTGGTGCCGCTGATCGTGCTGGGCCACGAGGCCTGGGAGAACTGGCGCCTGAAGACGCGCGCGCCGTGGATGGAAAACCTGAAGTGGCCGTTGATGTGTTTCGTGGCGGTGGCTTTCTGGAACATGCTGGGCGCGGGCGTGTTCGGTTTCATGATCAACCCGCCGGTGTCGCTGTACTACATCCAGGGCCTGAACACCACGCCGGTGCACGCGCATGCCGCGCTGTTCGGGGTCTACGGTTTCCTGGCGCTGGGCTTCACGCTGCTGGTGCTGCGCTACATCCGGCCGCAATACGCGCTCAGCCCGGGCCTGATGAAGCTGGCGTTCTGGGGGCTGAACCTGGGCCTGGCGCTGATGATCTTCACCAGCCTGCTGCCGATCGGCCTGATCCAGTTCCATGCCAGCGTCAGCGAAGGCATGTGGTACGCGCGCAGCGAGGCCTTCATGCAGCAGGACATCCTCAAGACGCTGCGCTGGGGCCGCACCTTCGGCGACGTGGTGTTCCTGCTGGGGGCGCTGGCGATGGTGGTGCAGGTCATCCTGGGCCTGTTGAGCGGCAAGCCGGCCGCGGCCGAACCGGTGCTGCGGGCCGAACCCGCGCGCCGCTAGCCGCGCGCGCCACACGCGGCACTCGCGCGCGGCCCCAGGGCGGCGCGCGGGATGCGTCGTCGCGGGGCGGCACGCCGGCCAGGTTGTTTGCGCCCGGTCCATCCCGCTCATTGCGCCAGCGCAAAGAGTGCGGGGCCGGGCGGGGCTTCAATGACAGCGGACCCCGGGCCATCGTGGCCCCGGGGCGCAACCGGAGCGCCGTCATGCGCCGCCTGCTGGCCGCCGCCTTTCTCGTCCTGCCGTTGTCCGCCTGCGGGCCCGCCGAGCGGGCCCATTCCGTTGCCCCCGAAGTATCGCGGCTGCCGCCCGGCCAGGTGGCCTACCTGCCGCCGGGCGAAACGCTGCGCAACGGTTACCCGGTCTCGCCGGCGCCGCTGACCGCGGACGTGGCGCGCGGCCTGCTCATCATGAAGCGCCAGGTCAGCCAGGCCGAATACGCGGCCTGTGTCCGCGCCGGCGGCTGCAAGCCGCTGGACCCGGCCTTCCGTGAGTTGCGCGCGCCGGACCTGCCGGCGGTGGGCCTGAGCTGGACCGACGCGTCGGCCTACGCGGCTTGGCTGTCGGCCCGCACCGGGCAGCGCTGGCGGCTGCCCACCTATGCCGAATGGGTCTACGCGGCGGGCGACGCCTACCGCGAGGAAACGCCGTTGCCGTCATCGGACGCGGATCCGGCGCAACGCTGGCTGGCCGAATACGAGGCGCAGGCGCGGCGCGGCCAGGAGGCCACCGAGGTGCGTGAATTCGGCGCCTATGGCGTCAATGCCTCGGGGCTGGTGGACGTGGCGGGCAGCGTGTGGGAATGGACCGATGACTGCTACACGCGGCGCATCCTGGCGCTCACGCAAGACGGCGGGGCAGCCGGCGCCGATGACGGCGCCGATCGCAACTGCGGCATCCGCGTGGCGGCGGGGAGGCACATCGCCTATCTGCCGGATTTCATCCGCGACCCCAAGGGCGGCGCCTGCTCGGTCGGGGTGCCGCCGGCCAACCTGGGGCTGCGGCTGGTGCGGGAGGAGGGGCCGGCCTGACGCGGCAGGGTCCTAGGGTTCGCCGGCGGTGGTCGCCGCCTGCCCGGGCGCGCCGTCGATACAGGACGCGCAGCCCGCACAGGTCGGCGCCGCCGCATGCGCGCCGACCCGCGCCAGCGCGGCGGGCGAGCGCAGCACGATGCGCTTGCGGCCGCTGTCGACAATGCCGCGCTGCTTCCAGCCGCTGAGCAGGCGGCTGACGGTGTGCAGCGTGGTGCCGGTCATCTCGGCGATGTCCTGGCGCGTGATCGGGAAGGCGATGCCGATGCCGTCGGCGGTGGGTTGCCCGGCGCTGTCCACCAGCCGCAGGATGGCGCGCGCCACGCGTTGCTCGACTTCGTCGTTGGACAGTTCCTGGATGCGCAGGTGCGCGTCCTGCAACCGCTGGCCCATGGTCTGCAGCGCCAGCGACGCCAGTTGCGGATGATGGCTGGTGAAGCGCTCCCAGAGCGCATCGGGCCAGGCCAGGCAGACGCTCTCCTGCACCGCCAGCACGGTGGCGGGGTAGCGCGGCTGGCGCATGGCGCAGGCCAGGCCGAACAGGTCGCCGGGATTGACGTAGCGCACCACCACCTGGCCGCCCTCGGGCGTGACCTGCGCCACTTTCAGGCAGCCGCTGAGCAGCACGAAGAAGTGCGCGGCGCTGGCGCCCTGATGGTAGACCACGGCGCCGGCTTCCAGCCGGCAGGGCTGCGCGCCGCGCAGCGCGGATTCCAGCTGCGCGTCGGACAGGGGCTTGAACAGGTTCAGATTGCGCAGCAGGGCATGACAAAGGGGCGACGACATGGCGGACTCCGGACGGGGAGGAGGATTCCGCTTTCATGGTGGCATCGGCGTCCGGCCCTGGCAATGCGCGCGCCGCGCCAGGCTGGCGCCGAGTTTGCGCTACAGCAAAGAACGGGGAGGGCGCGCGTCTTTCAATAGGGCTGCCGACCTACACGGCAGTTGAAAACCCGATAAGGAGCTGGACATGAACGCATTACGGCCCACTTTGCTGGCGGCGGCGCTGGCTTTCTCGATGGCCGCGGGGACCGCCTGGGCGCAGGACGCCGACAAGCTGCCCCACACCCAGGTCACGCTGGTCGCCCCGCCCCAGGTGCATCCGCACGAGCAGGCGACCAAGTCGGGCCCCAAGGTCGTCGAATTCACCATGACCATCGAGGAAAAGAAGATGGTGATCGACGACAAGGGCACGACGCTGCAGGCCATGACGTTCAATGGCTCCATGCCCGGCCCCACGCTGGTGGTGCACGAAGGCGACTATGTCCAGCTGACGCTGGTCAACCCGGCCACCAACGCCATGCCGCACAACGTCGACTTCCACGCGGCCACCGGCGCGCTGGGCGGCGCCAAGCTGACCAACGTCAACCCGGGCGAGCAGGCCACGCTGCGCTTCAAGGCCGACCGCAGCGGCACCTTCGTCTACCACTGTGCGCCTGAAGGCATGGTGCCGTGGCACGTGGTGTCGGGCATGAGCGGCACGCTGATGGTGCTGCCGCGCGACGGCCTGAAGGATCCGCAGGGCAAGCCGCTGCGCTATGACCGCGCCTACACCATCGGCGAGTTCGACCTGTACATCCCCAAGGGTCCGGACGGCAAGTACAAGGACTATGCCACGCTGGCCGAGAGCTATGGCGACACGGTGCAGGTGATGCGCACGCTGACGCCGTCGCACATCGTCTTCAACGGCAAGGTCGGCGCGCTGACCGGCGCCAACGCGCTCACCGCCAAGGTCGGCGAGACCGTGCTGCTGATCCACTCGCAGGCCAACCGCGACACGCGTCCGCACCTGATCGGCGGCCATGGCGACTGGGTCTGGGAGACCGGCAAGTTCGCCAACCCGCCGCAACGCAACCTGGAGACCTGGTTCATTCGTGGCGGCTCGGCCGGCGCCGCGCTCTACACCTTCAAGCAGCCCGGCGTGTATGCCTACCTGAACCACAACCTGATCGAGGCGTTCGAACTGGGCGCGGCGGGCCACATCAAGGTCGAGGGCAAGTGGAACGACGACCTGATGAAGCAGATCAAGGCGCCCGCGCCGATCCCGCGCTGACCGGGGGCCGCCATGTCCTCCGTATCCAGAACCTTGCTGGCGGCCGGCCTGGCCCTGGGCGGCATGGCCAGCGCCGTGGCCGACTCGCCGGCGCAGCTCGATCCGGCCGGCGAGAAGCTGTACCGCTCGGCCTGTGTGGTGTGCCACGCCAGCGGCGTGGCCAACGCCCCCAAGCTGGGTGACAAGCAGGCCTGGGCGCCGTTCCTGGCGCAGGGCGCCGACGCGCTGCTGGCCACGGTGCTCAAGGGCAAGGGCGCCATGCCGCCGCGCGGCGGCACCGCCGCCGACGAGGCCACGCTGCGCGCCGCCGTGGCGTACATGATGGCCGCCGCGCGCTAGCGCGGCGCGATGGGGCCACGGTCCGCCAGTCGGGTCGTGGCCCCGCGTCTTTTGCGGCCAGCGGCCGTTTCCTGGCGATCCTTCTGAATAGTTGCACTTGCAATTGTTCAAAAACCTCCATACGATTGCAATTGCACATTATGCAAATGCAATTCACGATGTGAAACGATGGCGCCGGCCTTGCGTGTCCAGGCGCCGCTTGCGCACCACAAGGAGGATGCCCATGGAACCCGAGATCGACTGCGTCGACATCGACCCCGAAGAAACCAGCGAGTGGCTGGACGCGATGCAGGCGGTGCTGGCGCACGAAGGCCTGCCGCGCACGCATTACCTGCTGGACCGCCTGATCGACCAGGACCGCGCCCGCAGCGGCGGCTATGCCGCGGCCGGCGTCACGCCCTACGTCAACACGATCGGCCTGCCGGCGCAGGCGCCGTTCCCCGGCGACACCCGCATCGAGGCGCGGCTGGACGCCTACCTGCGCTGGAACGCCATGGCCATGGTGCTGCGCGCCGGCAAGCATTCCGGCGTGGGCGGGCACATCGCCACGTATGCCTCGGCCACCACCCTGTACGAAACCGGCTACCGCCATTTCTTCCGCGCCGCCACGCCGGACTACCTGGGCGACATGCTCTACATCCAGGGCCATTCGGCGCCCGGCATCTACGCCCGCGCCTATCTGGAAGGGCGCCTGTCCGAGGCCGAGCTGGACCGCTTCCGCCGCGAGATCGGCGGCGGCGGGCTGGCGTCGTATCCGCACCCGCGCACCATGCCCGGCTTCTGGCAGTTCCCGACCGTGTCGATGGGCCTGGGCCCGCTGATGGCGGCCTACCAGGCGCGTTACATGCGCTACCTGGAAGACCGCGGCCTGATCGCGGCGCAGGACCGGCGCGTCTGGGGCTTCCTGGGCGACGGCGAACAGGACCAGCCCGAGACGCTGGCGGCAGTCGCCATGGCCGGCCGCGAAAAGCTCGACAACCTGATCTTCGTGGTCAACTGCAACCTGCAGCGCCTGGACGGCCCGGTGCGCGGCAACGCCAAGATCATCCAGGAGCTGGAAAGCGTCTATCGCGGCGCCGGCTGGAACGTCATCAAGGTGATCTGGGGCGGCGGCTGGGATGCGCTGCTGGCGCAGGACCACGACGGCCGCCTGCGGCGCCGCATGATGCAATGCGTGGATGGCGAGTACCAGGTCTTCAAGGCGCGCGGCGGCGCCTATGTGCGCGAGCATTTCTTCGGCGCCGATCCGGTGCTGCTGGAGCGCGTGGCGCACCTGAGCGATGACGAGATCGGCGCGCTCAACCGCGGCGGCCACGACCCGGTCAAGATGCACGCCGCCTACGCCGCGGCGCTGGCGCATCGCGGCCAGCCCACGGTGATCCTGGCCAAGACGGTCAAGGGCTACGGCATGGGCGCGGCCGGCGAGGCCGCCAACACCAACCACCAGCAGAAGAAGATGGCCGACCCGGCGGTGCGCGCCTACCGCGACCGCTTCGACCTGCCGGTGCCGGACGAGCGCCTGGAGGAGATCCCGTACATCAAGCCCGAGCCCGGCACGCCGGAACAGGCCTACCTGGAAGCCGCCACCCGGCGCGCCGGCGGCCACCTGCCGCTGCGTCCGGCCGGCCCCGGGCCGCAGGCCACGCCCGCGCTGGAGGCGTTCGCCGCGCACCTGAAGGGCAGCGACGGCCGCGAATTCTCGACCACCATGGCGTTCGTGCGCATCCTGGCGCAGTTGCTCAAGGACCCGCAGATCGGCGCGCGCGTGGTGCCCATCGTGCCGGATGAATCGCGCACCTTCGGCATGGACGGCATGTTCCGCCAGGTCGGCATCTATTCGCACGTGGGCCAGCTGTACACGCCGCAGGACGCCGACCAGCTCAGCGTCTACCGCGAGGACCGGCGCGGCCAGATCCTGCAGGAAGGCATCAACGAGTCGGGCGCCATGGCCTCGTGGATCGCCGCCGCCACCGCCTACAGCACCCACGGCGTGGCGACGATTCCGTTCTACATCTTCTATTCGATGTTCGGGTTCCAGCGCGTCGGCGACCTGGCCTGGGCGGCCGGCGACATCCGCGCGCGCGGCTTCCTGCTGGGGGCGACCTCGGGCCGCACCACGCTGGAGGGCGAGGGCCTGCAGCACGACGACGGCCACAGCCACGTACTGGCCTCGGTCATCCCGTCGTGCATCGCCTATGACCCGGCCTATGCCTACGAGATCGCGGTGATCGTGCAGGACGGCATGCGCCGCATGTACCAGGAGGAAGAAGACGTCTTCTACTACCTGACGCTGATCAACGAGAAAACCGCGCATCCGCCGATGCCGGAAGGCGCCGAGGCCGGCATCCTCAAGGGCATGTACCGCCTGCGCGAGGGCGGTCCGGGCGAGGCGCGCGCGCAACTGCTGGGCAGCGGCGCCATCCTGGGCGAGACCCTGGCCGCCGCCGACCTGCTGCGGCAGGACTTCGGCGTGGCGGCCGACGTCTGGAGCGTCACCAGCTATTCAGAGCTGCGCCGCGACGGCCAGGAGACCGAGCGCTGGAACCGCCTGCATCCGCTGGACGCGGCGCGCCGGGGCTTCGTCGAGACCCGCCTGGCCGACACCCGGGGGCCGGTGATCGCGGCCACCGATTACATGAAGACCGTGGCCGAGCAGATCCGTCCTTTCGTCGGGCGCCGTTATGTGACGCTGGGCACCGATGGCTTCGGCCGCTCGGACACGCGCCAGGCGCTGCGGGCGTTCTTCGAGGTGGACCGGCACCACATCGTGCTGGCCACGCTCAAGGCGCTGGCGGACGAGGGCGTGTTGCCGGCGGATCGGGCGGCCGAGGCGATCCGGCGCTACGGCCTGGATCCGGAAGCCGTGTCGGCGGCCTTGCCGTAAGGCGGGGCGCGGCGGCCAGGCGGCGGGAGGGGCGCCGCAAGCGCCGCCGCCCGCGCCCCGTCGACGTTCAGGCGCGGCGCGCCAGCAACGCCCAGATGCCGGCGGCGGACAGCAGCGCGCCGCCGCCCAGGTTGAAGCCGCGCTGCGCGCGCGGCGACGCCAGCAGGCGGCGCGCCGAGCCGGCGAACAGCGCGTAGGCGGTGGCATTGAGGCCGGCGCAGGCCACGAAGGTGGCCGACAGCGTCCACAGCTGGCGCGTGACGTCGCCCGCCGGGTCGATGAACTGCGGCAGGAAGGCCACGAAGAAGATGATGCCCTTGGGGTTCAGCGCCGTCACCAGGTAGGTGTTGGCGAACAGCTTCCAGCGCGAGCCGGCCGCGCCGGCCCGCGGCAGCGTGGCGGGCGCGACGCCCGCGCGCAGCAGCTTGACGCCCAGGTACAGCAGGTACAGGCCGCCCACGGTCTTGACCACGGTGAACCAGAAGGCCGACGCCGACAGCAGCGCGCCCAGGCCCAGCAGCGACAGCGCCAGGGCGGTGGAATCGCCCAGCGCCACGGCCAGTACCAGCGGCAGGCGGGCGCGCTTGCCATGGGTGACGGAATAGCTGATGACGGTGAGGATGGTGGGGCCGGGCAGCATCAGCAGCAGGGCGGATGCGCCGACGAAGGCCAGCCAGGTTTCGAGCGACATGGGGACGGCTCCATGGAGAATGGGGCGGCGATCGCGCCCCAGGCGGCTACTGTAGCCCAAGGCGCTGCAACCGCCCATTGCCCGTGGGGGCAAGCCTGCGGCCGCCGGCGCACTGGTGCAAAATAACGCTTCTCCCGACAGTGAACGCGTCCCGGCAGCGGGACGGCGAAGGAAACACCATGGCATTCGATTTCGACCTGTTTGTGATCGGCGCGGGCTCCGGCGGCGTGCGCGCGGCCCGCTTCGCGGCCGGTTTCGGCGCCCGCGTGGCGGTGGCCGAAAGCCGCTATCTGGGCGGCACCTGCGTCAACGTGGGCTGCGTGCCCAAGAAGCTGCTGGTCTACGGCGCCCACTACAGCGAAGACTTCGAGCAGGCCCACGGCTTCGGCTGGAGCGTGGATGAACCCCGTTTCGACTGGCCCACGCTGATCGCCAACAAGAACCGCGAGATCGAGCGTCTTAACGGCATTTACCGCAACTTGCTGGTCAATAGCGGCGTGACGCTGCTGGAAGCCCACGCCCGCATCAAGGATCCGCACACCGTCGAGGTCGACGGCAAGTCCTACACCGCCGCCCATATCCTGGTGGCCACCGGCGGCTGGCCGCAGGTGCCGGACATCCCCGGCAAGGAACACGCCATCACCTCGAACGAGGCCTTCTTCCTGAAGGCGCTGCCGCGCCGCGTGCTGGTGGTGGGCGGCGGCTACATCGCGGTCGAATTCGCCTCCATCTTCAACGGCATGGGCGCCCAGACCACCCAGGTCTACCGCGGCCCGCTGTTCCTGCGCGGCTTCGACCAGGCGGTGCGCGAGCACCTGCGCGATGAGCTGGTCAAGAAGGGCATCGACCTGAAGTTCGACGCCGACGTGGCGCGCATCGACAAGCGCGCCGACGGCACCCTGGCCGCCACCCTCAAGGACGGCAGCGTGATCGAGACCGATTGCGTGTTCTACGCCACCGGCCGCCGCCCGATGCTGGACAACCTGGGCCTGGAGAACACCGGCGTCAAGCTCGACGAGAAGGGCTTCATCGCGGTGGACGACGAATACCGCACCAGCGAGCCGTCGATCCTGGCGCTGGGCGACGTCATCGGCCGCGTGCCGCTGACGCCGGTGGCGCTGGCCGAGGGCATGGCGGTGGCGCGCCGCCTGTTCCGCCCCGAGGAATACCGCAAGGTCGACTACAAGCTGATCCCGACCGCCGTGTTCAGCCTGCCCAACATCGGCACCGTCGGCATGACGACCGAAGAGGCGCGCGCCGCCGGCCACAAGATCAAGCTGTTCGAAAGCCGCTTCCGGCCCATGAAGCTGACGCTGACCGGGTCGCAGGAAAAGACCCTGATGAAGCTGATCGTCGACGCCGACACCGACAAGGTGCTGGGCGTGCACATGGTCGGCCCGGAAGCCGGCGAGATCGTGCAGGGCATCGCCATCGCGCTCAAGGCCGGCGCCACCAAGCGCGTGTTCGACGACACCATCGGCATCCACCCGACCGCGGCCGAAGAATTCGTGACGCTGCGCACGCCGGTCGCCGACTGAGGCGGTCGCCGGCCCCGCGCGGGGCCGGCCTGACGCGCCGCCCGGCCGGTGCGCGCGCCGGCTACAGGCGCT
>NZ_CADIJR010000080.1 GCF_902859645.1 Achromobacter insuavis | reverse complement strand
CCGGGGCCGCCTGAGGTCCGCCGCCGCGGACGGCACGGCCCGCCACCGGGCCGCGCCAATCTCCGCGGCGCGCGCGTGCCGCGCTACTGCTGGCGGCGCTGTTCCAGTTCGCGCAGGCACTGGGCGACGCCGGCCTGCATCTGGGCATTGGACACCGCGGCGCGGTCCGAGACTTCGCGGCAACGCACGTACTCGGCCTGGCTCTCGGGCGAATCGCGGATCACGACCGGCGGCGCGGCGTTGGGATCGGGCGTCACGGTCATGCGCAAGGTGGAAGGCGGCGACAGGCTGCCGTCCTTGGAACGCTGGCTGGGATACTGGTATTCCTGCGTGACCGGCGCCGCGCTCTGCGCCTGCGCCGCGCCGCCCAGGCAGGCCAGGGCCAGCAGGACGGCGGTGATCGGGAGTTTCTTCATGTCGACCTCTCTTCGTTGAGCGCGCGCCCGGGCCCGATACTCGGCACGGTGGCGCGCCGGTCTATCGTAGCCGCGGGCGCGGCCGCGGAAGGTGCCAAGACGCTACGCGGGCGATGAGATTTGTTTCTTGCGGTTTCCCGCGGCCGCCTCAGCGCGGCGCCGGCGGCTTGCCGGGCGGCTTTCGTAAAGGCGCCAGTAAGGAAGCGAGGCCGTTGTGGTCCAGCTCGTGCATCAGCGCCAGCAAACGCCCCAGCTCGCCCGGCGGAAAGCCCTTGCGCGCGAACCAGGCCAGGTACGGGCCCGGCAGGTCGGCGATCAGCCGCCCCTGGTACTTGCCGAAAGGCATGGCGCGCGTCACCAGCAGCTGCAGCAGTTCGGGATCCATGCGCCCTACCTTGCCGGCGCGGCGCCGAACGCGATGTCGGCGGCGGGCACGGCGGCGATCTTCACGCCGAAGCTGGAGATCGACGACAGCGTGGCGTTATGGTGCGCGCGGATCTGCGCGCCGGGCGCGTGCGCCTTGTCCTGGGTGGTGTGGGCGTCGGCCGCCAGCGTCACCGGATAGCCCAGCGCCGCGGCGCGGCGCACGGTGGTGTCGACGCAGAACTCGCTGGCGTAGCCGCACACCACCAGGTGCGTGGCCCCGGCCCGCGACAGCGCGTCCGCCAGGCCGGTGCGCAGGAACGAGTCCGGCGTGGTCTTGTAGACGCGGGCATCGCCCTCGGCCGGCCGCAGCCGCGTATCCAGCTGCCAGCCCGGCTCGCCATGCGCCAGCGGGCTGCCGGGCGCCTCATGCTGCACGTAGATGACGGGCACGGCCGCGGCGCGGGCGCGCTCGGCCAAGTCGTTGATGCGCGCCAGCACGGCGCCGGCGTCGGCGGGTTCGGGCGTGGTCTCGAACAGGGCGCGTTGCACGTCGATCACGATCAGGGCGGACTTCATGGTTTCCTCGTTCAGTGGCGGACTAGCCGCATTCGGCGCCTTGCGTCGCCGGCGGCCAGATGCGGGCGTACATCCAGAAGTGGCGCGGCTCGCCGCGCACCTGGCGGTAATGGTGCAGCAGCCCCTCGCGCTGGAAGCGGCAGCGCTCCAGCACGCCGGCCGACGCGACATTGGTATCGAGCACCGCGCGAGCCAGGCCCAGCGTCTGCAAGGCCCAGCCGGTGACCGCCTCGCACGCCTGCGAGGCAATGCCGCGGCGCCAATGCGATGGCGCCAGGTCGTAGGCGATCTCGGCGCGGCGCGCGCCCGGCGTGATCTCGTTCAGGCCGATGGTGCCGATCAGGCGGTCATCGGCCTCGACGATCGCCAGGCGCATCGCGCGCGTGGCGACCGGATCCTCGTAGCCCCGGATCAGCCCGGCCAGCGCGTCCGCGCCGTCCAGTTGCCAGCTGGTGTGGCGGGTCACGTTGTCGTCGTTGAGATAGGCGTGCCAGGCGGCGGCATCGGCGTCGCGCAGGGGGCGCAGGCGCAGGCCGGCGATGCCCAGGTCGGGAGCCTGCCGGGACCAGTCGGCGAGAGGAAGGGACATGATGCGAAAGGCGTTGAAAAGGAAGCGCCGGCGCATGCTTGCCCCGGCCGTCCACAGCTTAACAGGCTCGCGCCGCTCAGAAGTCCAGGCGCCCCTTCAGTTCGCCGAACGGCACCATGACGTGTTCGCGATAGGCGGGGCGTTGTTGCAGCCGCTCGTACCAGGCGCGCACGTTCGGCAGCGGCGCGTGGGCGATGTCCAGCTCGTAATAGCGGTACAGCGCGGTGGCCGCGGGAATGTCGGCCAGCGTCAGCGCCTCGCCGCCCAGATAGGGTTGCGTGGCCAGCACGGCGTCCAGCTGGCGCAGGCAGGCGTGCGTGTTCGCCAGGGCGCGGTCGATGGCGGCCAGGTCGCGCTGCGGCTCGGGGGTGCGGTAGTAGCCCCAGAACACGCCCACCAGGAACGCCGGCTGCAGCGCCGTCTGGGCCCAGTCCATCCAGCCGTCGGCGCGCGCGCGCCGCGCCGGATCGGCCGGCCAGAAAGCCTCGGCGCCATGGCGCGCGGCCAGATAGCGCAGGATCGCGTGGGACTCCCACACCACCGTGTCGCCCTCGCGCAGCAGCGGCACCCGGCCATGCGGATTCATCCGCAGGAACTCGGGCGTATCGAGCAGGCCGTGCTGGCCGCCGGCCAGCACGTGTTCATAGGTCAGGCCCAGTTCGCCCGCCAGCCACAAGACCTTCTGCACGTTGAAGGAACTGCGCCGGCCCCAGATCGTCAGCATTGCAAACCCTTTTCAAATGACGGCGTCAGCCGGCCACGACGATGCGCGGCTCGCACAGCACCGGGAAATTCACCGAATTGGCGATATAGCAGAAATGATGGGCGCGAGCGTGCAGCGCTTCGGCCAGGCCGGCATCGCCGCCCGCGGCGATGGAGACCTCGGGCCGCAGCGTGACCGAGGCGAAGGCGCCGCCGCGCTCGGGGTCTTCGCGCATGACGCCGTGGGCGTCGTCGCGGTAGGCCGTGACGATGATGTTCTCGACCGCGCACAGGTGCAGGTACCAGAGCTTGTGGCAGGCCGATAGCGAGGCCACCAGCAGGTCCTCGGGATTCCAGCGCGCCGGGTCGCCGCGGAACGCGGGATCGGCCGAGCCGGCGATATCGGGCTTGCCCGGCGACTGGATCACGTGGTCGCGGGCATATGCGGTGTAGCTGGCGGTGCCCTTGCCGGTATTGCCGGTCCAGGTCACGCCGACGTCGTAATGGTGTTCGCCTTTCATTGCGGCTTCCTCGCGGCGCGCCACGCCGGCGCGCAAAGATCGCTAGCGTAGCGCATGCGCCACGCGTCGGGAATGGGACGGCGACGCGCGCTATCCCGGCACGGTGTCCGGATAGGCCGGAACGCCCGGCCCATGATCGAGCCACGGCACGTCGTGGGCGGTGTGGATGTGCGCGAGCGGCCGCGCGCCGGGATCGTCGTCCAGCGTCGCCACGCGCAGGATCACCTGCGGCTGCGCCACCCAGTGCGCCATCAGGTGCGCGCCGCAGCGGGTGCAGAAATGGCGGATCTTGCCGGGCGACGATTCATAAGCGCCCAGCGCGTCCGCGCCGCGGGTCCAGCGGAAATCCTCGCGCGCCACCCGCGCGGTCGAGGCGAACGCGGCCGCATGCGCCTTGCGGCAGGTGACGCAATGGCAATGGACGATGGGCCCGGCCAGGCGGTCCGCCTCGTAGGCCACGGCGCCGCACAGACAGCTTCCTTGCATGATGACGCTCCTTCGCGCCCGCGGCACGATGCCGCGGGCCTGCCGATGAGCGTAACGCGGGCCGGCGCACCGCGCCGCGCCGATACGGCCAGGATGACGGGCGGCGGCGGACAGGCGCGGCCGCCAGGCGCCGTCGCGGCGCCGCCGTGGCAACGGCCCCACGCGAGCGCGCGACGCCTTGCCTTTACATCCCGTTTCAGCAAGGATGGGCATGCGTCCGTATCGTGGGCGCACCGCTACACAGGAGCTCGCCATGATGAAAACCACCTTGACCTGCACCCTGACAGTCGCCCTGCTTGCCGGCTGCGCCCCTTCCCGACACACGGCCGCCGTACCCGTGGACAACCACACGGCGCGCGACTCGCTGGACTGGCCCGGCAGCTACGAAGGCACCTTGCCCTGCGCCGACTGCCCCGGCATCCGCACCCGCCTGACGCTGATGAAGGATGGCCGCTACGAGCGCACCACCCAGTACCTGGACCGCCAGCCGCAACCCGAAGCGGTGGCCGGCACCTTCAACTGGGAATCGGACGGCAGCACCATCCGGCTGGACGCCTCCGGCGACAGCCAGCGCTACTTCGTCGCCGAGAACCAGGTGATCATGCTGTACCGCGACGGCACCCGCCCCACCGGTCCGCTGGCGCCGCACTACGTGCTGCGCCGCGCGCAATAGCGCGGCGTCACCGGCCGCGCGCCGGCGGCGGGCCTCGCGCCCAGCCGTCGGCGCCGCGGACAGCACGCAAGCGCCCCGCTTCCGGCTATTCTCTGGGCTGCACATGCCGCGCCGCCGCGACACCGGCGGCGCCCCCCGAGGAAGGAAGATCCATGAAGACCGATCACGAACTGCTCGACGCGTTTGCCCCGACGGGCACGCTGCGCGCCTCCATCAACCTGGGCAACCCGATCCTGGCCAACAGCCATCCCGGCACCGGCGCGCCCGGCGGCGTGTCGGTCGACCTGGCCACCGAGCTGGCGCGCCGGCTGGATGTGAAGCTGGAACTGGTGGTGTTCAAGTCCGCCGGCGAATCGGTCAACGCGGTCGCCGCCGAGCAGGCCGACGTGGGCTTTTTCGCGATCGACCCGCTGCGCGGCGAGCAGATCGCCTTCACCGCGCCGTACGTGGTGATCGAGGGCGCCTATCTGGTGCGCGACGATTCGCCCATCACCCGCATGGAAGAAGTGGACCGCGCCGGCCAGCGCGTGGTGGTCGGCAAGGGCAGCGCCTACGACCTGTACCTGACGCGTGAGATCAAGCACGCCGAGTTGTTCCGCGCGCCCACCTCGCCCGCGGTGGTCGACACCTTCGTGCAGGAAAACATGGAGGTGGCCGCCGGCGTCAAACAGCAGCTGCAGGCCGACGCCCAGCGCCTGGGCGGCCTGCGCCTGCTGGACGGCCACTTCATGCTGATCCGCCAGGCCATGGGCGTGCCCAAGAGCCGCGGCGCCAAGGCCAGCGCCTACCTGGCCGCTTTCGTCGAAGCCATGAAGAAAAGCGGTTTCGTCGCCGAGGCATTGGCGCGCCACAAGATCCAGGGCGCCGCCGTGGCGCCGCTGGAAGCCGCGCCGCAATAAAAAAAGCGAGGCGGCAGCCTCGCTCGATGGCTCGTCGCCGGCGTCAGTGGCTGATCATCCAGGGCCGCGAACCGGCGAAGGACTTGGCGCCGTCGGCCGTGGTGCGGGTCTTGCCGGACGTGCGTCCGCCCGAACAACAACCGCAGTTCATGCCGTGTCCGGCACGCGAGCTGCGCGGTTCATTGGCGCTGCGTTCGTTGGCGGCATGGGCGCGGTTGACGGCCGACGACAGCGCCGAGATCGCGGGCGCGCCGCCGACGATGCGGTGCGAGGCGGCCCCACATTGCGGGCAGTCGGCCGGATCGCGCCATTGCGCCAGCGGCCGCAGCGCCGCGAACTCGCCGCAGCCGGCGCAGGCGTAGTCATACATGGGCATGTCGGTCTCCCTGGTCCCGGCCTCAACGGTCGCGCGACAAGGGCATGTCGACGCCGCCCTTGATGTGCTTGACCGGCCCCGACGCCGACGGCTGGATGTCGAAATCGAAGATCTCGGTCGGCAGCCACAGCGTGGCGCAGGAGTTGGGAATATCCACCACCCCGCTGATATGCCCCTGCACCGGCGCACAGCCCAGGAGCGAATAGGCCTGCGCCCCCGAGTAGCCGAATTTCTTCAGGTACTCGATGGCGTTGAGGCAAGCCTGCCGATAGGCCACGTTCACGTCCAGGTAGTGCTGCTTGCCGCCCTCGTCCACCGAGATGCCCTCGAAGATCAGGAAGTCCTTGTAGGCCGGCGTGATCGGGCTGGGCTTGAAGATCGGGTTGCGGATGGCGTACTTGTCCATGCCGCCCTTGATCAGCGTGACGCGCATGTGCACCCAGCCGGCCATCTCGATGGCGCCGCAGAAGGTGATCTCGCCGTCGCCCTGCGAGAAGTGCAGGTCGCCCACCGACAGGCCGCCGCCCTTGACGTAGACCGGGAAGAACACCCGCGCCCCGCGCGACAGATCCTTGATGTCGCAGTTGCCGCCGTGCTCGCGCGGCGGCACGGTGCGCGCGCCCTCGCCCGCCGCGCGGTCGCGGTCGGCGCCCTGCAGCGCACCCATGTGCGCGGTCTTGGGGGCTGGCGGATTGGCCAGCGGCGGCACGCGGTTCGGGTTGGTGTCGATCAGCGCCTGCTCGCGCTGGTTCCAGGTGTCCAGCAGCTTCCTGTCGGGCAGGCAGCCGATCAGGCCGGGATGGATCAGGCCGGCGAAGTTGACGCCCGGAATGTGCCGCGACGAGGTGAACATGCCGTGGAAATCCCAGATGGATTTCTGCGCATGGGGGAAATGGTCGGTGAGAAAGCCGCCGCCGTTGTTGCGGCTGAAGAAGCCGTTGAAGCCCCACAGGCTGTCGGGCTTGGCGCCGATGTCCAGCAGGTCCACCACCAGCAGGTCGCCGGGCTCCGCGCCTTCGACGCCGACCGGGCCGGACAGGAAGTGCACGGTCGACAGGTCGACATCGCGCACGTCGTCGGCGCTGTCATCGTTCTTGATGGCGCCGCCGGTCCAGTCGTAGGTTTCCAGGATGAAATCGTCGCCGGGCTTGACCCAGACGGCCATCGGGATGTCCGGATGCCAGCGGTTGTGGATCTGCTTGTTCTCGTAGGGGGACTGGGTCAGGTCGACCTGGATGAGGGTGTCGGTCATTCTCTTTCATCTCCAACGTAACGTGTTGATAAAACAGAACTTCAGCCGGAGGGCGCGTCCGATTGCCCGTGGGAGGATCGGATCTTCGATTCCTTGACGTGTGAACGATGGTAGACGCGTTCGGAGCGATTGCCATACTGGTTTTCCATGCAGCATGGCGGTCGCCTTCACGCCGCCTGCCCGCGCCGCCGCGCGAGGCGATACGCTCAATCTTGACGCAACCTGAAACCTGCGCTTACCATTCATCGACCTAAAAGCGCCCATCTGGCGCCAAAGCGGCTTAACGCGGCGGTTTGGGATGCCAACGCGCGCACCCCAGCCGCCCCCCCCTGCGATCGCGGTTCCTGCCGCCTCTCCACGCACGCCCCTCCATGGTTGCCTCTGTCGTCATCCTCGGCATGCTCTGCGTGCACCTGTTCTGCTTCTGCGCCATGTTCCTGCTGATCAGCACCCGGCTGGGCGGCAGGAAGATGGGCACGGACGTGTTCGCCGCCGGCCACCTGCTGCTGGGCGTGGCCTACATCCTGCAATTGCTGGGCGCCGAGCCGGGCTGGGGCGCGATGAATTTCCTCAACCACACCCTGACCCTGTGCGCCCCGGTCGCGTATGTGTTCGGGGCGCTACGGTTTTTCAACCGCCCCATCCCCGTGCTGTACCCCATGCTGGCGCTGGCCATTTTCTACACCGCGCTGCAAGTGCTGGTGCAGGCGGCGTGGGGCACGGAGGCGCGCCATGCGCTGCTGGCGGCCTCGTGCGCCCTGCTGTTCCTGGCGATGACGCTAGGGCTGCTGTACGGCGCGCGCACCTTCGCGCGCGACCTGCGCCTGGAGATGATCGTCTTCGCCATCCTGGTGGGCGGCATCTGCGGCCTGAACGCGGCGAAGTTCATGCTGATCCTGAAGGGCGGCATGCCGGCCCTGGACATGCAGGGCCAGTTCCAGACGGTGTTCTACATCTATATGTCATTCCTGGGCACGGTGCTGCCGCCGGCCGTGGTCTGGCTGATCCTGCGGCGCCTGACGGATGAACTGCGCACCATGGCCACGCGCGATCCGCTCACCGGCCTGCTGAACCGGCGCGGCCTGATGGACGGACTGGAGGCGCACTTCCGAGTCCGCCACGCCGCGCCTTCGCACCTGCTGATCGTGGACATCGACCGCTTCAAGCAGATCAACGACACCTACGGCCACCAGACCGGCGACCAGGTCCTGAGCCGGGTGGCGCGGGTGCTGCAGGACACGGTGCGCCAGGGCGACCTGGTGTGCCGGCTGGGCGGCGAGGAGTTCGTGGTGGTGGCGCTCAACAGCGACCGGGACGGCGCCCTGCACCTGGCCGAGCGTCTGCGCGCGGCGATTGCCCACAGCCAGGTACCGGGCGGCCGCCCGCATGGCCCCATCCGCTGCACGGCCACCATCGGCGTGTCACAGCGCTTTGCCAGCACGCAGGTGCTGGACGACATCATGCATCAGGCCGACGCGGCGCTGTACCGGGGCAAGATGTCCGGACGCAACCGGGTGGAGTGGGCGGGCGAGGCAATGGCCCTGCCCCTGGCGGCGCAGGCCTCCGCCTGAGGCCCGCGAGGCCCGGCAGTTATGATGCGCCCATCGCATTTCGCGGCCCCGCCGCGCCGGAAGCCCCTGTCCATGATCCCGACCCGCCCTCTGTCCGCCCTGCTCCTGCTCGCCTGTGCCCTGCCGCTGGGCGCCGCTCATGCGGCCGAGGAATGCGTAGCGCGGTTCGACGCCAGCGTCGCCCGCTACCAGGAGGCGGTGAAAGTGCAGAAGGGACGCGAGACCGCCAACTGGCAGGAGCTGAACGCGCCGCTGTGCCAGGGCCGGCTGGACCTGCTGGACATGGAGTTCGCGCTGGTCGACGACTACGAGCAATGCGCGCGCGACGGCGGCAAGTTTCCCGAGAAGACCGTGAGCGCGATGCAGAGCCAGCCGGACGACCTGGCCGCGCGCAAGAGCGCCTGGATCGACACCTGCGGCCCCTACATGAAGCAATAGCGCGGCCGCCACGCGGCGAGGGCGGCGCCCCCGCGCGGCATGGCGGTCCGCCGCCTCAGGCGACCACCGCCGGGGCGGGCCGCGGGAAGAAGATGGCGCGGCCGGGATCGAAGTCGTAGCGGTCTTCGAACTCGGTCGCATCGGCGGCCAATGCCAGCACCGAATCGAGGATGAAGTCGGCCTTGGCGTCGGACAGCAGCACGCTGAAGTTCAGGCGGATGAAGCCCGGCTTTTCGATCTCGCGGCCATCGAGAATGGCCTGGCGCATGCGCGCCGACTCGGCCTCGTCGATCTCCAGCAGGTGGTGCACGTACGGGCCGGCGCAGGCGCAGCCGCCGCGCGCCTGGATGCCGAAGCGATCGCTCAGCATGCGCGTGACCAGTTGCTGGTGGACATGGCCGCCCTGGCCGTTGCGCACGCGGAAGGAGAAGATCGGCAGGCGCGGGGCGCTCAATGAACCCAGCAGTTCCAGGCGGGGATCGTCCTGCCAGCGGGCCAGCGCGCGCTGCACGAAGGCGGCGTTGCGCCGCGCCATGAGGTCGGCGCCCAGCGCTTCCTTGACCAGCAGCACCAGCGCGGCGCGGATGTCGCCGACCACGTTGGGCGTGCCGGCCTCTTCGCGCGCCTCCAGGCTGGCGCTGTAGTCATGGCCGCCGGGCGAAACGAACTTGACGGTACCGCCGCCCGGGAAGGTGGGCGTCGCCACGGCCACCGCGTCGCGGCGCACGATCAGGATGCCGGACGCGCCGGGGCCGCCGATGAACTTGTGCGGCGAGAACACGATGGCGTCGATGGCCGCGTCGGCCGCCGGGGTCATGCGCATGTCCAGGTACGGCGCGCCGCCGGCATAGTCCCAGACCATCCTGGCGCCGGCGCGCTTGACGCGACGGGTGATGGCTTCGACGTCGGCGACGATGCCGGTGACGTTGGAGGCGGCCGACAGCGCGCAGATGACCAGCGTGTCGTCGGGCGCGCGCAGCGCCGCGTCCAGCTCGGCCAGGTCCGGGCCGCCCCGCGGGCTTTCGGCCAGCGCGACGATGTCGGCGCCGCATTCGCGCCAGGGCAGGATGTTCGAATGATGCTCGTAGGGGCCGATGACGACCCGCACCTTGCGGCCTGCCGCCAGCGCGGCCGGCACGCCGAACAGGTGCACCAGGCGGTTGATGCCCATGGTGGCGCCCGAGCCGGAGAAGATCACGGCATGCTCGTCGCCCGCGCCGCAGCAGCGGCCGACCACGGCGCGCGCCTCGCGCCGCAGGCGCGTGATGAAGCCGCCGCAGAACGAGGCCTCGGTGTGCGAATTGGCGTAGTACGGCAGCACGTGCTCAAGGACGAAGCGCTCGACCTGCATGAGCGCGCGGCCCGAGGCCACGTAGTCGGCGTAGACCAGCGGCTTGAGACCGAAGGGGCCTTCGATGACGGCGTCCTTGCCGATCAGGCCATCGGCCAGGCTGGCGACGATATCGGGGGATTGCAGGGATTGCTGGAACTGGCGCAACGGCCCTGTGGTGGCCGGGGTCGCTTGGGTAGACATGGTGTGGATACGGGAATGCGGCGGGTGGAAAGTCAGCGAAATATCATACGATGGAAGGAATTTTTAAACTTCACCTAAATTTTCCTTAAAATCGTCAAAAACAGATCATTTGAACGACACCATGGAAAAAATTGACAAGTTTGATCTGAATATCATTTCCTGCCTGCAACGCGAGGGCTCGCTGTCGCAGCGCGAGCTGGCCGATCGGGTCGGTTTGTCGCAGAACGCCTGCTGGCGCCGGCTGCAGCGGCTGAACGCCTGCGGCATCATCCGCGGCACCCGCGCCGAGGTGAATCTGGTCGCGCTGGGACTGGACCTGACGGTGTTCGTGATGATCCGCACCAGCCATCACGCCAAGGAATGGGCCGACGGCTTCCGCAAGCATGTGGAACGCCTGCCCGAGGTGACCGGGTTCTATCGCATCGGCGGCGACTGGGACTACCTGATCCAGGTGGTCTGCCGCGGCATCGCGGGGTACGACCGCTTCTATCAGAAGCTGATCACCGATTTCGAGCTGTCCACCGTGACGGGCTTTTTCAGCATGGAAGCCATCATCGAGAACCGGCCGCCCGACCTCGGGCTGCTGCACGAGTCCGCGGGCACGACATAGCCATGGCCAGCGCGGGGATCGCCGCGGCTTGAATGACTTGCAGTGATGACAACCAGGGCGGCTTATATCCACGGGTTATCCCGGATGCCTGCATATCCACAAATCGTCAATAATTCGCCAACGTTTTATTGTCGATCCGTCCCCAACTGCCGCCCATGTCTGTTTCCGTCCGGGACGCCATTGTTTCCTCCTCCCATCTCGCCTCGTCCGCCCCGGAGCTGTCCGAGGTGGAGTTCGGCCTGATCATCGCCTCGCACGCCTTCAATCGCTGGATGGTCCGCTGCATGGCCTGTGCCGGGCTGCCCGAACTGACCTCGCTGGACATCCTGGTGCTGAACCACGTGTTCCATCGCGGACGCGGCAAGAAACTGGCGGACATCTGCTTCACGCTCAATGTCGAAGACACCCACCTGGTGAACTATTCGCTCAAGAAGCTGGAGCGGCTGGGCGTGGTGCAAAGCGCCAAGACCGGCAAGGAAGTGGTCTACACCACCACCGACGCCGGCGCGGCCGCGATCCAGCGCTACGCCGAAGTGCGCGAGCAATGCCTGGTGAAACCCTTCATCGACTCCCCCGCCGCGGACGATGCCAGCCACCAGCTGGCCAATACCCTGCGCGCCCTGTCGGGCCTGTACGACCAGGCCGCCCGCGCCGCCACCTCGCTGTGAGAATCCACGTTGTCTAGCATTCCCGCCCCTTCCGCCCAGCCGCTACTCTCCGTGCGCGGCGTCTCGGTGGACTTCAATACCGAAAACGGCGTGTTCCGCGCCGTCGAGAACCTGGACTTCGACGTGCGGCCGGGCAAGACGCTGGCCATCGTCGGCGAGTCCGGCTCGGGCAAGTCGGTGACGTCCATGGCCATCATGCGGCTGACGGACTACAACAACGGCCGCATCGCCACCGGCAAGATCCTGCTGCGCGACAGCGACGACCGCGAGGTCGACCTGACCGCCGCGTCCGACGAGCGGATGCGCGCGATCCGCGGCAACGACATCGCCATGATCTTCCAGGAGCCGATGACCTCGCTGAACCCGGTGTTCACCATCGGCGACCAGATCATCGAGGCCATCATGCTGCACCAGCAGCTGTCGCGCTCGGCCGCCCGCAAGGCGGCGCGCGCGCTGCTGGAGAAGGTGCGCCTGCCGGACGCCGAACAGCTGCTGGACCGCTACCCGCACCAGTTGTCGGGCGGCATGCGCCAGCGCGTGATGATCGCGATGGCGCTGTCGTGCCAGCCGCGCCTGTTGATCGCCGACGAACCGACCACCGCGCTGGACGTGACGATCCAGGCGCAGATCCTGAACACCATCCGCGAACTGCAGCGCGACCTGGGCACGGCCGTGATCTTCATCACCCACGACATGGGCGTGGTGGCCGAGATGGCCGACGACGTGGTGGTGATGCTGCGCGGCAAGAAGGTCGAGCAGGGCCCGGTGGAAGAGATCTTCCGCGCGCCCAGGCATCCCTATACCCGCGCCCTGCTGGCCGCCGTGCCGCGCCTGGGCAGCCTGACCGGCCGCGACCTGCCGCTGCGCACGCCGCAGACGGTGCTGGAAGGCGACACGCTGCGCGAAGTGGGCGAGACCCGCGAGCAGGACACGGCGCGCTACGACGAGCCGGTGCTGCGCGTCGAGAAGCTGACCACGCGCTTTGACGTCGGCCACAACCTGTTCGGCCGCGTCACCCACCGCGTGCACGCGGTCGAGGAAGTGAGCTTCGACGTCTACCCCGGCGAAACGCTGGCGCTGGTGGGCGAATCGGGCAGCGGCAAGTCGACCATCGGCAAGACCCTGCAGCAGCTGGTGGCGCCGACCTCGGGCGCGGTGCGCTACAACGGCCAGGACATCTTCTCGATGGACGCCGCCGGCCGCCAGCGCCTGCGCCAGGAGATCCAGTACATCTTCCAGGATCCTTACGCCTCGCTGGACCCGCGCAAGACCGTGGCCTTCAGCATCGCCGAGCCGATCCGCACCCACCGCCTGCTGAGCGACGAAGCCGCCATCGCGCGCCGCGTCGGCGAGCTGCTGGAACAGGTGGGCCTGAAGCCCGAGCACGCGCGCCGCTATCCGCACGAGTTCTCGGGCGGCCAGCGCCAGCGCGTCTGTATCGCGCGCGCCCTGGCCAGCGACCCCAAGCTGATCATCGCCGACGAATCGGTGTCGGCGCTGGACGTGTCGATCCAGGCGCAGATCCTGAACCTGCTGATGGACCTGCAGAAGGACCGCGGCCTGTCGTACCTGTTCATCACCCACGACATGGCGGTGGTGGAGAAGGTCAGCCACCGCGTGGCGGTGCTGTACCTGGGCCAGATCGTCGAGCTGGGCACGCGCCGCCAGATCTTCGAATCGCCGCAACACGCCTACACCCGCAAGCTGCTGGCCGCCGTGCCGGTGGCCGAGCCCGGCCGCCACATCGACACCTCGCTGATCGAGGGCGAGATCCCCAGCCCGGTGCGGCGCGTGGGCGACGAGCCGGCGATCATTCCCCTGGTTGAATTCGCGCCCGGCCACCGCGTGGCCCGCGCCGCCTGACCCCCACTTTTCCACGTCGGCCCGGCCGATTTCCCGTCCCTGGAGTTGAACATGCTCTCCCTACGCAAAACCTTCACCGCCACCGCCCTGGCCCTGGCGCTGGGCGGCGCGCTGCCCGCGGTCCTGTCGACCGCGCACGCGGCCGGCACGCTCAACGTCGCCATCAACCAGGATCCGGGCAGCTGGGATCCGATCGACACCTTCGTGACCTTCTGGGGTTCGGTCGGCAGCAACCTGTACGACGGGCTGACCATGCGCGGCGCCGACCTGAAGCTGCAGCCGGGCCTGGCCACCAAGTGGGAATACCTGGACGACAACAAGCGCCTGCGCTTCACGCTGCGCCAGGGCGTCAAGTTCCACAACGGCGAGCCGTTCAACGCCGAGGCCGTCAAGTTCACCTTCGAGCGCCTGCTGGGCGCGGAAGGCGCCAAGGGCCCGCAGAAGTCGAACTACGACTCGATCGGCGAGGTCAAGGTGGTGGACGAGTACACCGTCGACTTCATCCTCAAGCAGCCCGACCCCGTGCTGCTGACCAAGCTGGCCGGCTACGGCGCCATGATCGTGCCGCCCAAGTACATCCAGGAAAAGGGCGAGGAGAACTTCAACACCCATCCGGTCGGCACCGGCCCGTTCAAGTTCGAGAGCTACCAGCCCAAGGTCAACGTGACCCTGGCGCGCAATGACGACTACTGGGGCGGCAAGCCCAAGCTGGACAAGGTGGTCTACCGCTTCATCAGCGAACCCGGCACCCAGGTCGCCGAACTGCAGGCTGGCCGCGTCGACATCGCCACGCTGATCCCGCTGGGCCTGATCGAGACGGTCAAGAAGTCCGGCAACGCCGACGTCATCTCGACCGGCGGTCCGGTCGCCTTCGCGCTGCGCTACAACACCAAGAACGGCATCACCCAGAACCGCGACGTGCGCCGCGCGCTGATCATGGCGGTGGACCGCGACACCATCGTCAAGCAGCTGCTGCTGGGCCAGGCCAAGACCATCGCCAGCTTCCAGGGCCCGCAGTCGTTCGGCTACAACCCCGAGCAAAAGCCGCTGCCCTTCAACCCCGCCGAAGCCAAGAAGCTGCTGGCCGGCGCCGGCATCAAGCCGGGCGCGACGGTGCAGATCGACGTGCGCGGCAGCGATTCGAACTTCCGCGAAGTGGCCCAGGCGGTGTCGGGCTATCTGCAGGCGGTGGGCGTGCGCGCCACCATCAAGCCGTATGAGACCGGCGTGCTGCTCAACGACATCATCCCCGGCGGCAAGACCGGCGAGATGTGGCAGAACCAGTGGGGCGGCTGGACCTACGACTACGACAACACGGCCTACCTGATGTACCACTCGGGCCAGAAGTGGAATCCGTACGACAACGATCCCAAGCTGAACGCCATGCTGGAAGCGCAGCGCACCGTCTATGACGTGAAGAAGCGCGAAGCCATGCTGCAGGAGATCGCCGGCTACGTGGCCGACCAGGCGCTGGAACTGCCGCTGTACAGCCTGAACACCATCGTCGGCGTGAACAAGCGCGTGAAGGGCCTGGAAGTGCCGGGCGACATCCGCTTCCGTTTCCTGGAAACGACGGTGGAGTAGAGCCCACCCCCGAAGCGCTGCGCGCTTCCCCCTCAAGGGGGCATGCCTGCGGACCGGCGGAGCCGGATCCGCGGCATCCCGCCAGGGGGGGGGCGATGCCTGATTGGGTGTCGCGATGTTTTTGAAGCATTTGACGCATTAACCCTACTGATTCGCCGGGGCGAAAGCCCTGGCGGAGCCTCATGACCGGATTTCTGATTAAACGCGTGTTGCAGGCGGTCTTCGTGATCGTGGCCGTGACGCTGCTCGTCTCCTATGCCGTGCGCCTGACCGGCGACCCCGCGCTGATGCTCAGCCAGGGCTCGGGCAGCGTCACCGAGCAGGACCTGGCCAACATCCGCCAGGCGCTGGGCCTGAACCGGCCGTTCCACGAGCAATACCTGAGCTACATGCAGGGCCTGCTGCACGGCGACTTCGGCCGCAGCTTCATGGGCGGCACCTCGGTCGCCAAGCTGATCGGCGACGCGCTGCCGGCCACGCTGATGCTGGCGTTCACCTCGCTGATCGCCTCGATCCTGATTTCGCTGCCGCTGGGCATCCAGGCCGCCATCAAGCGCGGCAAGCCCACCGACCAGGCGATCCGCATCCTGTCGCTGGTGGGGCTGTCGTTCCCCAACTTCTGGCTGGCGCTGATGCTGGTGCTGCTGCTGTCGATCACCTTCCCGCTGCTGCCGCCGTCGGGCTGGAGCGGTCCGGCCAGCCTGGTGCTGCCGTCGCTGACCATGGCGATCATCCTGTCGGCCACCAACATCCGCCTGGTGCGCACCACCATGCTGGAAACGCTGTCGGCCCAGTACATCATGGTGGCGCGCAGCAAGGGCCTGAAGGAGCGCATCGTGCTGTACAAGCACGCGCTGCGCAACTGCGCCATTCCGCTCATTACCTACCTGGGACTGCAGTTCGGCGGCCTGATCGGCGGCATCGTCGTCATCGAGATGGTGTTCAACTGGCCCGGCCTGGGCACGCTGGCGTTCGACGCCATCTCCGGCCGCGACTACCCGGTGCTGCAAGGCACGGTCACCGTGCTGGCCGCCGTCATCGTCCTGGTCAACCTGATCGTCGACATCGCCTACGGCATCGTCGATCCCCGTATCCGCACGCGGTGAGCCCCATGCAGACCACTACTTCCCCCGCCGCTCCCAAGGCCGTCAAGCCGCGCAGCCGCTACCGCTCGCTGGAATTCGTGCTGGGCGCCGTGCTGACCGGCGTCATGATCGTCCTGGTGCTGGCCTCGGGCTGGCTGTTCCCCGATGGCGGCGAGTCCATGGACCTGACCGCCCGCCTGATGGCGCCCTTCAACAGCGCGGCCCACCTGTTCGGCACCGACCCGCTGGGCCGCGACGTGCTGGCGCGCGTCATCGTCGGCGGCAAGATCTCGCTGCTGGTCGGCTTCGCGTCCGTGCTGGGCGGCGCCCTGCTCGGCATCATCATGGGCCTGATCGCCGGCTACTACCGCGGCTTCTGGGACATGATCGTGATGCGCTTCGCCGACGTGCAGCTGGCGCTGCCGTTCATCCTGGTGGCCATCACCTTCATCGCCATCCTCGGCGGCGGCCTGTTCAACGTGATCTTCTTCATGATCATCTCGCAATGGGTGCAGTATGCGCGCCTGGTGCGGGCCCAGGTGCTGGCGCTGCGCGAACGCGAGTTCGTGCTGGCGGCGCGCGCCTTCGGCGTGCGCGACCTGGCCATGATCCGCCATCACATCGTGCCCAACCTGCTGGGCCCGCTGGTGATCCTGATGACGCTGAACGTCGCCAACAACATCCTGCTGGAAAGCAGCCTGACCTTCCTGGGCCTGGGCGTGGATCCCATGATCCCGAGCTGGGGCGGTATGCTGGCCGATGGCCGCACCTACATGCAGACGGCGTGGTGGGTGAGCGTGTTCCCCGGCCTGGCGATCATGTTGACCGTGCTGGGCCTGAACCTGCTGGGCGACTGGCTGCGCGACCGTCTGGACCCGACTGGAAAAATCTGAAGATCATGGCACTGCTGGAAAAGACATTCGACCGCACCCTGGACGCCTGGATCCACGCCTACAAGGCCCCCGCCTGGCGCGGCGCGGCGGTGGAAGGCTGGCTGTTCGAGGGCGTCGACGCGCGCCGCGAGGCCGAGGCGCGGCTGGCGCAGGCCGGCGTGACGGCGCGTTTTCGCAGCGCCTACAAGCCGCTGCTGCACTACTTCCTGGAAGAGGTCGAGCGCGATGGCCTGACGGCGGTCGAGCTGCGCTACCCGCTGCATGAGCACGCCCAGGCCAAGCGCTTCACGCTCGAGGCCTATCCCCTGGTGGCGCTGCTGCCGGGCGTGCGCGTGACGATGAAGCCGGGCGCGTCCGACCTGCACTACGACGTGGCCCTGGCCTACGCCGACGGCAGCCGCCGCGAGACGCGCGTGTTCGCCCCCAACCAGCTCGGCCAGGCGCAGGACGGCACGCCCGAGCTGTCGCCCACCGGCTGGCTGCGCGTGCGCGACGCCAACGGCGCCGTGCAGACCGACGCGGCCCAGGCCACCGAATACCAGCAGGCCTTCCGCAGCATCGTCGACACGGTGCGCAACCATCCCTGGGGCGCGCACGAACCGTACTTCGACCGCCTGGAAATCCGCGTCGACCTGCCCGGCATGGACTTCGCGCTGCCGGTCGACGAGGAAATCGTCAGCACCTTCGAGGCGCTGCACGAGGACCTGTACTTCACGCTGCTGGAACACTTCCAGCATCACTCCGGCCGCCCCTCCGGCGACCGCGGCCTGCAACCCGGCCAGATCATTCCGGACGTCCGCCGCCACGACGGCGCGGCGCGAGTGCTGGTGACGCTGGAGCCCTTCGCGCCGCCGGCGCCCGTGACGCCCGCGGCGCTCGACGCGCCGCTGGCCGAATTGCGCCAGCCGCTGGCGGCCGCGCAGATCGCCGGCTGCATGGCCGCGCTGGGCGGCGACGCCTTCCAGGCCGTCTCGCGCCAGGGCCGCCCGGTGCTGGGCACCTACCTGCGCGGCACCGGCCCGGCGGTCTTCATCTCGGGCGCGCAGCACGCCAACGAAACCTCCGGCGTGGTCGGCGCGCTGCGCGCGGCGCAGGCACTGAAGGCGCGCGGCGACGCCCACTTCGCGCTGATCGCCTCCGAGAACCCGGACGGCTACGCGCTTTTCAACCGCCTGCGCGAACAGCATCCGCGCCACATGCTGCACGCCTCGCGCTACAGCGCGCTGGGCGATGACATCGCCTACCGCGAACACGCGCCGTTCTTCGAACGCGAGGGCCGCCACCAGGCGCACGCCATCAGCGGCGCGCAGCTGCACATCAATCTGCACGGCTACCCGGCCCACGAGTGGACCCGCCCCCTGTCGGGCTACCTGCCGCGCAATTTCGAGCTGTGGACCATCCCCAAGGGCTTCTTCCTGGTGCTGCGCCACCATCCGGGCTGGAGCGAGCGCGCCCGCCGCCTGATCGAGGGCGTGACGGCGCGGCTGGCCCGCAACGTGCCCGGCCTGGTCGAATTCAACGCGCGCCAGCTTGAACTATTCCACGCGCACGCGCTCGAAACCGGATTCGATGTGCTGAACGGCATCCCCGTGCAGGTCACGGAAACCGACCGCGAAGAGCTGCCGATGGCGCTGATCTCCGAGTTTCCGGATGAAACCGTGTACGGGGACCGCTTCGTTTTCGCGCATACTGTGCAAATGGAAACCGTCCTGGCGGCGACCGACATCCACCGCGCCGGACACTGACGCCCCTTCCTGACATGAACATCCGAGAACGCAACCACGGCGACGACCTCGCCCTGGTGGATATCTGGCTCCGGTCGGTGCGCGCCACCCATACGTTCCTGACCGAAAAGGAAATCCAGGCCATGTACCCGCAGGTGCTCAACACCTACCTGCCGTCGGTGCGCGTCTGGGTCTGTGAGGACGATGCCGGCGAGGTCGCCGGCTTCATGGGCCTGAACGACAACAAGGTTGAGATGCTGTTCGTGGATGCCAACAAGCGCGGCAAGGGCGCCGGACGCCGCCTGCTGAATTTCGCGCTGTCGCTGCACGGCAGCCTGCGGGTCGACGTCAACGAACAGAACCCGCAGGCCCATGGCTTCTACAAGCACTACGGCTTCGTGGACGTGGGCCGCTCGGAAACCGACGCCGCGGGGCGGCCGCGGCCGATCATCCATATGAAGCTGGCGGGCTGAGGCGGTCGCGCCGCCGGCACGGGCACCGGTCCGATGTGCGTGCTCGATATATCACCCAATTGACCGCGTCCCCTGTTGCTTTCCTCGCTGGCGTGGCGAATGATCCCAGCAAGCGCCATGGGACGGGCATGTTACGCTGCACTTATCGTGTAACACATGAGAACCGCACCATGAGCGACGCTACCTTTACCTTTCGGGTGGATGAAGCCTTGAAAAACGAGTTCGCCATGGCCGCCAAGGCCCGAGACCGCACCGGCGCGCAGCTTCTGCGCGACTTCATGCGGGAGTACGTCCAGCAACAACAGGAAGCGGCCCAGCATGACGCCTGGTTCCGCCGCCAGGTGCAAGCGGGCCTGGATTCCGCCAACGCCGGCCGCCTGGTGCCGGCCGCCGAGGTCGAAACCAAATTCGCAGCCCGTCGCGCCGCGACCCGTCGCCGGCTTGAAACACCCAAGTGAGGGCGCTGCGCTGGACGCCCGAAGCGATCCAGGACCGGGAAGCGATCTACGATTTCATCGAGGCCGACAACCCCGTTGCGGCGCTGATGCTTGATGAACTTCTTGAAGAGAAGGCGGGACGCCTGATCGATCATCCCGGCCTGGGTCGTCCCGGCCGTGTCGCGGGCACCCGGGAGCTGGTGGCGCACCCGAACTATCTATTGATCTACGACGTGACGAACGATCTCGTGCGCATGCTGCGTGTGCTGCATGCGGCCCGGCAGTGGCCAACGCCGGATCCATCATCTGAGAGTCGCTGAAGTCTCGTCGAGCGGCGGAATAAACGCCTGCCATCCGGCATCAAAACAAGACTACTTCAGGCCGTCATTGGGCCTGGAAGGACTGCGCCAACCCGATAATAAAAATCATTCTTCAAGGGTGGACAAACCGTGATCCTACGGTCACCCGCGGCACGGTGATTTCTGCATGAGCGTCCTGGCCTACTCATCCCCTCCTTCGCTGGAAACGCTCTATTGCGACCATCACGGCTGGCTGCAGCGCTGGCTGCACCACCGCCTGGGCAACGCCGCCGACGCGGCGGACCTGGCCCACGACACGTTCGTCCGGCTGTTGGCCAAGCCGGTGAGCCGTGACTTCAGCAACGTCTGCCAGGCGCGCGCCTACCTGCGCACCGCCGCCGGCGGCCTGTGCGTGGACCTCTGGCGCCGTCGCGAGATCGAACAGGCGTGGCGGCAAACGCTGGCTGCGCAGCCCGAACCCATGGCGCCCTCGCCCGAGCATCAAGCCATCATCATCGAGACGCTGCTGGCAATCGGCGCCATGCTCGGCCGGCTGTCCCGGAAGGCGGCGACGGCGTTCATCATGGCGCAGGTGGACGGCGCGCCTTACCGCGATATCGCGGCCGGGCTGGACGTCTCGGAACGCATGGTCAAGAAATACATCGCCCAGGCCATGCTGCAATGCGCGTTGCTCGAGGCTGGACTAGCCGGCTGAAAGCCTCTCTCCCGCAGCGCCAGTGACCATCGCCAGTGGGTGACCACGCAAGTCGGCCTTGCCCCATTTGTAGGACAAGGACGGGTTCCCCTTTTGCGTCTCCCATTCGATTTAGACAGCAAGAGACTACGGCTGGACGGGCGTCGACTCCGCGCTGGCGGCACGGCATCGGCCGGACACGCCCGCCACCCGCTGCGCCCGCCGCCGATCGTCTCGCCGCTCGAAGAACCTTTGGAAAGACCGATTGATGCACCGTTCCGCCTTCCCCCGCATTCCGCCCCAACCCATGCCCCCGCGAACGCCGCGCCCCCACTGCCCACCTCACGCGCTGCGCTCAGTGGCGCTGGCGCTGAACCTGGCCGTCGCGGGCATGACGCTCGCCACGGCAAGCTGGACGCCGACCGCGCAGGCGCAGCCGGCCACCGCCCCGGCGCGGCGCTACGACATTCCCGCCGGACCGCTCAACACCGCCTTGACCCATTTCGCGCAAGAGGCCGGCGTGCTGCTCTCGGCGCCAGGGGCATTGACACAGCACAAGCGTGCCGCGGGCCTGTCCGCGACCATGACGGTCGAACAGGGTTTCGCCGAGCTGCTGCGGGGACAAGGGCTGGCCGCCGTGCGGCAGGCGGATGGCAGTTATGCGCTACGCCAGGCGCTGCCTGCGGACGACGCGGCCATCGGCACGCTGCCCGCGGTGCGCGTGACGGGCGCCCCTGAATCCCGGGCTCGTGCGCTGCCCGCCCCTTATGCGGGCGACCTGGTGGCCCGTGGAGGCCGCGTCGGCCTGCTGGGCAACAAGGACGTGATGGAAACGCCGTTCAGCACCACCAGCTACACATCGCGCATGATCGAGGACTGGCAAGCCGAGACGGTGGCGCAAGTGCTGCACGCGGATGCGTCGGTGCGGCAGACGTTCCCCGAAGCGGGGCCGACGGAGTTCTTCAACGTGCGCGGGTTCTACATGCCCAGCACGGACTTCGCCTGGAATGGCCTGTTCGGCCTGACGCCGGGCTTCCAGGTGGCAACGGAACTCCTTGAACGCATCGAGGTGCTCAAGGGCCCGGGCGCGCTGCTGTATGGCATGACGCCCGGCGGTTCCGTTGGCGGGGTCATCAACCTGGTGCCCAAACGGGCCGGCGACACGCCGCTGACACGCCTGACGGCCAAATTTTCCTCGGATTCGGAGCTGGGCGCGCACCTGGACATGGGGCGGCGCTTCGGACGCGACGACGCGTTCGGCATTCGCGTCAATGCCGTCAAGTCCGATGGCCGCACCCCCCTGGATGGCCAATCGAAGAACAAGGAATTGGGCTCGCTGGCGTTCGACTATCGCGGCGAACGCCTGCGCGTCGCGCTGGACGCCTACAGCATCGATGGCAGGACGCGCGGCGGCATGCCGCTCTTCACCACATTTGCCGGCAGCCAGATTCCCGACGCCCCGGATCCCAACCTCAACCCCCTGCCCGGCGCGCGAGCCTCGGAACACAGCAAGGCGCTCATCGCCTCGGCCGAGTTCGACTTCAACGATCAATGGATGGGGTTCGCCTCGGTCGGCACCAAGCGTCAAGGCAGTTCCGGCTACATGAACAACGCCCTGGGCAGAAACGCGCAACCCTCGGGCGCCTACATCGGCATGGCCAAGAACACGAGGAGCTTCTCCAATGCCAATGCGGCCGATGGCGGCATTCGCGGGCGTCTGCGCACCGGGCCGGTCGGACACGAGATCACCCTGAGCGGCAACGCCATTCGACAGACGGGTGGCGCGGTCCAGGGGCCGGTGACAATGTGGGCCTCGAACATCTATGCGCCCGCCCAACCAACGCTGACCGTGGGACCCGCCGCACTGCCCAAGTCGTCCGACAGCACCCTGAGCAGCATCGCCCTGGCCGACACGCTTTCGTTCCTGCAGGATGAATACCTGTTGACGCTGGGGGTGCGGCAACAGCGCGTGCGGACAAAGAACTATGCGCCCTCGGGCGCCGTGACCACCCGCTACGACGAACACGCCCTGACGCCCGCCATGGGCGTGGTCATCAAGCCATGGGCCGCGCCGGTCTCCGTCTATGCCAACTACATCGAAGGCCTGTCGCAGGGAGACCGGGTCACCGACGTCACCGCCGCCAATTTTGGCGAGGTGTTCCCGCCGTACCAGAGCAAACAGATGGAGGTGGGCGCCAAATGGGATGCCGGCGCGCTGCTCAATACCCTTGCCGTCTTCCAGATCACGCGCCCCAGTCTCATCAAGAACGGCGACAGCAACCGATACGCCCCCGACGGCGAACAACGCAACCGCGGCATCGAATGGAGCATTGCCGGCGAGGCGGCGAAAGGGCTGCGCCTGCTGGGCGGCGCGACTTACCTCAAGGCCATCAACACCAAGAGCAGCACCGGCCTGCTGGATGGCAAGACGGCCATCGGCGTTCCGAGCTGGCTGTTCAACCTGGGCGCGGAATGGGACATGCCGTCACTGCCAGGCCTGACCCTGCGAGCGGCCGCCATTTACACCGGCCAGCAATACGCGGACAGCGCCAACACGCAGAAACTGCCCGCCTGGACACGGCTCGATCTGGCCGCCCGCTATGCCACCCGCCTCGCCGCCCACAACGTGGTTTTCCGCGCGAGCGTGGAGAACGCGCTGGACAAGCGCTACTGGTCAGGCGCCTGGTATGGCTCCACCTCGGTCGGCACGCCGCGCACCGTCAAGTTGGCGGTCAGCGTGGATTTCTGACAGTCGGGGCGGCCGGTTGCCCGCGCATCCCGTTCCCGCGGCGGCGCGAACCGCCGCGGCAGCCCCGCCCGCTACCCCGCCTCGCCATGCCGCGCGCGCCAGGCCTTGAGCGCGGCGCGGTATTCGTCCATGGCTTCGTTGTAGGTGTCGTAGACGCAGGGGATACAGCCGCTGTTGCAGCATTCCTCGGGCGCGGGGGCCTCGGGCGGTATGGGCGGCGGATCGTCGTCGACGGGCGACGGGGTGTTCGGGGCAGTCGGGGAACTCATCCCCGCATGTTAGCGCTGATCGGCGTCCGCCAGCGCGCGCCATTGCTGGCGCCGGATTTCGTAGCGCAGCTTGCGCGCCTCGCCTTCGCCGGTGGTCTCGATCCAGCGCATGCCGCACTTTTCCATCACCCGCATCGACGCGGCATTGTGCTGCACCGCCACGGCGCTCAAGACGTCCACCGGCAGGCGCTCGAAGCCCAGCGTCAGCAGCGCGCGGGTGATCTCGGAGGCATAGCCGCGGCCCCAACAGGCGGGCGGAAAGGCATAGGCCACCTCGACCCGTTCGATCTTTCCCGCCAGCGCCAGCTTGAGCCCGGCGCGGCCCGCCAGCGCGCCGCTGTCGCGCTCGGTCAGCACGTACATGCCGTAGCCATGCTCGGCCCAGTGCAGCATGTTGTGCTCGACGTAGCGGCGGCTGGCGGCGGCGTCGCGGGTGCCGCCCATGGTCGCCATCAGGTCGGCATCGGCGTGCATGCCAATGATGAAAGGCAGGTGGGTCGGCAACATCCGCTCGGCGCGCAGGCGCTGGGTGACGAAGGATTCGGGCAACAGGGCGGACGGCATCATGGCGGGCGGCAGCCAGCGAAAGGGGTGCCTTGCATCATACCGAGCGGTGAGGCCCGTCACTATCCACCTTCCGCAGCGTGGACACCTGACGGTATCCGCCCGCCCCCCGCCATCGGGGCATCATCACCCTAGCCGCGCCGCAGGCCCAGGAAGCTCCAGTGCACGTCGGCGCGGTCCAGCATGTCTTCGCGCGTGACGCAGTGATGCGCCGACAGGCCATGGCCGGCCGCCAGCGCGATGGTCTCGTCGGCCGAGACGTCGAACATGCGCCGGCCCGACGGCACCGGGCCGTGGCGCAGCGACATCAGGATCTGGCCGCCGGGCGCCAGCAGGGCCGCCAGCGCCGCCATGCCACGGGCGCGCTCGTCCGCGTCCAGATGCATCCACACGGCGGTCAGCATGATGACGTCGAACGCGCGTCCCCGCAGGCCGTCCAGGTCCGGCAGCGCATCGTCGACCCATTCCAGGTTGGGCAGCGCGTGGCGCCGCTGGCCCTCGCGCCGCAGCTCGGGCGTGGGCTCGGCCGCCACCACCTGGTGGCCCATGCGGGCCAGCGCGGCGGCGTCGCGGCCCGAACCAGCGCCGATGTCGGCGATGCGCGACGGCGTGGACGGGATCAGGTGCGCCACGTCGCGATGGACGTCGGCGAAGGCGATGCTCTCGTACTGCGCGGCCAGGGCCGCGGCGTTCTCGCCGTAGCCCTGGGTGCCCGAGACCACCACCCCGTCAACGCCAATGGCTTGCGCGGGATCGGCGGCGCTCATTTGGCCTTGAGCGCGTCGTAGATGCGCTTGCCGACGCGGCCGTCCTGCGGCAGGTTGCGCTTTTCCTGTTCGGCGCGCACCGCGTCGCGGGTCTTGGCGCCGGGAATGCCGTCGGCGGTGCCGACGTCATAGCCGCGGGCGTTGAGCATCTCCTGCACTTCCTTGATCTGCGCGCGCGACAGGCCGGGGTCGTCCGTCGGCCAGGCCGTGGCCAGCGCCGGGCCGCCCTGCAGGCGGTTCAGCAGCAGCGACACCGCCAACCCGTAGCGGCGCGACTGGTTGTAGTGCAGGATCGCGTCGAAATTGACGGTGGCCAGGAACACCGGGCCCTTGGCGCCGGTGGGCGCGAACAGGTAGGCCTGCTGATCGTTGCCGCTGGCCAGCTTGAGCGCGGAACCGTCACCCTGCTTCAGGCCCGCCTGGGCCCACTGCGCGATGGTGCGGCGGTCCTGCGAGCCGACGTATTCGGCGTCGGGCGCGGGCGGAATGGCGGCGGCCACGTCGGCCGGCACGCGCACTTCCACCACCGCGGGCAGGCCATGGGTCCATTTGGCGCGGCGCTTGCGCAGGTGGTTGGCGGTCGAGGCCAGGGCGTCGGGCAGCGAGTTGTACAGATCGATCTTGCCGTCGCCATCGCCGTCGGCCGCCAGCTCGTAGAACGAGGTGGGGATGAACTGCGTCATGCCGAAGGCGCCGCTCCAGGAGCCGACGAAGTTGTCGGCCGGCACCACGCCGTCGCGCAGCAGGCGCACGGAGGCGTAGGCATTCTTTTCCCAGAGCGTCTTGTTCTCGGTGCAGGCGCGGGTCAGCCAGGCATTGAGCACGTCGGTCTTGCCGACCTGGCGGCCGTAGTTGGTCTCGATGCCGAAGATGGCGACCAGCGTGGCCGGGTCGACCTGGTATTGCTGGCTGATGTCGCCCAGCTGCTTGCCGTACTTGGCCAGCACCGCGCGGCCATCGGCCACGCGCTCGTCGTCGACGGTCTTGGCGATGTAGTCCCACCAGCTTTCGCGGCCCTCAGGCTGGCCCTGGGCCGACGCCACGGTGGTGGGCAGCAGCTTGGCCTTGGCGGTGTATTTGTCCCAGTCGGCCAGGGTCAGGCCGTTGGCGGTGGCGCCCTTGCGCAGCTTGGCGATACACGCCTTGGTGTCGAGCTCGGTCGGGATGATGACGGTGGGCGCGGCGGGGGCCGCGGTCGCGGCGGGCGCCTGGGCCGGCGCCGCGGCGGGCGCGGGA
>NZ_CADIJR010000079.1 GCF_902859645.1 Achromobacter insuavis | reverse complement strand
CTCGGCCGCGTCGGCGCCGCCGATGCCCGCGCCGTCGCCGGCCACGTACACGCCGGCCACGCTGCTGCGCCCGGCCGCGTCCAGGCGCGGCGTCCAGCCACGGTCGCGGACATTGAAGGCGAACTGGCAGCCCACCAGGCTGGCCAGCTGCGTTTCGGAACGCAGCGACAAGCCATAGCCCAACGCGTCGCAATCCACCCGCCGCTGCCGCGCTCCCTGGCGGTAGAGCAGCCCGGTGACGCGCGCTTCGCCCTCGACCCGCACCGGCCGCACGCCGCTGGCCATGGGCACGCCATGCGCGCGCAGCCAGGCCATGTAGTACAGCCCCTTGGCCAGCAGGCCCGGCGCGCGCAGCATGCCGGGCAACGCCGCCAGGCGGTCGGCGAAGCGCGAGGTATCCAGCACCGCCACAACGCGGGCGCCGGCCTTGGCGTACTGGTAGGCGACCAGATAGAGCAGGGGACCAGTGCCCATGAACGCGACGCGCTCGCCGATGGCGCAGCCCTGGTGCTTCAACGCCACCTGCGAACCGCCCAGGGTGTACACGCCCGGCGTCAGCCAGCCCGGGAACGGCAGCACGCGATCGGTGGCGCCGGTGGCCAGGATCAAGTGGGTGTAGGGCACGGGCGCGCTGTTGCCGTCGCGCAGCACATCGAGCGTCTTGCCTTCGGCGTTCCACACCAGGCTGCCGGGCCGGTAATCCAGCTGCGGCGCCAGCTCGTCCATCTTGCGGTGCAGCGCATCGGCCTTGCGGTGCTCGAAGCCATACAGCGCCGCCTTGGTCCGCGCGAAGCCGGGCGGCGGCTGGCGGTAGATCTGGCCGCCAGCGCGCGGCGCCTCGTCCAGCACCACCGGCCGCAGGCCCTGGGCCGCCAGCGTCTGCGCGGCGCGAATGCCGGCGGGGCCGGCGCCCACGATCACGGGCAGGATCAGGTTCATGATGCGTCGCCCTCCGCCGCCAGCGTGCCCGGCACCTGCTCGGCGCGCAGCGGCGCGCTGCGCAGGCGCATGCCCGCTTCGATGTAGGTGGAACAGGCGCGCAGACGCGTGCCATCCTCGCGCTGCATCCAGCAGTCCTGGCAGGCGCCCATCATGCAGAAGCCGGCGCGCGGCCCGCCGCCGAATTCCGACAGGCGCAGGCGCTCGGCCTGCGTCAGCACCGCCGTCAGCACGGTATCGCCGGCCAGCGCGGTGCAGGGTTTGCCGTCCAGCGTGAAGGCGACGGCGGGCCGGGCCGTTTCGGCCAGGCGTTTCAGTATTGCCATGATGGCGGGGTCTCCCGTTGCGTACCCGGCTTGCGCTTCATTTCTGTCCCACCAGCACGCGGTCCAGCCCGTAGACGCGATCCAGCAGCAGCATGGTCGCCGCGGTCAGGCCGATCACCAGCGCCGACACGGCGGCCATCATCGGGTCGATCGACTCGGTGGCGTACATGTACATGCGCACCGGCAGCGTGATGGTCGACGGCGCGGTGATGAACACCGACATGGTCAGCTCGTCGAAACTGTTGATGAAGGCCAGCAGCCAGCCGCCCGACACGCCCGGAATGATGAGCGGCAGCGTCACCTGGAAGAACACCGTGGCGCGGCTCGCGCCCAGCGACAGCGCGGCATGCTCGACCGAGCGGTCAAAGCCCACCAGCGCGCCGATCACCAGCCGCATCACGTAGGGCGTGATCACCACCACGTGGCTGAACACCAGCCAGCCGAAGCTGCCGGTGGTGCCCATCAGCGCGAAAAAGCGCAGCAGCGCCACGCCCAGCACCAGGTGCGGAATCATCAGCGGCGACAGGAACAGGCCGTTGAGCGCATCGCGCCCGGGAAAGCGGTAGCGCGTGATGGCGATGGCCGCCGGCACCGCCAGGCACACGGCGATGCTGGCCGACAGGAACGCCAGCCACAGGCTGTTCTTGAACGCCTGCATGAAATTGGGATGCTCGAACACCGCGTGGAACCAGCGCAGCGAGAACTGCGTGGTCGGCACCGTCAGCGTCGACTCGGGCGTGAACGCCACCAGGCACACGATGGCCAGCGGCGCCAGCACGAACGTCACCACCAGGGCATTGAAGGCCAATGCGAAAGGACCGTTCTTCTGCATGATCGCTGTCCTCGTTCAACCCAGGCTGCGCCGGTAGGAACGTTCCACCACGCGGTTGTACGCCATCATGATGATGACGTTGACCACCAGCAGCACGATGGCGATGGCCGCGCCCAGCGGCCAGTTCAATTCGGTCAGGAATTCGTCGTAGACCACCGTGGCCACCATCTTCAGGCGGCGTCCGCCCAGCAGCGCGGGAATCGCGAACGAACTGGCCGACAGCCCGAACACGATCAGGCTGCCCGACAGGATGCCCGGCATGGCCTGCGGCAGCACGATGCGCAGCAGCGTCTGGAAACGCGACGCATTGAGCGACAGCGCCGCGTGCTCCACGGTCGGGTCCAGCTTCTGCAGCGAGGTCCACACCGGAATCACCATGAACGGCAGCATCACGTGCACCAGGCCGATGATGACGGCGGTGGGCGTGTACAGCAGCGGTCCCAGGCCCAGCGCCGCGGCCGCGCGGCCAATGGCCCCGCCCGGCCCCAGCAGCATGCTCCAGCCGAAGGCGCGCACCACCAGCGAGATCAGCAGCGGCGACAGCACCACCAGCAGGAAGATCGAGCGCCACGGCTTGCCCATGCGCGACAGGATGTAGGCCTCGGGCGCGCCGATCAGCACGCAGATCAGCGTGGTCACGCCCGCGATCCAGAACGTGCGCCAGAAGATCTCCAGGAAATAGCCGTCGGTCACCACCGCCAGGTAGTGTTCGAAGGTGTGCCCGGGCAGGATGCCCGCGCTGTAGTCGAACGGTCGGAACGACAGCACCAGCGTCAACGCCAGCGGCGTCAGCACCAACGTCAGGAACACGATCGCCAGCGGGATCGAACCGAGAATGGCCAGCAGGCCGTCGGTGCGCGGCTTGGGCGCGCGGACGGCGCCGGGTTGGGTCAGCGTCGCCATGTCAGGCCTCTTCGGCAACCGCCGCCACGGGCAGCACGCGCAGCACGCCTTCGGCCCAGTCCAGGCCGATCTGGTCGCCATCATCGTGCGGCCGGCGGCCGTCGTTGGGCGTCAGCACCGTCAGCGCCCCCACCGGCGAATCCAGCCCGTACATCCACTGGCTGCCCAGGAAGTAGCGCGTGCTGACCACACAGGACAGCTTGCCCTGGCCGGCCGGCACCGGCACCAGCTTCTCCGGCCGCAGCGACAGCTGCACGCTGTCGCCATGACGCAGGCCCGCGCCGTCGACCAGCACGCGCAGCGCGCCGGTCTCCACCTCGGCCTGCGCGCCGCAGCGCGTCACGCGGCCCGGCAGCAGGTTGGTCTTGCCGACGAAGCGCGAGATGAATTCGCTCTGCGGATGCTCGTACATGCGGTAGGGCGCGTCCACCTGCGTGGCGCGGCCGTCCTGCATCACCACCACGCGGTCGCTGATCGACAGCGCCTCGGCCTGGTCGTGCGTCACCATCACGGTGGTGGTGCCGATCTGCTTCTGGATGCTGCGCAGCTCGAACTGCATGTCCTCGCGCAGCTTGGCGTCCAGGTTCGACAACGGTTCGTCCAGCAACAGCACCGGCGGCCGGATCACCAGCGCGCGCGCCAGCGCCACCCGCTGGCGCTGCCCGCCCGACAGTTCACGCGGAAAGCGGTCGGCATGCTTGTCCAGCTTCACCAGCGCCAGCGCCTCGCGCACCCGCGCCTGGCGCTCGGCGCGCTCGACCTTGCGCATCTTCAGCCCGAACGCCACGTTGTCCGCCACCGTCAGGTGCGGAAACAGCGCATAGCTCTGGAACACGATGCCCAGCCCGCGCGTGTTCGGCTTGGCATGGGTGATGTCGCGGCCGTCGAGCGTGATGCTGCCGCGCGTCACGTCGGCAAAGCCCGCGATCATCTGCAGCGTGGTGGTCTTGCCGCAGCCCGACGGCCCCAGCAAGGACACGAATTCCCCTTTCTCGACCGCCAGGTTCAGATCCGAGACGACCCGCAGGTCGCCGTAATTCTTGGAGACGTTGTCCAACCGCAGAAATGACATATTCCAAACCTCGTGCCCGGTGAGGAGCGCTGCGCGGGGCCGGCCCCGCGGTGCAATCGATGCAGGGCAGTCTAGGAGTCGCCGAAAAGGCCGGTCAATTAGGGTTTTCCGAAGAATCGAATTTTCTTCTTATTATTTCCGTATAACTGAATTTCCTGATAAAAATACAGCCGTATATTTTGATTATCGGAATTGAACAATGAAGAAATCAGAAGCCGCCGACGACGCCGGCGCCCAGGGCGTCCTGCAACGCGCCTTCGCCGTACTGCGCGTCCTGTCCGACGCCAAGGGCGAAAAACTGCGCCTGACCGACATCGCCGCCCGCACCGGCCAGGCCCAGGCCACCGTGCACCGCGTGCTGCAGGGCCTGGTGCAGGAAGGCATGGTCGAACAACCCGCCCAGAGCAAGGGCTACCAGCTCAGCGTCGCCTTCTTCTCCCTGGCCGCCGCCGCCGGCAACCACCAATCGACCCTGCGTTCGATCTACCGCCCCGTCATGCTGCGCCTGAGCGGCATGCTCAACGACACCATCTTCCTGCTGGTGCGCAGCGGCTTCGACGCCGTCTGCCTGGACCGCATCGACGGCGCCTTCCCGGTGCGCTCGCACACCGGCGACATCGGCGGCCGCGTCCCGCTCGGCCTGGGCCAGGGCGGCCTGCTGCTGCTGGCCAACCTGCCCGAGGCCGAACGCGAAGAAGTCCTGCGCTTCAACATCCCGCGCCTGCACCACCTGGGCTTCGTCGACGAAATCTCGATGCGCGCCGGCATCAAGGAATGCCAGGAACTCCAATACGCCCGCAGCAAGGGCCAGGGCATCTTCCCCAACATCGCCGGCCTCGCCGTCCCCGTGCACGACCCCAACGGCGTCACCGTCGCCGCCCTCAGCATCGCCGCCCCCGTCGAACGCATCAGCGACGAACGCCTCCCCCTCATCGTCGAAATCCTGCGCCGCGAAGCCGCCGGCATCAGCGCCCAACTCAACCCGTTCGACCCGGCGCTAAGGCGCCCCAGCCAATTCCTCGGCACCGGCAACCGGGAATAAACCCGCAGCGCCACACCCCTCGCCGCGCCGGCCGACCTACGAAGAAAGACTCGCGAGCAAAAACCCGCAAGCAAAAAACAAAAAAGCCGGCAAGCCGCCACAGCGACCCACCGGCTTCCAGCCGATCAGAGCAACCCTCAGACGGGATAAGTCCCCGGCAACAAAATACTCCGATCCCCGACGTCGATATTGCGCCGCCCGCAAAGCGCCATCGTCGTATCCATTTCCTTGTAAAGGATCTCCAGCACGCGAGTCACGCCCGCCTGCCCGTATGCCCCCAACCCGTACAGGAAGGCCCGCCCGATCATCGCTCCGCGCGCGCCCAGCGCCACCGCCTTGAGGATGTCCTGCCCCGAGCGCACGCCGCCATCCATCCACACTTCGATCTTCGACCCCACCGCATCCGCGATCGACGGCAGCGCCGCGATCGACGACATCGCGCCATCCAGCTGGCGTCCGCCATGGTTGCTGACGATCAGCGCATCGGCGCCGCTATTGGCCGCCAGTTGCGCATCCTCGACATCCAGGATGCCCTTGATGATCAGCTTGCCGCCCCAGCGCTGCTTGATCCATTCCACATCGTCCCAGCTCAGGCGCGGATCGAACTGCTCGGCCGTCCACGACGACAGCGACGACAGATCGCTCACGCCCTTGGCGTGGCCGACGATGTTGCCGAACGTGCGGCGCTTGGTGCCCAGCATGCCCATGCACCAGCGCGGCTTGGTCGCCAGGTTGATGAGATTGCGGATGGTCGGCTTGGGCGGCGTCGACAGGCCGTTCTTGATGTCCTTGTGGCGCTGGCCCAGGATCTGCAGGTCCAGCGTCAGCACCAGCGCCGAGCAGCCTGCCGCCTTGGCGCGGTCGATCAGGTCGCCGACGAACTCGCGGTCGCGCATCACGTAGAGCTGGAACCAGAACGGCTTGCCGGTGGCCGCCGCCACGTCTTCCAGCGAGCAGATGCTCATGGTCGACAGCGTGAACGGCACGCCGAAATCGGCCGCCGCCTTGGCCGCCAGGATCTCGCCATCGGCATGCTGCATGCCGGTCAGGCCCGTCGGCGAAATCGCCAGCGGCATCACCGCGTCCTGGCCCACCAGTGTCGTGCGCAGCGAGCGGCCTTCCATGTTCACCGCCACGCGCTGGCGCAGCTTGATCTTCTGGAAATCGCTTTCGTTGGCGCGGTACGTGCCTTCCGTCCAGGCGCCCGAATCGGCGTAGTCGTAGAACATGCGCGGCACGCGCTTGCGCGCAATCGCGCGCAGGTCTTCGATGCAGGTGATCGTGGAGAGGTTAGCGGTCATGGTTATTTTTCTGGGGAAAGTGGGACGCGACCCCGCGGCGACCGGCCCGCGCGAACCCGCATGCGTCGTCCAGACACTTGCCGTTCACGCCGGGCGGCAAGGCCCCGCGGCGCCGCCCAGTATACGCGCCGAGGCCGGCAAGCGCCCCTTGCCGGCCCCGGTTCCCCCTTCATCGCGACCGCATTTGCGTCGACGGCGACGCGGCCGCTGACTCCGCCGCTAGCGCGGCCAGACCTTGGTCACCGCCCGGATCGTGGCCCACGCCACCCAGCGCGGGCTGGTCAGCCGCGCCCCCGGCAGGCGCCGCAGCACGTCCACCGCCAGGCCGCCACGGCGATGCCATTCCTTCTTGCGGGTCTGGCTGTCGGTCCAGCGGCCTTCGAGCCACGGAAACTCGCGCCGTCCCGGCTTGTAGACCGGCGGCGTGTTGTAGATCAGGATGTACGCCAGCCGCGGCTGCGGCGACGTATTGGCGCCCGTGAAATGCAGCGTGCGCGCATCGTGCACGGTGCAGCCGCCGGGTTGCAGCGGTTCGGCCACCGCCTGGTCGCGCGGGAAATCGGCGCAGCACTCGAGCGGGTGCAGCGTCTTGTCGCCGCCGGGCGAGCGATGCTCCAGCACCTCGCTCTTGTTGGAGCCCGGGATGAACTGCATGCAGCCGTTCTCCAGCGTGGCCGGCTGCAGCGCCAGCCAGATGCTCAGCTCGTTGTAGACGAAGTCGGGCGAGCGGAACGCCTCATCCTGGTGCCACGGCGTCTCGGGCCCCACCAGCGCCGGCTTGAGCAGCGCATGTTCGCCGTACAGCGCGGCGTCCTCGCCCAGCAGTTGGCGCGCCAGCTCCAGCGTGCGCTCGTGATAGGCGGTCTTCAGCAGGCCCGGGGCATAATGGCGCGGATCGTGCAAACTGGGAAACTTGGCCGGCTTGGACGGGTCGTCGCGACTGATGAAATCGTATTGCGCCCCCTCGTTGTAGCCCGTCTTGTTCGCGAACAGTTCCAGCAGCGTGCGCCGGATATAGCCCACCTCGTCCTGCGGACACATGTCCGGCAGGGCCAGGTAGCCCTGGTCCCGATAGCGTGCTGTTTCTGCTTCCGACAACAAACTGGTCTCTTCCATAATGGCTTCTCCAAGCTTTGCTTGCGGGTGTTCCCGTTGGCACGTTTTGACATGTGCTCTAACGTATCGCTTCGATGCCCGAGGGGCCTATCGATCATCCGCTGTAGTCGGAACCGCCTAGGTCACCGGCGCGCCGCGGCGCATCATCCGAAGGAAAACCAATGCAAGACACCCATATCGAGACCGTCCACGTCACCGTCAGCGGCACCGTGCAGGGCGTGGGCTACCGCCATGCGGCGGTGCGGCGCGCGCACCTGCTGGGCGCCCGCGGCTGGGTGCAGAACATGCTGGACGGCACGGTCGAGGCCCTGGTGCAGGGCACGCCCGACCAGGTCGATCACATGCTGGAATGGTTGCGGCGCGGCCCGCCCGGGGCCGAGGTCGTCGAAATGGTCACGCGCCGGGACTACACCGACAAGCGTTATGCCCATTTCGAACAGCTGTAGGAAGCGCGCCACGGCCTACGCCGCTCATCCGAAAGCGGGGTGGAGACAAGGATGAATGCCGCGGGCCAGGCCCGCGGCGCGGGACGGGATCAGCGGTTGCGCAGCCAGCGCCCGCCGACCTGGTTGATGATCAGGCCGGCCAGCACGCAGCCCGCGCCCAGCCATTGCAGCGGCTGCAGCCGCTCATCGAAGGCGGCCGACGCCGCCCACAGGCCCACCACCGGCACCAGCAGCGAGAACGGCGCGATCCTGGCGGCCGGATGGCGCGTCAGCAGCTGCGTCCACAGGGTATAGGCCAGCAGCGTGGCCAGCACCGCCAGGTACAACACCGACAGCGCCTCGCCCCAGCCTATCCCCAGGATCATGCCCGTCACCGCGTCCCAGCCGTCGGCGAGCACCGCCAGCCCCAGGAACGGCAGCACCGGCGCGGCGCTGCTCCAGGCGATGAACGCGAACGGGTCGTAGCCGGGCGACTTGCGGCTGGCCAGGCGCACGATGATGTTCGACACCGCCCACATCGCGGCGCCGCCCAGCGTCAGCACGAATCCCAGCATGGTCATCTGGCCCGGCCCCTCGCCGCGGCCGGCGGCGATCACCGCCAACCCCAGCGCGGCCACGCCCAGCCCGAGCCAGTGATGCGGCCGCGCGCGTTCGCGCAGCACCGGCGCGGCCAGCAGCAACGTGAAGAAGGCTTGGGTCTGGATCACCAGCGAGGCCATGCCCGCCGGCATGCCGAATTTGAGGGCCGTGAACAGCAGGCCGAACTGGCCCAGCCCCTGCACCAGCCCGTAGGCGGCGATCCATTGCCACGGCAGGCGCGGCGGCCGCACGAACAGCACCAGAGGGAAGGCGGCCAGCGCGAATCGCAGCGCGCCCAGCATCATGGGGGAAAGGCCCTTGAGGCCGATCTTCATGATGACGAAGTTCAGGCCCCAGATCACCACCACCGTCAGGGCGCAGAGATAATCTTTCTTGGAAAGTTGGGTAGCGGCGGACATCCCGCATTATCGCATCGCCCGCCCCCGTGAAACGCCGGATCAGCGGCTTGCCAGCACTTTTTTGAAGGCCTCGATGGCGCGGTCGATGTCCTCGTCGTCGATGTGGCGGTGGGTCACGCAGCGCAGCCGCGTGCGGCCCCACGGGCGCGTCAGCAGGCCCGCCGCTTCCAGCGCCGTGACCCAGTGCGCGTTGGTCATGCCGGTGTCGGCGGTCTCGACCTGCACGATGTTGGTCTGCGGCACCGTGGCCGACAGCACCGGATCCAGGCGGTTCAGGCCGTCGCTCAGGCGGCGCGCGCGCGCATGGTCCTCGACCAGCCGGTCGCCCATGGTCTGCACGCCTTCCAGCCCGGCCGCGGCCATGATGCCGGCCTGGCGCTGGGTGCCGCCGAGCATGCGCCGCAGCACCCGCGCCCGCGCCATCACCTGGCGCGGACCGGTCAGCACCGCGCCCACCGGCGCGCTCAGGCCCTTGGACAGGCACAGCGACACGGTATCGGCATGGCGGGTGATCTCGGCCGGCGCCACGCCCAGCGCCACCGCGGCGTTGAACAGGCGCGCGCCATCCAGGTGCACCGGCACGCCGCCGGCCTGCGCCATGCCATGCACCGCCTGCATGTGGTCCAGCGGCAGCACCGCGCCGCCGGCGTTGTTGTGCGAGGTCTCCATCGCCACCAGCGAGGTCTTGAGCTTGTGGCCGCCCGATTGCATCGCGTCTTCCAGGCGGTTCAGGTCCATCGCGCCGTCGGTGCCGGGCACGCCCTGGTAGAACAGGCCGGTGAAGGTGGCGGCGCCGCGCTCGGATGTGTACATGTGCGCGGCCGACTCCAGCACCACCTGTTCATTGCGCTGGGTCTGCGCCAGCACCGCCAGCAGGTTGGCCATGGTGCAGCTGGGCACGAACAGCCCGGCTTCCTTGCCCAGGCGCGCGGCCACGTGCGCTTCCAGCGCCCGCACGCTGGGGTCGCCGTCCAGCCCATCGTCGCCGATGGGCGCCGTGCGCATGCGCTCGTACATGGCGGCGGTGGGGTGGGTGACCGTGTCGCTGCGCAGGTCGACGAGCGGGTGGGAGGGGTCGACGGAGATCCGCTGGCTCATGGCTATCAGTGCTGCAAAATTTTGGAAAGGAACTGGCGCGTGCGCGGGGCGCGCGCCTCGACATCGCCGAAGAACGCGTCCTTCGGGCAGTCTTCGACGATCTTGCCGCCGTCCATGAAGATCACGCGGTCGGCGACGCGGCGGGCAAACCCCATTTCGTGGGTCACCACCATCATGGTCATGCCTTCGCCGGCCAGGTCGGTCATCACGTCCAGCACCTCGTTGACCATCTCCGGGTCCAGCGCCGAGGTCGGCTCGTCGAACAGCATCACCACCGGGTCCATCGACAGGGCGCGGGCGATCGCCACGCGCTGCTGCTGGCCGCCGGACAGCTCGCCCGGGTGCTTGTCCTTGTGCGCCGACAGGCCGACCCGCTCCAGCAGCGCCAGCGCGCGGGCGCGGGCCTCGTCCTTGCCGCGCTTGAGCACCTTGAGCTGGCCCAGGCACAGGTTCTCGGTCACCGACAGGTGCGGGAACAGCTCGAAATGCTGGAACACCATGCCGGCCACCGAACGCAGCTTGGGCAGGTTGGTGCGCGGATCGCCCACCTGGATGCCGTTGACCACGATCTCGCCCTTCTGGAAGGGCTCGAGCGCGTTCACGGTCTTGATCAAGGTCGATTTGCCCGAGCCGGAGGGGCCGCACACCACCACCACCTCGCCGCGGCCGACGGTGGTGCTGCAATCATCCAGCACCTGGAAATCGCCATACCACTTGCTGACCTGCTTGATCTCGATCATCGGGGGTTTCGAAGAGAGTTGCATCGTTGGACCTGTGGATAACCTGGGCGCCTAGCGCAGCACCCGGACGCGCTTTTCCAGCCGTTTGACCAGACGGGATGCCGTGAAGCAGATCACGAAATACACCACCGCCACGAAGAGATAGAGTTCCACCAGCCGGCCGTCGCGCTGGCCGATCTTGGACGCCGCGCCCAGGAAATCGGTGAGCGACAGCACGTACACCAGCGAGGTGTCCTGGAACAGGATGATGACCCGCGTCAGCAGCGCCGGCACCATGTTGCGGATCGCCTGCGGCAGGATCACGTAGCGCATGCCCTGCCAGTGGTTCAGGCCCAGCGCCATGCTGGCCGAGACCTGGCCGCGCGCGATCGACTGGATGCCGGCGCGCATGATCTCGCAGAAGTACGCGGCCTCGAACAGCGTGAACGTGACCACCGCCGAGTTGAACGCCCCCACCCGCAGCGGCGTGGGCGAGCCCACGATCCAGGCGGCGATGTAGGGCACCAGGAAGTAGAACCAGAAGATCACCAGCAGCAGCGGCACGGAACGCATCACGTTCACGTAGATGCCCGCCGGCACCGACAGGATCCGGTAGCGCGACAGGCGCATCATCGCCAGCACGGTGCCCAGCGCCAGCCCCATCACCGCCGCCAGCAGCGTCAGGGTCAGCGTGAACGTCATGCCGGTCTGGAACAGGTACGGCAGCGCGCTGCCGATGACGTCGAAATCGAATTTGCCCATGGCGGTTCCTAGCGTCCGTTCTTGGTCGCCGCGCCGATCAGGCCGGGAACCGCCACATGGCGTTCAAGCAGGCGCATGCCGAGCACCACCGTGCCGTTCAGGATCAGGTAGATCACGGTCGCCGCCGAAAACGCCTCGAAGATATGGAAGCTGAACTCCGCCATCGAGCGGGTCTGGCCGGTCAGCTCCAGCAGGCCGATGGTCAGCGCCACCGACGAATACTTGATCGTGCCCATGAACTCCGAGGTCAGCGGCGGCAGCACGATGCGATAGGCCTCGGGCAGGATGATGTAGCGGTAGACCTGCGTCTCGGTCAGGCCGAGCGCCGTGCCCGCCTGGAACTGGCCGCGCGGCAGCGACTGGATGCCGGCGCGCAACTGCTCGGCCACGCGCGCCGAGCCGTAGAAGCCCAGACAGAGCACCGCCGGCAGGAATTGCCCCCAGGGCTGCGGCATCTGCTTCATGGCCAGGCCCCAGGCATGCGGCAGCAGCTCCGGCAGCACGAAATACCACAGGAACATCTGCACCAGCAGCGGCACGTTGCGGAAAATCTCGACATAGGTGGCGCCGACCGCATTGGCCAGGCGCGACGAGGCGGTGCGCATCACGCCCAGGCACGAGCCGAGCAGCAGCGAGAACACCCACGCCGTCAGGGCCAGCGCCAGGGTCCAGCCCACGCCGATCAGGATGGTCTCCAGGAAGGTATGCACGCCGTCGGGCGACATCTCCAGGAAGATGCTCCAGCTCCAGTTGTAATTCATGCTTTGAGGACCTGTGGACAACCAAAGAAACGGGCGCCGGCGGCCGGCGCCCGGTTTAGCGTGTCGCCGCCCGGCCCCCGGGGGCCGCGGCGGCGGACCGGCTTACTCGTAGGCCTTGGGGTCGCCGGAGTCGGTCGGATGGGCCAGGGCGCGCTTGAGCGCGTCGCTCATCGGGTACTTCAGGTTGATCTGCTTGGGCGGGATCGGGGAATTGAAGTACTTGTCGTAGATCGCGGCGACGCGGCCGCTCTTCATCAGGTCCAGCACGGCGTCGTCCACCACCTTCTTGAAGGCCGGATCGTCCTTGGGCTGCATGATGCCGTAGGGCGCCAGTTCCAGGCCCTTGGTGCCGATCACGAAGGCGTCGGGGTTCTTGGACGAGGCCACCACGCCATAGGCGATGCCGTCATCGTTGGCCGAGCCCGCGGCGCGTCCCGATTCCACCATCAGCAACGTTTCCGCCGTATCCTTGGTGGGTGCCATGGTGATGCCCAGGTTGCCCTCGGCGTTCAAGCGCGAAATCAGCTTGAAGGTCTGGCCGCCGGCCTGCGCCGCGATCGACTTGCCGCGGAACGAGGCCAGGTTGTTGGGATCCACGCCGCCGTCCTTGCGCGCCACCAGCACCACCTGCGCCACGAACGTGGTGGGCGCGAACGACACCAGCTTGTGGCGTTCGAGGTTGTTGGTGGTGTTGCCGCACTCCAGGTCGATGGTGCCGTTGGCCAGCAACGGGATACGCGTGGCGGAGGTGGTCGGGTTGTAACGCACGTCCAGCTTGGGCAGCTTCAGCGCGGTCTTGATGTGCTGGGCGATTTCCTGGCAGATCTCGACGGTGTAGCCGATCGGCTTCTGGTTGCCGTCCAGGTAGGCGAACGGCACGGAGGTCTCGGGATGGCCGATGGTGATCACGCCGGTGTCGCGGATCTTGTCCAGGCGGCTGGGGCCTTCGGCGTGGGCGGCGGCGCTGCCGAACAGGGCGGCGGCGACCGAAATCGCGGCAAATGCTTTCATCTTATTCCCTTGGCGCCGGTCGAGCGGCGCGTGCTTATGTTCACGAACAGCGGAGCCGGAGTGCATACGACCCGCCGCGTCCCGCGATGAGCCCCGCGGCTGGCAAAAAGTATCAACTAGCGTTATGGTTTTATCCAGTTCCAATCGGGTATTCCTCTATACGGATTTGATATGGCCATTACACGAATGGGCTTGCGACACATCGAGGCTTTCCGGGCCGTCATGATGACCGGATCCATGACCGCCGCGGCGCGCAGAGTGCATACCTCGCAGCCGCACGTTAGCCGCTTAATAGCGCAATTGGAAGCAATCACCCAATTTCCCCTGTTCGACCGCAACGGCAGCCGCCTGACCCCCACCCAGGACGGTTCGCGCTTCTTCCAGGAGGTCGAAAAGACCTTCATCGGCCTGGCCGGCCTGGAATCGGCGGCGGCCAGCATCCGCTCCTTCAGCGCCAGCCGCCTGAGCGTGGCGGCCATGCCGCGCCTGGCCGGCGGCCTGCTGGCGCGCATCGTGGCCGCCTTCAAGACCGAATACCCGGACGTCATGGTCTCGATCCATTCCGGCAACGCCAGCGCGGTGCACAACTGGATCAGCTCGGGTTTCTGCGACACCGGCCTGGCGATGCTGTCGGGCGACAGCCCCGGCATCCAGGTCGAGCCGGTGCTGACCATGAACTGCGTGGCGGTGCTGCCCAAGGGGCACCGGTTGACCAAGCTGAAAAAGCTCAAGCCGGCCGATTTCGCCGGCGAGCCCTTCATCGCCTTTCCCAGCGCCACGCCGCTGCGGGAAAAGATCGACGCGGTCTTCAAGGCCGCCAAGGTCGAGCGCCAGACCGTGGCCGAGGCCGGCCTGGGCTCGTCGGTCTGTGCGCTGGTGGGCGCCGGCCTGGGCGTGGCGCTGATCAACCCGCTGGCCGCGCGCGAGGAATACGAGGCCAACGGCGTCGAAGTGCGCCCGTTCAGCCCGGCGGTGCCGGTCACGGTGGCGCTGCTGTACCCGCCGTACCACACCCGCACCCGCCTGGTCAGCGTGTTCTCGCGCTACGCGCACCAGTTGATGCAGGAAGAAATGGCCGATCTGAAGGCGCGGCCGGGGCGATGATGGCAACGCCCCCCCGCCGCGCGGAAACGACAAGGCCCCGACATCGGGGCCTTTTTTGCCCGCGGCCGCCCGTCGTCAGGCAGTCGCGCCGTCCGGGCGCGGCTCGCGCAGATCCAGCCACGCCACCAGCAGCAATCCCCCCGCCAGTCCCAGGTGCTCGTAGAACGCATTGGCGGCCATGAAGCGTTCCTGGCCGGCCGGCATCTCCCAATAGCGCAGCGCGATGCCCGTGGCCGCCAGCGTGAAGGCGGCCAGCGCCAGCGCCCCCAGCCAGCGCAGGCGGCCGCTCAGGATCATGGCGGAGGCCGCCAGTTCCAGCGCGATCACCAGCACCGCGAACAACGGCCCGGGCGCCAGCCCGAAATGCGCCATCTCCGCCAGCGCGCCGGGAAAGTCGGTCAGCTTGACCAGCCCGCCCTGCAGGTAGGCGGCGCACAGGCCCAGGTAGGCCAGGAACCGCACCACCGGCGAACCGAACAGCGGCCGGGCCAGGCCGGCCAGCCGCCGCTCCCATTGAAAGGTCGCGTTCATGGCCGGCCTCCTCAGACGGCCCAGCAGGAGCAACCCAGGGCGCCGAAGAAGCCCTGGAGGTCGGAACTGGGCGCCTTCGAGGCCCACGCCTTGGCATGGTCATGCCCATGCAGCCCGCAACTGCTGGCGCACGCGCAGGCCGCCATGTTGCGGTAGCCCAGCGAATTGCGGCCGGCGCCGTCGGGGTCGCCCCAGGCGGCATAGCCGCCGAACAGGCGCGTGGGCGACCAGTCCGGCATGGCGGGCGGCAGCGGATTGTCGTCCTCGGGCCCGAATTCGCCGGCGCCGTAGACCACCCGGCCGCCAACCACCGTCAGGTCCGAGGTCAGGAACGAGATCTCGTCCTCGCTGCAGCGGAAGTAGTCCTTGCTCGGCACGATGAAGTCGGCCAGCTGGCCCGGCTGGATGCGGCCGCGCTTGCCTTCCTCGTTGGCGAACCAGGCCACGTTCTCGGTCCACATGCGCAGCGCGGTCTCGCGGTCCAGGCAGTTGCGCGCCGGATAGAGGCGGGTGCCGCCCACGGTCTTGCCGGTCACCATCCACGACAGCGACACCCACGGGTTGTAGGACGCGACACGGGTGGCGTCGGTGCCGGCGGAAACCTTCACGCCGCGATCCAGCATCCTGGCGATGGGCGGCGTGGCCTCGGCCGCGGCCGCGCCGTAGCGCTCGATGAAGTACTCGCCCTGGTAGGCCATGCGATGCTGCACGGCGATGCCGCCGCCCAGCGCGGCGATGCGGTCGATCGACTTGTCGGAAATGGTCTCGGCGTGGTCGAAGAACCAGTTCAGCCCGGTCAGCGGCGTGTCCTGGTTGACCTTCTCGAACACATCCAGCGCGCGCGAGATGGTCTCGTCATAGGTGGCGTGCAGACGCCACGGCCACTTGTTCTGCACCAGCACGCGCACCACTTCCTCCAGCTCGCCTTCCATCTCGGGCGGCATGTCCGGCCGCTCGACGCGGAAGTCCTCGAAGTCGGCGGCCGAGAACACCAGCATCTCGCCGGCGCCGTTGTGGCGGAAGTAGTCGGTGCCCTGCTTGTACTTCACGCTGGACGTCCACTTGAGAAAGTCTTCCTTCTCCTGCTTGGGCTTCTGCGTGAACAGGTTGTAGGCCAGCCGCACGGTCATCTGGCCTTCGTCGGCCAGCTTCTGGATCACGGCGTAGTCATCGGGATAGTTCTGGAAACCGCCGCCCGCGTCGATCACGCCGGTCACGCCCAGGCGGTTCAGCTCGCGCATGAAATGGCGCGTGGAATTGACCTGGTAGTCGAACGGCAGCTTGGGCCCCTTGGCCAGCGTGGCGTACAGGATGGTGGCGTTGGGCTTGGCCAGCAGCAGTCCGGTCGGGTTGCCCTGCGCGTCGCGGATGATCTCGCCGCCCGGCGGGTTGGGCGTGGTCTTGGTGTAGCCCACCGCGCGCAGCGCGGCGCCGTTGAGCAGGGCGCGGTCGTACAGGTGCAGCAGGAACACCGGCGTGTCGGGCGCGACGGCATTGATCTCCTCGATCGTCGGCAGGCGCTTCTCGGCGAATTGGTGCTCGGTGAAGCCGCCCACCACCCGCACCCATTGCGGCGCCGGCGTGATGGCGACCTGGCGCTTGAGCATCGCCATGGCGTCGGCCAGCGAGCGCACGCCGTCCCAGCGCAGCTCCATGTTGTAGTTCAGGCCGCCGCGCACCACGTGGGTATGGTTGTCGAACAGGCCGGGCAGGGCGCCGCGCTGCTTCAGGTCGACGCGGCGGGTGGCGGGACCGGCCAGCGCCATGACCTCGGCATCGGTGCCGACCGCGACGAAGCGTCCGTCCTGGATGGCGACGGCGCTGGCCAGCGGCCTAGCGCGGTCCAGCGTGGTGATGCGGCCGTTATGGAAGATGACGTCCGGGTAGGCGTTTGAGGCGTTTGGCATGGGGGATTCTCCTTTGGAACGGGCAGCGGCGCGTCCGCCCAACAGGCTATTGAGGGCCAGCGTGGAAGCAACACCGATGAGGTCGCGGCGGGTAGGCATACGATATCTCCGTGGGTGCGAAAAAAGGGGTTCAGCCCTGGTCTTTGTCCTGGGCCTGGCGGCCCGGCAGCTGCCCGAACACGTGGCTCACCGCCTTTTCCTTGTCGCAGGCGGCGACGAAGGCCGTGCCATTGAGCAGCTGCTTGCCCACCGGCACCAGCTGCTCGCCGACCAGGATGCCCAGCAGGCCGATCAACGCCACCAGCGGCGGCGCCGGCGAACGCACCTGCAGCAGGCTGTACACCACGCCGACCAGCAGACCGGCGCCCAGGGAAAGCAGATAGATCTTCATGCGCATTCTCGTGTGTGTCAGGAAGGGGGAAAGTCGGATCACGCGTGGGTATCGGCCAGCAGCACTTCGGCGTCGTCGAGCGCGGTGATGCGCACATCGGCTTCGTCCTCGATGGCGGCGCCGTCGCCGCTGCCCAGCTCGACGTCGTTGACGGTCAGGCGGCCCTTGGACGCCACCAGGTAGCCACGGCGCCGGCCGCGGGCGAAACGGTAGGTGGCGGCCTGGCCGGCCTTGAGCGCCACCGCCAGCACCCGCGCATCGCTGCGGATCGGCAGCGCATCCTCGTCGCCCTCGATGCCGCTGGCCAGCGTGACGAAATGGCCGTCGCAGGCGTCGCGGGCAAACGTCTTCCTGCCCCAGCTCGGCGGCACGCCGCGGCGATCCGGTTCGATCCAGATCTGGAACACCCGCGCCGGCCCGCCTTCCATGTTGAATTCGGCGTGCGTCAGGCCGCTGCCCGCGCTCATGACCTGCACGTCACCGGCGCGGGTGCGGCCGCGGTTGCCCAGGTCATCCTCATGGGTCAACGCGCCTTCCCGCACGCAGGTGATGATTTCCACATCGGTGTGCAGCAGCGCGGGAAAACCGGCGCCCGGCGCGATGGTCTCGTCGTTCCAGGCGCGCAGCGCGCCCCAGTTCATGCGCCGCGGATCCAGGTAGTTGGCGAACGAGAAATGGTGTTTCACATCGAGCCAGCCGCGGCGGGCGTGGCCCAGGGTTGTCAAAGGTCGGCGCTCTATCATGGCGAGCCTCCAGGTGGGACGAATGGGAAAGCGGGGCGTCAGCGCTTCAGGGCCAGGAAGTGATGCACCTCGGGCTTGTCGGGACCGATATGGAACCGCAGCGCCTCGGCCTGCAGATCAGCGTCGGCATGCGAGACCCGATGGTGCTGGCGCAGATGCTCGGCCCACGACTCCACGAAGAACCACTCCACCACCCGCTCGGGATCGCTGGTGTGCTCGGCCACGCCCCAGGAATAGGCGCCGTCGCGCAGGCGCTCCTGCGACAGGCGCTGCATCGCGTCCAGGAACGCCGGACGGTCTGCCTGGCGGATGCGGTACTCGACCTGGATCAGCACCGGGCCGCGGTCATGCGCCACCGACTCCGACACCAGCGGCTCGGGCCAGTGGTTCGACGCCTGCAGGTCGGCTTCGCCCACCGGCAGCCGCGCCCGATGGAACAGCAGCGCCACGATCACCAGGCCGACGGCGCTGACCACCAGGGCGTAGGGCACGCCGATTTCACGCGCCACCAGGCCCCAGCCCAGGCTGCCGGCCGCCATCGCGCCGTTGAACACCATCAGGTACACCGCCAGGCCGCGGCCGCGCACCCAGTTGGGCAGGATCGCCTGGGCCACGCCGTTGAAGGTCGTCAGCGCCGTGATCCAGCCCATCCCCAGCAGCACCAGCATCAGCACCGCCAGCCACTTGGGCGGGGCGAACACCAGCACGCCCATCACCACCGCGCTGACCACGGACGCCAGCAGCACCAGCCCGTCCGCATTCAGCTTGGCGCCCAGCTTCGGCATCACCAGCGCGCCCAGGATCGCGCCGGCGCCCACGGCGCCCAGCAGCATGCCGTAGAAGCCGGACGTGCCGCCCAGCATCTGCCGCGCCACCAGCGGCAGCAGGGCCCACACCGCGCTGGCGAACAGGAAGAACACCGCGGCGCGCAGCAGCACGCGATGCAGTTCCTTGCTGGCCCGCGTATAGCGCAGGCCGGCCCGGAACGCGCCCAGGAAGTTCTCCGACAGCGCGCTGTCGGTCGCCGCCGGACGCTTCCACCACAGCAGGGCGGCGATCACGAACACATAGCTCAACACGTCCATGCCGTAGGTCACCGCCGCGCCGAAGCTGGCCAGGATCAGGCCGCCCGCGGCCGGACCGATGGCGCGCGCGATGTTGATCCCCAGCGAGTTCAGCGCCACCGCGCCCTTCAGGTTCTCGCGCGGCACCAGCTCGGGCACGATCGACTGCCAGGTCGGGCCCATCAGCGCCGCGCCGATGCCGCCGACGAAGGTCAGCGCGATCAGGTAGTCCACCGTCAGCGCGCCGAAATGCGACAGCAGCAACAAGGTGCCGCTGACCGAGGCCAGCAGCAACTGCACGAAGATGAGGAAACGCCGGCGGTCCAGGATGTCCGACAGCACGCCGGCCGGAATCGCCAGCAGGAAGATCGGCAGCGTCGCCGCCGTCTGGATCAGCGCCACCGCGGCCGGGCTGGCCGACAAGTCGGTCACCAGCCAGGAGCTGGCGACGTCGCGCATGAAGCTGCCCACGTTGCCGAGCACCGCGGCCGCCCACAGGACGGCGAACACGGGCTGGCGCAGAGGCGCAAAGCTGCCTCCCGCGGAGGGAGAAGGGGAATTCGGCATGGAATGCTCCGGGATCGCGCTGGGTCGCCAGGGGCCGTGCATCCCGCCGCCTGCCGTGATCGGAAAAAGAAGCGGCCCGGGCCGTTGCCGGCCCGGGCGCGGGGCTTACTTGGCCGGGTTGGGGCCGATGCGCTCGCCGTGCGTCACGCGCTCGGCCAGCTTGTGCACGTGGGTGACGGCGTAGTCGATGCCCATGCCGTAGGCGCCGGAATGTTCCTTGGCGATGCCGGTCACGGCGTCGTAGGTTTCCTGGCGGGCCCAGTCGCGCTGCCATTCCAGCATCACCTGCTGCCAGGTCACCGGCACCACGCCGGCCTGGATCATGCGGTCCATCGCGTACTTGTGCGCGTCGGCCGAGGTGCCGCCCGAGGCGTCCGCCACCATGTAGATCTCGTAGTCGCCTTCGAGCATGGCGCACAGGGCGAAGGTGGTGTTGCAGACCTCGGTCCACAGGCCGGCCACGACGATCTTCTTGCGGCCGTTGGCGGCCAGCGCGTCGCGCACGTTCTGGTCGTCCCACGAGTTCATCGAGGTGCGCTCGAGGATCTTGTTCTCGGGGAACACGGCCAGCAGTTCGGGGAAGGTGTTGCCCGAGAAGCCATCGGTCTCGACGGTGGTGATGGTGGTCGGGATGTTGAAGGTGCGCGCGGCCTTGGCCAGGCCCACCACGTTGTTCTTGAGCGTCTGGCGATCGATCGACTGCACGCCGAAGGCCATCTGCGGCTGCTGATCGATGAAGATGATCTGGCTGTTCTGCGGGGTAAGGACTTCGAGGTATTTGTTGGCGGACATGGTGGCTCTCTCTTTCAGGGAATCGTTCAGGGGAATGCGGCAAGGTGAATTCGGGCGCTGCGCAAACCGCTCCGGCTTGCCCCGCTGTCGTCGTGCTCGAATGCCGCTTGAGGGGTTTCGTTCACGTCGTGTGTCGGTATGGGCATAGTAGGGATCCGCCCCCCGCCTGAGAATCCGCAGCGGGGAATTGCATCCTTTCCATTTTTTGCATGATCCCCGCGACACGGGCATTTCCCGCCGGTGCGCCCCGGGCATTCTTGTTCGTCACATAGTCAGCCGCTATCATCGACGCGACTTTCTTTGCGAGAACCACCATGAACAAACTGCCGGATCTGGAGGGCTGGGCGATCTTCGCCAAGGTCGCCGACACGGGCTCGTTCGCCAAGGCCGCGGCCGAACTGTCCCTGTCCCAGGCCACGGTGTCCAAGACCATCACGCGTCTGGAGACCAAGATGAAGACCATGCTGTTCCACCGCACCTCGCGCAGCATGTCGTTGACGGAGTCCGGCTATGCGGCGCTGGAGCGCGCCGCGCGCATCCTGGAAGAGGGCGAGGCGGTCGAGGCCGAGGTCACCGAGAAATCCACCAGCCTGCGCGGCAAGATTCGCCTGGCCGCACCCATGTCCTTCGGCGTCACGCACCTGGCGCCGATGCTGCCGCCCTTCATGCAGGCGCATCCCGACGTGGACCTGGAGATCGAGTTCAACGACAAGCAGGCCGACCTGGTGTCGGAACGCTTCGACCTGGCCCTGCGCATCTCCAACCTGGTGGACTCCACGCTGCTGGCGCGGCGCCTGTGCTCGGTGCGCATCCTGCTGGTGGGCGCGCCCAGCTACTTCAAGCGCGCCGGCAAGCCCAAGCATCCGCGCGACCTGGCGCAACACACCGCGCTGCAATACATGTACGCGCGCAACGGCTCGAGCTGGCGCTTCCGCCACGAAAAGCACGGCGAGTTCTCGCAGTCGCTGCCGGTGCAGCTGAACGTCAACAACGCCGAGGCGCTGTCACCCGCGCTGCAGGCCGGCCTGGGCCTGGCGCTGCAGCCGGAATTCCTGGCCTGGGAAGACCTGCAATCGGGCGCGCTGGAAACCGCCATGGACGACTGGCAGATCGACCCGATCGCGCTGCACATCGTCACGCCGCCGGGCCGCCGGCGGCCGGCGCGGGTGCAGGCGCTGATCGAATACCTGGCGGAACGGTTGACGGCGGAGCCGTGGGCCAGCGACGTGCAGGCGTAGGGCGCGGTCGCCCTGCGGGCCCTATCCGGCGGTCTGACGCTGCGGCGCGCGCTGCGGGCCGGCGGGCAGGCCCGCAGGCAGGCCGCATCAAAACAAAAGGGGCTGCGCAGGCAGCCCCTTTTTCATGCACGCCGCGAAGCCCTGACGGGCTTGCGGCCAATCGTGCCGATCAGACGTCGATGTTCCCCGCCGACAGCGCATGCGCCTCGATGAAGTTGCGGCGCGGTTCGACGTCGTCGCCCATCAGCGTGGTGAAGACCTCGTCGGCCGCGATGGCGTCCTCGATCTGCACGCGCAGCAGGCGGCGCACCTTCGGGTCCATGGTGGTTTCCCACAGCTGTTCCGGGTTCATTTCGCCCAGGCCCTTGTAGCGCTGCTTGGAGATGCCGCGATCGGCTTCGCTGCGCAGCCACTGCATGGCTTCGCGGAAGTCGGAGACGTTCTGCTCCTTGCGCTTTTCGCCTTCGCCACGCGCGGCCAGCGAACGCGGGCCGACCTTGCCGGAGAAGCTCTTGGCGGCGCGCGACAGGATCGCGTAGTCGGAACCGCCGACGAAGTCGGCGTCGATGATGCTGACGCGCACGTTGCCGTGGTGCATGCGCTGGATCGACAGGCGATGGCGTTCGGTGGCCTCGTCGAATTCGGGCACCACTTCCACGCCGTTGCCGCTGACCGGATCACGCATGGCATCGGCCAGGCGCTTGGCCGAATCGGCGGCGGCCTCGGCCGACTCCAGGTTGATCTCGACGCCCTCGGCCATGGCCGACAGCGCCGCCACGTCGAACACGCGCGACAGGCGCGCGATGACGCCGTCGGCGGCCACGTACTGGCGCGCCAGCTCGTTCAGCTCGTCGCCACGGATGATGTTGCCGCCGGAGATGATCTCGGCGTCCTTCAGGGCCAGCTGCAGCATGAACTGCGCTTCTTCCTGGTCATCCTTCAGGTAGCGCTCTTCGCGGCCGACCTTGACCTTGTACAGCGGCGGCTGGGCGATGTAGACGTAGCCGCGCTGCACCAGCTCGGGCATCTGGCGGTACAGCAGCGTCAGCAGCAGCGTGCGGATGTGCGCGCCGTCCACGTCCGCGTCGGTCATGATGATGAGGCGGTGATAGCGCAGCTTGTCGACGTTGAAGTCCGGGCCGATGCTGGTGCCCAGCGCGGTGATCAGCGTGGCGATCTGCTCGCTGGCGATCAGGCGGTCAAAGCGCGCCTTCTCGACGTTCAGCACCTTGCCGCGCAGCGGCAGGATGGCCTGGAACTTGCGGTCGCGGCCCTGCTTGGCCGAGCCGCCTGCGGAGTCACCCTCGACGATGTACAGCTCGCACAGCGCCGGATCCTTTTCCTGGCAGTCGGCCAGCTTGCCGGGCAGGCCGGCGCCTTCCAGCACGCTCTTGCGGCGCGTCATTTCGCGCGCCTTGCGGGCGGCTTCGCGCGCGCGGGCGGCTTCGACGATCTTGGCGCACAGCGCCTTGGCGTCGTTCGGATGCTCCAGCAGCCAGGTTTCCAGCGTGCGGGCCACGGCCTCTTCAACGGCCGGACGCACTTCGCTGGACACCAGCTTGTCCTTGGTCTGGCTGCTGAACTTGGGTTCGGGCACCTTCACCGACAGCACGCAGGCCAGGCCTTCGCGCATGTCGTCGCCGGAGGTCTCGACCTTGGCCTTCTTGGCCAGTTCGTTGTCGGTGATGTACTTGTTGATGATGCGGGTCATCGCCGCGCGCAGGCCGGTCAGGTGCGAGCCGCCGTCGCGCTGCGGGATGTTGTTGGTGAAGCACAGCACGCTTTCGCTGTAGCTGTCGTTCCACTGCATCGCCACTTCCACGCCCACCGGCACGCCGCCCGCCGACGACTCGGTGGTGACCGAGAACACGTTCGGGTGCAGCACCGTCTTGGCGCGGTTGATGTATTCGACGAAGCCCTTCACGCCGCCCGAGAAGGCGAAGTTCTCTTCCTTGCCCTGGCGCTGGTCGATCAGGCGGATCTTGACGCCGTTGTTCAGGAACGAGAGCTCGCGCAGGCGCTTGGAGAGGATCTCGTAGTGGTACTCGATGTTGTTGAAGATGATCGGGTCGGCCAGGAAGCGCACTTCGGTGCCGCGCTTGTCGGTCGTGCCGGTCACGGCCAGGGGCGCGACGCGCTCGCCCTGGCGGAATTCCATCTGGTGCACTTCGCCGTTGCGGCGAATGGTCAGGCGCAGCCACTCGGACAGCGCGTTCACGCACGACACGCCCACGCCGTGCAGGCCGCCGGACACCTTGTACGAGTTCTGGTCGAACTTGCCGCCAGCGTGCAGTTCGGTCATGACGATTTCCGCCGCGCTGCGGTGGAATTCGTCGTCCTTGTGGATATCCGTGGGGATGCCGCGGCCGTTGTCGGTGACCGAGATCGAGTTGTCGGTGTGGATCGTGACGACGATGTCGTCGCACCAGCCGGCCAGCGCTTCGTCAATGGCGTTGTCGACGACTTCGAACACCATGTGGTGCAGACCGGTGCCGTCCGACGTGTCGCCGATGTACATGCCGGGGCGCTTGCGCACGGCCTCCAGCCCCTTGAGCATCTTGATCGAGTCGGCGCCGTAGCCGCCGTTCTCGGGAGTGGTGTTCTGCTGATCTGACATGTCTGTATCGATAACGCTTTAAAGAACGGCCTGGCGGCCGGACCGCCGGCGGGCCATCGGGCCCGCGGGCGGCACAAACCCACAGCTGCGCGGACTCAGATCCGCATGGGCATGACGACGTACTTGAACTGGTCGTCTTCGGGCAGGGTGATGAGCGCCGACGCGTTGGCATCGGGCATGACCGACCACTGGATGTTGTCCACCTTGACGTTGGCCAGCACGTCGAGCAGGTAGCCGACGTTGAAGCCCACGTCCAGCGGTTCGTGGCCGTAGTCGATGTCGATTTCTTCCTGCGCCTCTTCCTGCTCGGCGTTGGAAGAAGAGATCTTCATCTGGTTCTGCGCCAGTTGCAGGCGCACGCCCTTGAACTTGTCGGTGGTCAGGATGGCGGCGCGCTGCAGGCTGCCCTGCAGGGCTTCGCGGCCCACCAGGAAGTGGCGCGTGTAGTTGGTCGGGATGACGCGGGTGAAGTCGGGGAACTTGCCTTCGACCAGCTTGGACACCAGCTCGACGTCGCCGAAGCGGAAACGGATCTGGCCCGGCGCCACGTCGATCGAGACGAGCTCGTCGGAGTCTTCCAGCAGGCGCTGCATTTCCAGCACGGTCTTGCGCGGCACGATCACTTCGTGGCGTTCGCTGATGCCGTCGGCTTCGGTGGAGCAGTGCGCCAGGCGGTGGCCGTCGGTGGCGACCGCGCGCACGCGGCCCGGTTCGAACACCAGCAGCATGCCGTTCAGGTAGTAGCGGATGTCCTGTTGCGCCATGGCGAAGTGCACCATGTTGAACAGGTGGCGCAGCGTGCGTTGCGGCATGCTCAGCGACACGTCCCACTGCTCGGGCTGGGCCACGGTGGGGAATTCGCTGGCGGCCAGCGTCTGCAGCGCGAAGCGGCTCTTGGCCGACTGCACCGACAGCTTGTTGCTGGCCAGCGCCAGGCGCACGTCGCCGGTGTCCGGCAGGGCTTTCAGGATGTCCAGCAACTTGCGCGCCGCGACCGTGGTGGACTCGTTGTCGTGGCCCACACCGAAGTCGGCGTGCGTGGTGATCTGCACTTCCAGGTCGGTCGCGATGAAGGCAACCTTGTTGCCTTCCTTGCGCATCAGGATGTTCGCCAGGATGGGCAGGGTATGGCGTCTTTCGACGATGCCCGCCACGGTCGACAGCGGTTTCAGCAATGCATCGCGTGTGGTTTGTACGAGTTGCATGGTCATCCTTTTAGAGTTTGTTCCAACACGTGCAGGGTATGGTTGAGCTCCGCTTGCTTGGCGCGGGCGTCGGAAATCTTGCGTACGGCGTGCAGCACGGTGGTGTGGTCACGGCCACCGAACAGATCGCCGATTTCCGGCAGGCTTTTCTGGGTCAGCTCCTTGGCCAGGTACATGGCGACCTGGCGCGGCAAAGCGATATTGGCCGGCCGGCGTTTCGAATACATGTCGGCGACCTTGATCTTGTAGAAATCCGCCACCGTCTTCTGGATGTTCTCGACGGTGATCTGGCCGTTGGACACGGACAGCAGATCCTTCAGGGCTTCCTTGCAGACGTCCACGGTGAGCACATCGCGGCCGTGGAAGCGGGCGTAGGCCAGCACCTTGCGCAACGCGCCTTCGAGTTCGCGCACGTTGCTGCGCAGGTGCTTGGCGATGAAGAACGCCACTTCCTCGGGCATCGGCACGCCCTCGGACTCGGCCTTGCGCAGCAGGATCGCCACGCGCATCTCGAGTTCGGGCGGCTCGATCGCGACCGTCAGGCCGGAATCGAAGCGCGAGATCAGGCGGCTGTCGATGCCCGACAGTTCCTTCGGATAGGTGTCGCTGGTGATGATGATCTGCTTGCGCTGCGCCACCATCGCCTCGAACGCATAGAAGAATTCTTCCTGCGTGCGGTTCTTGCCGGAGAAGAACTGGATATCGTCGATCAGCAGCAGGTCGAGCGAATGGTAGTAGCGCTTGAAGTCATCGAACGCCTTGCGCTGGTACGCCTTGACCACGTCGGACACGTATTGGTCGGCATGCACGTAGCGCACGCGCACCCCGGTGCCCGCCGCCACCATGGCGTTGCCGATGGCGTGGATCAGGTGGGTCTTGCCCAGGCCCACGCCGCCGTACAGGAACAGCGGGTTGTACGAGGTGCCCGGGTTCTCGGCCACCTGCAGCGCGGCGGCGCGCGCCAGCTGGTTGGCCTTACCCGTCACGAAGTTCTCGAACGTCAGGTCGGTGTTCAGGCGCGAGCGCTCGTACACGATGTTGGCGGCGTCCGCGTTCACGGCCGCGGCCGCCGCGGTGGTCGCGACGGGAGCGGGCGCGGCGGGCTGCGCCGGCATGCCTGGCGGCGGCG
>NZ_CADIJR010000078.1 GCF_902859645.1 Achromobacter insuavis | reverse complement strand
TCCGGGCGGCGGCCCGGCGCTTCCCCTGCCGCGCCGGGTCCTGCCGCGCGGGCCGCTGCCGGCCCGCGAGCCGCCCTCAGAAGTTCCAGCGCACGTTCAGGAAGCCGGCGTTCTCGCGGCTGCCGTTGCCGAACTGGCCCTGGTAGCCCAGCCCGATCGAGGCGTTCTTCGAGACCGCGATCTCGGCGCCCAGTTCGGTGACGGCGGCGTTGCGCGCCACCGGCGTGCCGGCCACCGTGAAGGACGGGCCCGAGCTGAAGGCCATGGTGCGCTCGGGATCGACATCGCCCATCGCGTGGCGCCAGCCGAGCGAGGCGCGCAGGCGCGCGGGGGCGCCGGCGATCTCGGTGTCCAGCTTGCCGCGCAGACCCACGGTGGTGGTGGTGATGTCGTTGCTGTCGCTGCCCGCCGACAGCGCCGCCGATCCGCCGTTTTCCGAGAAGCCGCCCATGCGCTGCTTGATCCAGGCGGCGCCGACGAACGGCTCGACCGTGGCCCGCGGCGACACCGGAATGGCGTAGCCCAGTTCTCCGAAGATCTGCGTGGTGTTGCCGTCGTACTTGGTCTTGAGCTCCTGGTTCTGGCCGGCCAGCGTCAGGTCGCGGCGGTTGTCGATGCGGTGCCAGCTGTAGGCCGCGCCCGCCATCAGGTTCCAGGCCGAGCCGCCGGGCTGCACGAACGACTTGCCGCCGAACAGCGAGACGCTGTAGCTGTCGACCTTGGCGCGGGCATTGCGGCTGTCCTGCCAGATGGTGCTGTCCTGGTAGCCCAGCGCCATGCCGACGCGCCAGCCGTCGCCGACGCGGATATCGCCGCCGGCCTGCACGCCGCCCACGCGCTGCTTGTAGCTGGGCGCGTTGCCGTCGCCGTCCTGGCTCTGCCAGTTGCCGATGACCTCGGCCCAGATGTTGCGCTGGCAGGAGAAGCGCTGCGAATAGCCGCCGTTGGTGCGCAGCGCTTCGTCGCACGGACGTCCGTCCTGCGTGTTCTCGCTTTGCAGGCTGTCGCGCAGGTGGTTCAGCGGCAGGGCGCGGGCCGATTCCGAGCTGCGGATCAGCGCCGAGGCCAGCGAGGCGTGGCTGTCGCCGGACAACTGCTTGAACGCGGCGGCGGCCTCGTCGGCGGTCAGCCCGAGCAGGGCGCCATACAGCGCCGAGTTGGGGTTGAGGCCGCCCAGGGCGCCCGCCACGGCGCGCTGGTTCGGCGTCTGCGCCACCGAGCCGAAGCCGGTCTGGTTGCGGGTGAAGGACACCGTGACGTTGTTCGGATCGTAGCCGACCGCCGCGTCGACGAAGGCCAGCTGCGGCAGGACGGTGCTGGCGAACACGCCCTGGCGGCCCTGGTCGGCGGTCAGCACCGTAAAGGTGTCGTTGCCGGTCAGCGGGCCGTTGCTGGTCACCTTCAGCGTGCCGCCGAGGGCGGCGGTGCCGGTCACGTGCACGTTGGGGCCGGCGTTCGGACCGACGCCGACCGCCAGCGTGGCGCCCGCGCCGTTGCTGAAGTTGTTGCTGACCTTGAGCCCGCCGCCCGCGCCCGAGCCGCTGACCACGGTGCCGGCGTTGGTCAGGCTGGCGATGGTGCCGTAGCCGGACAGGGTGCCGCCGCTGTTGACCTGCACGGCGGCGGGCAGGGTGGCCGGCGCCTGGGCGCTGCCCAGTTGCAGCGTGCCGCCGTTGATCGCGACGGTGCCATTGAAGGTCTGCGATCCGCCCACGCCGAGCGAGCCGCCGCCTTGCTTGACGAGGGTGCCGGCGCCCGCGAGCGACCCCGAGAAATTGCCGTCCGAGCCCAGGTTGAACACCAGCGTGGCGTTGTTGGTGATGGCGCCTTGCAGGCTGCTGGTGTCGCCGATCAGGGTGCCGGCGTTGATGCGGGTGCCGCCGGTGTAGGTCGACGGCTGGGTCAGCGTCAGCGCGCCGGCGCCGTCCTTGACCAGCTGGCCGCCGCCGCTGATGCCGCCCGTCATGGCGCCATCGGCGCCCTGGTTCATGCGCAGGGTGGTGCCGGCCGAGGTGCTGACGTTGCCCTTGACGCTGGCGCTGTTGCCTTCCAGCGTGCCGCCGGCGATCACCGTGCCGCCGGCATAGGCGTTGACGCCGTTCAGCACCAGGGTGCCGTCGCCCTGCTTGAGCAGCGCGCCGGTGCCGTTGATGGACTGGTTCAGCGTGAACGTCTGGTTGGCCGCGACGATGTCCAGGCCGCCGCCGGTGCCGTCGAGCGAGATCGTCCGGGCGGTGGTGGCGTAGCCGGCATCGGCGATGCGCAGCGTGCCGCCGTTCAGCGAGATCGCGCCGCCATTGCCCAGCTGGCTGTCCTGGGTCACCTGCAGCACGCCGCTGCGGATCGAGGTGTTGCCGGTGTAGGTGTTGTTGCCGGCCAGGATCAGCGTGCCGCCGTTGCCTTTCTCGATGCCGCCCGCGCCGGTGATCGGCGCCGCGATGGTGGCGGTGCCGCCGGCCTCGACCCGGAACGGGGTCAGCGCCTGGGCGATGCCGAGCTGTCCGCCGGCGCCCGCGGCCAGCGTGTAGCCGCTGGTCAGGAACTGCACGCCGGTGACCGCCTGGCTGCCGTCGATGGTGACGGTGCCGCTGGCGCCGGAGAAGGCCGCGTACTTGCCGTTCCAGTGGCTGGCCAGGTTGCCGCTGGCGTCGGTCCAGTTGTTGCCCGCGGCATTCCAGGTTCCGCTGCCGCCGGCGATCACGCCGTCGGGCGTGGTCTTGGCGCCGTTCCAGAACAGGATCTCGCCCGGCTGGCTTTGCAGCACCAGGTTGACCTGGTTCGGCTGGTTCTGCAGGGTCAGGTTGGCGCTGGTGTAGCCGGACGGCAGGACGCCATAGGTCAGGCCGGCGCCGGTCATCGTGCCGGCGTACGAGAACAGGCGATAGACGCCGGTGCCGAGATTGCCGCCGTCGTAGATGTTGAGAATGCCGTTCAGGGCCAGGTTCTGCCCCACGGTCACGGCGGTGGTGGCGGAGTTCGGCGCGCCCAGCGTGAAGTCGAGCTGGGTGCCGGTGGACAGGTTCAGGTTCTGCGCGAACGAGATCGGATTGCCCGGGGTGCCCGCCACCAGGTGCGCGCCGTTGCCCAGCGTGACGTCGGTGGCGACCGAGCCCGAGCCGCCCAGCGAACCGCCGGCGTTGACCGTGACGTTGCGGCCGCCCAGCGTGCCGTTCACCAGCAGCGTGCCGCCGTTGACGGTGGTGCCGCCGCCGACCGTGTTGTTGCCGGTCAGCGTCAGGTTGGCCGAGCCGTCCTTGGTCAGCGTGCCGGTGTTGTTGCCGGTGGTGGTGATGTTGCCGCCATAGGTGCCGTCGGCGCCGGTCTGGTTGAAGATCAGCGCGCTGCCGTCGACGATGTTGATGTTGCCTTGCAGGCTGGTGGCGTTGCCCGCCAGCGTGCCGGCGTTGATGGTGGTGCCGCCCGTATAGGTGTTGGCGCCGGTCAGGGTGACCGTGCCGCCGCCGTTCTTGGTCAGGCTGCCGCCGCCGGAAATCACGCCGCCGAAGCTGCCGTCGTCGCCCGTGGCCTGGTTGAACACCAGGCTGGTGCCGGTCGCGGTGCCGATGGCGCCGGTCAGGCTGTGGGTGTCGCCGATCAGGGTGCCGCCGGCCAGCGTGGTGCCGCCGCTGTACTGGTTCTGGCCGCTCAGCGTCAGCGTGCCGGCGCCGGACTTGGTCAGGCTGCCGGCGCCGGTGATGTTGCCGGCCAGCGTCAGGTCGTTGGCGCCGGACACGGTCAGCGCCGCGCCCAGGTTGACCAGGTTGGCGAGCGCGACGCCGGACGCGCCCGCCTGCAGGGTGCTCGCGCCGGTCACCGACAGGCCGCCGCTGCCCAGCGCGGTGTTGCCGCCGGCGACCAGCGTGCCGCCCGCCAGGGTGGTGCCGCCGGTGTAGGTGTTGGCGCCGTTCAGGGTCAGCGTGGAGGCGCCGGTCTTGACCAGCGGACCGCTGCCGTCGACCACGCCGGCCAGCGTCAGGCTGTCGCTGCCGTTGACCGTCACGCTGCCGCCCAGGGTCACGTTGTTGGTCAGTGACGCGTTGCCCAGGCCGCTCAGCGTGGTGCCGGCGGCGGCCGTCAGGGCGCCGCCGCCGAGCGCGCTGCTGCCGCCCACGACCAGCGTGCCGCCCGACAGGGTGGTGCCGCCGCCGTAGTTGTTGTTGCCGGTCAGGGTCAGCACGCCGGCGCCGGTCTTGTCGATCGCGCCGAAGCCGCTGATGACGCCGCTCAGTCCCAGGTGGGCGCCGGTGACGGTGGTGGTGCCGGCGCCGAGCGTGACGGCGTTGGCCAGGGTCACCGGGGCGGTGGCGGACAGGGTGGCGCCGCCGCTGGTCGTCAGCGTGCCGCTGCCCAGCGCGCCGTTGTTGCCCACCGCCAGCGTGCCGCCGTTCAGCTGCACGCCGCCGCCGAAGCTGTTGGCGTTGCCCAGCGTCAGGGTGCTGGCGCCATTCTTGACCAGGCTGCCGGCGCCGCTGACGGCGCCCGCCAGGGTCAGGTCGTTGGAACCCGGCAAGGTCAGGGCGCCGTTGAGCACGACGGCGTTCTGCAGTTGCGTCGCCGCGCCGGCATCGAGCTGCGTGCCGTTGGCGGCGATCAGGCTGCCGGTGCCCAGCGCGGTGTTGCTGCCGACGGTGATCTGTCCGGCCGTCAGCTGCGTATTGCCCTGATAGCTGTTGTTGCCCGCCAGCGTCAGGGTGCCGGTGCCGGTCTTGACCAGGCCGCCGGCGCCCGACAGGCTGCCGCCCAAGGTCAGGGCCTGGCTGCTCTGGACCGTCACGTCGCCCTGCAGCACGGCATTGTTGGCCAGCGTCAGCGCGGTGTCGTTGGCCAGCGTGGTGCCGGCCGCGGCCGTCAGCACGCCAGTGCCGAGCGCGGTGTTGTTGCCGACCTTGAGGGTGCCGGCCTGCAACTGGGTGCCGCCGACATAGGTGTTGGCGCCGTTCAGCACCAGAGTGCCCGCGCCGGTCTTGGTCAGCGTGCCGGCCGCGGTCGTGCCGGACACCACGCCGTTGACGGTGTAGACCGCGGCCGCATCGGCCACGTCGACGCCGCCGGCCCCTTGCAGGGTCCAGGCGCGGCTCGTGGCGCCCGGCGCCGTGCCGGCGTAGCGCAGCGTGCCGCCAGCGAAGACGACGCCGTTGGCGGCGTCGCCCAGCTGGTTGTCGGCGCTGATCTGCAGCACGCCGCCTTCGAGGCGGGTGTTGCCGACGTAGGTGTTGGCCTTGGTGAAGATCAGGGTGCCGGCATCGCGCTTGGCGATATCGACACTGCCGCTCAGCACGGTATCGAGCGTGGCGGTGGCGTTGGGCTCGACCCGCAGGGTCGCCACGCCGTCGCTGCCGGCCTGCGCGGTGAGGCCGCCGGCGCCGGTGATGATGTAGCCGTCGGTGGAGAACTGCAACCCCTGGAACTGCTGGTTGGCGGCGACCGTGACGGTGCCGGCGTTGCCCTGGAACACGCCGAACTTGCCGCCCCAGGCCTCGGCCGCCTGCGTGGTGGCGTTCTGCCAGGTGGTGCCCGCGATGGTCCAGGCGCCGTTGCCGCCTTGCCAGAACTGGATCTCGCCCGCGCTCGACTGGTTCAGCACGTTGATCTGGCCGGTGATGCCGGTCTGCAGGCTCAGGTTCGGCGATGCGCCGGTGCCCAGCGCCAGGCCGGCGGTGTTGCCGTTGCCGGTGTAGGTGACGATACGGTAGACGCCCACGCCGAAGCCGGGGGCCTGGGTGACGTTGACCTTGCCGTTCAGGGTGACGTCGCCATACACGTTGACCAGGCTGCCGGAATAGGGCGCGCCCAGCAGCGCGTCGATGCTGGAGTTGCTGTCGACCGTGAGCGAGCCGAGCGTCAGGCCGCCAGGGTTGGCGGAGCTGACCGCCAGGCTGCCGCCATTGAGGATCGACACGTTGCCGCTGGCCGTGCCGCTGCCGGTCAGCGTCGAGCCGGCGCCATTGACGTTGACGTTGGCATTGGCCAGCGAGCCGGTCAGGTTGACCGTGCCGCCGTTGATGTTGAAGAGGCCGCTATTGGTGCTGGCGCCGCCCAGCGTCAGGGTGCCGGCGCCGGTCTTGGTGATGTTGCCGGCGCCGGCCAGCACGCCGCCGAAGAGGCTGTCGCTGGCGCTGCCCAGCGAGACGTTGGCGTCGGCCTGCAGCACGCCATTGCCGGTCAGGCTGGCGATGGATTCGGCGCCGGTCAGTTGCAGCGTGGCGCCGCTGTCGATGCGCACGCCCGAGGCCGAGCTGATGGCGTTGCCGCCCGCCGCGACCAGCGTGCCTTGCGCCACGCCTATGCCGCCGGACAGCGTGTTGCTGCCGCTCAGCGTCAGGCTGCCCGTGCCGGTCTTTTCCAGGTTGCCCGCGCCCGACAGCACATTGCCGAAGGCGCCGTTGGCGTTCTGGTTGAAGGTCAGGGTGGTGTTGGCGGCGGTCGCGACGTTGCCGCGGATGCTGCCGGTGTCGCCGGTCAGGCCGCCCGCGTTGAGCTGGGTGTTGCCGGTATAGGTGTTGGCGCCCGTCAGGGTGAGCGTGCCGCCGCCTTCCTTGATCAGGCCGCCGGCGCCGCCGATGACGCCGGCCAGGGTCCAGTTGCCCGCGCCGGTGGCGGTCAGGGTGTTGTTGAGCGTGACGTTGTTGGCCAGCGTGACGCCGTCGGCGGCGGTCAGGCTGGCCGCGCCGTTGACCGTCAGGGCGCCGGTGCCCAGGGCGGTATTGCTGTTGGCGGCCAGCGTGCCGCTGGCCAGGGTGGTGCCGCCGGCGTAGTTGTTGGCGCCGGACAGCGTCAGGGTGCCGCTGCCGTTCATGACGAGGCCGTTGGCGCCGCTGACGGTGCCGCCCAGGGTGACGTCGTTGGCGCCGCCCACGGTCAGGTTGCCGCCGTTGAGCGCGACGTTGTTGGCCAGCGTGACGGCCTGGGTGCTGGTCAGCGTCGAGGCGCCGGCCACGGTCAGCGTGCCGCTGCCCAGGGCCTGGCCCGAGCCCACGCGCAAGCCGCCTTGCGCCAGCGTGACGCCGCCCTGGAAGGTGTTGGCGCCGCTCAGCGTCAGCGCGTTGGCGCCTTGCTTGACCAGCGATCCGCCGCCCGCGACGATGCCGCTCAGCGCTACGTCCTGGGCGCCGGAAACCGTCAACGCGCTACCGTTGAGGGTCACGTTGTTGGCCAGCGTCACGCCGGTCAGCGCCTGCAGCGTGGCGGCGCCGTTGACCGTCAGGGCGCCGCTGCCCAGCGAGGTGTTGGCGCCGACCACCAGGGTGCCGGCGTTGACCAGGGTGCCGCCGCCGAAGGTGTTGGCGCCGGCCAGCGTCAGGGTGCCGGCGCCGCTGGCGTTCAGGCCGCCGGCGCCGCCGATCGCGCCGGCCAGGGTCAGGTCGTTGGTGAGATCCAGCGCCAGGCCCTGGTTTAGCGTCACGTTGTTGTTCAACGTGACGGCCTGGGTCGAGCCCAGCGTCGCCGCGCCGGTGACCGTCAGGTCGCCGCTGCCCAGCGCCGCGCCGTTGCCGACCCGCAGGGCGCCGGCGGCCAGGGTGGTGCCGCCCTGGTAAGTGTTGGCGCCGTTCAACGTCAGGGTCGAACTGCCGCTCTTGAGCAGCGAGCCGGCGCCGTCGATGGCGCCGGACAAGGTCAGGTCGCGCGCGCCGTTGACGGTCAGCGCGTTGTTCAGCGTCACGTTGTTGGCCAGCGCGATGGCCGGGCCGCCGGCGACGCCGGCCAGCGTGGCGGCGCCGTTGACTTGCAGCGCGCCCGAGCCGAGCGCCGTGCCGGACCCCACCACCAGGCTGCCGCCGTTGAGTTGCGTGCCGCCCTGGTAGGTGTTGGCGCCGGTCAGGGTCAGGCTGCGGCCGGCCGCGCCGGCGATCAGGCCGCCGGCGCCATCGATCACGCCGGACAAGAGGGCGTCGTGCGTCTGCGCCAGCGTCAGGTTGGCGCCGCTGGCCACCGTGATGGCGTTGCCCAGCGTCAGATCGACGCCGCCATCGAGCGCGGCATTGCCATTGACGGCCAGCGGGCCCAGGCCCAGCGCCTGGTTGTTGCCCAGCAGCAGGGTGCCGCTGTTCAGCTGGGTGCCGGCATGGGTGTTGATGCCGTTCAGCGTGAGCGTGCCGCCGCCCGATTTGATCAAGGTGCCGGCGCCGCCGAGGGCGCCGCTCAACGTCAGGTTGCCGCTGCCGCCCGTGGTCAGGTTGGCGCCCAGCGCCACGTTGTTGGCCAGGGCGACGCTGCCGTCGGACAGCAGGCTCGATGCCCCGGCGACGGTCAGCAGGCCCGTGCCCAGCGCGGTGTTGCTGCCGACGCGGATCGCGCCCGCGGACAGGGTGGTGCCGCCGGCATAGCTGTTGGCGCCGTTGAGCGTCAGCGTGCCGTTGCCCTGCTTGGCCAGGGCGCCGGTGGTGCCGGCCACGACGCCGTTGAGCGTCAGGTCGTTCGAGCCCAGATGGGTCAGCGTGTTGCCGGCGCCGATGAAGACATCGTTGGCCAGCGTCACGGCGGCGGTGCTGTCCAGCGCGCCCGAGCCGTTGATGTTGAATGAACCGCTGCCCAGCGCGGTATTGCTGCCGACCGACACCGTGCCGGCCGCCAGCGTGACGCCGCCGATGGCGCTGTTGTTGCCGCCCAGCGCCAGGGTGCCGGCGCCCAGCTTGGTGACGCGGCCCGCGCCGGTCAGGGCCTGGTTCAGCGTGAAGACATTGCCGGCGTCGGCAATGTCGAAGCCGGCGCCCGCGCCGACGTCGATGGCGCGGCTGGTGCCGGTGTAGCCGGTGCCCGTCACGCGCAGCGTGCCGCCTGCGAAACCGAGCGCGCCGCCCGCGTCGCCGAGATTGTTGTCGGCGCTGGCCTGGAGCACGCCCTCGCTGATCAACGTGCCGCCGGTATAGGTGTTGGCGCCGCCCAGCACCAGCGTGCCGAGGTCGCGCTTCTGCAATTGACCGGCGCCCTTGATGACGCTGTTGATGGTGCCGGTCATGGTCGGGTCGACGCGGAACGTATTCGGCCCCGTGGCCAATTGCAGGCCGCCGCCGGTGAGGGTGTAGCCATCGGTGAAGAACTGCATGCCGGTCACGGCCTGGTCGCCGGTGAGGGCGACGTTGCCGCCGGCGGCGCCGCCGAACACGGCGTACTGGCCGCCCCAGGCCTGCGACAGGTTGCCCGACTGATCGGTCCAGTTGGTCTGGCCCGCCACCCAGGTGCCGCTGCCGCCGGCCAGCACGCCGTCGGCGGCGGTCTTGGCGCCGTTCCAGAACTGCACGTTGTTGCCGCCCGCGGCCACCACCAGGTTCACCTGCTGGTTCACCGCCGTCTGGATCTGCAGGTTGGCGGGCAGGGTGCCCGGCGGCAGGCTGCCCAGCGCCATGCCATTGTTGGTCAGCGTGCCGGTATAGCCCAGCAGGCGATACACGCCGACGCCGAAGCCGCCCTTGTCGGTCACGTTGAGATTGCCGTTGAGCGTCACGTTGCCATTGACCTGCACCAGCGCCTGCGGCGTGGGCGCGCCCAGCGAGACATTGAATTGCGAGCCAGCGCTCATATTCAGGCCGCCCAGCGTCAGGGTCTGGCCGGTGGTGCCCGTCAGTGCGCCGCCGGTGGCGATATTGGCCACGCCGGTCACGCTGCCGGTGCCGCCCAGGCTCGCGCCCGCGCCCACGTTGACCTGCGAGCTGGCCAGCGAGCCGGTGACGTTCAGGCTGCCGCCGGCCACGTTGAACAGGCCGGTCTGCGTGTTCGCGCCCGACAGCGTCAGCGCGCCGGTGCCATTCTTGACGATGTTGCTGGCGCCGCTGAGCACGCCGCCGAAGACGGAGTCGGCGTTGTTCTGCCCCATCTGCATGGTGGCACTGGCGCCCAGCGCCAGATTGCCGGCGCCGCTGAGCGAGCCGAACGTCTCGCTGTCGGTCAGCCGCAGCGTGGTGCCGGCCGCCAGATTGACGGCCAGGTTGTCGGCCAGCGCCTGTCCGCCGCGCGTTTCGACCGTGCCCGACAGCAGGTTCAGGCCGCCGGTGAAGGTGTTGATGCCGTTCAGGATCAACGTGGTGTTGTTGCCCAGCACGTCGACGCTGCCGCTGCCGCTGATGGCGCCGCTGTAGGTCGCGTTGGCGCCTTGCGCCAGCACCAGCTTGCTGTTGTTGAGCACGCTGGCGCCCAGGCTGCCGGTGCCCGCCTGCAGCACGCCGGCATTGATGGTGGTGTTGCCGAAGCTGTTGGCGCCGGTCAGCGTCAGGGTGCCGGCGCCGTTCTTGATCAGATTGCCCGCGCCGTTGATGGCGCCGTACAGGCCGATGTTGTTGCCGCTGTCGACGGTCAGGTTGCCGTTGAGCGCGACGTTGTTGGTGAAGTTGCGGTTGGCGGTGCTTTGCAGCGTGGCGTTGCCGCCGATGGTCAGCTGGCCGCTGCCCAGCGCCGTGTCGCTCGCGGCGATCAGCGTGCCCGCATTGAGCGTGACGCCGCCCGCGTGGCTGTTGTTGCCGGACAGGGTCAGGATGCCGTTGTCGTTCAGGGTCAGGCCGCCGGCGCCGCTGAGCGCGCCGGACAGCGTCAGTCCCTGGCCGCCGGTGTTCAGGCCGAGCCCCGCGCCCAGGCGGATGTTGTTGGCCACGTTCAGGCCGCCCGCGGCCAGCGTGGCCGCGCCTTCCACGTCCAGCAGCCCGGCGCCCAGCGCCTGGCTGTTGCCCAGCGTCAGCGTGCCGGCGTTGAGCAGCACGCCGCCGCTATGCGTGTTCTGGGTCGCCAGCGTCAGGTTGGCGGCGCCATTCTTGATCAGCTGGCCGCTGCCGGAGAGGGCGCCGGCCAGCGTCAGGTCCTGCGAACCGAGGACCGACAGGTTGTCGTTCAGCACGAACTGGTTGCCCAGGCTGACGACCGCGCCGGCGTCGAGCGCGGTGGCGCTCTGCACCACGGCGGTGCCGGTGCCCAGGGCATTGTTGGCGCCGGCCACGATGGCGCCGCCATTGAGCGTGGCGCCGCCGAAGGTGTTGCCGGCGTTGAGCGTCAGGGTGCCGCTGCCGGTCTTGACCAGCGAGCCGCCGGCGCCGGACAGGGCGCCATTGAGCGTCAGGTTGTTGCTGCCGGCGATGGTCAGCGCGTTGCTCAGGGCGAACGTGTTGGATAGCGCGATGTTGTTGGCCAGGCTCGACAGGGTCACGGCGCCATTGACGGTGACGCCGCCGCTGCCCAGGGCGGTGTTGCTGCCCACGTTCACGCTGCCGCCGCTGAGGGTGGCGCCGCCGCCGAACGTGTTGGCGCCGTTGAGCGTCAGCGCGCCCGCGCCGCTCTTGACCAGCGAACCGCTGGCGCCGCTGAGCAGGCCGTTCAGGGTCAGGTCGCTGGCGCCGTTCAGCGTCAGCGTATTGTTCAGCACGATGGCGTTCTGCAGCGCCATCGAGGCGGTCGAGGCCAGGCTGGCGGCGCCATTCACGGTCAGCGCGCCGCTGCCGAGCGCGCTGTTGTTGCCGACGATCAGGCCGCCCGCGTTGATCTGGGTCGCGGCGTGGCTGTTGGCGCCGCTCAGGGTCAGTATGCCCGCGCCGTTCTTGACCAGCGTGCCGGCGCCGGTGAAGTTGCCCGTCAACGCCAGGTTGCCGGTATTGGCCAGGGCGAGCGTGGCGCCCAGCCCGATGTTGTTGCCGATGCTGGTGGCGCCCACGGCTTGCAGCGTGGCGGCGCCATAGACCGCCAGGTCGCCCAGGCCGAGCGCGGTATTGGTGCCCAGGACCAGTGTGCCGCCGCCCAGCCGCGTGCCGCCGGTGTGGGCGTTGGCGCCGTTGAGCGTCAGCGTGCCGGCGCCCGACTTGTCCAGGTAACCGGCGCCGCTGGTGGCGCCCGACAGCGTCAGGTCGCTGGCGCCCTGGATGCCCAGGCCGTTGACGCCGAGCGCGATCGCATTGCTCAACGACAAGGCCTGCGTGCTGGCGATGGCGCCGCCGTTGGCGGTCAGCGTGCCGCTGCCGAAGGCGCCCGCGTTGTCGAAATTGACCAGGCCGCCATTCAGCGTGGCCTGCGCCGTCACCAGCGGGCCGCTGACGTTCCAGGTGCCGCCGTTGACGATCAGGTTGTTGAAGTTGATGTAGGTGGCGGAACTGGCGGTGCCGCCGCCGCTAACGCCGCTGGCGCCCGGGTTCTGCAGCACCAGCGTGTTGTTGCCGTTAGCGCCGCCGTCGACCAGGCCCAGCGCCGAGAAATTCAATGCCACGTTCGCGCCGAGTCCGTTCAGGTTGGCGCCCACGCCGATGCTCGTGGCGCCGCCCTGGCTGACGGACGAGCCGGTCACCGCGGTGAAGGTGTTGGTGCTGTTGATGCCCATGTGCACGCTGCCGTTGATGGTGCCGGCATTGGTGAAGGTATTGCCTGAAACGGAGCGGCCCAGGCCGACGCGGCCGTTGATGACGGCGCCAGCCGCGTTGGTCACGGTGATCGGCGCGCCACCATAGGCGGCGATCACGGGGCTGCTCAGCAGCGCGCTCAGGTCGGGCAGCAGGCCCGGACGGATCTCGATGAGGTTGGTATTGGTGATGTTGATGGTGCCGGTGGCGTCACTCATGGCCACCAGCGCGGCGCCGCCCACGCCGGTCAGGAGCGGCAGGCCCAGCACCGACAGGCCGGTGCCGCGCAGCGCGCCGTTGTTGTTGACGACCACCGAGCCGCCATTGGTGGTGTTGCCCAGTTGCGCGCCGGTCGCGCCCAGGCTGAGCAGTCCGCCCAGCCCCAGGCCCGGGTCGACGGTGCCCTGGTTGGTCAGGCTGGTGTTCTTGCCGCTCAAGGTGATCGACGGGCTGACCAAGGCGGACGAGGACTGCCCGCTGGCGGTGACCAGCACCGAGGCGCCGTTCACGTTGGTGTTGACGGTGTTGATGTTGGGAATCGGGAGCAGGACGACGGCGTCGTTGCACAGGATCGATGTGCCGGAGGTGGTGCACGCCAGCGCGGCGGGAACCGGGGCCAGCAGCAGGATCAGCGCCTGCCACGCGTAGTTGAGGGAAAGGAAAGAAAAGCCATGCCGGTGGCCAGGTTTCATCTCAGCTCCAGAAACACAATGGGCCTTTCCTGGAGCACCGGATCGCCAATCTTGCCCGGTGCCTGGAATAGGCGATTGCTGCACATCGGGAAGCGCGAGCGGCGGTGGTTTTATTAGGTGCCGCTTTTAAACCTGGAGTCAGTTTGAAAGGAATCTGACGAGATGATTTTTAAGAATTTTGCGTAAATAGTAACTATTATTTTCAGAAATCAGGTGATTTCTCTCATATTGAAACTTTCAAATAGATACTGAAATTACTAATGGTAAATATAATTGGAAATAATCGTCGAAAGGTGAGTTTCGCTCAATAAGGGCTGTTTCAAGCATCTTTTGAAATTTTAATAATCATTCTAAAATCAGAGAAAATAAGCATAATTGTTTTTAAATTATCTCATTAAAACTGATTTAACAAGAAGTTGAATTTTTGAAAATCTGATCTGACCCTGATCCTGCGAGCGACGGGAATGGTTCTTGCTGGCTGATTTTTATTGTTATGAAGCCTTGGTCCCGAATCACTCGCAAATATTTGAATAATCGTGCGGTGTTGCGTCGACGATTTTTCCCGGGCCGCGAATGCAACAATTCCTGCGCATTGCAACGGCCGTGCGGCATTATCTGAAAGGCACGAATACTATCCAGGCATGGCGCCATGCGCCGTGCGAATCAGTCCGCCGCGACAGGCGTGGACATCCACCGCAATATGAAGCGCGCGCCGCCCAGCGGGCTTTCGCGCACCTCGATGGTGCCCTTGTGGCTGGCGGCGACTCGCTTGACGATGGCCAGGCCCAGGCCGGCGCCGCCGGTGCCGCGGTCGCGGCTTTCGTCGAGCCGGATGAAGGGCTCGAAAATGCGCTCGCGGTCAGCGGGCGCGACGCCGGGGCCATCGTCGTCGACGATCAGCTCGTAGCCGCCGGCGGGGCAGCTCGTCAGCGAGATCTCGATGCGCGCGCTGGCATAGCGCACGGCGTTCTGTACCAGGTTGAGCAAGGCCCGGCTCATGTAGCGCGGATGCAGCTGCACGTGCGCCGGCAGGCCGTCGCGCACGTGGCAATGCACGCCGCGCGCGTCGGCCTGGTGCGCCACCTGCGCCAGTGCTTCGCCGAGCCAGTCGCGCACGTCCACGGTTTCCTGCTTGACGACGTCGTCGGCGGGGCGTTCCAGCCGCGCGTACACCAGCAGTTCGTCGACCATGGTTTCGAGCTCGTGGATATCGGTGCGCATGTCGTGCAGGATCTGCTCGCGCCGCGCCTGGAATTTCTCCTGGCCCAGCATGTCGACCTCGAACGACAGCCGCGCCAGCGGCGTGCGCAATTCATGCGAGACGGCGTTGGTCAGGCTGCGCTGGTTTTCCACCAGCGCCGAAATGCGTTCGGCCATCTGGTTGAAGCTTTCGCCGACGTGCCGGATACCGGAAAAATGCGACAGCCGCGCGCGCACGCCCAGGTCGCCCTGGCCCATGCGCAGCGTGGCGTTGCGCAGGGAATCGAGGTCGCGCCATACCGGCAGCGCCCACAGCAACAGCAGCACCGCCGCCAGCACCATGCTCAGCGCCAGCCAGGCGCCCCACGTGATCCACTTTTCCAGCGTCGGTTCGCCGGGCAGGCGCATCTCCAGCCATTGCCGCGGTTCGCCGGGCAGGGGGGCGAGGTAGGTGTTGTATTCGTCGCGCATGATGAAGCCGCGCGTGGCCAGGTCCTGCTTTTCCTGTTCGGTGGCCTCGATCCGTTCCGGCGTCACCAGTTTCAGTTCCAGGCCATAGTGCGGCCGCAGGGAGTCGCGGATGAAGGCGGCGCGCGATTCGGGCTCGATCGGGTCGAGTTCCTTATGCAGCGCGTACATCTGGCCGCGCACGGCCTGGTAGGACAGGTCGGCGCTGATCGAGTCGAGCAGATAGCCCAGGCTGCGGTTCACCAATTGCGAGGCGGCGATATAGGCAATGGCGGCGACCACGAAAATACGGATCGTGAACTTGAGCATTCTGAAATTCCTGTGGGCGCGGGCGCCGCACATTTTCCGCCCGACGCATCTGGCCACCGCGGTGGGCCGCCGTATTCTACAGAGCGTATATCGGGCTATCCAACGGATTTTGTATGGAAATTGTGAAGCTTGATGCAGTAATCTGGCGGAACCCCGCCGCGCGAACGATTGAAACTGCCACGCCACCCGGCTATAAGCTTGAATCACGGCGCCGCGCGACCGGCCGGCGCCAACCGTTTCAGAGTGCCACGTCCGATGCCGCCGCAGCCCCCTTTCCACGATGAACGCGTCGCCAGTAAAACGGTGGCCAGTGAGGCCGAGCCGGCGGGACGCGGAACCTGTGTGGAAGTGTTCCTCGCGTTCCTGCGGCTTGGCCTGACCGCGTTTGGCGGGCCGGTGGCGCACCTGGCCTATTTCCGCGAAGAATTCGTCGACCGTCGCCGCTGGCTCGACGATTATGCGTTTTCCGATCTGGTGGCGTTGTGCCAGTTCCTGCCGGGCCCCGCCAGCAGCCAGGTCGGCATGGCGCTGGGCCTGAAGCGGGCGGGCTGGACCGGCATGCTGGCGGCCTGGCTCGCGTTCACGCTGCCGTCAGCGCTGGCGATGATCCTGCTGGGCCTGGGGCTGGCGCGTTTCGGCGGCCTGGCCAGCCTGCCGCTGGTGCATGGCCTGAAGGTGGCGGCCGTGGCGGTGATCGCACAGGCGGTGTGGGGCATGGGCCGCTCGCTCTGTCCGGACGTGCCGCGTGCCGGGTTGGCCATCGTCGCGGCGCTGATCGCGGTGGCGCTGCCGACCACGCTGGGGCAGATCGGCGCCATCGTGCTGGGCGCGGTGGCCGGCGCCGCGTTGCTGCAGGTGCCGCCCAGGCCGTTGCTGGCCAACCGGGCGCAGGGCGTATCGCGCGCCGCCGGTTATACGTGCCTGGCGCTGTTCGCGCTGTTGCTGGCGGCGTTGCCGCTGTGGGCCTCGCTGTCGGGCGCGCCGCTGGCGACGCAGCTGGCCGGGTTCTATCGCGCGGGCGCGCTGGTGTTCGGCGGCGGACACGTGGTGCTGCCGTTGCTGGAGACGGCGGCGGTTGGCGGCGGCATGGTGTCCAACGCGGATTTCCTGGCGGGCTATGGCGTGGCGCAGGCGCTGCCGGGGCCGCTGTTCACGTTTGCCGCTTTCCTGGGCGCGGCGGCGTCCGGTCCGTTGCCCGGCTGGGCCGGCGGCCTGGCCATGCTGGTGGCGGTCTTCCTGCCTGGCGCGCTGCTGCTGGCCGCGGCCCTGCCGTTCTTGGAAAGCCTGCGGCGCCGGCCCGGCGTGCGCAACATGGTCGCGGGCGTCAACGCCGCGGTGGTGGGCATCCTGCTGGCGGCGCTGTACGACCCGGTCTGGACCAGCGCGATCCTCTCCAAGGCGGATTTCGCGCTGGCGCTGGGGCTGTTCGGCCTGCTGGTGTATGCGCGCTGGTCGCCGCTGTGGGTGGTGCTGGCCGCCGCCGCGGGCGGCTGGGCGCTGGGCTGGCTGGCGTAGCGCGGCCGTTCACGGACGCCAGCGCGGCGCACGTTTATGCAGGAAGGCATCGATGCCTTCGGCGGCGTCTTCTTCCATCATGTTGCGCGCCATGACTTCGGCGGCGTATTCGTAGGCGTCGGCCTGCGCCATCTGGCGCTGCGCGTAGAACATGCGCTTGCCGTGGCGGATCGCGGCGGGGCTCTTGGACGCGATCACGTCGGCCAGCGCCTGGACCCGCGCATCCAGCTCCGCTTCCGGCGCGACGTCGTTCAGCAATCCCCAGTCGCACGCCTGCGCCGCGTCGATGAAGCGCGCGGTCACCAGCATTTCGAAGGCGCGCTTGGTCGACACGTTGCGGCTCAGGGCCACCGCCGGCGTCGAGCAGAACAGGCCGGCATTGATGCCGGAGACGGCGAAGCGCGCGCTGTCCGCGGCCACGGCCAGGTCGCAGCTGGCCACCAGCTGGCAGCCGGCCGCGGTGGCCACGCCGCGGACTTTGGCGATGACCGGCACCGGCAGCGCCTGCAGGCCCTGCATCACGCCGCCGCACTTGCGGAACAGCGCCAGGTAGTAATCGAACGCGGGCTGGCTGCGCATTTCGCGCAGGTCGTGGCCGGCGCAGAAGGCGCGGCCCGCCGATTCCAGGATCACGCAGCGCAGCGCGGGTTCGCGCGCCAGCGCGTCGATGCGCGCGCGCAGCGCATCCAGCAGGCCTTCGGACAAGGCGTTGAATTGCGCGGGCCGGTTCAGCCGCAGCGTCGCGATGCCATCGTGCATCGTGTGCAACAGCAAGGGGTCCTGGGTCAGGGCGTCGGCGGGCATGGCGTCTCCGGGAGGCGGGGCAAGCCCTCACGATAGCAGGCCGGCGCCCGCTTGCCGGCCGGCGCGACGCGCGCCCGGAGGCGGGCAGGCCCTAGGCGTCGATGGCGCCGGGCAGTCCGTTGGCGCCGCGGATCGCCTCGATCAGGCGGCTGAGCGCGGGCGCCAGTTGCCGCCGGCTGGGGTAGTACATGACCAGTGGCGCGCCCGCCGGCGACCACTCGTCCAGCACGCGCCGCAGGCGTCCGGCGCGCAGGTGCGGCTCGGCGCAGCGCTCCAGGCAATAGGCCAGGCCGATGCCATCCAGCGCGGCTTCCAGCGCCATGTCGGTTTCGTTCACGATCAACGCGCCGGGCACGTCGATGGCGTGCGCCTGCGGCCCTTGTCCGAGCTCCCAGCGGTACATGGTCTGGTCGCCCAGCCGCAGCCGGATGCAGGCGTGGCGCAGCAGGTCCTCGGGCTTCCTGGGCGTGCCGTGGCGGCCGAGGTAGGCGGGCGCGCCCACCACCACCCAGCGCAGCGGCGGCGTCAGCGGCGTGCAGACCATGTCCTGCGGCACCGTGTCGCCAAAGCGCATGCCGGCGTCGAAGCCGGCCTTGACGATGTCGACCATGTTGTTGTCGACCACGACCTCGATCTTCACCCCGGGATAGTCTTCGAGGTAGCGCGCCAGCACCGGGCTGAGCAGCAGCCGCGAGGCATCGCGCGGCACGTTAATGCGCAGGCCGCCCAGCGGCCCGCTGCGGTAGCGGCCCAACTCCGACAGGGCCTCGCCGATCTCGCCGAAGCTCTGGTCCAGCTGCGCCGCCAGGCGGCTGCCGGCTTCGGTGGGCGCGACCGAGCGGGTGGTGCGGTTGAGCAGCTTGACGCCCAGGCGGGCTTCCAGGTTGCGCAGCGCGTGGCTCAGGGCCGAGGTCGACACGCCCAGTTCGGTGGCCGCCAGGCGGAAGCTGCCGCGCCGGCAGATGGCCGCGAAGGCGCTGAGATCGGCCAGGTCGTGGCGGCTGTAGGACGGCATGAAAAGCGGGGCGAAGATGAATAAATCGTTGAATCCAATTCAATAATACCTGACCTACACTCATCAAACTTTTTGTGTAGGAGAAGTCATGCTGGTCGAGACCATGCGTATTGAAGGTATCCCCACGCCTGTGTCGAGAATCGGCCTGGGCACGTGGGCGATCGGGGGCTGGATGTGGGGCGGCGCCGATGATTCGGCCTCGATCGCCACGCTGCGCGGCGCGGTCGAGCGCGGCATCAACCTGATCGACACCGCGCCGGTGTATGGCTTCGGTCATTCCGAGGAAATGGTGGGGCAGGCCCTGGCGGGCCTGCGCGACCGGGCGGTCATCGCCACCAAGGGCGGCCTGGAATGGGCCGGCGAGGGCGTGCGGCGCAATTCCAGCCCGCAGCGGCTGCGGCGCGAGGTGGAGGATTCGCTGCGCCGCCTGCGCACCGACCGCATCGACCTCTACCAGATCCATTGGCCCGATCCGCTGGTGCCGATCGAGGACACCGCGCGCACGCTGGAAGCGCTGCAGCGCGAGGGCAAGATCCTGGCCGTGGGCGTGAGCAATTATTCGCCGGAACAGATGGACGCGTTCCGCGCGGTGCTGCCGCTGGCGTCGGTGCAGCCGCCCTACAACCTGTTCGAGCGCGCCATCGAGCGCGACGTGCTGCCGTATGCCCGCGAGCATGGGCTGGCCGTGCTGGCCTACGGCGCGTTGTGCCGCGGCCTGCTGTCGGGCCGCATGACGGTGGACACCACCTTTGGCGCCGACGACCTGCGCGCCTCGGATCCGAAGTTCCGCCGGCCGCGTTTCGATCAGTACGTGCGCGCCACCAAGGAACTGGAGGCCATGGCGCGGATCCGCTACGACAAGCCGGTGCTGGCCCTGGCGATCCGCTGGGTGCTGGACAGCGGCCCGACCATCGCGTTGTGGGGCGCGCGTCGCCCGGAGCAGCTGGACGGCGTCGACGAGGCCTGCGGCTGGCGCCTGAGCGATGCCGACATGGCCGACATCGACGATCTGCTGGAAAAGAACATCCTCGATCCGGTCGGCCCCGAGTTCATGGCGCCGCGCGCGCGGGAGTAGGCGCCAGCGCCGGCGCGCTTCAGCCCGCCAATTGCCCGAGCAGCGCGCGCAGCCAGCCCAGGCCGGCGTCCGCGTCGGCGCGCTGGTGCCAGATCATTTCGAACCCCAGCGGGGCGATGGCGAACGGCGCCGGTCCCACGGCCAGGCCCGCTGGCGTCGGCGTCACCGCGCGCCGCGCCACCGTCAGCACCAGGTCGGTGCCGGCCAGCACGGCCGGCGCCGCCGTCCAGTGCGGCAGCCGCAGCGCCACGCGGCGCGATTGGCCGATGCGGGCCAGCGCCGCATCCACTTCCGCCGCGCGCTGGTCCTGGCTGGCGGCCGCCAGCACGTGCGGCCGCGCCAGGTAATCCTCCAGCGTCGACGGCAGGCCCGCGGCGGCATCGGCGACGCAGACAAAGCCTTCCTCGAACAGCACCGCGCGCTGGATCTCGGCGGGCGTTTCGCCGAACACCGCCAGCGCCAGGTCGAGCTGGCCGTCGGCCACGCCCGCGATCATGCCGCTGCGGCTGGCATAGCTGATTTCCAGGTCAATGCCCGGCGCGTCGCGCCGCAGGCGCCGCATCAGCGACGGCAGCAGCACGCTCGCGCCATAGTCGGACATCGCCAGGCGGAAGGCGCGCCGGCTGGCCGCGGGCTCGAACACCGCGCCCGCCAGCAGGCGCCGCACCTGCGCCAGCACGTCGCGCAACGGCGTTTCCAGCGCCAGGGCGTGCGGCGTCGGCCGCAGGCCGCCGCGCGTGCGATGGAACAGCGGGTCGCCCAGCAGCGTCCGCAGGCGGGCCAGGGCGTGGCTCATGGCGGGCTGGCTCATCGGCAGGCGGGCGGCCGCGCGGGTCAGGTTGCGCTCGTGCAGCAAGGCGTCCAGCACCACCAGCAGATTCAGGTCGATGGCCCTTAGGTTATTCACTGGCTGCATATTCAATAGACAAATATCGAATTGGATTCAATGGTTGGCGAATAAGAGAATAACGCCAATCCCTCTTGAACCGGAGCAAGCCTTGAATACCACGACCTTCTACGCCATTCCCGCCGCCATCCTGGCGGGCGCGCTGGTGCCGATCCAGGCCGGCGCCAACGCCGCCCTGGGGCGGCACCTCGGCCATCCGCTGTGGGCCACCATGGCCTCGCTGGCGATCAGCGCCATCGCGGCCATGCTGGTGATGGCGTTGCTGCGGGTGCCGGCGCCCAGCTTCGCCGAGATCGGCCGGCTGCCGTGGTGGGGCTGGACCGGCGGGCTGGCCGGCGTGTTCTACATCACGGCGGCGCTGATGCTGGCGCCGCGGCTGGGCGCGGGCGCCTTTTTGGCGGCGGTGATCGCCGGCCAGATGCTGGCGGCATTGCTGCTGGACCGCTATGCGCTGGTGGGCTTCGTCGGCAGCGCGCTCAATCCCGGCCGCCTGGCGGGCGCGGCCCTGATCGCCGGCGGCGCGCTGTTGATGCACCTGTCGAACGCGCCGCGCGCGGCGGCCTGAACCACGCCGGGCGGCGCGGGCCGGGCGCGGGCGCTCAGTGCGAAGACGCGGCGACGCGCCGGCCCATGACGCCCGACAGGCACAGCAGCGGCCCCACGATCACCACGCCGATCAGGCCCATGGCGGCCTGCGGCGCCACGCCCTGGTCCAGCAGGGCGGTGGCGATGACGGCCGAGCCGCTCATCTGGAACAGCCCGTAGACCGCGGCGGCGGTGCCGGCGCGGTCGGCGAAGGGTTCCAGCGCCAGGCTCAGCGCCGACCCCAGCGCCAGCGAAAAGCCGACGGTGAGCACCGCCACCGGCAGCATGAAGATCCACGCGGCCGCGGGCGCCCAGCGCCAGGCGGCCAGGTGCATCAGCGCGGCCAGCAGCAGGGCCGTCATGCCGACCCGCAGCATGGCGTAGCGGCCGAAGCGCGCGATGAACACCGGCGCCAGGAAGAAGGCCGCGATGTTGATGGCGGCATTGCCGCCGAACCAGGCGGAAAAGCCCAGCTCCGAATAGCCCAGCTGCTGCACCAGCACCACCGGCGCGGCCGACACGAACACCAGGATCATGGCCATGCCGGCCATGCCGAAGATGGCGAAGTACAGAAAGCGGCCGCTGGCGGCGATCGGCGCGTAGCGGCGCAGGCTGTACAGGGGCGCGCCGCGCGCCGGCGCCGCCTCGCGGGTTTCGGCGAAACGCCACGCCAGCAACGCCGCCAGCGCCAGCGCGAACAGCACCATGAAGACGAAGGTGCTGCGCCAGCCGGCATGCACCGCCAGCGCGCCGCCCAGCATCGGCGCCAGCGCCGGCACGGTGCACAGCGCGCCGTTCAGATAGCTGTAGACGCGCGCCCCGACCGCGGGGCTGAAGCGGTCGCGCACCGCCGCGAACGCCACCAGCGAGGCCGAGCAGGCGCCCAGGCCCTGGATCACGCGCGCGGCGTAGAACAGTTCCAGCGAGGTCGCGGCCGCGCCCAGCGCCGACCCCAGCAGGTAGGCCAGCGCGCCGCCGAGCGCCACCGGCCGGCGGCCGTAGCGGTCGGCCAGCGGGCCGATCAGGATCTGGCCGACGCCGACCGAGAAGATGAAGAGGGTGATGCTGGCCTGCAGCGCGCTGATCGGTTGGCCGAAGCCGACGGCCATGGCGGGCAGGGAGGGCAGATAGATGTCGATGCCCATCGGCGTCAACGTGACCAGGCCCATCAGGAGGCCGATCAGCCAGCGTTGGCTTCGGGCGGGTAATGCAGACTTCATTGGCGGACTCAGGGCGCACCGCGCGCCCGGGAAAACCTGACATTATCCACGACTGGCGCCGCGCGCCGCGCGCACCCGGCTGGCGTAGAATGATCCGCGCCATGCAGACCGCCACCCCGCCCGCCGCCCATCGTCCCCGCATCGTCATCCTCTATTGCACGCAGTGCCAGTGGCTGCTGCGCGCCGGCTGGATGGCGCAGGAGCTGCTGTCCACGTTCTCCACCGACCTGGGCGAGGTGGTGTTGCAGCCCGGCACCGGCGGCATCTTCCAGATCACCTACGACGGCGAGCTGGTGTGGGACCGCAAGCGCGACGGCGGCTTTCCGGAGGCCAAGGTGCTCAAGCAGCGGGTGCGCGACCGCCTCGATCCGGGCCGGCCGCTGGGCCATATCGACGGCCATGCCGCGGGGCCGGCCGCGCCGCCCAAGGCCTAGCGGCCCGCTGTCCGCCCGCGACGGCGGGTCTGCCGATCCATGAAAAACAGCCGCCCGAGGGCGGCTGTCCGTCATTCCGTCGGCGCCGGTCAGGCGGCCGAGCGGGATTGCTCCAAGGCCGCTTGCGCCTTGTGTTTCTGCCTCACGGCCGAGACCAGCAGCAGCGCGATCAGCAGCACGCACGCCAGCACGAACCCCAGGCTGATCGGACGCGTGACGAAGATCGCCAGGTCGCCGCGCGACAGCAGCAGGGCGCGGCGGAAGTTCTCTTCCACCATTGGCCCGAGCACGAAGCCCAGCAGCAGCGGCGCCGGTTCGAAGCGCAACCGGATCAGGGCGTAGCCCGCGGCCCCGAACAACGTCACCATGCCCACGTCGAACAGGTTGTTGTTGGTGCTGTAGACGCCGACGCAGACGAAGAACAGCGCCGCCGGGAACAGGTAGCGGAACGGCACGGTCAACAGGCGCACCCACATGCCGATCAGCGGCAGGTTCAGCAGCAACAGCAGCACGTTGCCGACCCAGAAGCTGGCGATCAGCCCCCAGAACATGTCGGCGTGCTCGACCATCATCTGCGGACCGGGCTGGATGCCGTGGATGATCAGCGCGCCTAGCATCAGCGCCATCACCGGGTCGCCCGGGATGCCCAGGCTCATGGTGGGGATGAAGCTGGTCTGGGTCGAGGCGCTGGTGGCGGCCTCGGGGCCGGCGATGCCCTCGATGGCGCCGCGGCCGAAGCGGCGCGGTTCGCGCGCCACCTTCTTTTCCACCGCGTACGAGATGAACGAGGCGATGGTCGGGCCGGTGCCCGGCAGGATGCCGAAGGCCGCGCCGATGGCGGTGCCGCGCACCAGGGCGCCGCGCGACTGCTTGATGTCGCCGGCTTCGGGACGCATCGACTTCATGCTGACCTTGGTGCTGGTGACCTTGGTGTCGCCGCCGATCTGGTTGATGTTCTTGAGGAAGTCGGCCACGCCGAACAGGCCCATCGCCAGCGCCACGATCTGCAGGCCGTCGCTCAGCTCGAGGATGCCGAAGTGAAAGCGCATGGTGCCGGTGTTGACGTCGGTGCCGATCACGCCCAGCAACAGGCCGACCACCACCATCGCCACGCCCTTGATCGCCGAGCCCTTGGCCAGCGTGGCGCCGGCCAGCAGGCCCAGCATCATCATCGAGAAGTACTCGGCCGGGCCGAACTTGAAGGCCACGTCGACCAGCAGCGGCGAGAACAGGATCATCGCCAGGATGCCGACGGACGCGCCGCAGAACGACGAGAACATCAACATGAACAGCGCCGAGCCGGCCTTGCCGTTGCGCGCCAGCGGATTGCCGTCCAGGCAGGCCACCGCGTGCGAGGCGGTGCCCGGCAGGTTCAGCATGATCGAAGTGATGCCGCCGCCGTATTGCGAGCCGTAGTAGATGCCGGACAGCATCACCAGCGCGGCGGTCGGGGTCATGGTGTAGGTCAGCGGCAGCAGGATCGAGATGGCGGCCAGCACGCCCATGCCCGGCAGCACGCCGATCAGGTTGCCCATGAACACGCCGAACACGGCCCACAGCAGGTTGTCGAGCGCGAAGGCGACCGAGAACCCATGCATCAGGTTATTGAAGATTTCCATCGATCAGCCCCAGCGGAACAGCGGAAACTGCAATTGCAGCGCCCACGAGAAAACGGCCACGCCGAGAATCGTCACGCCCACGGCCAGCAGCGCGGCGCTGCGCGGCGTGTGCTGGCGGTCGCCCATGGCCGAGATGAAGACCAGCGCGAAGGTGGCGGGCACCAGGCCGCCGTACTTGCCCAGCAGGATGAAGGCCATCAGGCCGCCGATGATGCAGCCCCAGCCGCGCCATTCGGGCGGGGGGATCTCTTCGGCGTCCTCTTCGGTGATCACGGGCGAGTAGGCCGTGCGCGCGATGATCAGTCCCAGCAGGACCAGCAGCACGCCGAGGATGGCCGGGAACATGCCCGGGCCCATGCGCGCCAGGCTGCCGATGTTGTACGTGGATGCCTGCGCGATGGCGCCCAGGCCGAGCACGATCATCGTGCCCGCGGCCCACGCCTCGCGCTTGATGATGCTGCGTGTTGATTGCATTGGATTCATTCCTCCCTTTGTTGTGGCTTTGATTCAGGCTGACTGCGGTCTGAATAAAAGCTGACATTCCAATGAAAGCGGGAGTCTAAGAATTCAAACTTCCGAATACCTTTCATGAAATGGAAAAAAATTCCACGCAAGGCGGGGCGCGTGGAAAAAACACGGGAAATCCCTAGGGGCTGTTAACACTGCAAACAACTTTGCCGCCGTCCAAACGCGGTCCGCGAGGCTTTCAAAGCTCCACACAACGGGTCAAATGCGTGACATTTGGGCTGGCCACACTGTGCGGACCCGAAAGGCGATGCCGGCGCTCTGCCGCCGGCATCGTCGTCTTCGGATCCTTGTGTGATTGCCTTCGGAGTCCCAGCGCGATGAAAGCAGGCCGGTTAACGACGGATAGGCAGTACCCCCGCGGGCGCCGGCAGCGTGGCTTTACGCTGATCGAGATCATGGTGGTGATCGTGATCATGGGCATCCTGGCCGCGCTGATCGTGCCGCGGCTGCTGGACCGGCCCGACCAGGCCCGCGCCGTGGCGGCGCGCCAGGACATCAGCGCGCTGATGCAGGCGCTCAAGCTGTACCGGCTCGACACCGGCAGCTATCCCAGCACCGAGCAGGGCCTGCGCGCCCTGGTGGAACGGCCGGCCTCGGGGTCGGGCGCCTCGAGCGCCTGGCGCGCCTACCTCGACCGCCTGCCCAACGATCCCTGGGGGCATCCATACCAGTACCTGAATCCGGGCACGCGCGGCGAGATCGATGTGTTCTCGCTGGGCGCGGACGGCAAGCCGGATGGGGATGGCGGCAATGCCGACATCGGTTCCTGGCAGCTGTGAACGGCAGCGCGGCATGGCGGTGATCAGCGCATTGCTGGTGGTGGCCGCGGTGACGATGATCGTCGCCTCGCTGCTGCAGCGCCAGGACACGTTCCTGCGCGCCGTGCAGGCCGCCCAGAGCCGCGCCCAGGCCCAGGCCCTGCTGGAGGCCGGGCTGGGCCTGGCGCGCCAGCGGCTGCGCGAGGACGGCCAGCGGCAGGCCACCACGCGCCCCGACGGCGTCTGGGCCGCGCCCATCGTCGATACGCGCCTGCAGCGTCCCGGCCGCGACGCCGCCTTCGTCGGCCGGCTGGAGGACGAGCAGGGCAAGTTCAACCTACGCAATCTGGTGTTCGAGGGCCGCCTGTACCAGGACGGCGTGGCCGAGCTGCTGCGCCTGTGCGCGCTGGTGGGCGTCGCGCCGGAAGTGGGCCAGGCGATCGCCGAGCGGATCCTGGCGGCGCAGCCGGGCGCCGATCCGCATGGCCGGCTGGCGCCCTTGCCGCGCAGCCTGGAAGAGCTGGCCGGCGTGCCGGGGGTGGACGCCGCGGTGCTGGCGCGCCTGCGGCGCCACGTGACGGTGCTGCCGCGCGTGACGCTGGTCAACGTCAACACCGCCAGCGCCGAAGTGATCGCCGCGCACGTGCCCGGCATGTCGCTGGACCAGGCCAAGGCCATGGTGGCGCAGCGCGACGGCGGGCTCTGGTTCGTCAATAACGGCGACTTCGCCAACCGTCTGAGCGCGGCCGAGGGCGCCGCGGACAACGGCGGCGGCGCCTCCGCCACGCCCGCGGCGCGGACCGAGGCGCCGCGCGTGGCGGTCGCCAGCGGCTGGTTCCGTCTCGACGGCGCCGCGCGCCTGGGCGGCATGATCCAGCCCCTGAAGGCGTTGCTGACCCGCGGCGGCGACGGCGTTTCGCAGATCATCTGGTCGCGGGAAGGCGCGTGATGGCCGCGATCCGCGTGTTGCTGCCGCCGCAGCGGTCCCTGACCGCCGACACGCCGCTGCCCGTGGCGGCGGCCGAGAAGACCGCCTGGCGCCGCCTGCCGCCGGCGGGTCTGGCGGAACTGGGACGCCGCTGGCCGGGCGCCCGCGCCACGGCGTTCCTGCATCCCGAAGACCTGACGCTGACGGCGGTATCGCTGCCGCCGCTGGCCCGCGCGCGCTTGCGGGTGGCGGTGGAAGGCGCGATCGAACCGCTGGCGTTGGGCGATCCGGAGACGCTGCGCATCGGCCACGGCGCGCGTGGTGCCGATGGCCGCGTGGGCGTGGCCTGGTTCGACGCCGAGGCCGCCGACCGCCTGCAGGCGCTGATCGCCGCCTGCGGCCTGCGGCCGGCGGGGTTCGCGCCCACGCCGCTGTGGCTGCCCGAGACGGTGGATGGCTGGACGCTGTGCGTCCTGGACGGTTATGTGGTGGCGCGCCAGCCCGGCGGGCTGGGCAGCCTGTATGCGCTGGATGCGCAGGTGGATGACGCAACGGCCGGCCTCACGCGGGTCCTGGGGCCGGACGCCGCCGCCTGCGCGGCCGGCCCGTGCCGCTGGATCGGCGCCGCGCCGGCCGGGTGGCGGCGCGAG